>NZ_JAWKMX010000003.1:0-186690 GCF_041392005.1 Flavobacterium sp.
TAGAAAAAGTGCGCTACAACTAGGAACTGACGTGTTTTTTTCACGATATTTACGTGATTATATTCAGTTTTCTTCTGTGGCTTTTCCGACAGATCACAAAAGTTATACCGATGCCGATACCGATTATAAAAGAGTTGGTGTATTTATAGGACATGAACTTTTTATCAATAAACTGTCTATTGAAACGCAATTTGGTTATTATGTTTATAAGCCATTTCACTACGAAATTGATGTGTACCAACGGATTGGTTTGAAATATTATGTATATAAAAATTGGTTTACTGGAGTTGGATTAAAAACACACGGAGGTAGAGCAGAGGCCATTGAAGCAACTGTAGGAGTGAGGTTGTAAAATAGATTATAGAGCAAAGAAAAAAGAGCAAAGACTTTGTTATATATTATTTTGATTGCTTTTGATTAAATAAAATATGAATAAATATTTTTACATACTACTTTTATTGATTACTGCAAGTTGTGGTATATCTGAAGATTGTTTTAAAGGCAACGGTAATAAAGTGACTCAAACCTATAATGTTGGTGAATTTAAGAAAGTTAAAGTGTATTCAGGTGTGGGCTTAGTGGTAAAAGAAGGCATAAATTATGAAGTTAGAATAGAAACCAGCGATAATATTCTAGATGAAATAGAAGTGAGTTTACAAGGCGATATGCTAGTGGTAAAAGACAAATCAACCTGTAATATTGCACGCGATTATGGACTAACAACGGTGTATGTAACCGCACCTAATTTGGAAGAAATTCACAGCAAAACCGAACAAGACATAAGAAGTGATGGGGTATTGCAGTATGGTTTACTTCGATTATTTGCAATGGGCGACGACGGCGACGGCGATGCAACAGGAAATTATTATATAAATTTAGCATCATCAGGACAATTTGTTATTGAAAGTAATACGGTAACTAATTTTTTTATTGACGGTCATTGTGAAGAAATGCTATTAAATTTTTATTTTGGCGACGGAAAATTTAAAGGCGAGAATTTAGAAGTAGAAACAATGAAGATATATCATAGAGGCTCAAACGATATGATTGTAAAACCCATACAAAGAATAGAAGGACAACTACTTTCTACAGGAAATGTAATCTTAAAAAACAATCCGCCAGAAGTGAATGTTGAAGAATTATTTAGCGGACGTTTAATTTATTTCTAACATGGAAGATTTTAAAATAATTTGTTTAACACCTGTTTATAACGATTGGGAAAGTTTTGAAATACTCTCACAAAAAATAATAGCACTTCAAAAACAAATAGCTGCAAACATTAAAATAATTGCCATTAATGACGGTTCTACAGAAGCTATTAAAGAGACTATTCTGAATTTACCCAACGTAGAAATAAAAAATTTAAAAACAAATGTTGGTCATCAAAGAGCTATAGGAATAGGGTTACAATATATTTTTAACGAAGAACAAAACTATAATTATGTCGTAGTAATGGATAGCGACGGCGAAGATAATCCTAATCAGATTAAAGAATTGTTAGAAAAAGCAATTAAAGAAAACAACCAAAAAATTATATTTGCTCAGCGGAAAAAAAGAACAGAATCATTAATTTTTAAAACAGGATATTACTTTTACAAGGCAATTTTTAAATTTTTAACGGGTCAAACAATTAATTTTGGAAATTATAGTATAATTCCTAAACAATTACTTAGCAAAGTAGTACATCAAAGCAATTTATGGAATCATTATTCTGGTGGAATTATACAAGCTAAAATTCCCTACGATAAAGTACATTTAGATAGAGGAAAACGCTACAAAGGAAAATCTAAAATGAACTTTAATAATTTAGTTTTACACGGATTAAGTTCAATTTCGGTTTATTTCGATTTACTTTCTGTAAGAATATTAAAATTTACATTATACGGAATAGCCCTATGCTTATTATCGGTATTTTATATTTTGTATCAAAAATTATTTACAGATAATGCTATTCCAGGGTGGGCATCGAGTTTAATATTAATAATTTCGGGTATTATATTACAATTATTTTCAGTAACTCTTATAGTTTTATTGTTACAATTAAGTACTAGAAAAAATATTAGTGTGCCAAATACAAAAATTTATAAAGAGTTTATAGAAGGTACTAATAGTAATAATTTGGAAAATGAATATATTAAATACGATTAAAAATAATTATTGGTTAATTGTTATACTAATATTAGGCTCTATATTAAGATTTTATAATATTGATTTTCAAAGTATTTGGTTAGATGAAATTCACACAATGAATGAAGCTAATCCAAATCATTCAATATTACAAGTTTATAATTCAGTATATAATGCAGAACAGATGCCTCCATTATATTTTATAATTATTAACATACTTTTTAAAATTTTTGGTTATACATCTTTTGTGTTAAGAGCATTTTCAGCAATCTGCGGCATTGCTTCTATTTATTCGACGTATTTGCTTTCAAAAGAGTTTTTTAATAAAAATGTAGCATTAATTTCAGCAGTATTAATTTCTATAAATTATTTTGGAATTTATTATTCTCAAGACGGACGGCCTTATACTTTTTTATATTTATTTACAACAATATCGTTTCTTTTTTTGGTAAAATTTATAAAAACACCTAACATAAAAAATAGTTTTCTTTATGGATTGTTTACAGCTTTAATGATTTATGGTCATTTTTTTGCATTATTTATTTTATTTTCACAGGTTTTAACATTGTTGTTTTTTATTATATTAGTAAATAATAAAGACAAATGGAATTTAATCAAATTGAGTTTGTTTTCAGGAATTGTGATAATTTTATTACACATTCCTTCGTTTAAAATATTAGCTCAAATTTCTCAAATTCAATCTTTTTGGGTTGAAGCGCCTACAAAACAAGTATTTACTACAATATATAATCAGTTTTTTGGAGAATCAGAATTTTTAATTTTTTTAACAGGAATATCATTTGTTTTATATTTTGTGAACATATTTAAAATAGAAGATAAAGAAATTAATTATCAAAATATAGTAAAAAATAAAAAAACATTCAGTTTTATACTTTTTATTTTTTGGATAACAATAACGTTAATAACTCCTCTTATAAGATCATACTTATATGTTCCTATGATTGTTAACAGGTATTTTATGGTATTATTACCAGTTGTGTTAATAATAGTTTCTTATGGCTTTTATCAAATAAAATCAAAACTATTGTTAATGTTTATTTTATCTATTTTTATTTTATTTTCATTAACAGACATTTTTATTGTAAAAAGCTATTATACAGAGCCTACCAAAACACAGTTTAGAGAAGGAAGTAATTTTATTATTCAGAATAATAAAAATAAGACTAAGGTAGTTTCAAGTTTAGGTTGGTATTTTAGTTATTTTTTAGACAATGACACAGTAAAATATGAAATAGTTAATAAACCATTAGAAAGTTATGTAGAAGAGATTAAAACAGACACAACGAAATTAGAAAATTTTTGGTACATTGATGCTCATAATTCACCATATCAACTAGGTGAAATATCAGAAAATTTTTTAGAAGAAAACTATATAATAGAAAACAATATAGACTTAATTGATTGTTGGGCAAAACTGTATGTAAAAAAGACAGACGAATTAAAGACGATAGATATTTCTAAATTAAATACAGTTAAAATAAGTACTTCTTCAGAAATAAATTTTTGGATTGAATCTTTTCAAGTTCAAAACAATGAAGTTGATATTCATGGTTGGGCATATTTGAAAGGTCAAGACGCCTATTCTTCAAGGGTAAAATTGGTTTTAATAGGTAAAGAAGAAGCGTTTGAATTTCCTGTTCAAATGAGTCGAAGAATTGATATTACTAAAAGTAAGAAAGATGGTTTTAATTATGACAACAGTGGTTTTGCGGGAAAATTAAATATTAATAAGTTAAAGAATGGAGAATACAGAATAGGCCTATTAATATTAAATAATAGTCGAAAAGAATTAGTTATAACAGATAAAACTTTTATAAAGTAAAATCAGATAATTTAAAACAAAAATTATCTTCTTTTTGAAAGAAAATTTATCGTATGTTTATTTTTTACATTTTATAAAGAAATTAAAAAAATGTGTAGTTTTGCAAAAAAAAAAAATGAAAACAAATAATTTATTTTTAGCATTTTTTATGCTTATAACGCTTATTGGTTGTAAAAAAGAAGTATCAGAACAAGAACAAAACCAACCAGTTGAAAAATTAGATAATGCTTTTACAGTTACATTAAATGCTGTTGTTAAGCAAGATGATAGTTTTCAATTGTATTATAAAGATTTAGACGAAGCTCCTTACGAAGAAAAAAACTCAATGTTTATAGAATTCAAAGGGAAAGCAGAACCGCAAGATATTACTTTTAAATTACCACAAGACGAATTACCAAGTTTTTTTAGACTTGATTTTGGAACCAATAAAGCCCAAGAAGAGATACTTGTTAATAGTTTAAAAATATCTTACTTAGACAAGACAATTGAAGCTAAAGGATTAGACTTTTATAAGTATTTTGTTGTAAACGAAGCAACAATGGACAAGGACAGTTTAACAACTGTATTAAAGCCTAAAATTACAAAAGAAGGTACTTATGATCCAATTACATATTCCAATATGGAACTTTATAATGAGTTACAAAAACTTATTAAATAAATAATAAAAAATGCTGTTTTACAAAACAGCATTTTTTATTTTAAATAATATTGAAAAATAATTAACTTCGTTCTATTACTTAAACCCCTATTTTGGAAGCATATCTATCAAAAAAGTTAAAAATAGTTTCTCTGTTGTTAATGATTATGGTTGTGTTTTTACACAGTTATAATTTAGACACAAAAGGACTACCCGCTTCATTAATAGAACATAAAGGATTTAATTGGTTTCTTCAAAATTTTATTTCCTATGGTTTAACAAGAATAGCTGTACCACTGTTTTTTTTAATTTCTGGCTTTCTTTTTTTATACGATAAGAATGTTGCATTCCAAAACTTAGTCTTTAAGATAAAGAAAAGAATAAAAACACTATTATTACCCTTTTTGCTATGGTCTTTTATTGGAATACTTTTTTATTATGTTATCCAATTAATTCCGCAAACGCAAAGTTTTTTTACAAATAAAAGCATTTCAGAATATTCAATTTCAGACTGGGCCGATAAGTTGCTTTTTAACCCAATTCCGTACCAACTATGGTTTTTAAGAGATTTGTTTTTATTAGTGATTTTATCACCTATTATTGTTTTTATTCTAACGAAAGTTGACTATTTTTTTGTTGTTATAATTTTACCTTTTTGGTTCTTAAACCTCAATTTTTTTATTCAATCAGAGTCAATTCTATTTTTCTCTATCGGAATGTTAATTGCCATTAACGATTTAAAAATAAACATTAAAACAGCAATGTTTAAAAACGGATTATTATGGTTATTACTTTTATTTTTAACAATATGCTTTAAATATTTTAATCAAGAAGTTTTATCGGTATTTACTTTTAAGGTGTCTATACTTGTTGGCATCGTAAGTTTTTGGTATTTGTATGATTATTTCTTTTTGAAATTTCCAATAGTTTTTACAAAAATTGAGAAAATTACATGGGCTACTTTTTTCATTTTTTTAGCACACGAACCCATATTAACTATTGTAAAAAAAGGATTGTTTTTCGTAATGGGAAAAAGCCAAACGACAATTTTTATAATTTATTTATTAACTCCTATATTTACTGTGTTTGTATGTTTGCTTTTTGGAAAGTTTTTATTACGCGTTTCTAATAAATCCTTTTTCATATTAACAGGAGGGAGAAATTGAATGTAATTGATAAAATAAAAAATAAATTATTTGGATAAAATTTTAGAATTAACACCAAATGAATTTTTTAATCATTTTATTTTTAAATTATATATTTGTAATGTAAAGTAATTACATAAATTGTATACATTTTTTAAAAGAATATTTTTTAACAAAACTATAAAAAACTTTAGTGTTTATGGTTTTGGACAAGCCGTCAATATCGTAAGTCCGTTATTAATAACTCCTTATTTGGTAGCTGTTTGTGGGTTAGATAAATTAGGAATTATTGCTATTGGTCAATCAATAGCTTATATTCTTATTGTTGTAGTAGATTATAGTTCTTATATAATAGGCGTTAAAGATATTTCTATTAACAGAAATAACAAATCTGAGTTGGAAAAAACATATACCATTATATTTTCCTCTAAATTATTTCTATTGTTTTTTGTGCTATTTTTTGTGGGTTTAATAATTTGTTTTATTCCATATTTTAATAAGGAAAAAATGGCCTTTATTTTTAGCACATCAATAATTATAGGACAATTTTTAAACCCAACATGGTTTTTTCAAGGAATCGAGAACTTTAAATGGATTACTATAATTAATGTGTTATCAAAAATAATATATGTTTTAGGAATATTTTTTTTTATAAAAACAGAGAGTGATTTTATATATGCAAATTTATGGCTTGGTTTAGGTTTAATACTTTCAAACACAATTGGTTTAATATGGATTGCAAATAAATTTAAGTTTAAATTTACAGCTATTTCTTTTTCAGATATTAAAAACTATATTGTTTCAGATTTTTCATTTTGTGTTTCACAATTATTCCTAGCAACACGCAATTACTCATCTATATTAATTGTTGGGTTTATTGGTGGCGATTATTTAGCAGGTCAGTTTAAAATCGTAGAACAAGTTATAAATCTTTTTAGAACTTATTTACAGATGTTTTTTAAATTTTCTTTGAGTTATGTTTTTTTTGAAATGAACAAAAGCTTTAAAGCAGGCTTCGAGTTATGGAAAAAATTTAATGTAAGTAATTTTATTATTCTCTTATTTTTTGTGTCAATAGCGTTTATTTTTTCTGAAAAAATTCTTCTATTCCTTAAAGTAAACCGCAACGAATTAAATGAATTAAACCTATATTTGCGAATAGCATTAATAATCCCTTTGCTAATAGGAATTACACTTCCATTGGAACAATTGCTTTTTAGCTTAGAAAAAAAGAAAGTATATATTAAAATAACAATTTTTATTACAGTACTAAATATTTTAGCGTTGTTAATAGCAATGAATTATTTTAAATTATATGGTGTTTTAATAACATTAATAAGCGTAGAAATTTTATTAGTTATTATTTATTTGAAAACATTAAATTTATTTTCAAACAACATAGTTAATAAACACAAAATAATAGAAAATAAATGATTAATAAACTGAAGTTATTATATAAAAAAATACATCAAAAATGGAATTATGATGTGCATAAAACACTTCTATTAAATGGAAAAATTCTTTCTTCTTTAAATAATAAAAAAGAAAATATTGCAAGTTTAGATGAAGTTGAATTTCAAGTTTTTTCTCAAAGAGGAGAAGACGGTGTAATACAATATATTATAAATAAAATTGAAATACCCAATAAAATCTTTGTGGAGTTTGGAGTGGAAACTTATACAGAATCAAATACAAGGTTTTTGTTAATGAATAATAATTGGTCTGGTTTAGTTATAGATGGAAGTAAAAAAAACATAGATTTTATTAAAAATGATTTTATTTACTGGAAGTATGATATAACAGCAATTGAAAGTTTTATAACTAAAGATAATATCAACAATTTAATTTCTAATTATACTACTATAGAAGATATAGGTTTATTAAGTGTAGATATTGACGGAAATGATTATTGGATTTGGCAAGCTATAGAAACAATAAAACCAAGAATTGTTATTTGCGAATATAATTCTGCTTTTGGCGCTATAGAAAAGGTAACGGTTCCCTATAAAGAAAATTTTATTAGAAGGAAAGAGCATTATTCTGAATTATATTTTGGGGCATCATTAGCTGCATTTTGTGATTTAGCAGATAAAAAGGGATATGATTTCATTGGAACTACTTCTGCGGGTGTAAATGCTTATTTTGTTAGAAAAGATTTGTCTTCTCCATTCAAAAAATATTCTTCAGAAAACGGATTTAACGAATCAGATAACAGAGATTCCAGAGGAAAAAAAGGGGAATTACTTTTTCTAAGACACTCACAGAGGATTAAAGTTATAAATCACCTACCAATTTATAATATAGCTACAGGCCAAATTGAGCAGATAAAATCTTTAAATTTGTAGCATGATGCTAGCTCAAAAAAATCAAAATATATATCAAATTTTTTATTTTTTATGTATTGCAGTTACATACCTAAATAACTACGAATTAACTTTTTTTGTTTGGGGATTAACTTTTTTATTAACAATAAGAAAAACCTATTCCTTACAAATTATAAAATTAATTTTACCGTTTATCCTTATATTATTTGTTGCCACAATTATTTCTTTTTTCGAAGATTATAAGCTTTTTTATAAAATAAGAGATTTAACCTACTTATCAAAACCTATTTTAGGCTTATTAGTAGGATACCAGCTTTTTAGAAGAAAAGATAGTTTGTCGAACGCATGGTTAAAATTAATTAATGTAGGGTTAATTATAGCACTGGTTCACTTAGCAATTGCTTTTTTTGTAATTATTAAGAATAAAAGTTTTTACATAAACGATATTCGTGCAGCAGGCGGATATTTTAGCGATTATGAAATTTATATCTTAATTCTTTTAATTTTCAAGGATAAATTTAAAATTAATATAACTACAAAAAAAAGAAATTTACTTTTACTAATTATTGGGCTTTCTTCTTTTTTATACTTATCAAGAACCAATTTTTTGCAGCTCATCATTCTTTATTTAGGGATAAAAGGATATTTGATACTTACAAAAAAATCAATAAAAGTATTTTTAATAACAACAATATCTGTACTAATTGGCTACTCGGCTATTTTGTATTATAACCCTAAACGACAAGGAACAGGGCTCGATGGCTTTCTTTATAAAATGAAAAACGCGCCAATAGAGCCCTTTAAAACCAAGATAGACAAAGGCGATTGGAAAGATTTTAACGACAACTACAGATCTTATGAAAACATTATAACGGTAAAGCAAGTTTCTTACAATGGGTTTTGGGCTATAATGTTTGGAGAGGGTTTGGGTTCTAGGTTAAATTTAGGAAGAAAAGTATTGTCAAACGATGGCGAATATGTTCAATTTATACCCTATGTTCATAATGCTTATATGACTGTTTTTTTGAAATCGGGAATTTTAGGTGTAGTACTTTTAATTTATTTTATTTTTCTTCTTTATAAAACAGGAAAGCGTTTTATAAAACAAAACGAGATACCAATTGGTAATCTATTAATAGGAAGTAGTATATTTTTAATTTTATCAAATTGGGTTTTTTTAGGGTTTTATTTAAAATTAGATAACAAATCCATTTTAATAGGTTTTATAATAGCAATAGCTGAACAATTAGTAAAAAACAAGAAAACGTTAGATGCAAAATAAAACGAAAATATTTATTGATTGTCATGTTTTTGATCATGGATTTCAAGGAACTCGAACGTATATTGAAGGAGTTTACAAAGAAATGATTAAAATGAACCCAGATATCGAATTTTATTTTGCAGCATGTAATATAGATAACTTAAAAAAATGTTTTGGAGAAGAGCCAAATGCTCATTATGTACAATACACATCTAAAAGTAAATTTTTTAGATTACTTATCGATATACCAAGATTAATTCAAAAAAATAAAATAGATTTTGCCCACTTTCAATACATCGTTCCACCAGTTAAAAGGTGTAAATACATTGTAACCATTCACGATGTTCTTTTTATTGATTTTAAACAATATTTTTCTTTTAAAAAAAGAATGGTTAATAGTGTTTTATACTTTTTAAGTAGTAAAATATCAGATATAATAGTAACGGTTTCTGATTATTCTAAGGAAAAAATTCAACAACATTTTAGTTCAAAAAATGTTTTAGTAACAGCAAATGCTGTAGCAGAAGAATTTTATGAGGATTATGATAAGGAAAAGATAAAGCGTAAATTGTATTTAAAATATCAATTAAATAATTATATTATTTACGTTAGTAGATGGGAACCAAGAAAAAATCACGAATTAATTTTAAACTCTTTTTTAAATTTAAAATTATTCGAAAAAGATTTTAAATTGGTTTTTGTAGGCGACGTTTCTAATACAAATCCTAATTTCGAAAAAATTTTTAATAATTTGCCAATAGCCGTGCAAAATAAAATCCTTTTTTTAAAAAAGGTAGAACACAAAGATTTAATACAACTTGTACAAGGAGCTACAATTTCTGTTTATCCTTCAAAAGCCGAAGGTTTTGGCATTCCAGCATTAGAATCTGTAGCAGCAAAAATACCTACACTTATTTCCAATAAAACAGCAATGTCTGATTTCAGCTTTATGTCTCAATATAGTTTTAATCCATACAAACAAGACGAATTCGATGAATTACTTTTGCACACACTTGAAAATAAAGATAGAATAGACTTATTTTCGCTACAAAAATCTTGTAAAGAAAAATATTCTTGGACACACGCAGCAAAAACTTTAACGAAAGCGCTAAAGAATTAAACTATTGATTTTTAGCCGTTCCGCTACCAAATAACTTATTTTTAGTTTGTACTAAAAAATTATAATTTTTAGCCAATTGTTTTTTGAAGAAAGATGCATCATCTTTTGGAAACCAATCTGTTGTTCGGGGTGTTTCTAAATGACGATTATGAATTTGATAAGCATACGTAGCTATAGAGGTTCTATAGCGCCCTTCAGGAAAATTAGTCATGTCATAGCCATGTAATGTGTAAGGCGCACATTGTTGAATTATTAACCTGTTAAACGGAACATCTAATTCTGTTTCTTCGTCAGTTCTTAAATCTCTAATTTTTAAACCACCTTTATATTCTTTTTTCCAGTCTTTGTTTAAGTATAAAAGTAAGTTTAATTCTCTATACCAGTTTTTGTTAATAGGATGATAATTAAAATCAAGGTGCATATCTAAAAAACTGTTCTTTTTACCTTGATGTAAGCCACCGCCATGGTTTTTAGGATCTACAAAAACTTTTTTAGCAGTTATATACGATAAAATTTTATTAAAGCGATCCGAGGATAAATCGTTATATAGTTCATCTAATTCAGGAGATAAAACTTTATAATTAGATTTTTCAAATTTGTTATTAGCAAAGGCATAATCTCTACTTTTGTTTTCAAGCTCAGGTATCGAATTATAGGCTCTATTTAGTTTTTCTTCATCACAAAAATTATCAATAACTAAATATGGGAAGGGTTGTGCCGTTAAATAGTTTAATCTTAGAGATTCTTTATTATTTTCTAAATATTCAAAATTTATCATAGCTTTTTAATCTTCTTAGTTAACAAAAATAGTAATTAAAATGATATTTTGATAATGACAATTGTCATATTGATAAAAAAAGCAAATCTATTATCTTCTATATAAATGAGAACACTTATTTTTGTTATTTGTTAAATGAAATGAAATGAAAATAGGAATACTTGGTACACGGGGAATACCAAATTATTATGGAGGTTTTGAGCAATTTGCAGAATATTTTGCTACGTATGCTGCAAGTCAAAAACACGAGGTTTTTGTGTATAATTCTCATAAACATCCTTTTAAAGAAAAAAAATTCAAAGGAGTTTCTATTATTCATTGTTATGATCCAGAGTATCTTATTGGCACAGCAGGACAGTATATATACGACTTAAATTGTATTCTAGATTCTCGAAAACGAAATTTTGATATCATTCTACAATTAGGCTACACAAGTAGCTCGGTTTGGTTTAACATACATCCTAAAAACGCTATTGTTATTACAAATATGGATGGTTTAGAATGGAAGCGAACAAAATATTCTAAACCCATACAAAAACTTTTACTGTGGGCCGAAAAATTAGCGGTTCAAAAGAGCAATGCACTAATTTCGGATTCAATAGGAATTCAAAATTACATACAACAAAAATACAAAACAGATAGTGAATATATTGCTTATGGGGCTTATGGTTTTAACGAACCAAAAGAGCATGTTTTAAAACAGTTTAATGTTGTTCCATACAAGTATAACATGATTATGGCCAGACTTGAACCCGAAAACAATATAGAAATGGTTTTAGACGGTGTAGTTTTAAGTAATGACAAACAAAGCATACTGGTTATTGGTAATTACAATACTAAATTTGGTAGTTATTTAAAAAATAAATTCAAAAATTTTAATACTATTAAATTTATTGGAGCATTATACGATATCGAAATCTTAAATAACCTTCGCTATTTTTCAAATCTTTATTTTCACGGGCACACCGTTGGCGGAACAAACCCTTCATTATTAGAAGCTATGGCATCTCAAGCTCTTATTGTGGCTCATGAAAATGAATTTAATAAAGGTGTATTGCAAGAAAACGCATTTTATTTTTCAAATCCAGAAGAAATTAAAAATATAGTAAATACTGTCAAAAAAAATGATAACTTGCAGTTTGTTCAAAACAACTTTAACGCAATAAAAAATGATTTTAATTGGAACAAAATAAATGAACAGTATTTACTATATTTTAAAAAATGTTTGGATAAAAGGTAAAAACGCGCAACAAGAAAATGTTTTCTTTTTACCGTTATTACTGCTGTTGCTTACTATTGCTTTACCGTTAGGTGTAAATAATGTAGCTTTAATGGTAGTAGTATTGTCTGTTTTTCTACAATATAAAAAGCTAAGTTATAATTTTAATATTTCGTTTGTCTTTCCAGTTTTATTATTCTTGTGGATGGCACTTTCTTATTTTTGGTCAATAGATAAAGAAAGAACATTGCAAGCAATTCCAAAGGAATTAATTTTGTTTCTTCTACCGCTTATTTATTTATTCTTACCAAGGTTTAAAGAAAAAACAAAACAGTTTTTCATTACTTGTTACAGTTATTCAATAGTTGCTTTGGTTTTGTTTTTTTTAATACGAGCAATAGTACGTTATTTATTAACCGGAGACACGAGAGCTTTCTTTTATCATGGCGAGTATGACGATGATTATGGTTTAGTGCCAAAACTATTAAACGCCATTCATGTTTCCGTTTATGTTTCTTTGGCATTTTTTAATTTTTTTATTAAAAAAACGAAATCTAAGTTAGATTATGTAATAATCGCTTTGTTGTTTGTTTTTGTGCTACTATTATCCTCTAAAAACATTATTGTTGTATTTGTGCTACTTACATTAATTTATGTGTTTTTTTATTCAAAAACAGCAAATAGAATGCGATTAAGAAATGTATTTGTAATTGTTGCAACAATTGGAATTATATTGTCTTTTAGTAGAATTAAAGACAGATTTTTGCTTGAGTTTCAATCGAATACAGATAAAGGATTAAGCCACAATATTACCACAATTAAAACAGATGGCGTTCATGTTGTAAGTATTTACGAAGCGTGGAACAATGAAGTTTTTCAACACGGAGATTATTTCCCAGGAACAGCATTTAGGGTATATCAAACAAGAATGTTTTTTGAGTTTTTAAAGGAAGAACCCATTTTTTGGCAAGGATTTGGTCTCAACGCTTCGTTGACTAAACTAATTGAAAAAGAAAAAAAATACAACCTCTACCCAGGTTATGGCACGTTTAATTTTCACAATCAATACATTCAAAATTTTGCCGAATTAGGATTTGTTGGCTTTTTGCTTTTACTTTTACTTTTAGGAGTTTCTTTTTATAAAGCTTTTAAACTAAGAGATTTTATGCACATTTCTTTCACAATTCTAATGATAAGCTTATTTTTGACGGAATCATTTTTGTGGAGACAACGAGGCGTAGTATTTTTTACCGTTTTTTATTGTCTTTTTATGATGCAACTCAAACCAAATAAAAACAAATGAAGAGAGTTTTAATAACAGGCGCAGCAGGTTTTTTAGGTTCACATTTATGCGATCGCTTTATAGCAGAAGGCTATCAAGTAATAGGTATGGATAACCTTATTACAGGCGATTTAAAAAATATTGAACATCTTTTTAAAGAAAAAAACTTTGAATTTTACCACCACGATGTTACAAAATTTGTTCACGTACCAGGTAAACTCGATTATATCTTACATTTTGCATCGCCAGCAAGCCCAATCGATTATTTAAAAATCCCTATTCAAACGCTTAAGGTAGGCGCCATGGGAACTCATAATTTATTAGGCTTAGCTCGTGTTAAAAAAGCACGAATATTAATTGCTTCAACATCTGAAGTATATGGCGATCCGCTTGTTCATCCACAAACGGAAGAGTATTATGGTAACGTAAATACAATTGGGCCACGTGGTGTATATGACGAAGCGAAACGCTATCAAGAAGCGATAACCATGGCGTATCATACGTTTCACGGATTAGAAACTAGAATTGTAAGAATTTTTAACACCTACGGGCCACGTATGCGATTAAATGATGGTCGTGTAATTCCAGCCTTTATTGGTCAGGCTTTACGAGGCGAAGATTTAACCGTTTTTGGCGATGGAAGTCAAACACGTTCTTTTTGTTATGTAGATGATCAAGTAGAAGGTATTTTTAGATTATTACATTCCGATTATCATTTACCTGTTAATATTGGAAATCCAGATGAAATAACTATAAAAGATTTTGCCGAAGAAATCATAAAATTAACAGGCACAAATCAGAAAATTATTTATAAACCACTTCCAAAAGATGATCCTATGCAACGCCAACCTAATACGAATAAGGCTCGTGAAATTTTAGGATGGGAAGCAAAGGTTGACAGATCTAAAGGAATGAAATTAACGTATGACTATTTTAAATCTTTATCGTCTGAAGAATTAGCAAAAGAAGAGCATAAAGATTTTTCTAAATACATTTACTAAATAATTGACACCCAAAACAGGAAGATACTCGCGATATATTAGACCGATACAAACTTTTGCCGATTTATTGATTATAAATTTGCTTATTCTGGTTTGTATGCGTCCTGCAATGAGTAATTTTGGATACCATACAATAATTTCGGGCTTTTGGCTTGTTATTTCATATTATTCGGGCTTTTACGAGGTTTATCGTTTTACAAAAGCAATTTCTATTTTAGGAAAATTAATTAAGCAATTTTTATTTATAAGTTTGGTTACATTTGCTTATGTAGGTTACAAATATAAATATGTAACGCCTTATGAGGTACAAATTTATATTTTTAGCTGCTTTTGTGCAGTTGCTTTTGTAAAGTTTTCAATTTTTTATCTCTTAAAAAAGTATAGGGTTTTTTATGGTGGAAACCTAAGAAAAGTAGTTATCATTGGAAAAGGAAAAAACGTAAATGAATTAGTTGATTTTTTTCAAAAAAATCCAGACTATGGTTATAGTCTTATTCGAACATTTGATTTAAAACTCGAAAAAAGAGCACAATTAGAAGAGGTTTTTAGTTTTGTTAAGTCAAATCAAATTGATGAAATTTACGGCGCATTAAATAATTTATCAAATTCCGATGTGGAAGAAATAATAAATTTTGCAGATAATAATTTAAAAACAATTAAGCTATTACCCGATAATAAAAATGTTTTAATGCGTAATTTGACCGTTGAATATTATGGATACATTCCAATAATTTCCCTTCGAAAGATTCCATTAGAAAAAGAAATCAATAAAAGATTAAAAAGAGGATTCGATATTCTTTTTTCAATTCTTGTTGTTGTAGGAATACTGTCTTGGCTTACTCCAATTATTGCCTTATTAATTAAATTAGAATCCAAAGGACCTGTTTTTTTTAAACAAAAGCGCAATGGATTAAATTATGAAGAATTTTACTGTTATAAATTTAGATCAATGCGATTAAATCCTATTGCTGATTTAGAACAGGTTCAAAAAAACGATCCAAGAATAACACGAATAGGAAAATTTATTCGTAAAACAAGTATTGATGAGTTACCTCAATTTTTTAATGTTTTATTAGGCGATATGTCTGTTGTTGGACCACGACCTCACATGGTAAGTCATACCGAAATGTATGCCAAAAGTGTAGATAAATTTATGGTTCGTCATTTTATTAAACCAGGTATTACAGGGCTGGCACAAACCAATGGATACCGAGGCGAAGTAGAAAACAATAAAGATATAATTAACCGAGTAAAATACGATATTTTTTATTTAGAAAATTGGTCAATTTTATTAGATGTTAAAATTGTTTTTATGACAATTGTTAATGCTATTAAAGGCGAAGAAAAAGCATATTAATGAATGCTTTAGTTTCCATAATTACGCCAACGTATAATTCTGCAAAACACATTGCCGAAACCATACAATCGGTTCAAAATCAAACCTATAAAAACTGGGAATGGATTATTGTTGATGATGGCTCAACCGATAATACAAAAGAGATTATTCTCGATTTTCAAGCGAAAGACACACGTATTCATTTCGTAAAACTAAATCAAAATTCTGGGCCAGCTATCGCAAGAAACACAGGTATTGAAAAAGCAACTGGCGATTTTATGACCTTTCTTGATGCAGATGATATTTGGTTTCCAACATTTATTGAAAATAGTTTAAATACAATTCAAAAAACAAAAATTCCTTTTGTTTTTTCTTCATACAAACGCAGCAACGAAAAACTAGAATTTGTGTATTCTGATTTTATCGTTCCGCAAAAGGTTACCTATACTGATATATTAAAATCAAATTCAATAAGTTGTTTAACGGCTTTTTTAGATATAAAAGCATTGGGTAAAAAATTCATGCCGTTGATTAAAAAACGCCAAGATATGGGTTTATGGTTGCAATATTTAAAAGAAATTCCTTTTGCATACGGCATTCAAGAATGTCAAGCGATATACCGAATTAGAGAAAACTCACTATCGCGTAAAAAGTCGGATTTGATTGTATATCAATGGAAATTTTATCGGGAAGTTGAAAAACTAACTATTTTTCAATCTATTTATTACATGGTGCACTGGATGGTACGTGGTTTTTTGAAATATCGAAATTAACTACAATTCCGATTCAAACTGTTTTAATTTACCGCTTTTGGTTCGTTTCAAAACACTTTTTCTATTGTAAGTAAAATGCAATCCAGTTTCTAAGTATTTTTCAATTGCTTTTTCAATTGCTTCAATTTGTAGCGTTGTGAGTTCTTTATCGCTTACATAATCAATTTCAAAAGTATCTAAAGTTTTTTGGCGTACAATAAATTCTTTTACACAACCATCATCTTCAATAATACTTTTAGTAACATAATAAAAAGTCAATCCAGGCGATTTTTTTCCACTTGGCAGCAGTGCTACATCGCTTGTTCTACCAATAAGTTGTTTTAAAATTGGTTTTTTCCAAGTGCTTTTTTCGTCTAAAATGCCAACATCGCCAATTTCATATCTAATAAATGGATGTGCTTTATTGTACAATGAAGTAATGACTACTTTTCCTTCTTTACCATTTGAAACAGGTTGATTGTTTTCATCTAAAATTTCTACAAATAAAGTTTCTGCATTTACTTGCCAATTTTTATCTGGATTTTGAAAAGCAATTAATCCCGTTTCAGATGAGCCATATTCGTTAACAATTGGAATTCCAAATTGATGTTCTAGCAGTTTTTTATCATCTTCAAAAAGCATTTCTGATGTAACCATACAAACTTTTAAGGAAGGACAAACCGTTTTTAAAACGATGTTTTTTGCTTGTAAATATTTGCCAAACAACACAATAGAACTCGTGTAACCGTTTATGTAATCAAATTTTTTAGTTTTAAATTTTTCTAGAATTTTATCAAATTTTTTCTCCGACAAATCAAATATTGGGAAACGGTAACGGTGACTCAAAAAATCTTTAAAACGCTCTTTAAAATATCCTAATTTGTTTAATGGAATACCATAAAACCGTGCTTGATAAGACGAATTAAAATCGATGTTATACCAATCGAAAAAATGAATGGTTTGCGCCCAAGTGAGTGCATGAGCATATTTATCCTTCGCAAAATAAAAAGGAGTTCCACTAGAGCCAGAGGTTTTATTTAAGTACAAACTTTCTTTATATCCAGTAGATAATCGATTTGATAAGGGTTGTTGCAACTCCTTTTTGGTAATTACAGGTAAATCATTCCAGTTATCTACGTCTAATTTTCCAACTAAATTTTTATAAAATGAATTGTTTTGCAAATGAAAAGCAACAATTTCTTTTCGTTTTGTTTCTATATAATTTTGATAATCTTTCTCCGAAACTGAAAGAATTTGTTCAAATTCAGCTTTCGCTTTGTTGATGTCAAAACCATTAATTTTTAAACTTAAGTCGAAAAGCTTCATCATGAAAAATTCGTTTATTCAAAAATATAAAAACTGAAGGAATCAAAGTTCTTTTTTTCTTCTTTTCTCTTTCTTCAATAAAATGTACTTTTGCACAAAACAACACAACAAATGAAAATATTACTTTTAGGTTCTGGCGGTCGTGAACATGCTATGGCATGGAAAATGGTGCAAAGTGAAAAATGCAACCAACTTTTTGTAGCGCCAGGAAATGCTGGAACAGAACAAATCGCCAAAAATGTAAGTATAAATCCCAACGATTTTGATGCGGTAAAAAATTTGGTAGTAACAGAAAACATCAACTTAGTTGTAGTTGGTCCCGAAGATCCTCTTGTAAATGGAATTTATGATTTTTTTAAAAATGATGCTGAATTAGCTCATATTCCTGTAATTGGTCCATCAAAAAAAGGTGCTCAATTAGAAGGAAGTAAAGAATTTGCCAAACAATTTTTAGTAAAAAATAATATTCCAACGGCGCGTTACGAAAGTTTTACTGCTGAAAATTTAGAAAAAGGTTATGCTTTCTTAGAAACATTACATCCACCATATGTATTAAAAGCTGATGGTTTAGCGGCTGGAAAAGGCGTGTTAATTTTGAACGATTTAGCTAATGCCAAAGATGAATTAAAAAATATGTTGGTTGATGCTAAATTTGGTGCGGCAAGTACTAAAGTGGTAATTGAAGCGTTTTTAAGCGGAATTGAACTAAGCTGTTTTGTATTAACAGACGGAAAATCGTATAAAATATTACCAACGGCTAAAGATTATAAACGAATAGGCGAGGGCGATACCGGATTGAATACCGGAGGCATGGGTGCTGTTTCTCCTGTTCCATTTGCTACACCAGAATTTTTAGAGAAAATTGAAGAACGCATAGTAAAACCTACAATTCAAGGATTACAAAATGATAATATAGAGTACAAAGGTTTTATTTTCATTGGTTTAATAAAAGTTGGCGAAGATCCGTTTGTAATTGAGTATAATGTTCGTATGGGCGATCCTGAAACGGAAGTGGTGATGCCACGCTTAAAAACAGATTTGGTTGAAATTTTTGAAGCTATTGCCAAGCAAGAATTAGATAAAATATCAATTGAAATTGATGAAAGAGCTGCCACAACAATAATGATGGTATCTGGCGGTTACCCAGAAGATTATGAAAAAGGAAAAGAAATTAGTGGTTTAGTAGAAGCTAATACAGATTCAATAGTGTTTCATGCAGGAACTAAGTTAGAAAACAACAAAGTGTTAACAAATGGGGGAAGAGTGCTTGCGGTAACTTCATATGGAAAAACATATCAAGAAGCTATTGCGCAATCCTATAATAGTATTAACAAAATTTCTTTCGATAAAATGTATTATAGAAAAGATATTGGTTTCGATTTATAAACAAAAAAATCCTAATACAAAATTAAATTGTATTAGGATGCTATTTTAAGAACAAATTTTTATCCTAAAAAAGAATGTGCCGTTGTATCTTGGTTATCTTCGTTGTTTGCTTTAAAAATACGCAATTGTTTTATCCAATAAAGTAATGCCGCACAACAAATAATAATAAATATCCAACTAATAAAATTAGCCGCCCACCAGTTAGATAATTCTAATTCTCGTAACCAGTCAAATGGTTTAAATAAAAAATCTACAAAAAGTGAACCTATAGCTTCAAAAAACGATTTCATTTTGATAAAGTGTTATATTTACACCACAAAAATATAAAATATCCCGATGATAACAAGCATTTTTGAAAAAACTCGACCATTAAATTATTTAATTTTAGGCATTTTAGTATTGTTGTCTTTTTTAAGTTATTTCTTTTTTAATAATTTATTTCAAGACGGTTGGGCTTCCCTTTTATATTTTCTCTTTTATTTTGTGGTAACGGTAGCTTCTGTAGCATTAGTAAATTTTATTATTTTAAAAAATAATCTTACTGCTAACAATAATTTTGGCGAATTACTTTTTGTTTTATTTTTACTTTTTTTCCCCGAAATATTTAAAAGTGAAAATATTTTAATAGCAAACTTTTTTCTGCTTCTCGGGTTACGGCGTTTATTATCGCTTAGAACAATGGCAAATGTAAAAGAAAAATTATTTGATGCTTCATTTTGGATTTTTATTGCAACATTGTTTCATTTTTGGGCAATAATTTATATTGTTTTAGTTTTTGTTTCTATTGTTTTAGATTTTTCTCGCGATTTTAAAAATTGGTTAATCCCTTTTATTGCATTTGTTACGGTTGCAATACTTTTTGTAGCACTAAATTTAATATTTAACAATCAAATTATAGCGCATTTAATAAATCAAACAGGTATAAGTTTTAATTTTTATTATTTCGATACTATCTACCAAAATATAGCACTGGCAGTATTTAGCGCGCTAGCTCTTTTGTTTTTTGCGAATATGCTATTTACAACGCATACAAAACCACTTAATTTACAAACAACGTATAAAAAACTTATAGCAGCATTTGTATTAGCAATTGTTATTTTTGTTGTTTCGCCAATTAAAAGTAATAGTTTGTTATTATTTAGTTTAGCACCAATATCCATTATGGGGGCTAATTATATTCAAGCGGTGCAAGGTAAAATAGTCCGCGAGGTTATGTTGATTATACTTGTTGTTTTAAGTTTGTTTTTCTTTATCACCGCTTTATAACTTGCTGCCATAAGCCAAATCGCCCGCATCGCCAAGACCAGGAACAATATATTTTTTTTCGTTCAGTTTTTCATCTAATGCCGCCACCCACAAATGACAATTTTCGGGTAAATTATCTTCTAAAAACTGAATGCCTTCTGGCGCAGCAATTACCACAGCAATATGAATTTCTTTTGGTTTTTGTTCTAAATGCAATTGATTTAAAACCGCAACTAACGATTGCCCTGTAGCCAACATAGGATCAATTAAAATAAGATTTTTTCCTTCAAATGATGGAGCTGCTTGATATTCAACTAAAATTTCAAATTTTTCATCATTATTATAATGATGGCGATACGCCGAAACAAATCCGTTTTCAGCATCATCAAAAAAATTCATAAACCCTTGATGCAAGGCTAATCCTGCTCGTAAAATTGAACACAACACGACAGGTTCTGCAATAGTAGTTGTATGTTTTACACCAAGTGGCGTTTGCACGGAAATATTCTTATATTCTAAAGTTTTACTCATTTCATATGCCATTATTTCGCCTATGCGTTCAATGTTTTTACGAAAACGCATACTGTCTTTTTGTATGGTAACATCGCGTAATTGCGTTAAAAAATGATTTAAAATACTGTTTTCTTCAGAAATATAATGAATGTGCATATGGTAAATTTATGTGAAACATTTCATCGATAAAGGTATAAAAACTATATTTGTAAATAAAATTTAAAATTATGTTTGCTGAATTTGCTTTTCCTATTTTTGAACAAAGTATCAAAGAATATCATATTATTGACGATGTATATCAACCAACAATAAATCCGTTTGAAAAAGGTTCAATTGAGCATTTGTTGTTTGCTAAAAATTGGGTTGACACAGTGCAATGGCATTACGAAGATATTATTCGCGATCCACAAATTGACCCGGTAGCGGCTTTAGATTTAAAAAGAAAAATTGACGCTTCTAATCAAGTAAGAACCGATATGGTTGAATATATCGATAGTTATTTTTTAGATAAATATAAAGATGTAAAGGTAAAAGCCGACGCTAAAATTAACACCGAAAGTCCTGCATGGGCAATCGACAGATTATCTATTTTGGCATTGAAAATCTATCATATGAGTGAAGAAGCCAATCGTGAAGAAGCTACACCAGAACACCGTGCTAAATGTCAAGAAAAATTAAACGTGTTATTGGAACAAAAACAAGATATGTTTACATCAATTTCGCAATTAATTGAGGATATTGAAAGTGGTGATAAATACATGAAAGTGTATAAACAAATGAAAATGTACAATGACGAGGAATTAAATCCGGTGTTGTATCAAAACAAGAAATAAATATATTTAATGGCGCAGCCAAAAAATATACTAGTAATAAGGCTCTCAGCTATGGGTGATGTCGCTATGACAATTCCTGTGTTGCGAGCTTTTTCTTTACAATACCCAGAAGTAAAAACAACGGTTGTTTCTCGTCCGTTTTTTAAACCTTTTTTTAACGATATTCATAATCTTACTTTTTTTGCAATTGATGTAAAAAAGCGTCACAAGGGTTTCTTAGGATTATTGCGTTTATATTCTGATTTAAAAAAATATAAAATTGATGCTGTAGCTGATTTACACAATGTACTTCGTTCAAAAATTGTTAGGACATTATTTGCATTAAGCGGAAAAAAAGTGGCAGCAACCGATAAAGGCAGAACCGAAAAAAAGGCATTAACCCGAGCTGAAAATAAAGTTTTTAAGCCAGTAAAATCAATGTTTCAAAGGCATGTAGCTACTTTTGAAAAATTAGGTTTTTCTATAGATTTATCACTTCCTCAATTTCCCGAAAAGGCAATTTTATCCAATGAAATTATAGCTACAACAGGAAAAAAAGAATCAAAATGGATAGGTATAGCGCCTTTTGCTCAATACGAAAGTAAAGTATATCCACAAGATTTAATGCAACAAGTTATAGACGATTTAGCCAAAGAAAAAGTAAAAATATTTCTTTTTGGTGGCGGAAAAGAAGAGATTGAAAAACTGAATGCGCTAAAAAATGAGCACGAAAATGTTGTGGTTATTGCTGGAAAATTAAATTTTGAACAAGAACTCGATTTAATTTCAAATTTAGATATAATGTTGTCAATGGATAGTGGTAATGCACATATTGCAGCCATGCTAGGTGTAAAAGTAATAACACTTTGGGGAGCCACACATCCGTATGCGGGATTCAAACCTTTTCATCAACCCGATGAATTTTGCATCACTGCTAATCGAGAACAATATCCGTTATTACCAACATCAGTTTATGGAAATAAAACAGTAGCTGGTTATGAAAATGTAATGCGAACAATTTTACCTGAAAAAGTAGTTTCCAGTATTCAGTCGCAATTAACTGAAAACTGAAAACTGTTAACTAATTACACATCGTCATAATCTACTTTTATAGTTGGTGTAACCGGATGCGCTTGACAAGTTAATATTAAACCTTCTTCAATTTCGTCATCAGTTAAAATTTGATTTTTCTTCATTTCGGCTTTACCTTCGGTAACACGAGCAATACAACTACTGCATATACCGCCTTGACACGAATAAGGTGCGTCTAAATTATGCTTTAAAGCAGCCTCTAATATCGTTTGTTTTTGGCTCATTTCTACTGTTGTTTCCTCATCATCTAAAAGAAAAGTTACCTGTGTATGGCCATCGGCAGTGATGTTATTTTCATTTGTAGTAGTTGATGTGGTAAACAATTCAAACTTTATATCATTTTCTTTTACATGATGTTCTTTTAATGTGGCGCTAACTAAATTGATCATTTCTTCTGGTCCGCATAAATAAAATTTATCAAACGATTTTTCGCTGTGTTTGTTAAACAAAATGTTGTTTACAACTGCTTTGTCAATTCGTCCAAACCACTCACTTTTGTTGGATTGGCTAAACACATGATGCACAAAAAGGCGACCTACATATTGGTTTTGTAAATCGTGTAATTGGTTGAAAAAAATGGTTTCTTCGGGTGATTTATTACCGTAAACTAAAATGAAGGAACTTTGTGGTTCGTTTTCTAAAACCGCTTGTAAAATTGACATTACTGGCGTTATACCACTTCCTGCTGCAAAACCAACATAGTTTTTTTGTTTGTCGGTTTGTGGTTCGAATGTGAATTTTCCCTCAGGAGTACTTACTTCAAGTACATTGCCAACAGCTAATTTATCATTAGCAAATGTTGAAAAGAAACCGTTTTTTACGGCTTTAATTGAAACGCGCAATTCGCCACTATTGGGTGAAGTACAAATACTGTAGGCACGACGCACTTCTTGTCCGTCGAGAGTGGCTTTTAAAGTGACGTACTGCCCCGCTTTAAATTGGTAAAAGTCTTTGAATTCGGTTGGAATATTAAAAGCTACTGATATAGCCGAAGGTGTTTCGCGTGTGATATCTTTTATACTAAGTTTATAAAATGTTGACATAGTTTGTTTGTTTTTTACAAAAATACGATTAATGATTCAATTTGAAAATTTGAATTTTTTAAAAAAATAATACCTAACTTATTTATACATAAGAAAATTATGTATATGTTTGTAACGCGTTAGGGATTGAAGCAAACTACCTTGTAGTGCGGAAAGCCCGCCTTGTGGAAAAACGCAGTTTTTGTACAAGGAACGCCCAAAAAAAATAAAAAATGAAAAATTCGCAATTGTATAAAGGGAGTTTAAACACTATAATAATGAAGCTTTTAGAGGAAAAGGGCAGAATGTATGGGTATGAAATTACGCAAAAAGTGAAGGAAATTACCAAAGGCGAACTTACCATTACTGAAGGTGCGCTTTATCCTGCATTACACAAATTGGAAGCGGAAGGATTGCTTGATGTTGAGGTGGAAAAAGTAGATAATCGGCTACGGAAGTATTATAAATTAACCGAAAAAGGCACGACTGAAACTGTAAATCGCCTTGCGGAATTGGAAGAATTTATTAAAAATATGCAAACGATTGTAAATCCTAAATTGAGTTATTAAGATGAAACTTTCTCCAGCACAAATCGACCGTCTTTACCAATTTACACGCCAACATTATGTTGAGTATTACGATTTACAAACCGAATTGGTCGATCATTTAGCGAATGCTATTGAAGCGCAATGGCAAGAAAACCCAACGCTTGACTTTGAAACCGCTTTGCAAATCGAGTTTAAAAAATTTGGTGTTTTTGGGTTTATGAATGTAGTAGAACAACGCCAAGCAGCCATGAACAAAAAATACAGCAAGTTGGTGTGGCAACACTTTAAAGCATTTTTTACCATTCCAAAAGTGATGCTAACAATCGGTTTACTGCTAGTTACTTATTTTTTTATAAAAACATTTTATTATCAATACATCTTTTCCATTGCTATGTTGGTTTTAGCTGTTGTTTTGTTTGCAGCACTTTTTATAGAAAACAGAAAAATAAAAAAACGGAAAAAAGAAACAGGTAAAACATGGCTTTTTGAGCAAATAATATTTAATTACGGTGCTTTTTCCGGACTTTTGTATTTGCCGTTAAATTTTAGCAATTTGTTTAGCCGATCAGAAGAGTTACCAAATAATTATGTGTTGTTTTTAGTGGCTTTTTTAATCGTTTCTTTTTATTTGGTTTCGTATATTATTATAAAAATTATACCAAGTAAAGCCGAACAGTATTTAAAAGAAACCTATCCAGAGTATGAAATGGTAAAATAAAACTGTAACAAATCACACTTATTTTCAACGTATATAAAAACATCTTTATAATGATAGCACAATTTTTAGCCCTTCAATGGAAATCTTTTTTTCGATCGAAAAGCTTTGGAACCAACCTATTTCTAAAAATTGTAATGATTTTTGGAGCCATTTATTTTGCTTTCGTTTTTGCAGGTTTAGGCTTTGGTGTTTACTTTATTTTAAAGAAAATGAACCTCGAACCGTTGCCTACAGTAAGTGGTTATATAGCATTTTACTTTATTGCCGATTTAACCATACGCTTTTTTTTGCAAAGCATGCCAACGCTACAAATACGACCATTGCTTACACAAAATATAAAGAAAAATAGTATTGTAAATTTTACTTTAGGCAAAACTATTTTGTCGTTTTTTAACTTTGTACATTGGTTTTTCTTTATTCCGTTTATTATAGTTTTAATGGTAAAAGAACCCAATCCGCTTAATAGTTTGTTTTGGGGAATAAGTATGCTGTTGTTTGTATATTGCAACAATTTTATTGCCATTCTTATAGATAAAAAAGATGCTATTTTTTATGCTGTTGTTAGCGTTTTTGCTATACTTGGAGTATTACAATATTTTAATATTTTTAATTCGGTTTCGTATTTGTCGCTAGTATTTCAAGTTTTTGTAAAAGATTGGTTTTACGTGTTAATTCCGCTTTTATTATTAATTATATTATATGTAATAACCTTTAAATTTTTTAAAAGAAATTTATATTTAGATGCTGGTTTAGCAGGAAAACATGAAGAAGCAAAAACCGAAAATTTAAGTTGGCTCGATAAATGGGGAACTCTTGGCGAATTTATTAAAAACGACATTCGATTAATAAAACGAAACAAACGCGCAAGAACAACAGTTTTAATGAGTGTTTTGTTTATTTTTTATGGACTATTGTTTTTTACCAATTCTATCGATGCTTACAGTGCTCCAGTTTGGAAAATTTTTGCAGGAATTTTTGTTTCTGGCGGATTTTTACTCAATTTTGGACAGTTTGTGCCCAGTTGGGACAGTTCGTATTATCCGCTTATGATGACGCAAAACATAACTTATAAAGACTATCTAACTTCAAAATGGTGGTTAATGGTTATAGGAACAGTTGTTACCACTATTTTAGCGTCGTTTTATTTGTATTTTGGTTGGGAAGTTTATTTAGCCATTGTAACAGGTGCTATTTTTAATATTGGTGTAAACTCAACCTTGGTTATGCTAGGTGGCGCATATATTAAAACACCAATAGATTTAACGAGTAACAAAAATGCTTTTGGCGATAAAAAGTCGTTTAACGTAAAAACACTTTTAATTTCGTTACCAAAATTATTGCTGCCAATGTTGCTTTACGCAATAGGTTATTATACTATAAGTTGGCAATTTGGTTATTTATTGGTAGCATTAGCAGGAGTTTTTGGTTTTTTATTTAGAAACAAAATATTTAAACACATAGAAAAAGTGTACCAAACGCAAAAATACGACACATTAGAAGCATACAAACAAAAATAAATAAATTGATGATACAAGTACAAAATTTAAAAAAAGCATACAACGGAACAGTTGTTTTACATATAGAGAATTTAGAAATACCAAAGGGGCAAAGTTTTGGCTTAGTAGGTAATAATGGCGCTGGAAAAACAACTTTTTTCAGCCTTTTACTCGATTTAATTCGCCCGTCAAACGGAAAAATTACATCAAACGGAATTGTCGTTTCAGAATCGGAAGAGTGGAAACCGTTTACTGCAGCATTTATCGATGAAACATTTTTAATAGGCTACTTAACACCCGAAGAATATTTTTATTTCGTGGGTAATTTACGCGGTTGGAACAAAGCTGATGTAGATGTTTTTATTGCAAAATATCAAGATTTTTTTAATGATGAAATTTTAAATAAAAAGAAATATTTACGCGATTTATCAAAAGGAAATGCTAAAAAAGTAGGCATCATTAGTGCCTTAATTGGCAACCCAGAAGTTGTTATTTTAGACGAACCCTTTGCTAATTTAGACCCAACAACACAAATTCGCCTAAAACGAATTATTAAAGAACTAGCCGACGATAACAACACTACGGTTTTAGTATCGAGCCACGATTTACAACATACCGTTGAGGTTTCGCACCGTATAGTAGTACTAAATAAAGGGGAAGTGGTAAAAGATATTATACCAAACGAACAAACCTTAAAAGAACTCGAAGAATTTTTCTCGGTGTAATAAAAAACCTCAAAAAATGAACTTTTTTTGAGGTTTTTAAATGGTTGAAAATTATTAAATTAAGCAAAAAGTGCTTTTAATTCGGTGGCTTCATTAGGTTGCATTTTTCCCGCTAACACTAAACTCAATTGTTTTCTGCGTAAAGCAGCTTCAAAACGTTGTTTTTCCAATTCGGTTTGAGGTTCAACTGCTGGAACAGCAACAGGACGCCCTGTTTCATCAACCGCTACAAAAGTATAAATAGCTTCGTTGGCTTTGTTTTTTATGCCCGATTCGCGATCTTCAATCCACACATCAATATAAATTTCCATTGAAGAGTTAAAGGTTCGCGAAACTTTTGCTTCTACCGTTACGACGCTTCCTAAAGGAATAGCTCTGTTAAATGCCACGTGATTTACCGATGCAGTAACGCATACTCTACGCGAATGACGCCGCGCCGTTATACTAGCAGCTCTGTCCATACGCGCTAAAAGCTCACCACCAAATAAATTGTTCAATGGGTTGGTTTCGCCAGGTAAAACCAAATCGGTTAAAGTAGTTAAAGAGTCAGATGGAAATTTTGGTTGCATAGTTTAGTTTTTTTTGCAAAGATAAAATCTCCATTGCGAAATAGCCATAAAAAAATCCCAAATTTTGGGATTTTGAATTATTCAATTAAAAGCCAGGCTTCTTTATGGCCTTGGTTGTGAAGCTTTAACTTTTCCATTTCGGCTTCTTCTTTCGTTTTAAAACTACCAAAAGTAACGGGGTACAAACCATGTTTGTTTTGAGGTAGTGTAGTTGCATTAAAACCTTTATTTAGTAAAACTTGCTGTGCTTTTTTAGCATTATCGTCGTTTCTAAAAGCACCAGCTATAATATGATAATGCAATTTTTCTTCGCTAACAGGAAGTTCTACTACAATTGATGGTGCTTCAATAAAAAAAGTAGCTTGTTGCAATTTTTGTTGTACTTTTTCTTGCACGTTTTTTTGCACTAAAAGCATTTCTTTCTCAACCTTAATATCATAATATTGTTTGTATCCAAAAGCGCCAACGGTTCCTAAAAGCGCAAAAACGGCAGCATATTTTAAAAACGTATAGTTATTTGCTTTACGTTTTGGTGCAATAAGTATAGGTGCTTTTTCTTCTAATTGTGCTACATCTTGTTTTAAAGTTTCGCGTAAAATTTTTGGCGATGCAAATTGAGATAAACCAAAAGAACTCGTTAAATAATTAGTAGTAGTATCGGGACTAAAAAACAAAGAATTATTTGATTTATTAAAAACTAGTGTTCCTATTTTAGACAACGAAATACTATTATTATCCGCTAAAATAGTTTGCCATTCTAAAACTTGAGTTTCTATTTTTTGTGTAGCTTTTTCAAAACTAATTTTTTCAGCAACAGCTATATAATTGGTCAATAAGCCATCGTTATTTTTAATGTTAGCATTAAAAGTAATTACTTTTCTAGGCGGCGTAAAAGTGGTGTTTCCGTCTAATTTTGCCGACACAGTTTCGGTAATAAAAGCACCAAAATTGGGTACAATTATGCAATTGTGACGGTATAATAAATTAGCAATGTAGTTTTCTATAATCATATCAACAAAATTAAATAAACTATGCTTGTTACAAAATTTTATTAACAAATTTTATTAACAAATTTTATTGTTTTTTATGATAAAACGCATAGTTTTTTCTTTTTGAGTATATTACTTTTGATTAGAATTAAAAATAAATAATATGATAACAATAAATAGATGCTTGTTTGTTTTTGCTATACTTGTTTTTATAAGTTGTGGCAATAAGAAGGAAGGCGATTTTTCTAAACCAACAAGCGAAGAAATTGAAACAAACACAAGCTTAGAACCAGCAAGTGAAATTAATGAAAATGAAAAACAGCCCGTTGCTGGAAATGTAAACGAAGGAAAAAAAATTTTTGAAGGGAAAGGAACTTGCTCTGCGTGCCATCAACCTTCAGCAAAAATTATTGGGCCAAGTTTACAAGAAATTTCTAAAATTTATAAGGATAAAAAGGCTAATATGGTTACTTTTTTAAAAGGCGAGGGCGAACCTATTGTTGATCCTTCACAATATGATGTGATGAAAACTAATTTTGCAATTACAAAGCAAATGAGTGATCAAGAGTTATACGATTTACAAGCGTATATTTATTCGTTTTAATTTTAAAATGAATCGATAACAAGTTTAAAACCCACTCGCGGAATGGTATCAATTCGTACGTGGGTTTCTTCTTTTAGAATTTTGCGTAAGCGCGAAATAAATACATCTAAACTGCGTCCTAAAAAATAATCGTCGCTTCCCCATAAATTTGTAAGAATAGTTTCGCGTTTTAGTACAATATTTGTATTATCTATAAAAAGTTTTAACAAAGCTGTTTCGCGCTCGGTTAGTGTAATTTCGGCAGCGTCATTTTTTAACAAATAGTTTTCGGGTTCAAATGTAAAAGAGCCTAGAGTGTACGATTTTATTTTTTTATCGGTTTGTTTTTGGCTTCGGTTTAAGAAAATTTCTATTTTTAAAATAAGTTCTTCAATTGAATAGGGTTTCACTAAGTAGTCGTCTGCTCCTAAACGCAATCCTTTAATGCGATCTTCCTTTAGTGTTTTTGCCGATAGGAAAATAATAGGAATTTCGGTGTTTCGTTTTCTAATTTCGGTAGCAATTTCAAACCCATCCATATCGGGAAGCATAATATCGAGCACACATAAATCGAAATCGTCGTTACAAAAAAGTTCAAAACCTTGTTTTCCGTTATTTGCGTGAATTACATCGAAATGTTGTTCTAAATTATCGCTTGTTAAAAAGGCAAGGGTTTCGTCGTCTTCTACATATAAAATTCTTTTTTTACTCATAATAAATATCTTTTTTGGGCACAATAATTTCGGTTTGTAATCCTGTTGCGGTGTTTTTTACCGTTATTTTCCAATGATGAAGGTCGCATATTTTTTTTACATACGCTAATCCAATACCAAAACCTTCAATTTCTTCGCTGTCTTTTCTTTTTACGCGATAAAATTTATCAAAAATAAAAGGTAAATCTTTTTCAGGAATTCCAGGTCCGTTATCGGTAAAAACAAGAAAAAACGATGCCTGTTTTTCGATAACACTAACCGAGATTACAGGGTTTTTAGTACCATATTTTACGGCATTGTCTATTAAATTGTATAAAATATTATAAAAGTGAAATTCATCGGCATTTATGTAAACATTACAATTAGAAGCAATTTTTAACGAAATGTTTTTACTTTGTTTTAGGACAATGTTTTCTTTAATCAGTTCTAGTGTTTTGTAAAAATTAACTTGCGTTTTTTGCAACTGAATTTGATGGCTATTGGTTCGCGCAATTGATAGTATTTGTTCGATATGTTGGTTGAGTTTATTGCTCTGTTTCGTAATAATTTGCAGGTATTTACTCAATTTCGGATTTTGTTGTATTTCTTTCTGGTTCTGTGCATAGTTAGAAGCAATTAAAATAGACGACAGCGGTGTTTTAAATTCGTGTGTCATATTGTTAATAAAATCGGTTTGTAATTCTGAATAATGTTTTTGTTGTAATAATAAAAAGACAGAATATACATAGATAATAAGAACTAAAAACAAAACAGCGGTATAAATCCAATATTGTTTTAAATTGCTAAAATAGGTTTTGTTAATATTTGGAAACCGTACGGCAAAATAATAAATTAAATCAGAATTTTTAGTAAAACAGTCTTCGCATTTGTCTTTTGCTTCGCCTTTACTAGAAATGTAATTTCCATACACCATTTCATCGGTTCCACAATTGTAAATAGCGTATTCAAAATCTTGATCTAGTTTTACTTTATTAAACTCTACCATTAAATAATGTTCTAAAATTTTGTTTTCAAACACATCATCAACATTAACAATATAATAATTGTCGGTAATTTTTTTTATTTGGTTCGATATAGGTAAACTTGTATTGTTTCCTTCGTAAATTTTTTCAACCACATCTTGCAATGCAAAATGAATTTTGTTATCAATTTCATTTTTTTCAAACTGATAGGCTTGGCGCAATAAAAACAGCTGCATAATAATAACACCTATTATAGCAAGCAAACCAAAACCAATAACAATATTTAATTTAGATAAACGCATTAACAACTAATTAACAACAATTAAAAACTGATTAACAACAGCTATAAAATTACTTTATAAATTTGTGGTATCAAAATTAGTAATAACTTATAAAAACAAGTAAATATGAAAAATTTAAAATTAACATTAGTAGCATTATGTGTTTCTGTAGTTTCATTTGCACAAACAAGACCAGCAAAAGCAACTATAAAACCAGCTCCTGTTAAAATGGAAGCGCAACAAGCACAACAACCTCAAAAAAAATCGCAATTAACATGGGATACAGAAACGCACGATTTTGGCGATATTGAAAGAGGTAAACCTGTAACGTACGAATTTACATTTACAAATACTTCTAAAGAAACTATTTTATTAACAAATGTAAAACCGTCTTGTGGTTGTACTGCTGCTAACTATACTAAAACACCAATTAAACCAGGTGAAAAAGGATACGTTTCTGCTACATACAATGCAGCTTCTCCAAACGCTTTTAACAAAGCAATTACCGTAACAACAAACGAAGAAAATGTTGCGCCTACAAGATTAATGATTAAAGGAACGGTTTTAGTACCAGAAAAAGAAGAAAAATCGATCTTATTAAAATAATAAAGTAATTACTTAATTCTTTTCAAAATCCTCTTCAATTGAAGAGGATTTTTTATTTTTATACAATGAAAGAAGTTTATATAACAACACCACTTGGAACCGCCAAAATTGTAGGAAATAAAAATGGAATTACCGAAATTTCTGTTGGACACAAAAAGCCTGTTTCAATAGAAATACCAAAAGAACTACAACAAGCTGTTAACCAATTAACAGCCTATTTTAAAGGAAATTTAAACCAATTCGAGTTAAAACTTAATCCAGAAGGCACCGAATTTCAACAAAAAGTTTGGCAAGAATTACAACAAATTCCTTACGGAAAAACCATTTCATATTTAGAGCTTTCAAAAAAGCTAGACAATATAAAAGCTATTCGTGCGGTTGCCGCTGCCAACGGTAAAAATCCGCTTTGGATTGTTGTACCCTGCCATCGCGTTATTGGTTCCAACGGCTCTTTAACTGGTTATGCCGGTGGTTTATGGCGCAAACAATGGCTTTTAGAGCACGAAAAAGGCGAAAAACAACAAACTTTATTCTAATAGGTTTAATTCAGTTGTAATTTTTTATAAATTAGTACAATCTAATTCAATCTAATTCAATCTAATTTTGATGAAATTTATAAAAAACTTCTTTAAATGGCTGGCTATTATTTTAGCTACAATTATTATATTAGCGTACATTTTTGATGTCGATTATTTACTAAGAGCCGTGCGAACCATATATTTTCGTGGTCATACGACTGCTTTTTTAGACGATTATACACATTTCCCAAATCGAGAAATTAAAAAAGGAACGGCGCAACCTTGGGCAATTGCAAAAGATTACAATTCGGTTTCTGCCACAAAAAACTTAGAAAACACGCACAAAGAACTACAAACCGTAGCGTATTTAATTATCAAAAATGATAGTATTTGGCACGAAAGTTATTTCGATGGTTATAATAAAGATTCTAAATCCAATTCTTTTTCAATGGCAAAAAGTGTGGTTACATTAGCTTTAGGAAAAGCCATAATGGAAGGAAAAATTAAAAATTTAGATCAAAAAGTAACCGATTTTTTTCCTGAATTAAAAGGCAAATATGCAAGTGAAGTTACCGTTGGCGATTTATCTTCAATGGCTTCAGGCTTAAGCTGGGACGAACGCTATTATAGTCCGTTTTCCATTGTAACACGTGCTTATTTTGATGATGATTTAAAGAAAGTAATTCTTGGACTAGAAGTAAAAGATAAACCAGGACAATCGTTCAACTATTTAAGCGGTGCAACCCAACTATTAGCGATGTGCATTGAAAAAGCAACGGGAGACTATTTATCCGATTATGTGTCGAAAAACTTTTGGCAACCTATGGGAGCAGAGAATGAAGCACTTTGGCAATTAGACCACGAACCCGATGGTATTGAAAAAGCGTATTGTTGTATTGCGAGTAATGCACGCGATTTTGCTCGTTTTGGTAAACTAATGAAACAACACGGAAAATGGAACAACCAACAACTTCTCGATTCTGCTTTTGTACAAAAATGTGTTACGCCTCGCTTTGCCGAAAGCCCAGAATATGGCTATGGTTGGTGGATGGCAACAGTAAACGATAAGAAATTGTATTATATGCGAGGCCACTTAGGGCAATTTGTAATCGTAATTCCAGAAGACGATGTTATAATTGTGCGTCTTGGGCATTTAAAAGGGTTACAAACCGCAACCAACCCACATAGTAATGATTTATACGTGTATGTAGAGGAAGCGTATCAGATGTTAGATAAGAGAAAATAGAGGAAAGAAGAAAGAGGAAAGAAAATAGAGTATAGATTAACTTGAAACTTGAAACGAAGTAACAACTATAAACAATAAACAAATGATAGAAAAAATTCAACTCAATAATATACTGTTTTTAGATATTGAAACCGTTCCGCAATACGATTCTTATTTAGGAATGGATCATGAAACTCAAAAATTATGGGAGCAAAAAACCCAATACCAACGTCGCGATGAAGTTACGGCTGAAGATTTTTATGACCGAGCAGGAATTTGGGCCGAATTTGGAAAAATCATTTGTATTTCAGTAGGGTATTTTACCAACAAAGCCGATATTCGAAACTTTAGAGTAACGAGTTTTTGGGGAGAAGAAAAGAAAATTTTACAAGATTTTGCCAATTTACTAAACCAACATTTTAATGGTGCGTCTCATGTTTTATGCGGACATAATGCAAAAGAATTCGACATTCCGTTTATTGCGCGCCGCATGATTATTCACGGTGTAGCATTACCCGACAAATTGAATTTATTTGGAAAAAAACCTTGGGAAGTTCCACATTTAGATACGTTAGAATTGTGGAAATTTGGCGATTATAAACACTTTACTTCATTACGCTTACTAACCAAAATATTAGATATTCCATCGCCTAAAGACGATATCGACGGCAGCGAAGTAGCACGTGTTTTTTATATTGAAAAGAACATCGACCGTATTATTACCTATTGCGAAAAAGACGTTATTGCAGTTGCTCAAATTTTCTTGCGTTTCCGAAGAGAAGATTTGTTGATAGATGAAGAAATTACGCATGTATAGTTTAATATATTATACTAACTTTGAAACTTTCTAACCTTAAACTTTCAACTAAAAATTATGGTTTTAAGCAGATTTTGGCTCGTTATATTCGTTTGTTCTATCATTTTTGTAATTGCAGGATTGTTTACCAATCAATATTATTCCATCGATTATGTATTAAATGGAAAACAAGGCGAACCACTTTTAATAAGTGAAAAATACTTAAACGAAATTCCAAAATTTGTTCAAGACAGTTTAAAAGTTTCTAAAAACAACGAGTTTGTTTTAAATAAAGTTTCTGCTGATGCTGATACTACGTATGTTTACAACAAACAAACGGTAAAAATCTACAGCGGCACACAAAAAGCCGATGGTTTATTACCCATGGCAAAAAGCAGCTTGTTAGATTTAATTCTTCCGTTAATTGCCTATTTAGCGTTCTTTTGTGGTATCATGGAATTGTTGATTATTTCTGGTGCTTCCGAAAAACTCGCAGGGTATTTAAGTCCAGTTTTTTCTAAAATATTTCCTTCTATCCCAAAAAATCACGAATCCATTTCATACATGACTTTAAATTTTGCGGCCAACTTTTTAGGTTTAGATTCTGCTGCAACACCTTTCGGGTTAAAAGCCATGGAAAAACTGCAAGAAATTAATCCTGATAAAGACAAAGCTAGCGATGCACAAATTATGTTTATGTGTTTACATGCTGCAGGCTTAACTTTAATCCCAACTTCAATTATTGGTTATCGTGCTGCTGAAAATGCAGCTAACCCAGCCGATGTAATGTTGCCATGTATTATTACATCGTTTATTGGAACTATTGCCGCTTTTATTTTAGTAGGAATAAAGCAACGTATCAATTTTAAAAGCGCTTCGTTATTAGTCGGGTTAATGTCGTTAATTGGAGCTATTATTGGGTTATTGTTTTATGTAAACACGTTAGATTTAATAGGTAAAAATTATTTTACTGCTAATTTATCAGGTGTTTTATTATTAGCGATTATAGGATTTACATTAGTTTTTTCATTCATAAACGAAAAGAAATTCATTGCCAAAAACACCAATTTATTCGACACTTTTGTTGTTGGAGCCAATAATGGATTAAAAACAGGAGCCATGATTTTTCCTTACGTTATGGGAATGTTAGTGGCAATTTCCTTGTTTAGAAACAGTGGTTTATTCGAGTTAATTAGTCAAGGAATGGCGTTTGTATTTTCACATTTAGGCGTTCACAAAGAAATTATCGATTCGTTACCAGTTGCCATGTTGCGACCTTTTGCTTCGAGTGGTTCACGCGGATTTATGATTGATGCTATGCGCGTTTACGGACCCGATTCTTTCGCAGGCCGTTTAAGTTGTATTTTCCAATGTAGTGCCGAAACTACTTTTTATGTTATTGCGGTTTACTTTGGGTCGGTAAATATTAAAGATACCCGTTACACGTTATGGATGATGTTGTTAGTAGATTTAATTTGTGTGTTAACGGCAATTTTTGTGGCAAGTTGGTTTTTTTAGGAAAAAAACATTTTCCTGCAAGGTTTTCAAAACCTTGTAGGTATAATAACAAAAATTTCAATGAAATTAGAAATATTGCAAAAAGATAAATTTTATCACATTTACAATAGAGGAATAAATGGCTGTAATATTTTTAGTTTAAATGAAAACAAGTCTTATTTTCTAAAATTAGTTTCTAAGTATTTAAATGATAAAGTTTCGATATTAGCTTTTTGTTTAATGGATAATCATTTTCACTTTGTAATACAAGTAACAGAAGATGAGAAAATTGTAACTCAAGCTTTTTCAAACTTATTTAATGCTTATGCAAAAGCGTATAATAAGCAACAAAATAGAACTGGAAGTTTATTTGAAAAACATTTTAAGAGGATTGAATTAACTTCTGATGAATATTTAAAAAATGTAATTATTTATGTTCATTTAAATCCTTATCATCACTTGAATATTGATTTTGTTGATTTCGAATTTTCTTCCTACCAAAATATTGTAAATAATTCTGAATCATTGGTAAACAAATTTGAAGTTATAAATTTATTTGACGATGTTGATAATTTTAAATATTGTCACAATTCAAAAAAAAGAACTTTGGCGAGTAAATTTACGTTAGAATGATAAAACCTACAAGGTCAGTTAGACCTTGCAGGTTAATAGTACGTGATAAATAGCCCCGATAGAAGCGGCATCCTTTTTTAGTTTAGATTGCCACGTCATTCTTCATCACAATGACAAACTAAAAAAGATATAGCGAATAGCGGGACAATTGTTGTTTTGAAAAATGCTTTTCTGCTTTAAATAAAAACCTACAAGGTTTTCAAGACCTTGCAGGTTAATTTCAAAAAATCCGTATCTTTACATCACTTAAAAAACGAACACACAATGGATTTTATATACCAAGATCCGTATCCGATTTTAAAAGACGATACGCAATACAAGAAATTAACTTCTGATTACGTTACCATTGAAAAATTAGGCGATAGAGAAATATTAGTGGTTAACCCAAAAGGTTTAGAATTATTAGCCGAAGAAGCCATGTTTGATGTTGCTTTTATGCTTCGCACCAAACACTTACAAAGTTTACACAATATTTTAAACGACCCAGAAGCAACCGATAACGACCGATTTGTTGCCTATAACTTATTAGAAAACGCAAAAGTAGCAATAGATAAACAACTACCTTCTTGTCAAGATACGGGAACGGCAATTGTTGTGGCAAAAAAAGGAGAAAATGTGTACACAGGCGTTGATGACGCCGAATATTTATCGCGCGGTGTTTTCAATACGTATCAAAAAAGAAATTTACGTTATTCTCAAATTGTACCCATTAGTATGTTTGAGGAGAAAAATTCGGGTTCTAACTTACCTGCACAAATTGATATTTATGCTAAAAAAGGAAATTCGTATGAGTTTCTATTTTTAGCAAAAGGTGGAGGTTCGGCCAACAAAACGTTTTTGTACCAACAAACAAAATCGTTATTGAATGAAAAATCGATGACGGAATTTGTAAAACAAAAAATAAAAGATTTAGGAACATCGGCTTGTCCGCCGTATCACTTGGCTTTAGTTATTGGTGGAACTTCTGCAGAAGCGAATTTAGCAGCAGTTAAAAAAGCATCTGCTGGGTATTATGATAATTTACCAACATCAGGAAACATGGCAGGCCAAGCTTTCCGCGATTTAGAATGGGAAGCGAGAGTACAACAAATTTGCTACGAAAGTGGAATAGGAGCCCAATTTGGTGGAAAATATTTTGTACATGATGTGCGTGTCATTCGTTTACCGCGTCACGCTGCTTCTTGTCCGGTTGGATTAGGCGTTTCCTGTTCGGCAGATCGAAACATTAAAGGAAAAATAACTAAAGATGGTATTTTCTTAGAGCAATTGGAAACGAATCCAGCTCAGTTTTTACCAGAAGTAGCGCCGCATTTAGAAGAACCTGTAATTGTGGATTTAAATCGTCCGATGAAAGATATCCTAGCAGAACTTTCTAAATATCCCATCAAAACACGATTAAAATTAAACGGAACAGTAATCGTTGCGCGTGATATTGCACACGCTAAGATTAAAGAAATGCTAGACGCTGGGCAACCTATGCCAGCGTATTTTAAAAATCACCCAGTATATTATGCAGGACCAGCAAAAACGCCAGAAGGAATGCCGTCGGGAAGTTTTGGACCTACAACCGCTGGGCGTATGGATCCGTATGTTGAGGAATTCCAGAAACACGGTGGAAGTATGGTTATGTTAGCTAAAGGAAACCGTTCAAAGCAAGTTTCAGATGCTTGCGCGAAGTATGGCGGATTCTATTTAGGTTCAATTGGTGGACCAGCGGCTATTTTGGCAAAAGAAAATATTCTTTCGGTTGAGGTAGTCGATTTCCCAGAATTAGGAATGGAAGCCGTTCGTAAAATTGAAGTAAAAGATTTCCCTGCGTTTATTATTACAGATGATAAAGGAAATGATTTCTTTGCGAATTTGAAGTAGTTCTTTTAGAGAATAGAATAAAGAAAAAAGACCTGTTAGTGAATGCTAGCAGGTTTTAGTGTTTAAAGAGTGGAGACAATTTAATAATATTTTGACGTTATAATTATATGAAAAACATCTTTATCATATTAGTTTCATTTGTTATTTTTTCTTGTGAAAAGAAAGAAAAATCATATGAAGAATTAGAAGCGGAAGTTTTATCTGATGTTTTGCCAGATATTATTCATAATTATACAAGTTTTATTCATTTATTACCCCCTCCTCCTGAAGCAATTGATAGCTCTAATTATTCTATAAAACAAATTAGACTTATAGAGAAAAATCAAGATTCAATTTTTAAAGCATTTTTAATAAGAAGAGAAGAATATATAAATTCTATTAAAATTTTAGCCAAACAAAATAAAAAGCTTAAAATTGGAATGATGAATTATTTAATTTCAAATGATATTGAGGATAGAAATGAATTTATAGAATTAGATGAAGAAAGATTAATAAGTGAATCAGAATTATTGAAATCTACTTTAGATATTAAATTAATTGAGCGAGATTCTATTGCAGCAAAAGGTGAATTTTTTGACGATTCTGAAATTAATGGGATTTTGCTTGGTGTTTCAAGAGTTTCGTTTAATAAAGAAAAAAATATGGCATATTTTGAAATATATAGATTTTTAAATTCTAAACCTGATATTGTAATCGCGAAGAAAGTAAATAATAAATGGGTACTAAGAGAATATGACAATGGATTTGGTTTACCTTTAGTTTTTCCTTAATTAAAATTAATCTTTTTTCGTCATTGCGAACCTGTAAGGTGAAGCAATCTGTTTGTTGGGATGAGATTGCTTCGTCATTCTTCCTCCCAATGACATAGTGTATACTATAAACTGAATACTGACAACTAAAATTACTCCACATACAACACCAACCCTTTTAAATAATGTCCTTCAGGATGGTAAATATTGGTTGGATGATCTGGTCCTTGTTCTAATTTGTGTAATACACGAATGTTTCTTCCTGTTTCAATAGCGGCTGCGGCTACAGTATTGTAAAACAATACATCATCGATTACTTGTGAACAAGAAAACGTGAATAAAATTCCTTTTGGTGCTAAGGCTTTTAATCCGGCAATATTTAAGCGTTTGTAGGCTTGTGTTGCGGTGTGTTTGCTTTTAATATTTTTCGCAAAAGCTGGCGGATCTAAAACAATAACATCATAGATTTGATGGTTTTCTTTCATGAAATTAAACACATCATCGGCTACTGCTTTGTGGTTTGAATTCGGGAAATTCAACTCCATATTTTGAGAGGCTAAATCAACCGCTTTTTGCGATATATCTACCGAAGTCACTAATTCGGCTCCTGCGGACATCGCATAAATTGAAAATCCGCCCGTATAACAAAACGTATTCAATACTTTTTTCCCTTTAGAAAAAGTACCTAATAATTTTCTGTTATCGCGTTGGTCAAGGAAGAAACCTGTTTTTTGTCCTTCCACCCAATTTACATGAAATTGAATGTTGTTTTCTTTAGCAATGGTACTTTCTTTGGTTCCAAATAAAAAGTAATCGGTTCCAGTATTCGGTAAAGTGCTTGAGCTTTTACAATAAATAGTTTCGCAGTTTTTAGCAAAAGTTTTTTGAATAGCATTTGCAATTTTCTCCATTTGGAAATAAATGCCAGAAGAATGTGCTTGGATAACCCAACAATTATTATAAAAATCGATGATTAATCCCGGAATGCCGTCGCCTTCACCATGAATTAATCGGAAAGCATTCGTTTCATTTACATCCAATAATTTAGTTCGTAATTCCCAAGCCGATTGTAATTTTTCAACCCAAAAATTTTCGGTAAATTGTTCTTTTCCAAAAGTCAATAATCGAACCACAATACTTCCTCTATCGCTAAAAAAACCAGCTCCTAAATGTTTTTGATTGTTATCGACAACATCTACTAATTGTCCGTCTTCTAGCTCTTCCGTAACACCATAAACAGCACCACTAAAAACCCACGGGTGTCTTCTTAGAATTGATTTTTCTTTACCTGGTTTTAAAATTACTTTTGGATTCATTGTTTTAATATGTCAATTTGAAAATGTGTCGATGTGTCAATTTTTTTCATTGGCTAACTGACTAATTAGCTTATTGGCACATTGTCTCATTGGCTAATTAATATCCATTTCAGGAATATTTCCTTCAATAATTAAGGTTCCTTCTGTTGCATTTTTAACGTCTTCAACACTAACGCCTGGTGCTGTTTCTAATAATTTGAAACCCTGTGGCGTAACTTCTAAAACGGCTAATTCGGTAACAATTTTTTTAACGCAACCAACACCTGTTAGCGGTAATGAACAACGTTTTAATAGTTTTGATTCTCCTGCTTTATTCACGTGCATCATCGCTACAATAATATTTTCAGCTGAAGCTACTAAGTCCATAGCACCACCCATTCCTTTAACCATTTTTCCAGGAATTTTCCAGTTGGCAATATCTCCATTTTCCGAAACTTCCATAGCGCCAAGAATGGTTAAATCTACTTTTTGAGCACGAATCATTCCGAAACTAAAAGCAGAATCGAAGAAACTTGCGCCCGGTAATGTAGTAATAGTTTGTTTTCCAGCGTTGATGATATCGGCATCTTCTTCTCCTTCAAAAGGAAATGGTCCCATTCCTAAAACACCATTTTCCGATTGAAATTCTACCGATATATCTTCACGAACAAAGTTGGCAACCAATGTAGGAATACCAATTCCAAGATTTACGTAGTAACCGTCTTTTACTTCTTTAGCAATTCGCTTTGCAATTTGATTTTTATCTAAAGCCATTTTTTTAATAATTTGTCAATTAGTTAATGTGTCGATGTGTCAATTTCAATATTTCAACTATAATTGTCCTATTGTCTCATTGGCACATTGTCTAATTATTTTTGACGAACAGTTCTTTGTTCAATTCTTTTCTCAAATTTCTCGCCTTGGAAAATTCTATTTACCATAATTCCTGGAATATGAATTTCGTTTGGATTTAAAGTTCCCGCAGGTACTAATTCTTCCACTTCGGCAATTGTAATTTTTCCAGCTCCAGCCATTGGTGCGTTGAAATTACGAGCTGTTCCTTTGAAAATTAAGTTACCTGCTTCGTCACCTTTCCATGCTTTTACTATAGAAAAATCGGCTTTAAAAGCGTGTTCTAAAATGTGCATTTTTCCGTTGAAATCACGCACCTCTTTACCTTCGGCTACTTCAGTTCCGTAACCTGCAGGTGTAAAAAAAGCAGGAATTCCAGCTTGTGCAGCGCGGCATTTTTCGGCTAATGTTCCCTGTGGGGTAAGTTCTACTTCTAATTCGCCAGAAAGCATTTGACGTTCAAACTCTGCGTTTTCTCCTACATAAGAAGAAATCATTTTTTTTATTTGTTTTTTTTGCAACAATAACCCTAATCCGAAATCGTCTACACCTGCATTATTTGAAATGCAAGTAAGATTATTTACGTTCATACGAACTAACTCGGCAATACTATTTTCAGGAATACCGCAAAGACCGAAACCACCCAACATAATAGTCATGCCGCTTTCGATACCTTGAAGTGCTTCTTGTACAGAATTAACTTTTCTTGAAATCATAATTATAATTTAGTTTGTTGTTTTTAAAATTCATCAATACTTGGTTCGTCTATAGACAATGTATCAACTTTTCTTTTCCAGCAATCTACTTTAATGGTTAGGTCTTTAGGTCGTTCAAAATCTTCGCTTGAAATATTTAATTCTTTGTCTTTGTAGCATTTATCCATGAAAATTCCCCAGATAGGTAATGCCATAGTTGCGCCTTGTCCATAAAGTGTGCTTCTAAAATGAGCTGCACGGTCATCGTTTCCTACCCATACACCAGCGGCTAAATTAGGCACCATACCCATAAACCAACCGTCGGAATTGTTTTGAGAAGTTCCTGTTTTACCTGCAATAGGATTTTTAAATTTATAATCGTATTGTGTTAAACCTCTAACACCTCCCCAACCTAAACGCTGTCCTGTACCGTCTTTTGTAACACCTTTCATTAATTCTATAATAGCATAGGCTACACTTTGGTTCATTACATCTTTACTTTCGGGAATAATTTGTTCGAGTACAATTCCGTTTTTATCTTCAATTCGTGTAATAAAAGTAGGTTGAATATATACCCCTTTATTAACAAAGGTACTAAAAGCTCCTACCATTTCTTGTACCGTAATTTCAACAGCACCAAGTGCAATTGCAGGTTGCTCGGGAATTTCGGTAGTTACACCTAAATCGTGCGCCATATCAATTACAGCTTTAGGGCCAACACGATCCATTAATTTAGCAGAAACGGTATTAACAGAATTAGCAAGTGCACTACTTAATCGCATCATACCTCTATAAGTGTTGTCAGAATTTTTAGGCGACCAAGAAGCGCCAATATTCCATTTACCTTTTGGCATTGTAAAAGGACCATCAATAATAGAATCGCAAGGCGACATACCTAATTGTTCTATAGCAGTTGCATATACAAAAGGTTTAAAGGTAGAGCCTACTTGGCGTGCCCCTTGTCCTACGTGGTCGTATTGAAAATATTTGTAATTAATACCACCTACCCAAGCTTTTATATGTCCCGTTTGCGGTTCCATTGCCATCATACCGGTTTGAAGGAAATGCTTGTAATAGCGTATAGAATCGCGAGGTGTCATTAAGGTGTCGATTTCGCCTTTCCAAGAAAAAACTTTCATTTTTGTTTTTTTATCGAACGAAGCCAATATTTCTTTCTCCGATTTCCCATCTTCTTTCATAACGTACCATCTTTCCGAATCGCGCATAGCTCTGTTCATAATGCGTTCGGTTTCAGCATCGGTAATGTTTACAAATGGCGCATTCTTTTTTCCTTTAGAAAGTTCGAAAAATTTCTTTTGTAAAATAGGTAAATGTTCTGCAACAGCCTCTTCGGCATATTGCTGCATTTTAGAATCGATAGTAACATATATTTTTAAACCATCGCGGTAAATATCGTATTCGGAACCGTCTTCTTTTTTATGATTTTTTGCCCATTGCTTCATATAGTTTCGTAAATATTCACGAAAATAAGTAGCATAACCAGATGCGTGGCTTTCGGGTTTAAAATCTAGTTTAATTGGAATTTTTTTAAGCGAATCGAATTGTTTTTCGTTAATAACATTATTGCGTACCAATTGCCCAAGTACAACATTTCTTCGGGTTGTAGAACGTTCTACAAAGCGATTAGGGTTGAATTTTGAAGGATTGGTTAACATACCCACAATAACAGCGCTTTCTTCTATAGTTAACTCTTTTGGGGTTTTGTTAAAATAGGTTTTTGCTGCCGAATTAATTCCTATTGCATTGTTTACAAAATCGACTTGGTTAAGATACATTGCTATTATTTCTTGTTTGGTATATTGACGTTCTAGGCGAACAGCAATAATCCATTCTTTAATTTTTTGAACAATTCGCATTACAATATTCTTAGAACCGTCTGCTCCGTGAAAGAGGTTTTTAGCTAACTGTTGTGTAATGGTACTTGCACCGCCATCGGTTCCTAATTTTAATACAGCTCTAGCAGTTCCTCGTGCATCTATACCAGAATGCTCGTAAAACCGTTCGTCTTCTGTAGCCACTAAAGCTTTCACTAAATGCGGTGGCAAATCGTTATAATTTACAGGAACTCTGTTTTCGGCATAATATTTTCCGAGTACAACACCATCGGAAGAAATAATTTCGGTAGCAATATTAGAATCGGGATTTTCTAATTTTTCGAAGCTTGGCATATGACCTAATAGTCCTAAAGAAGCTAAAAGGAATAATAAGATTACAAAAGCTAATCCGCCGAAAAAGATTTGCCAAAAGCGCTTTATATATATTTTATAATTAGGCTGATTTTTTTTAGTGTTCGCCATATTTTAGTTTGTTTTTTCTATTCTAAAACCTATTTCTGTAATTCCTGGAAGTTCCTCTACGCCATTAACTTCTCCTGTTTCGCGAACAGCTTGTGTAATAATAACTTCGTATTTTCCAGATTTGTTAAATGTAAAGTTTTCTTGATACCAAAGTTTATTTTCTTTAATATCGGAAAAACCACTACCCATTAATTCTCCGTTAGGAAAAGCCATTTCGTATTCTAAAGTGTCAATTTTAACTTCGTTTTTTGGGTTTTTAAAATTAACAATTAAAAAAATATTCGAAAACGGATATTTTTTATTATCTCGAATATTTAAAAATAAATTATACGGATTAATGGTGTCGGTTTGTTCAAACTCGAAGCGGATGCTGTCGTTTTTTGCCCAATTTCCATCTAGTTTTTGATAACTATCGAAAACTTGTTTGCCGTCGCAAGCAACTAGTAGTCCAAAAAACACTAGCATTATCCAGTATTTACTCTTTTTTAGGCGCATTTCTTTTATTGTAATTTCCTTTATTTCGTTTTCCTTTTTTATTGTTTTTGGGTTGCGAATTAGTAGTATTTTGCTCTGTTTTTTCAACTGTGTTTACTGTTTGTTTTTGTTCGTTTTTAGCAGCAACAGTGTTAGCTTCGTTTCGTTTTCGTTTTTTATTTCGATTGTTTTTCTTTTTTGGTGTATCAAATCGATTAAGCGAATCTTGTCCTACAACATTTTGGAAATTTTTAGGCTCATCAAGTTGCATTTCAAACACAAAATCTTCAAGAGCAGCCACTGTTTTTTGTGCTTTGTTTAATGCTATAATTTCCTGTACTTGTTCTACTTTTAACGTATGCCATTGCGAGTAGTTGTCTTCGTAGCAAAACCACATTATTCCTTTAAAAATATCTACTTTTTGGCACTTTGCCATTCCTTTTTCTGTTTTTAATCGCGTTTCCGAATCGGGAAAATCTTGCAAAGCATCTAAATAAGTGTCAAGTTCATAGTTTAAACAGCATTTTAATTTTCCGCATTGTCCGGCTAGTTTTTGTGGGTTTAACGATAATTGCTGATAACGTGCTGCCGATGTGTTAACGCTTCTGAAATCGGTAAGCCAAGTAGAACAACACAGTTCGCGACCACATGAACCAATGCCGCCTAAACGTGCTGCTTCTTGACGGAAACCTACTTGTTTCATTTCGATGCGAATTCCAAATTCTCGAGCAAAATCTTTAATTAATTGACGAAAATCGACACGGTCGTTTGCTGTGTAAAAAAAGGTTGCTTTAGAACCGTCGCCTTGAAATTCTACATCGGAAATTTTCATTTCCAGATTTAGTGCTATGGCAAGTTCACGAGCTCGCATTCTAACAGCCTCTTCTTTGTTTCGAGCTTCACTCCAAATGTCGATATCTTTTTGAGATGCTTTTCGGTAAACTTTAGAAAGTTCGCTATCTACAGCTACCTTCTTTTTTTTCATTTGTACTTTTACCAATTCGCCTGCTAGTGAAACAATTCCTACATCGTGCCCAGGAGAAGCTTCGGTAGCTACAATGTCGCCTATAGCAAGCGATAATTTTTCGGTGTTTCGTAAAAATTCTTTTCGTCCGTTTTTAAAGCGTACTTCAACCACGTCGAACGCTTGTTGTTCTTGTGGTAAATTCATGTTCGATAGCCAGTCGAATACTGTTAATTTATTACAGCTTTCGGTGCCGCACGAACCGTTATTTTTACATCCTTTTGGAGTGCCGTCTTTGGCTCCGCTGGAACAGTTATTACATGCCATAATTTTGTTTCTATTGTTATCGTTCCTGTTATTATAACGGAACTACTTAAAAAAAGTGTACTTTGGGTGTAAAGATAGCATATTTTTTTGAGTTGTAAACGAGATAAAATGCAATCGAATTTAACGCACTTTCTTTCCTTTACTTATTGTATTTTTATTGAATTGTGGGACAATTAGATTTAATCGTTTAGCTTCTGAAGTGTAAAATTCTTGCCGAGTACGATGATTTTGATCAACTCCATTTACGATTTTAATTTCTTTACTCGTTTTTATTAATTTAACCAATAAAGAAATTGCATTCTCTTGCGAAATAAAATTGATAGGAGCTTCTGGGTTAGGCAAATTGGTTTTTCCTGCTAAATAATAGACCGGATGACGATTTTTTCCAATTAATCCGCCTAAACGGATAATTGTTGTTTGAAAATTAGGATTCGACAATAATAATTTTTCGGTTTCCAACAGTTGCTTTCCGCTTTCTGTGGTTGGATTTGGAATTGAATTTTCATTGATTTCTACAATAGGAAATTCATCGGCGTAAACGGAAATTGAACTTACAAAAAGGACTTTTTTAATTGTTGACTGTTCGATAAACGGAATTAGATTTTCGATTTTTTGAACAAAATTTTCTGCGTTTTCTTTTCTAAGTTTTGGGGGAATATTGATAATTAGAATTTCGGAATTTTGTAAAAAATCTTCAATGTTTCCAACGATTTTTTTTTCGGATAAAGAAACAATAAAAGGTTGAATTTTATTTTGTAATAAAACAGCTTCTTTTTCTTTGGTTGTTGTTGAACCTTTTATAAAAAAACCTTGTTGTATTAATTGCTCGGCTAAAGGTAAACCCAGCCAACCACAGCCTAAAATTGAAATTTTTTTTCTTTTCTCTTTCATCTATTATCTAAAAATCAATTCTCTTTTTTTACTAGTAAAAAGCCGTCGTTTTCAATTTCCATATAGCCTTGATCGTATAAAAAATAGTACATATTGCCGTTTTTGGTTTGGTAAATAGAGGTAAAAAAATCGAAATCGAAGCCTTTTGCAATTAGTTTTGTTCTCGAAGTTTTGGTTTTATCGTTTGGGTTTAAAGCGCAAAGAATGCGATAATTTTTACGAAGTTTGTTGTTAATGTTTCGCATTAAATTATTTTGGTCTTTGTTCATTTTGTTGTTGTAGGCATTACGGCAGCCATCGCTACAAAATTTTTTATCTTCGCGACCCATAATTTTATCGCCACATTCTAAACAAGCTTTATTCATTTTTTTATTTTATTTCAATTTTTTAGATAATTCAAATTACATCCGTTTGTAATTAAACTTCATTTCTTTTCCACTTTCTTCAAAAACTACATAAATATTCATTTCGTTTTCGGATACTTTTTCAAACGTAAATCGGTCGAAATAAACTTTATTACTTTCAATTTTTACTAATTGAAAACTTTCTTTTTCATCTTGTTTTTCCCAACCTTTTAAATCGGGACCAAAGTGTTTTATTTCTAACACCAACGAATTGTCAATTTGTTTAATATGACCTAATTCGTAAAATACGACTTTTCCGTTTTCTATAAATTTAAAACAAAACAGCATTGTACCAGCGCTTGGTTTATCCCAAAATTCTTCGCAAATGCCACCCATAGCTTCGCCTCGCCATGTACCCGAAATCCATTCTACATCTTGTAGAGTTGCTTTTGACACCCCTTTTTCATTATTATAAGTTAAAGTATTTTGGGCTTTACACGACAGCGTTAAAAATAGAACGCTAAAAAAAAGTAAAAGGTTTTTCATAGTTTTTATTTTAATTTTTTTAAACTATATAAATCGTGTCGGCGATCTTTCATTATTTGCACACTTCCGTGTTCGTGCAATTCTTTTAATGCTTCAATATCTACATCTACAATTAAAGTCATTTCGGTATTTGGTGTCGCTTCGGCTTTTATTCCATTACTTGGAAATGCAAAATCTGATGGTGTAAAAACTGCCGCTTGAGCATACTGAATATCCATATTGTTTACTTTAGGTAAATTACCTACACAACCCGCAATGGCTACATAACATTCATTTTCTATAGCTCGAGCTTGAGCACAATGTTTAACACGCGTGTAACCGTTTTGTGTATCGGTTAAAAAGGGAACAAACAGAATATTCATACCTTCGTCTGCCATTAAACGCGAGAGTTCTGGAAATTCTACATCGTAGCAAATTACAATTCCTATTTTTCCGCAGTCGGTGTCGAAGGTTTGTATGGTGTTGCCACCCGTAATTCCCCAATGAAAAACTTCATTTGGCGTAATATGAATTTTGCGATACATTTCGCTAGTTCCATCGCGGCGACAAAGAAAACCAACATTATAAACATGTCCGTCTTCTAAAAAGGGCATACTTCCAGTAATAATATTTATGTTATACGAAATGGCAAATTCCTGCATTTTGTTTTTAACCGCATCGGTGTATTTTGCTAATTCTCGTATGGCTTCGGCTTCGCTTAAGTGGTTAAAATCGGCCATTAGCGGTGCAGTAAAAAATTCTGGAAATAGCGCGAAGTCGCTACCATAACCTGAAACGGCATCGATAAAAAATTCGGTTTGTTCGTAAAGCGCATCTAAATTGCGAAGCAAACGCATTTGCCACTGAATTAACCCCAAACGAATAACACTTTTTTCTACATTAATTAGTTTCTTTTCTTCTTCGTAATAAATATTATTCCAATCGAGTAAAACGGCAAATTCTTGCGAATTTTTATCGCCTTGTAAATAATTACGCATAACACGAACGGGTTGAAAATCGTTGCTTAATTGAAACGATAAAACCGGATCATAAATTTCTTTTTTCTTTACTTTTTCTATAAATTCTTTAGGCGAATAGTTATCGGCATATTGCAAATAATTAGGAATTCTACCTGCAAAAACAATAGCTTTTAGATTTAGTTGTTCGCACAATTCTTTTCTGGCATCATATAAACGCCTACCTAAACGCAAGCCACGATAATTTGGGTTAATAAACACATCGATTCCGTATAAAATTTCCCCTTTTTTTGTATGCGTAGAAAACGAATAATTTCCAGTAATTTCTTTATAATTATGTAATTTATAAGCTGTTTTTTCGGGAACTATTATAGATAAAGCAGAACCCACAACCACATCATCGGCAAGTATTACCAATTGACCTTCGGGAAAAACAGCTAACAACTCTTTAATGTGCTTTTCGTCCCAATAAGCGTTTTCCATATCAGGATAGGCCTCAATCATTGATTCTTTTAACTGTTTGTAATCTTCAATCTGTAAATTTCGCAGTGCTACTTTTTTAATTTGTTGTTGCATAAAAATGTTAGTTTTTTCAAAGATAAGAAATAAAATTTCCGTTTACAAACGCTTACAATTATTTACAACCGAAAGTAAATAGCTAATAACCGAATAACGTTTTGTAATTATAAAATCTTTGCACCGTCAAACCGAACGAACGAGTTTAAGCTCTATCAAGATGACAAAAATCAAATATTATTTTTTTAAACATTTAAATTTTACACGCCATGAAAAACAAAGTTCAATTAATCGGACACGTAGGTCAAGAACCTGAAGTTAAAACCGTAAACGGTAAAAAAGTAGCTAATATTACACTTGCTACAAACGATTTTTATTACAACGACAAAAACGAAAAAGTAGAACAAACCGAATGGCACAGAATTGCTGCTTGGGGTAAAACTGCCGAAATTATTGAAAAGTATGTAAGTAAAGGAAAAGAAATTGCTATTGAAGGTAAACTTACACATCGAAGTTATGATGATAAAGAAGGAAACAAACGGTATGTTTCGGAAGTGTTGATTTCGGAAATACTACTTTTAGGAAAGTGATTAAAAGGCGGTTGTTTAACCGCCTTTTTTATAATTTTATTTTTAAAAAAGTAAGAAAAAGTGATTTTTCTAGTTTTTTATCAACACGAAAACGTTTTCGGAAAAAGCAAGAAGCTAGAATAATTGCTTGTTGATTATCAAAATAGTACATTTAGGTTATTAAATTGTTAAAAATGAAAAATTCTACTTTTACAACAATTGGTTTAATAGTTATGTTTTTAGTATCTTTTGTAAGTTCTGCTCAAGTAGGAATAAATACTACATCGCCTAAAAGCACTTTAGATATAAACGGAAATCTATCAGTTAAAACGGTATCGGTTAATGGTAATGGTACAGGTGGTGGAGGTAGTTCTGTTCTGCTTAACGACGGTGTTTATATATCGGTTTCGCCGTCTAGTAACGACGATAAATTTGAACTTCCAGATCCTACGCAATATCCTGGGCGTGTTTATTTTATACGAAATATACACAATAGTAACACAGCCCAGTTAATAACACCTAATGGATTGTTTTTTTTAAAGGGAATTACCTCTGGTGGTTCAAGTAATCTTTTTATGTATGATAACCACTTGCGTTCTGTGTTAATTGTAAGCGACGGGTTAAACTGGACTATTTTTAACGCTGAAGACGGCGCTTCTTTACCCTAAAATAATAGTAATACCATATAATTTTATTCGCTTTGTTTAAACTTTAGTATTTTTGTCAAAAATTACTAAAGTGAGTAAAGGTGTTTTATTGGTAAACTTGGGTTCGCCCGATAGTACCGAATTAAAAGATGTAAAAAAATATCTCGATCAATTTTTAATGGATAAACGTGTAATAGATATTCCATATCTTTTACGTGCTTTTCTTGTAAAAGGAATTATACTTAACACACGACCTAAAAAATCGGCTGCAGCCTATAAAAAAATATGGTGGCCCGAAGGTTCTCCTTTAATTGTGTTTTCTAAACGCTTACAAAAGAAAGTACAACACCAAACAAGTATTCCTGTTGCGTTGGCTATGCGATATGGAAATCCTAGTATTGAAGCTGGTTTGCAAGAATTACACAGCAAAGGTGTAACCGAAGTTTTGCTATTTCCATTGTATCCGCAATTTGCTATGGCTACTACCGAAACAATTTTAGTAGAGGCTGAAGAAATTAGAAAAAATAAATTTCCGCATTTAAATTTTACAATTCTTCCTGCGTTTTATAATCAAGCCGATTATATTCGGAATTTATCAAACGCTTTGCAAAACGCGTTACACAATTTTAAAGCTGATTATATTTTGTTTTCCTATCATGGCGTTCCAGAACGGCACATTAAAAAATCAGATGTTACCAAAAACCATTGTAAAATAGATGGAAATTGTTGCAATACACCATCAAAAGCGCATGAATTTTGTTATCGCCATCAATGCTATGAAACAACAAAACAAGTTGCCCAGTTTTTAAATTTACAAGAAGGAACATTTAGCACCTCGTTTCAATCGCGTTTAGGAAAAGACCCGTGGTTACAACCTTATACCGATGCTACAATTGATGAATTGGCTCAAAAAGGAATTAAAAATTTAGCGGTAGTAACACCCGCTTTTGTTTCAGATTGTTTAGAAACTCTAGAAGAAATTGGCATGGAAGCCGCACACAGTTTTAAAGAAAACGGAGGCGAAAACTTTTTAGCTGTTCCTTGTTTAAACGATAATGACGATTGGACACAAACACTAAGCCGCTGGATTGACCAATGGGCAACGCAAAGTTAACAGATGAAATAAGCATAATAGAAAATAAGACTAATCTAAATTTATTAGTGAAATCGATTTAATGTATTAAAAACAAATGAATAATTAGATGAAAACAACTTCATCAGAATTAGGAGTTCTTGATATTCCAAAATTGTTACTAAAACAATCTATTCCTGCATCAATAGGAATATTGTTTATGTCTATAAATATTTTAATAGATACTATTTTTGTTGGTCAGTGGATTGGTTCGCTTGCTATTGCAGCGGTTTCAGTTGTTTTACCGATTACATTTTTAATTTCCTCTTTAGGAATGGCAATAGGAATAGGCGGTAGTTCTATTATTTCGAGAGCTTTAGGAGCTGGAAATAAAGAAAAAGCATTAACAACCTTTGGCAATCAGTTAATGATTACTTTAACTTTAGCATTAGCGTCTGTTTTAGTAGGCTATTTTTTTTCACACGAAATACTACTATTATTTGGAGCAAATGGAGATATAAAAGCACCAGCGCACGAGTTTTTTTTACCTGTTTTATTAGGTGTTCCGTTTTTAGCCTTGTGTATGATGGGAAACACGGTTATTCGTGCCGAAGGAAAGCCCAAGTTCGCAATGTATGCTATGATTATTCCTGCATTTGGAAACATAATTTTAGATGTTGTTTTTATAAAAATTCTTAATTTAGGAATGTTTGGAGCAGCTTTGGCTACGTCAATTTCATATTTTTTGTGTTTTGTTTTTATTCTTTGGTTTTTTGTATTTAAAAGCGAATTAAAAATTAGGTCAAAATATTTATTATTAAATACTGCAATTGTAAGAGAAATTACGTCGTTAGGTTTTGTAACTTTTGCTCGGCAAGGAGTTGTGGCGCTTTTATCGATAATTCTCAATCATATTTTGTTTATTCACGGTGGCGAACATTCGGTTGCTGTTTATGGTATAATTAGTAGAATGTTAATGTTTGCTTTGTTTCCTATTTTAGGCGTAACACAAGGCTTTATTCCTATTGCAGGATATAATTATGGAGCCAAAAAGTTTGATAGAGTTAGCCAATCAATCTCAATTTCGATTAAATGGGCGGCTTTTTTAGCAACCTTAATTTTCATTGTTATTGTAATTTTTGCAAAACCCATTGTATCGGTATTTACTACCGATGCTAAAATTATAGAAGAAACACCTTCTGCATTGCGTTGGGTTTTTGGAGCATCGCCCATTATTGCCATTCAATTAATTGGTGCAGCCTATTTTCAGGCAGCCGGAAAAGCTATTCCAGCATTGTTATTAACGTTAACCAAGCAAGGTTTTTTCTTAATTCCGCTGGTTTTAGTTTTGCCACATTATTTTGGTATCTTTGGGGTGTGGATTTCATTTCCTATTGCCGATGTGCTATCAACTTTGGTTACAGCTATTTTTTTGAAAAGAGAAATGAATGTAAAGTTAAAACCTATTGAAAATGGATTATAACTACATAAAAGCACTACATTTAATTTTTGTTATTACTTGGTTTGCAGGCTTGTTTTATATTGTTCGATTGTTTGTGTATCATGCCGAAGCCAAACAAAAACCACAACCCGAACAAGATATTTTAATACAACAATACCAAGTAATGCAATACCGCTTGTGGTATATTATAACTTGGCCAAGTGCTATTATAGCAAGTATTTTTGCTTTTTGGTTGCTTTATTTAAACCCAACGTGGTTACAACAGCCGTGGATGCACGTTAAATTGTTTTTTGTGTTTTTATTGTATTTGTATCACTTAAAATGCCATCAAATTTTTAAACAATTACAACGCAACCAAGTAAAGTATTCTTCAAATTTTTTTCGCTTGTGGAACGAAGTCGCTACCATAATTTTATTTGCTGTAGTATTTTTGGTTATCCTTAAAAATGCTATAAATTGGATTTATGGTGTAGTAGGAATTCTACTTTTTTCCGTACTTTTAATGCTCGGATTTAAGTTGTATAAACGAATTCGCGAAAAGAACAATTCCTAAATGTATCGACTATTAAATTTAAATCAGCTATCGCTTCGGGTAAGAATTTTCTTATCTATGTTGTTTTTAACCTTAATAGCTTCGGTATTAATTGCGCTAGTTTCTATTTATCAATTTAGAAAGGAAGCCAAAAATTATCATCAAGATCGATTAGAACGAAAAGAAAATTCAATTGTAGAAAATATAAATTACGTTTTAAAAACCACAACCTATCCACTAACTACAGAGAATATTCCGTATATTTTTAAAGATAAAATACACGAGTTGTCTGATATTCATAGTATGGATATTAATATTTACGACTTAAAAGGCAATTTGCTCATTTCGTCTAAACCTGTTTTTAAAGTAGATACAATACCATCTAAAATAAACAACGCAACACTTCGTATTTTACAAGGAACACTAGATAAACGCTACATCGAGTTTTTAACCGTTAACGGCAATCAATTCCGTTCGTCGTATTCGTATATAAAAGATAATAAATTTAAACCACTAGGAATATTAAATTTACCATATGAAGAAGATACGAGTTTTTACGACAACGAGGTAAAAAGTTTTTTAATCCGATTTGGGCAAGTATATTTGGTAATGTTTTTAATTGCCATTGTTTTGTCGTATTTTTTATCGAGCTATATTACAAAATCATTACAATTAATAAGCGATAAAATTAGAGAAACCAATTTTAGTAAAGAAAATCCAAAACTCGAATTACAAGACGGAAGCAAAGAAATTAATGTTTTAATTGAATCGTATAACAATATGGTTGATCAATTAGAACAAAGTAAATCGAAATTAGCACAAAACGAACGCGAACAAGCTTGGCGCGAAATGGCAAAGCAAGTGGCTCACGAAATTAAAAATCCGCTTACGCCAATGCGTTTAACGGTGCAAAGTTTTCAAAGACGATTTAATGAGAACGACCCAGAAATAAAACAAAAATTAAACGATTTTAGTGCCACATTAATTCAACAAATAGATACTATGAGTTCTGTTGCCAATGCGTTTTCTAACTTTGCTTCTATGCCAGCGCAACAAAACGAAACATTAAACGTAGTAAAAATAGTACAATTAGCATTAGATATTTTTAATGAAAACTTTATTCAGTTTCAAGCGTCTGAAGACAAAATTATTGCCGTTTTCGATAGAACGCAACTAATTCGCGTTATTACCAATTTGGTTAAAAACGCTATTCAAGCTATTCCAGAAAATCAAGAAAATAAATTAGTTTTAGTTTCTGTTTTTAAGCAAGCCAATAATGTTGAAATTTCAGTAAAAGATAACGGAATAGGAATTTCTACCGAAAATCAACAACGAATATTTGAACCAAAGTTTACTACAAAATCTAGCGGAATGGGACTTGGTTTGGCAATCATAAAAAATATAATTGAAAATTATAACGGAACAATTACCTTTGAAAGCGAAATTAATAAAGGCACAACTTTTACAGTTTCGTTTCCTGTTGCAAAACATACAAAAACACTATAAAATGGAAAATATTTTAATTGAAAAAACCGAAAATATTGCAGTTGTAACCATTAATCGTCCAACTAAATTAAATGCGTTAAATAAAGCTACCATTCAAGAACTAAACCAAGCTTTTAAACAACTTAACGAAGACAAAAATACAAAAGCAATTATTGTAACAGGAAGTGGCGAAAAAGCCTTTGTGGCAGGAGCCGATATTGCAGAGTTTGCTCATTTTTCGGTTGAAGAAGGCGAAAAACTAGCGGCAGAAGGACAAGCGCTACTATTCGATTTTGTTCAAAATTTGGAAACGCCAGTTATTGCAGCGGTAAACGGTTTTGCTCTTGGTGGCGGATTAGAATTGGCTATGGCGTGTCATTTTCGTATTGCTTCCGATAATGCAAAAATGGGTTTACCCGAAGTAACTCTAGGTGTAATTCCAGGTTATGGCGGAACACAACGTTTAACGCAACTAGTAGGAAAAGGACGCGCTATGGAAATGATAATGACTGCAAAAATGATTGATGCACAAACGGCTTTAAATTACGGGTTGGTTAACAATGTAGTAAACCAAGAAGAATTGTTGTCTTTTACTAAAGATATTGCTGTAAAAATAACCAAAAACTCAAGTGTGGCAATAGCAAAAGCGATACAATCAATTAATGCTAATTTTGAAGAAGGCATTAATGGCTATAATGTTGAAATTAAAAACTTTGGCAACTGTTTTGGAACGGAAGATTTTAAAGAAGGAACAACGGCTTTTTTAGAAAAACGCAAAGCGAATTTTCCTGGAAAATAACTATATTTCTTTCACAGAAATAATATGCACTGGGCAGGCTTTTTCAGCTTGCTCACAAACTTCAACTATTGTATGGTCATGCGATTTTAAGGTGTGAAACCCTTTATTGTTTACAGATTTTATTAAAACCGTTTTTCCGTCTTTTTTAGACATTTGAAACTGCCTTGGTGCAAATTCAACACAGTAATTGCAACCAATACATTTATCTCTTTGTAAGGTAACAACAACCATTAGGCTTCAACAATTTTGTATAATTTATCCGACAAACGAATGCGAAATGGTAATTTTAAGGTTAAGCTATCGCCTTTGGTGGCTTTATCTAAATTTTCATCATTTACCATCATATCTTCAATAAGCATTTCTTGAACACCTGTTGAAGGACCAGTTATTAAAATTTTATCACCTTTTTTTAAGTCATACGCTTCAATTTTAAACTCTCCAATTGCTGCTTTCGGAAAATAATGAACGCCTTTGCCAATATACACTTTTTTTTGTGTGGCACTACTGCCCGATTCTTTACTCCATTCGCCTAACTTTTGACCTAAATAATAACCACTCCAAAATCCTCGGTTGTAAACGGTATTTAATGCTTCCATCCATTCGCTAACTTTTTCCTGAGAAAAAACACCTTCGTAATAGGCGTCAATTGCCTCGCGGTAGGTTTTAATTACTGTAGCCACATATTCAGGAGCACGACCTCGACCTTCAATTTTTAAAACTTTAATGCCAGAATCAATAACTTGATCTAGAAAATCGATAGTACATAAATCTTTAGGTGACATCATGTATTCGTTATCAATTTCGATTTCAAAGCCACTTTCTTGATCAATAACGGTATATTTTTTACGACAATTCTGCTTACAAGCTCCTCTATTAGCAGAAGAATTGTGCGAATGCAAACTCAAATAGCATTTACCCGAAACCGCCATACATAAAGCACCATGCCCAAAAATTTCAATTTCAACCAAATTACCACTTGGCCCTTTTACTTGTTCTTTTTCAATTTGTTCCGTAATTTTCTTTACTTGACGCAAACTTAATTCACGCGATAACACTATGGTATCGGCAAACATTGCATAAAACTTTACCGTTTCAATATTGGTAACATTTACTTGGGTAGAAATATGTACTTCCATACCAATACTACGAGCAGTCATAATTACTGCTTGATCGGCAGCAATAACAGCGGTAATATTTGCTGCTTTCGCTTTGTTTAATAGAGTTTTTACAATCGATAAATCGTGATCGTAAATAATCGTATTTAATGTTAAGTAGGTTCGTACATTTTTTTCTTGACAACGACGAGCAATTTCTGGTAAATCATCTAAAACAAAATTCATCGATGCTCGAGCACGCATATTCAATTGTTCTACACCAAAATACACCGAATCACAACCATTGTCTAACGCAGCTTGTAGTGCTTCAAAGTTTCCGGCTGGCGCCATTAATTCAATTTTTCCAGTAGTTGTCATTTTGAAATAAATTTAAATAATTTATCCGATTTTCTAATTTTAAAAGGCAATTCAACTGTGATTTTATCTCCTGCTTTTGCTGTTGAATTTTCGATTCCGTTAACCAACATTTTTTCTAAAGTAAATTTTACTTCGCCTGTTGTTGGTCCCGAAATTAATAGTGTATCACCTATTTCGATTTCTTTGTTTGAAAGTAAAAATAAAGCAACTTGTGATTTTGCATAATAATGTTCGCCATTTCCAACTAATACTTTTTTTGGTGCAACTTTTTGACGAATAGCTAAATCACCTTCGGATTTTGCTTTGGCAAGTGGCACATCAGAAAGTGAACCTGAGTGTTTAAACTTTAACGCATCTGATTTTCCTTTTTTGAAAATTTTATTGCTATTGCTTCTACCTTTTCTAAGTTTGATTTGTTCAACTAATGGCAAATGAATAATTTCTTGACATTCGCTAGAACAACAATGATCCATTTTAGAAGCACATTCATCGCATTGTATAAATAATAAATGGCAACCATCATTTGCACAATTGGTGTGGGTATCGCAAGGTTTTCCGCATTGATGGCATTGCGAAATAATATCATCTGTAATACGTTCGCCCAATCGATTATCAAAAACGAAATTTTTACCAATAAATTTACTGTCTAAATTTTCCGCTTTTACTTGTCGTGCATATTCAATAACTCCGCCTTCTAACTGATACACATTTTTAAAACCTTGATGTTTAAAATAAGCCGATGCTTTTTCGCAACGAATACCACCAGTGCAATACATCAACAAGTTTTTATCTTCTTTAAAATCTTTTAATTGCTCATTGATAATTGGTAAACTTTCGCGAAAGGTATCTACATCGGGAGTAATGGCACCTTTAAAATGCCCCACTTCACTTTCGTAATGATTGCGAAAATCGACTACAATAGTATTAGGATCATCTAATAATTGATTAAATTCTTTAGCTCTTAAATGAATGCCTTTATTGGTTACATCAAAAGTAGCATCATTTAAACCATCGGCAACGATTTTATGACGTACTTTTATGGTTAATTTTAAAAAAGAATGATCGTCTTGTTCACGCGCTACATTTAAACGGATGCCACGCATAAAATCATAAGCGTCTAAAGTGTTTTTAAATGCTTCAAATTGATCGGCAGGCACACTCATTTGTGCATTAATTCCTTCGTGAGCAACATAAATTCGACCTAAAGCGTCGAGTGCATTCCAAGCTAAAAATAAATCGTCGCGAAATTGTTGAGGGTTTTCAATTTTGGCATACGCATAGAACGAAAGTGTGATTCTTTCTTTACCCGCTTCTTCAATTAATCGGGCACGTTCTTCTGCGCTTAAAGTGTTGTACAGTTGCATGCTATAACATTTAAGTGAGAAATTATTTTTTGAATTCTAAATGGAAGAATTCGGGTGCAAATATACAGCTATTTTTTGAAGTAAAAAATGTAAGTATTTGTAAATGAAAGAACTGATTTATAATTAGTTGCTTGATTTTTTGTTGTTAACCTAAAATTTTTAGAGAATAAAAAAATTGTATTTTTACACAAAATATTTTTATTATGAGTTCAGATAAAGAAGCCAAATTAAAAGCCCTTCAATTAACGTTAGACAAATTAGACAAAACCTATGGTAAAGGTACTGTAATGAAAATGGGCGATTCTGCCGTAGAAGAAGTAGAAACCATTTCTTCTGGCTCTCTTGGATTAGATATTGCTCTTGGAGTAAATGGTTATCCAAAAGGGAGAATCGTTGAAATTTACGGACCAGAATCGTCAGGTAAAACCACGTTAACTTTACACGCCATTGCCGAAGCTCAAAAAGCAGGTGGAATAGCGGCATTTATTGATGCCGAGCACGCTTTCGACCGTTTTTATGCTCAAAAACTTGGCGTAGATATCGATAACCTAATTATTTCGCAACCCGATAATGGCGAACAAGCGCTGGAAATTGCCGAAAGTTTAATCCGTTCAAGTGCTGTTGATATTGTGGTAATCGACTCGGTTGCGGCACTTACACCAAAAAGTGAAATAGAGGGCGATATGGGCGACAGTAAAATGGGATTACACGCACGCTTAATGTCGCAAGCATTACGTAAATTAACAGGAACAATACATAAAACCAATTGTACCGTATTTTTTATTAATCAGTTACGCGATAAAATTGGCGTAATGTTTGGCAATCCCGAAACTACAACAGGTGGTAATGCGTTAAAATTTTATGCATCAGTACGTGTAGATATTAGAAAATCTTCACAAATAAAAGATGGAGAAAACGTAATAGGAAACCGTGCTAAAGTAAAAATTGTAAAAAACAAAGTAGCACCACCATTTAGAACGGCCGAATTCGACATTATGTATGGCGAAGGAATTTCTAAAGTGGGTGAAATATTAGATTTAGCTGTAGATTATGAAATTGTTAAAAAAAGTGGTTCTTGGTTTAGTTATGGTGACACCAAATTAGGACAAGGCCGCGATGCCGTTAAAGCATTAATAAAAGACAATCCAGAGTTAATGGATGAATTAGAAGAAAAAATTAAAGATTATTTAAAAGAACAAGCCTAATAGTAAATCCCGATTATTTCGGGATTTTTTATTATTTTAACGCAACCTTTTTATAAATTTAGCATCGTATATTAAAGTACAATTGTTCTATATGATAAGAAAAATAATTGCAGTATTGGTCGTTTTTGTAATTAGTTTATCGTGTTCTACAGAAGAAGAGGTTCGAAACGAATATTATTTATTACCCACTTCTTCAGTTGAATTACCAGAGGTTTTTGAGGTAAATCAAGACAATACTATAACATTACGATACATACGACCAACAACTTGTTATTTATTTAGCAAAGTGTATGTTGCTGCAAAACCAAATAATGAAATAGAATTTGCCGTTCAAGTTATAAAATTACACGAAACAAATTGTGCCGATGCAACAAGTGAAGGAGAATATGAAGTGCACTATAATTTTGAAACAAGTGTTTCGGGTACTTATACCTTAAAATTTTTAAACGAAGAAGGAAATTATACAGAACATGTTGTGCAAGTAAATTAAAAAATATTGGAACTTGAGCAAATTATACATGAATGTCAAAGACAAAATAGAAAAGCCCAAGAGCAGTTATATAAGACGCTAAGTCCAAAAGTTTTTGCGGTTTGTCTTAAATATTCGCGTAATTATGAAGAAGCTCAAGACAACTTACAAGAAGGATTTTTATTAATTTTTGAAAAAATAAAAAAATACCAATTTAAAGGTTCTTTTGAAGGCTGGGCAAAACGAGTCGTAATTAATTATATTTTACAACAATATAGAGCTAAAAAAGGTGTATTAGAAATTCTTACTAATGAATTTGTAGAAACACAAAATGAAGAAATTGAAAAGGAAGAAGATATACCAGTAGAATATTTAAACGTCATTATTCAAGAGTTACCAGAAAGATATCGATTGGTTTTTAATTTATATGTTATTGATGGTTTTTCGCACAAAGAAATAGCAACAATGCTAGAAATATCAGAAGGAACATCAAAATCTAACTTAGCACGAGCAAAAGGAATATTAAAAAATAAAATTGAAAACTATTCATTACCGTTAAGTAAAAGTGTAAAGTAATGAAACACAAAAAAAATATAGAAAATTTGTTTCAAGAAAAATTCAAAAATTTTGAAGTGCAACCACCTCAAGATGCTTGGAAAAATATAGAAGCAAAACTTAATAAAAAAGAAAAGAAAAGGCGTTTTATTCCGTTTTGGTTTAAAGTAGCAGGTGTTGCTGCTGGTTTGGCTTTTTTTGTAACAATTCTTTTTAAGAACAATACAACAACCACAATAAAAACCGATGGAAACACAATAAACAATACAATTGTTAATCAAGAAGAATTAGACAAAACAGAAAAATCAGAAGAAAATAAAGTTTTCGAAAACGAAGAAATTACAGCTTTTTCTACTATTGTTGCAACAACAAATAGCGAAAATAAAGAAGGCAAAAACAACAAACACAATAATAAAATAACAGTATCAAAAACAACTACAAGTTATCAACAACAACAGTCTGAGTTAGCCCAAAATAAAGAAATTGCAGTGCCTATTTACACAAATGCAATAGTAACGGAAGAACAAAATAAAGAGAAAGAAAATAGAGTAATAGCTTTAGAAAACAAAGCTGAAACCATAGAAAAACAAACAGAAATTACACTTGTAGAAAACGAAGAAAAAGAAAATGAATTAGAAAAATTGCTTAAACAAAAAGATGAAGAAGGGGAAAATGCTGATGAAAAAGAAGAGAAAAGAAGTAAATGGGCCGTTAGTTCTACTGCTGCGCCCGTTTATTTCAATTCGTTTTCAAACGAAAGCGCACTAGACTCTAAGTTTAATTCTAACTCAAAATCGTATCAAAATAGTATAAGCTATGGTGTAGGAGTTCAGTACGCTATTACAACAAAATTAAGTATTAGAACAGGTGTAAGTAAAATGAATTTAAGCCACGAGACAAATGAAGTAGCTTTTTATCAAAATGAAAATGCTGCAAAAATGAACAATATATTACCTACTGCTGCGGCTACCTTTATTAATTTAGACAGCAAGGTTATTCAGAGTCCAAGGCAGTTTATAGCGGATCCAATAGATCTAATAAAATACGATGGAACTATTAATCAAAAATATGGTTTTATTGAAGTTCCTGTAGAATTATCGTACGCTTTTGTACAAAAAAACAGATTAAACTTAGAAATAATAGGCGGTTTTAGTACTTTGTTTTTAAACGAAAACAGCGTGTCTTTGGTTACAAACCAAACAGAAATACCAATTGGTAAAGCCACAAACATTAGCGATGTGTCTTTTAGTGGAAATTTTGGAATTGGTATTAGTTACAGGTTGTTTAAATCGTTAAGTGCCAATTTACAACCTACATTTAAATATCAAATTAATACGTTCGATAGTAGTACTACAAATTTTAATCCGTACACTATCGGCTTATACACAGGTTTAAGTTATAAATTTTAGTTGGTTGTTTCATTACTTGTAAAAGGTGAAGCTAAAAGAGTCCCTAGGCCAAGGGACTTTTTTAATGCTTTAAATCTTTTAAAATAGCTGCTCTAGCTTGCTCTTTTATAAATTGTTTGTTCTCTAAAGTATAGCCCAAAGTTTCAATAGGTGCATGAACTTTTACACGCATTCTACCAGGTTTACCACTAAAAAAACGAAAAGGAAAACGCTTTTTATTATCTACAAAACTCATCGGAATTATCGGAATTTGATGTTCAATAGCTAAACGAAAAGCACCATCTTTAAATTCGTCTAAAACAATCCTTTCATCATCAGGCACGCCGCCTTCAGGAAAAATACAAATACTTAAACCTTGTTGCAAACGCTTTTGTGCACGTTCAAAAACTTGAAACCTACTTTTGCTACTACTTCGATCTACCATAATACAAACACGCTTGTAGAAAAAACCGAAAATTGGAAATTTTGACAATTCTTTTTTCCCCACAAATACAAACGGATTATCTTTAACCACAACCAGCATCAGCATAATATCTGTCATCGATGTGTGGTTGGCAATTAGCATATAACTTTTTCCTTTTTCAAGCGGTTGTTCAAAATCAATTTTGTAGTAAAAGCCCATTCCCCATAAAACAAATTTCCCCCAAGCTCTTGCCACTTTAAAAAATTGCGGATAGGTTTTTTCAGAACTCACTAAAAGTAATAAAACCGGCGAAAGAACAACAATTGGCAACATAATTAAAATGTAAAACCAAATACGCCATACAATCCAAAATAAATATTTCATTTTAATTTTATTAGTAACAATTTGCACAGGCATTTTTTGGAAACCCTATTCCTGCTTTTCGTTTCAATTTTTTATTTCATAAAAAGATTTCCACTGCAATCAGGGTTAAAACAGCCTATGTCTTGTTCAAATTATCCCAAAAGTAATTAAAATTAAATTAATGAAATCCTACATAAAACCGTATTTTTGCAGAAATTTAATTAAAAATGGCAAAAATTTTAACTGGAGTTCAAAGCACAGGTACACCTCATTTAGGAAACTTATTAGGTGCCATTTTACCAGCTATTGAAATGACTAAAAATCCGGAAAATGAATCGTTTTTGTTCATTGCCGATTTGCATTCGATTACACAAATAAAAAATGGCGAAACATTAAGAGCAAACACTTATAGTACAGCAGCTACTTGGCTTGCGTGTGGTTTAGATACGAATAAAGTAGTTTTTTACCGTCAAAGCGATGTGCCTCAAGTAACCGAATTGTCGTGGTATTTAAGCTGTTTTTTCCCTTTTCAACGCTTAACATTGGCACATTCATTTAAAGATAAAGCCGATCGTTTAGAAGATGTAAATGCAGGTTTATTTACATACCCAATGTTAATGGCTGCCGATATTTTAGCTTATGATGCTGAGGTTGTACCAGTAGGAAAAGATCAATTACAACATATTGAAATTACACGCGATGTAGCTTCTCGTTTCAATCATCAAATGGGAGAAACTTTAGTACTTCCTGAAGCAAAAATAGATGAAGAAACGAAGTTAATTCCTGGAACCGATGGCGAAAAAATGAGTAAATCGCGTAATAATTTTATTAATATTTTTTTAGAAGATAAAGCATTACGCAAACAAATAATGGCCATTCAAACCGATAGTACACCGCTAGAAGAACCTAAAAACCCAGCTACTTGCAACTGTTTTGCATTGTATAAATTGTTAGCTACTCCAGAGCAAGTTGAACAAATGCGAACCAATTATTTAGCTGGCGGTTATGGTTACGGCCATGCAAAACAAGCTTTATTTGAATTAATCGTTGAACGGTTTGCAACCGAAAGAGAAAAATATAACTACTACATGAACAATCTTGAAGAATTAGATCAATTACTACAAGAAGGTGCTGCCAAAGCAAGTAAAGTTGCAAATGGTGTTTTAAAACGCGTTCGTGAGAAATTAGGATATTAGAAAAAAGGAACTCTATTGAGTTCCTTTTTTTACGCCGAATTTCTACTCGCATTTATATTTCCAAAAAGGGAACGTGTTACAATTTTTTCATACACTTCAATAGCTTTAGCATTTTGTTCCGAATTTTGTTTAAGTACGCGCAGGTGCATTAAAGCATATTGTTGAACCGTAAGTAAAGGTAAAACAATTTTTTCTCGTAATTCGATAGAAGCTTTACCTGAAGGTTCGTTTTCCATTAATGTACTAAAACCCGTAAGTTTTAAAAGTAAACGCAAAGTATTTTTATATTCTTCGAAAATAAGTTGCCAAAATTCGCCAAATTCAGCATCGTTTTTCATGTAAGCGGTAAGCGGAAAAAAAGATTTGCTTAGCGCCATCATACTGTTTTCGATTAAGGTTTTGAAAAACAACGAACTGTTGTATAAATCATTCACTTCACGCCAACGATTTTCTTTTTCAAAATGTTGCAATGCAGTTCCTACACCAAAAAAACCCGGAACATTTTGTTTTAATTGGCTCCAAGAACCTACAAATGGAATAGCGCGCAAATCGTCTAAATTTAATTTATCAGCTTGTTTTCGTTTAGATGGGCGACTTCCTATATTGGTTTTTGCATAATAATTTAGTGTACTCATTTCTTCTAAGTACGAAACAAATTTTGGATGATTTTTAAAGGCTGTATATTTTTGATAGCTAATTTCGCAAAGCTCTTGCATAATTTCTTTTTCTTTTTGCGAAAGTAGATTTTCATTTTTATGAAAAACCTGATTGTTAGCTCCAGCCGCGAGTAAATTTTCTAAATTATATTGGCACGAATCTAAAGTTCCAAAATTAGAACTTATGGTTTGTCCTTGAATGGTCAACTGTAATTCTCTATTTTCAATTTCTGGACCTAATGAGGCGTAAAATTGGCTTGTTTTTCCGCCACCACGTGCCGGTGGTCCGCCGCGTCCATCAAAAAAGATAACATCAATATCGTATTTTCTAGCCATTTGTGTTAATGCTACTTTCGCTTTATAAATGGCCCAATTTGCCATTAAGTAGCCACCATCTTTAGTACCGTCAGAAAAACCAAGCATAATAGTTTGCTTGTTTTTTCGTCTTTTTAAATGTTCTTTATATTCGGGTAACAAATATAATTGCTCCATAACTTGAGCCGCATTTTCTAAATCGCTAACACTTTCAAATAATGGTACAATATCTACCGAAGGGTTTTGCCAACCACAAAGCCCAAATAATGCGTAAGCTTCTAGCACATTTTGAGCCGTTTCATTATTACTAATAATATATCTATGACAACCTTTTTCGCCATTTTTTTCTTGAATAGTTTTGATTGCTTTTATAGAACTAATAGTCCGTTGGGTAAATTCGTCATCAAAATTATTGTAGTTTAAATTAGCCGTAATAGTAACTAACTTTTTTAGTTTATCAGTTTCTTTTAATTGATTGAAATTGGTACCAAACAATGCGGTGTTTTTTGCAATAATATCTTCAAAAACTTGTTTGTGAATTTTACTATTCTGACGAATATCTAATGATGCAAAATGAAAGCCAAAAACTTCAAATTTTTGTAAAAGTGCATTTACATCATCAAGATATAAACTTTGATGTTTGTTAACTAACAATTTTTTGATTTCTATCAGATAATTTTCAAATTCTTTTTGGGTAATAAAAATTTCGCCTTGCGAATAAAATACAGAACGGTATAATTTAGTTTCTAATTCAGTAACTAAAACGTCAACTCCAGAAAAGGTTAATTTTCGCTTTAATTTTCGAACATCTAAATAGTAACATTTTAATATTGAAGTTCGCAACCTATCGGCTACATGTAAAGTAATTTCGGTTGTAACAAAAGGATTGCCATCGCGGTCGCCACCTGGCCAAAACCCTAGAGAAAAAGGGTTGTTTTCTAGGGTATTGTTTTTTGCAATATTTTTTTGAATATAGTGCATCATATTCCCTATAGTTTCATAGAAAACATTTTCTAGGTACCAAATTAAACTTACCGCTTCATCATATGGTGTTGGTTTTTCTTTTTTTATAAAAGGTGTTTTTCCTAATTGTGCTAAAAGTTGTTCAATTTGTGCTAAATTATTTTTTTTGATTGCTTCCGTTAAATCTGTTATTATTCCTAAAACTGAACCTGGATAAAATTGCGTTGGGTGCGCTGTTAATACTGTTTTTACGTTAAAATTTTCTAGAAATTCTAACAACTCTTTTTTCTGAAAACGCTGGTCGGCATTTTCTTTAATTCCTCTTAAAGAGCCTCGACCTTCTAAATTGTTTATAATGGAAAACGCTGCATCTTCAATAGCATCAAATAAAACTACTTGGCGTTCTACATATTGAATAAACCGAAAAAATAAATTGATTTTTTGTTCTTCCGAAACATTTTCTATATACGTATCGAAAAATTGTTCTACTATTTCTTTTGGATTTTTTCCATTAGCATAGCCACTTTCACAAATTTTAGAAAAAAGCGGCAACAAGGCACCAGTATTGTCAATTTTATCGAAAGGCAAGGTCATAAAAATACTATTATAAATATTGTATTTAGAGGCTACTTGCTCTTGAAAACGTTCCGTTTTAGGTAATGTGTACATGTTTGTGTAAAATTTTTGCACCTAAAGTTACTTAAAAATTAAATGGCTTCAAAAATTTTGCCTGGTAAAGGTTTTACAACACCTTTTAGCTCCATATTGAGCAATAACCCCGACAATTTAAATACAGGAATATCACAAGCTATAGCAATACTATCGAGGTGTTCGTTTTTATTTAGTAAATAATTATATATTTTTTGTTCGTTTTCATCTAACGAAACAAATAATTGCTTTTGTATGGGCTTTTCTTTTTTTTGTAGCTCCCAATTTAATAAATACACTAAATCTGCAGCAGAGGTTATAAGTTGTGCTCGCTGGGTTTTAATTAAATTGTGGCAACCTTGACTGTATTTATCGGCTACGCGACCAGGAACGGCAAATACTTCGCGATTATAATCGTTAGCAATTTGAGCTGTAATTAGCGAACCACCTTTTTCGGCGCTTTCTATCACTAAAGTAGCTTCGCTTATGCCCGCTACAATACGATTGCGTTTTACAAAGTTTTCTCTATCGGGTTTCGAGTGTGTCCAAAATTCGGTTAAAAAACCACCATTTTGTTCCATTTTTGCCATATATTTTTTATGACTTTTAGGATAAATTTGGTTTAAACCGTGTGCTAAAACAGCAATAGTTTGCAAGTTGTTTTCTAATGCTGCTTGATGCGCCAAAATATCGACACCGTAGGCGAAACCACTTATAATAATAGGGTTTAATGGTGCTATTTCTTCAATAAATTTTTTGGTAAAATCAATTCCATAACTAGTAATATTGCGTGTGCCAACGATACTAATTATTTTAGGATTAGACAAGTTGATATTTCCAGATTGAAATAATAATAAAGGTGCATCAAAACAATGTTTGAGTTTTTCGGGATAATTTTCGTTTTGAAAATACAGAACCGAAAGCTTTTCTTTTTCAATAAACTGCAATTCGTTTTCGGCAGTTTTAAAAAAGTGGTTTTTTTTTAAATTATTGATGATGTTTTTACCTATGCCATCAATTTTTGCTAAATCTGTTTTTTTAGCTTTAAAAATTTCTTCGGCAGTTCCAAAATGGTGTAGTAACTTTTTTGCGGTAATCGTTCCTATTCCTTCTACTTGCGTAAGGGCAAGTGTAAAGAACAATTCGTTCTGATTCATGGCGTATATTTTTAAAAAGGCTTATAATAGAAACAAAAATAAAGAAAAACAGAATAGAATTTTAAAAAAATGAAAAAATTCTAAAAAAAGCTACTCGTCTTCTTTATAAAAACCTAAGTTTTTAGCTCGTTTTTCCCATGTTTTTCGGGCTAATTGTTGCAAATCGGCTACATTATCGCTTTCGTCCATAATTTCTAACCCTAAAAGTGTTTCAATAACATCTTCTTGTGTTACTAAACCACTAAAAGAGCCATACTCATCTATAACAGCTGCCATATGATTTTTACTTTGAATTAGTTCATCTAATAAAACAGGAATAGGTTGTGTTCGTTTAGTTATTAAAATAGAACGCTTTATAGACTCTAATGATTCTTCGCCTTTATTGTTTATAATTGCGTTTAAAATATCGGTTCTTAAGGCTAAGCCCACAATATTATCGGTTGTTTCTGAAAAAAGCGGAATTCTAGAAAAGCGAAGGTTTTTATTTTCATCATAAAACTCTTGAATGGTAGTTGTACTATTTGCCATTTTAACTACAGTTCGTGGTGTCATTACATCTTTAGCAAAAACTTTGTCGAACGACATTAAGTTTCGTAAAACTTTAGATTCAGATTCTTTAAAAACGCCTTCTTTTTCGGCTATTGAAGCCATTGCGCTAAAATCTTCTTTACTTACAGCCGTTACATGTGCTGATGCGCCGCCTATTAACTTTGTTATTAGCTGCATTAACCAAATAATTCCTGTTATTTGTAATGGAAAAATTAAGATTTGTAATGCTTTTGTAGTAAAAGGAGCTAGTTGTTTCCAATAGGTTGCTCCAATTGTTTTTGGAATAATTTCGGATACAACTAATATTAAAATAGTCATTACTGACGACACAATAGCGACTGCATTTGAGCCGTTTCCAAAAGCTTTTTCGGCCTGAACACCTACTAAAATTGCCCCGACAGTGTGAGCAACCGTATTAAGAGTAAGTATAGTAATTAATGGTTTGTCGATATCTTCTTTTAGTTTTTCTAATTCAAAAGCAAAACTTTTTCCTTCTTGTTTTTTTACCGTAATAAAAGTAGGTGTTACACTCAGTAAAACCGCTTCTAATATGGAGCACAAAAAAGAAAAGAAGATAGAAACTGATGCGTAAATTAGTAATAATGTCATGTTTTATTTTCGTTTTTTTAAAAAGCTAAAAGTAGTTATAATTTTATTGAATTTCAAATACACTAGTTGTAGTTTTCAAAACGAAACCCTAAAGTCATTTATTACCTTACATAAATTTTAAATAGTATTCTTTTTTCTGATTAAACTCATCCTGTGTAAGCACTTCCATATCCAATAATTCTTTAATTTCTTTTAGATTTTTTATAGCTTCTTCACGAGTTATTGTTTTGTTATCATCTGTATTTTGTACAGCAATTTGATTTATAACTTGTTTTGAAGTAGCCGAAGGTTGTGCTGTAAGAATTAACTCGGTAATTTCATTAAAGCCTTTAATGTTAGAATAGTCTATTGGCTTTTGCTCGCGAACATTGGTTAAATTAGCATCGGCACCATTTTCGAGAAGTAACTTTACAATGTCAATTTTACCATTGGCAGCAGCATAATGCAGTGGTGTGTTTTCGCCTTCATCTTGAATATTAACGTTTGCCTTGTTTTTTAACAACAATTCTACCATAAATTTATGTCCGTTTTTAACCGCTAAATGCAATAAACTTTCGCCACCAGCTGTGTAACAATTGGTTAAATTAAATAAATTGTCTAATGAAATATCTTGTGCCGTTTCAACTAAATCAAGATAAGAACCCATTGCAGCGCCACTTTTTGGCAATTGATAATTTACATCGATACCATTGTCTAAAAACAATTGAACCATCTGTTTTTGGTTGTACCCACAAGCATAGTAAACTGGTGAAATGCCTTCTGAGTTCGTACAAAACACATTTGCACCTGTGTTTACTAATTCTTTTACGAGCATAATATTGTTGGTTGCACAAGCGGCTAACAAAGGAGTCGAGCCCAAGGAATTTGGCTCATCTACAGGCAAACCAATTTCTAATAGTTTTTTTACAATTGGCAATCTATTATTATGAACTGCAATATGCAGTAAGTTGTTTCCGTTTTTGGTTTTAACATGAGCATCAGCACCTTTTTCAATAAAATAATCAACTAATGGTAATTTACCATACATAATTGCTAACATTAATGGAGTTTGTGCCTCATTATTTGTTTCTTCAATAGCTATTCCTTCATCAATATATAATTCACAAAGTGCTTTTTGACCATTTCGAACAGCAATATGAAGTAAATTGTTGCCTTGAAAATCTTTTATGTTTTTATTAGCGTTGTTTGCCAATAACAACTTTATTGTTTGTGTTTGGTTTTGTAAAGCAGCAAAAAACAAAGGCGTTTCGCCGCTGTGTTCTTCATAGTCAACTTTTTCACCTTTTTCTATGAGTTTTTTAAAAATTTCTACATAACCTCTGTGTGCCGCATAGTGCAAAGCCGTTCTTCCTCTTTCGTCGGTATAGTTTGCATCGGCTACTTCATTTTCAAGTAGTAATTCTGCAATTTTTCTATTTCCGTTTTCGCAAGCAATTATAAATGATAAAGACATGAATTTTTTAATTTTTTAATAATAAGGCAACTGTTTTTTCTTTTAAATTATCGTCTGAAGCCAAATCTACTGGTGTTTTATCTTGTGTATTGGTAATCGATTTATCGGCTCCTAAATTTATTAATTTTTTTACTTTTCTGTAAATATCTTTCGCTTTTCCCTCATCAAAATTTACATTGATAGCACAAACTTTATGCAGTATTGTATTGCCATGATTATCAGTAGCATTTACATCTAAAGGAAAAATATCAAAAAAAGCATCAAAAAATTCAAAGTTTTTGCTCGCAACACAATCAATAACAGTTTCTGTTTCGCCATAGGAATTGATGTTTTCTGTAGCAATATCAGCACCATTATCAGCAAAAAACTGAAACATATTTTTTTCGCTTTCAGAAATTGTAGATGAATAACAAGCTTGAACAAAATCGTATAACAAAGTAGTTTTTAAACCCGTTTCTACCCCAAAGTCTGGCGGACAAAAAGCCGCCATTTTTTGTGTAGTTTCGTCATTAAACTGCTCAATTATTGCCAGGTAATAAGGCGTTTTACCCTGTTTGGAAGGAATATTGGCATCGGCGCCGTTTTCCAACAATTTTTCTACAACATCAAGTTTGTTTTGAGAAATTGCATAATGCAACGCTGTTTCGTGAAGCTTATTTTTGTGATTTACATCTACTCCATTTTGAATAGCCAATTCTAATAATTCTAAAATAAGCGAATTTGTTAACCGATGATGAAAAGTAGCAATTAGTACCTGTATAAGGCTTTCTTCCTTGTTGTTTTTGTACTGTACATCGCAACCAGAGTTTATCATAGCAGCAACAACTTTGGCTGGCGCTCCATATCTAAAAGCTAAACTCAACCAAGTGTCGTCTTGTAAATTATCGTTTAAATTATCAATTTCTGGAATAAAATTTTCTAAAAAATCAATGCTTTCTTGACTATCATCTATATTTAAAACAAGCGATTCAAAGATTGAGTTTTTAAAATTATCGTATTCAAAAATATCCATTTCAATATGATTTTTTTCAATCAAAGCATTTATTACATGATAGGCTTTGTTTTTAATAATTGTAGAAAAAGTATCTGCTAATTTAAATTGAAACTGACTTTTTAATAAATCATCGCCGCGATTTATCATGTCTTCGGCTTCTAAAAACCGTTTGTTTTGAATAGCTTCTTGAAAAGTTGATGCAGGTGTCATTACTAAATTTAATTTTTAATTAAAGAATTAAATCGAAAAGTAATGAATAATTATACTATCATATGAAGCGGATTGATAAGCGTATAGTAGTAATTGAAAAGCGTAGAAGACTATTTAATGATTTTATTAATAAGTGCTTTTTTTCGATGAGAAATAGGTATTATATCACCATTTATTAAAAGGATACTATCTGGTAGAATACTGCTAATTTTTGATATAGCAATTAAATGAGATTGATGTGAACGTATAAAGCCGTTTTCGGGTAAAATAGATTCGTAGTATTTTATGTTTTTAGAAACAAGAATGATTTTATTTTCTGTAATAAAATTAGTATATGCGCCATTGGCTTCTAAACGTATAATTGAGGCTATTGGAAGGATTATAATTTCTGTAGCTGTTTTCAGAATAACTTTGTCGGCAAACAGATGGTTTACTTCACGAATATTTATTGTGTTTTTAACCTTTTCAATTGCAAATTTTAATTCTTCTGGATCTATTGGTTTTAGGAGATAATCTTGTGCATTTACCTTGATTGCTTTGATTGCATATTCGTTAAAAGCAGTGGTGAACACAATTTCAAAATTAATTTTTTCAAGTTGATTAAGTAGCTCAAAACTATTGCCGTCATCAACTTCAATATCTAAAAAAGCAACATCAATTGTATGGTTTTTCAAAAACTTAGCCGTTGCAGCTATGGAAGTGAATTTTTCAACCAAAATAAAATCGGGTGCAATTAAATGAAGCATTTTTTCAAATACTTGTTGTGCATTTATTTCATCTTCTAGTAAAATTGCTTTTATCATAAATCAGTAGTGTAGGTTAAACAAAATGAAACTATTGTACCACCTTCATTTCTATTTTTTATAGTAAACGTTTTTACATCGGTTGATTTATGAAGTTGTAATCGTTTTTTAAATATTTTTAAAGCATGATCTTGAGTGTCTTTTTTATTAGGCATATACCCTTTTCCGTTGTCGGTTACAATAAATTGTATTTGTTTACTTGATTTATTTTTGATGAAAACATCTATTTTACCTTTTTTTGAACTGTTTTTTAAACCATGTTCAATAGCGTTTTCTAAAAAAGGTTGTAACATCATTGGTGGCACTTTTATTTTATCAGGTAAAAGATTTTGATCTAAATGAAATTCAAATTCAAATTTATTTTCAAATCGTAATTGTTGCGTTAATAAATAATTTTTTAGTGCATCAATATCTTCAGAAAGCGGAATAAATTCTTTTTGTATAAACTCGAAATTTTGACGGATTAGTTTTGCAAACCTTGAAATGTAAGTGGCAGCACTTAAAGGATTATTTGTCATTACCGTATTTTGAATCGATGTGAGCACATTAAAAATAAAATGCGGATTCATTTGTGATCGCAATACTTTTTGTTCGAGTGTAATTTTATCTAATTCTAATTTTCGTTGTTTATAACGGCTTCTAAAAAATACAATTCCAATTAATCCAATTAGTAAGACAATAATAGCAATTGTTAAGATAAGTTTTGTGTTGTTTTTTTCGGTTTGTAATTGTGCTTTTTGTTTTAATAACTGAATTTCTGCTTCTTTTTCTTTAGTTTCGTAGGTTGTTTTTAGTTTTTCGATTTCTTTAATTTTTGTTTCATTTAGAATTTCATTGGAAACAAGAATAACCGAATCGGTATAGGCTAAAGCAGTTTTATAATTTTCTTTATTTTTATTGATAATTGCTAATCGTTCAAAAGCTCCCTTTTTATGTTCAACCGTAAGGGTTTTATTTTTCATGTTGGTTAGCAAGCGTTCGGCTTCATTATATTTATTTTGGATAATAAGTAAATCGGCATAGTTGATAACCAAGCCATCAGAATAGTTTTTTGGAGCAAACTGTATGGCTTTTTTTAAGTTTTCTTCTGTTTTATTATAATTATTTATATGCTTGTAAGTAGTTGCAATATTATTATAGGATTTAGAAATATTGACACTATCCTTGAGCTGTAAATTTATTTGTAACGATTTTTGATGATAAAACAACGAAGAATCCCATTGTTTACGATTTTTATACAGAATTCCTAAATTGTTGTAACTAGCACTTGAATTGACTAAATTTTTTTGAAGTTCAAAACCTCTTGCAGAAATTTTTAATTTGTCAAATGCTTTTTCATAATCGCCTAATAAATACAATTGTTTAGCATAGGCATCATAATAATTTGGAATAAATGGATATTGTTTATTTTTTAAAAGAGGCTCGAGTTTTTGAAAAATAGCTAAAGCCTCAACATATTTTCCATTATCAGATAATTTTGAAGCATTTATGAAATCGTAATTATAATTGAAATATGGTTTTTGATAGAAATTAGCCCATTTTTTTAATTTTGTAAGATAAAATTGTACCGAATCTTTGTTTGGATTATGAATTGAAAATAGTTCAATTTGTTTAATAATCGTTTTAAAATGATTGGTACTATCTTTTCTTTTTAAAAAATAAGATTCTAGCTGTTTTAATTTGGAAGCATATTGTGAAAATTGATTGTTTTTTAAGTAAATTGATGATTCATTAAATAACGCTTCATTGTTTTTTTCTTGAGTATAAACAATAAAGTGAATTAAAAAAAGCACCCCGAGTAATAATCTTTTTTTAAGCAAAAAACAATCAATTAAAAATTTCATTTCATGGCAATATACTCAATTTCGATATTAATAAAGTAATTTCACAATATCTTTAGCAAAATAACTAGCAATAATATCGGCGCCAGCTCTTTTTATTGCAGTAGTTTGCTCGAGCATTATAGCATCATGATCTAACCAACCTTTTTCAGCAGCAGCTTTTATCATAGCATATTCCCCTGAAACCTGATACACTGCCACAGGAACCGTAACGGCATCTTTAATTTCGCGAACAATATCTAAATAAGAAATTCCTGGTTTTACCATCACAATATCGGCACCTTCGTCAATATCCATAAGCGTTTCACGAACGGCTTCAATGCGATTATGATAATCCATTTGATAGGTTTTTTTATCTTTTGGAATGTCGATTAAATCTACTGGTGCACTGTCTAAAGCATCACGAAACGGGCCATAATGTGCAGAAGCATATTTAGCACTATAACTCATAATTCCGGTGTTATAAAAACCTTCTTCCTCTAAAATTTCACGCATGTGAAAAATACGTCCATCCATCATGTCGCTTGGCGCTACAAAATCGGCACCAGCTTGTGCATGCGATAATGCCATTTGAGCCAAAACTGCTGAGGTTTGATCGTTTATAATTTGTCCGTTACCAATTATTCCGTCGTGTCCATAAATTGAATAGGGGTCGAGTGCCACATCTGTCATTACTAGCATTTCTGGTACAGCATTTTTGATGGTTTTTACAGCGCGTTGCATCAAACCGTTGGCATTTAATGCTTCTGTTCCTTTATTGTCTTTTAAAGTATCGGGTACTTTTACAAAAACTAACACCGATTTTAAACCCATTGCCCATAATTCTTTGACTTCTTTTTCGAGTAAATCAAGACTATATCTGAAATAATTGGGCATAGAAGCGATTTCTTCTTTCACTCCTTTTCCTTCAACCACAAATAACGGAACTAAAAAGTCATTTGGGGTTAAAATGGTTTCACGAACTAATGAACGAATACTTTCGTTGGCTCTTAATCTTCTATTTCTTCTTAATGGATACATATTTTGGTAATTAGTAATTAGTAATCAGTGATTAGCAATTAGCGATTAGTTGAATTGTTGAATTCACTTTCTTCAATTAATTTTTGAATTGTTTTTTCGGTTTGAATAATATCTAAAATAATTATTTTTAAGGTTTCTTTTTTGGTTGAATCTTTTTCATAAAAGTTTGAATAGATATAATTCATAAGAAAATTTGATTTACTTTTCAAAATTTCATTTTGATCACTAATATTTGATAAAGTAGTTATTTGATTATAATCAATTAAATCAATTTTCGAGTTTGAAATTGATTTCCAAGCATTTGTTTTTATTTGAGGTAAGTAAATACCTTTTGCTTTTAGTATTGTAATGTCCAATAAACTTAAATTGGTATCGTTAGAATAATATTCAAGCGTGTCAACTAATTTCAGTTGTAATGGGATATTATATTTTAATTCTTCAGACGTGTCTTTAAGTTCACTTTTAATGGTTGAAAATACTTGTTTTACGTACTTTTCTTCCTTTCTATCTTCATTCCAATTATTTATAAATAAAGCTATTAATATTCCAATTATAACAGGAATAATGTCTTTTACAAATTTTATAAAATAGCTTTTTAAATTTTTCATGTATCAAATTTATTGGGTTTTAACTATAATTTTATCCAATCAATCGGATTTTTAAGAACATTTAGTAACTTTTCTTCTTCGCTTTCCACTTCAGGTTGATGATTGTAAACCCATTGCACATGCGGTGGCAAACTCATTAAGATACTTTCAATTCTTCCGTTGGTTTTTAAACCAAATAAAGTGCCTTTATCATGTACTAAATTAAATTCTACATAACGCCCACGACGAATTTCTTGCCAGGTTCTGTTGGCATTTGTATAGGGTAAATCTTTTCTTTTTTCTACAATTGGTATATATGCTTCGAGAAAAGAATTTCCAACTTCGGTTACAAAGTTGTACCAATCTTCCATTGACATTGTTTGAGAAGCTTTTAAATAATCGAAAAATAATCCGCCAATACCACGGGCTTCATTGCGATGAGTATTCCAAAAATATTCGTCGCATTTCTTTTTATAATCTGGATAAAAATTAGGATTATGTTTATCGCAAGCCGTTTTACAAGTTTGATGAAAATGTATTGCATCGTCTTCAAACAAATAATAAGGCGTTAAATCTTGTCCGCCACCAAACCATTGATTAATGATGTTGCTTTTTTCGTCATACATTTCAAAATAACGCCAATTGGCATGCACCGTTGGCACCATTGGGTTTTTTGGATGAATAACCAAGCTCAAGCCACACGCAAAAAAATCGGCTTCGCCTACACCGAATAGTTGCTGCATGGTATCGGGTAGCTTTCCATGAACTGCCGAAATGTTTACGCCACCTTTTTCAAAAACATTGCCGTTTTCGATAACACGTGTTCTTCCACCGCCGCCTTCTGGACGTTGCCATAAGTCCTCACGAAATTTGGCAAGACCATCAACTTCCTCGAGTTTTGAAGTAATTTGGTTTTGGAGGTTTTGTATGTATTGATAGAATTTATTTTTCATTTTAGTAGTTAACTGTTTACGGTTTTAAGTTTACAGTGTTTCACTTATTTTTCTTATTAATGATGCGAGCATTTTTTTAATTTCGATAATTTCGTTTAAAATTTTATTATAATTTTCTTCTTGAATAAAATTTAGCTCTTTAGAAATTAAAATTAAATATTCAAGCTCATGACTTGAACCAGATGAAAAATAAAGAAATCTAATTAGTTCTTTTTGGGTTTCTCTTCCACATCCTTCAGCAATGTTTGTTGGAATTGAAACAGCAGCTCGATTTATTTGAGAAACTAAATTAAATTGTTCACTTTTCGGAAAAGTCCCTGTTAATTTATAGACATCAATAACTAATTGATGTGATTTTTGCCAAACTTTATAATTTTTATAATCAATCATAACTACTGAGAACTGTAAACCGTTAGCCGTAAACTTTAATTCTTATACTCTTTCACAGCATCAATAAACGCTTTGGCATGATCTACAGGAATATTTGGTAAAATGCCGTGGCCAAGGTTTACAATGTAATTATCTTTTCCAAATTCGTCAATCATTTCGTGCACCATTTTTTTTATGGTTGGAATAGGTGATAATAATCGGCTTGGATCAAAATTACCTTGTAAGGTAATTTTTCCACCCGTTAAATAACGTGCATTTTTTGGAGAACATGTCCAATCTACACCCAAAGCCGATGCTTTTGATTTTGCCATATCACTCAAAGCAAACCAACAACCTTTTCCGAAAACAATGACTTTAGTATCGTTAGCCAAAGCCTCTACAATTTGGTTGATGTATTGCCACGAAAATTCTTGATAATCTGTTGGAGAAAGCATACCGCCCCAAGAATCAAAAATTTGAACCGCATTAACACCGTGTTTTACTTTTTCTTTTAAATATAAAATGGTAGTATCTGTTATTTTTTGAAGCAAAGCATGAGCAGCTACTGGTTCAGAAAAACAAAATCCTTTGGCTTTATCAAAACTTTTTGATCCTTTTCCTTCTACAGCATAGCAAAATATTGTCCAAGGCGAACCCGCAAAACCAATTAAAGGTACTTCGTTGTTTAGCTTTTCTTTGGTCATATCAATGGCGTCCATTACATAGCCTAGGCTTTCATTAATATCGGGAATGCGCGTTTGTTCCACATCTTTCATAGAACGAATTGGGTTGGGAATTAATGGGCCAATGCCGTCTTCTAGTTCTACATGAATACCCATAGCTTGAGGTACAACTAAAATATCAGAAAATAGTATAGCTGCATCAGGTTTTACAATTCGAATAGGTTGAACCGTAATTTCAGAAGCTAATTCTGGTGTTTTGCATCGGGTAAAGAAATCGTATTTTTCTCGCAGCGCTCTAAATTCTGGTAAATATCTACCCGCTTGGCGCATCATCCATACAGGTGGCCGATCTACAGTTTCATTATTTAAGGCGCGAAGAAATAAATCGTTTTTAATCATTTTTAATTTATTGTTTTTATACAAGTTTCCACTACACTTTTTATAGTTGGTTTACTTGAAATTAATACGTTTTGTGTTTTATTTTGTAAGACGTTTGCGGTAGTTTTTCCTACGCAAATGCACTTTTGATTAGTAATGGTGTTTTTTTCTAAATAACTACTAATTCCTGATGGACTAAAAAATAATATTACATCAATCTTATCTGTAATTTTATGCGATTTTAGTTGGGTTGTATATACTTGAATTTCGTTGAATGTTATTTTGTTAGCCAAAAGCATTTCGGGCAATGTATTTCGTCTTAAATTTCCACAAAAAAAAGTAAAACTTTCAGTAGGAAAATCAGTTATTATTTTATGCGCTAAATCTTCGGCATAGTTTTTATATTCAACTACGTGGAATCCGTTTTTTTCTAAATATTTTTTTGTTCTTTCGCCAACACAAAACACTTTATTGGCTACTAATTGCTCTTTTATATGTAAAATACTTTTAACAGCTTTTTTACTTGTAAAAATTAAATTTTGATGTGTTTCTTCGAATTGAAAAACGATATTTTTGGTACTAATAAAATTCTTTTCAACAATTAAAAAACCAGCGTTTTCAAGTTTAATTTTTTGTTTTTCTGATAATTTTTTGGTCGAAAGAACGGTTTTCATTATTTTCTAATTTCGTGTTCTTCTTGATCTTCGCAGTAAAACTCAATATCTTTATTATTGCCATACACCACTAAAATATCGCCTTCTTCGATTACGGTTTCTGGAGTTGGACGACCAATACTTTCTTTTTTAACGGTTTTTTTACCAATAAGGTTTCGTTTTTCTCGTTTACGAATAATAGTAATTAATGTTAAACTATATGTGTCAATAGCATCAAGTTCTTGTAAGCTTTTTCCAAAAAATTCGGGCTTTGCCAATACTTCAGAAATTGTAAAATTATCGTCTAACTGATAGTTTTCTAAAGTAGATTTAAAATTGATTTGTTTGGTTAATCGGTCTGCCGAATCTTGTTCTGGATGAATAATGCTATAAATTCCCATAGCTTCAAGTACCGTATCGTGAATAGGCGATAAAGCACGGCTTATAATTTTTACATCGCTTAATTTTTTTATAATTGCAGTGGTTATTATGGCAGCGCCTTCGTTTTCGCCAATGGCAACTACCACTTTGTCTGCATCTTTTAACGGAACGGCTTCAAAAGCCAATTCATTGGTCGAATCCATACAAATAGCATGCGAAATTTTATCTTTAACTAGATTTACTTTTTCGATGTTTTTATCAATTCCTATTACTTCATTTCCTGTTTCTGTCAAACTAAGAGAAAGCGACATTCCGAAATTTCCTAAACCAAAAACAATAACTTTCATAGTGTTCTGCGAATTAGTTAATTAATATATTTTCTTTTGGATACTCATAAAATTGATGGTTTAACTGACGCAATAAACCAACCATTAAGTTGAGCATACCTATTCTACCGATAAACATTACAGCAATTAGCACATATTTACTTGGCTCGGAAAGAGTAGGTGTAAAATTTAAACTTAAACCTACGGTACTGTAAGCCGAAAAACATTCGAAAGCCACGGTTAATAAAGGTGTATCTTTAGGTTCAAATATTAATATAGCCATAATGGCTGTTCCTATAACAATAAGTGAAATACATAAAATAGCAAACGCGCGCATGGTCGATTCTGACGATATTCGTCTGCCAAAAAGTTGGATGCGCGATTTTCCTCTGGCAACCGTATAGATGTTTAATGTTGCCAAAGCAAATGTACTGGTTTTAATACCACCACCTGTTGAAGCGGGTGAAGCACCTACCCACATTAAGAATATAATAAATAATAAAGAAGGAATGCCCATGTCGGCAAAATCAATAACGTTAAAACCAGCTGTTCTAGGTGTTATAGTATTAAAAGCTGTTGTGGTTACTTTGCCCCAAATAGTAGGATGTGTTTCTAATGTATGATGGTATTCTGAAAAAAATAAAAATATCCAACCGCCAATTAATAGAACGGCAGTGGTGTACAATACAATTTTTGTATTTAAGGTTATAATTCGGATTGATTTTCGAACCTTCTTTTTTCTGAAAAAATCGGTTACAAATGTTTTTAAATATTGATAAAAATTAAATACGATATTATGACCTAATCCGCCAAAGAAAATCAGAATCATAATAATCCATTGAAAAACGTAATGAAACCGAATACTTTCGTTAAACAAACCATTAGGAAAAATAGAAAAACCAGCATTACAAAAAGCCGAGATAGAGTGGAAAACAGAGAAAAACAATTTGTTTTTTATTTCGGGCGTATGCGCAATAGAAAAATAAATAAAAAATGCGCCAACAGCTTCTACACTTAAAGTGAAGATAACCACATTTAAAGCGGCTCTAAAAACATCTTTTAATCCTTCGTGTGCAATAAAATCGCGTGTGTTTAAACCTTCTTTAAAACTAGAACTTCCTCTAAAAAAGAAGGCAAAGAAAGAGGTAAACGTTAAAATTCCAATACCGCCTAACTGAATGAGAACGAGAATAATGGATTGACCAATATAGGTAAAATCGGTTGCGGTATCTAAAACTGCTAATCCTGTTACACATACAGCACTAGTAGCGGTAAATAAAGCATTGGTAAAGCTTATTCCATTTGTAGTGGCGCTAGGTAGCATCATTAAAAAAGCGCCTGCAAGTGCTAGTATTACAAAACTACCAACAAACACAATGGTTGGGTTAAAATATACATCATAAATTAACCGAACCAAAACAAAAAGGCGCAATAAAAAATAAAAAATTAAGCCACCTTCAAGTATAGGTTTTATTTTTTGAAGAATATAAGTAGCACTAAAATCGCTATTTACGATTGCAACAATACCAGAAATTATGAGTAGCGTAGCAATAATAATCATGTTGACTAATGCCACACGAATACCTTTTTGATTGCGGTGTTTAAAATATTTAAATGCGTTAAACCCTAATAAGCCTACAGAAAGACTTAATAACACAATAACATGCGGGTTGTTAAAATTTTCTTGAAAATCATATCCAAAATCAAAAACGATAAAAAACAATACAATTGCGTCGAAAAAGCGATAAATATAATTTAAAGTTGTTGAATCACGTTTCATTATAAGCGTAAATTACTTTACCTTTAGAGAGTTTCTAATTTCTTTCATTAGGCTGCTGGCTCCATTTTTCAATAACTTTTCGGCACAGCTTTTTCCAAAAGTTTTATAATTTTCAAAGGTACAACTTTTTTCAATTGAAAATTGTTGTTTTCCATCAAGAGAAAAAAGGACACCTGTAAACTCAATTTCAGTATTGTTAATTGTAGCCAAAGCACCAATTGGCGCTGTACAACCGCCTTCTAAAGTGCGTAAAAACTGACGTTCTATATGTGTACAAATTTCAGTTTCTTGATGATTTAGTTTTGAAACAGCGTCTCTACAAAAACTATCATTTTCCATTGCTACAACCATCATAGCGCCTTGAGCTGGTGCAGGAATCATCCAATCTAAAGTAATAAAAGTATCGGGTTTTAAATTGATTCGTTCTAAGCCAGCAGTGGCAAAAATAGCACCGTTCCAGTTGTTATCTTTCAGCTTTTGCAAACGCGTGTTTACATTACCACGCAAATCTACTACTTTATGTTGCGGATATTTATGTAACCACTGTGCTTTTCGTCTTAAGCTTCCACTTGCAATTGTCCCTTTCTGTTGAAGAAAATCTAAATTATCTTTGTAAACTAAAATATCAAAAACATTTGCTCGTTGTAAAACCGCAGCTTGAACAATACCTTTTGGTAATGCTGTGGGCACATCTTTCATCGAGTGAACCACAATATCAACATCGCCATTAAGCATAGCAATATCGAGTGTTTTGGTAAAAATCCCTGTAATTCCAAGTTCGTAAAGTGGTTTGTCTAAAATAATATCGCCTTGCGATTTTACGGCAATAATTTCGGTAGTATAACCTAAGTCGTTAAGTTGTTTTTCTACTGTTTTTGCTTGCCATAAAGCCAATTCACTATCGCGTGTGCCTATTCGTATTGTTTTCAAAATTTTAATCGTTTAGCTGAAACACTTTTTCAATCCACTCGATGCTTTCGTCAACCATAGTGTCTTCGTGTTTTAAGTGATTGGCAAAATGTGTTGTTATTTTTTGAATTAAACGATTGCTAATAATTTCAGCTTGTTCTTCGTTAAAGTTTTCTATTTTTTTGCGCTGGTAGTTTAATTCTGATTTTTTTATAGTTGCTAATTTTTCTTTTAAAGAATGAATTGTAGGTGCAAATTTTCTGGCTTTTGTCCAACTTGAAAATTCTTCTACAATTTCAGCAATAATTTTTTCGGCAGCCGGAATGTGTTGTTTTCGTTTTTCTATGGTTTCATCGGTAATTTGCGATAAATAATCCATATGAAGTAACGTAACGTTTTGGTTTTCTTTTACGTTTTCATCAACATTTTTAGGAATTGACAAATCTAAAATTAAAAGCTCTTTTTTTAAATTTAAAATTTTTGCATCAATTGTAGGGTTTTGTGCACCAGTGGCTACAATTAAAACATCGGCTTTTTGAATTTCTTCTTGTAAATTAGAATAGTTTTTAACAACCAAATTGAATTTACCTGCAATTTTTTCGGCTTTTTCTTGGGTTCTGTTTATTAAAACAATGTGGTCGTTTTTAGTATGTTTTACTAGGTTTTCGCAAGTGTTACGACCAATTTTTCCAATTCCGAAAAGCAAAATATTTTTAGTTCCAATATTTTCAATAGTATTCATTATATATTGAACCGCAGCAAACGATACCGATGTTGCCCCAGAACTTATTTCCGTTTCGTTTTTTACACGTTTGCTTGCCTGAATTACAGCATTGGTTAACCGTTCTAAATACGCATTGGCTAAACCTATTTTTTTACTATCGGTAAATCCTTGTTTTATTTGTGAAATAATTTCGAAATCGCCTAGAATTTGGCTATCTAAACCTGTGCCTACTTTAAAAATATGGGTAACCGCTTCTCTGTTTTTATATACATAGGCTACTTTTTGAAAATCTTCTACAGTACCTTGGCTATTGTCGCAAAGCAATTTTATCAACTGAAACGGATGTTGAGCAAAACCATACAATTCGGTTCTATTACAAGTAGAAACAACAATTATGTTTTCAATTCCTTCTTCTTTAGCTTGGCGTAGCAGCTTGTTTTTAGCTTCTGCACTTAAACTAAATCGCCCTCTTGTTTCGGCATCGGCTTTTTTATAACTAAGCCCTACTACGTAAAAAGACAAGTGTTTGTTTGAAAAAGAATTGCTCATAAAACTTTTGGTAAAAAGTAGTACAAAGATATTAGTATGGTAATTATAAAAACAACGCTAAAAGTACTTTTTGTATCGTTATTAGTTTTTAGTAAAAGTAATTCGTGTAAACAGCTTATTTTTAATACATTTGTATAAAATAAAGCTTTTACAATTGTTTAGTTTATATTAATTCTAAATAAAAAATAAAATTTAAAGTTTTTTATAAAATAAAAATAACGCTATGAGTTCAATTGAAGAATTTGCTATAGAAAACGATTTTACCTTGTTACGCATACAAAACGAAAGCGAAAACGGTCAACTCTTTGAAAAACAGGTAAAAACAGGAATAATTCAGTTTTATTTTAATGTAAAAGGAACGGGAAAATTTTTGTTTAATAGCGGTAGTTATCAATTAGAATTATTAGAAGAAAAATCACTTTTATTATACAATCCGCAAAAAGAGTTACCATTACATTTAGAGTTGGCGCCAAAATCGTGGGTGGTAGCGGTTTTAATTTCCATAAAGCGATTTCATGCTTTGTTTTCATCGGAAGCCGATGCTATTCCGTTTTTAAGTAAAGATAATTTAGAGAAAAAATATTACGGCGAAGAAGAAATTACGCCGTCTATGGCAATAGTATTGCATCAAATTTTTAGTTCGCAAGCCAACTCGTCTATCAAATCGTTATATTTAAAAGGAAAAGCATACGAATTAATGAGTTTGTTTTTTAATAAAAATGAAGATCCTAATATTGAAAACTGTCCTTTTTTAGTTGATGAAGAAAATGTACAAAAAATAAAAAAAGCCAAAGAAATTGTTATTACTAAAATGGCAGAACCACCTACACTAGAACAATTAGCTGAAGAAGTAAACATTTCGTTAAAAAAATTAAAAGAAGGTTTTAAAGAAATATATGGCGATACTGTTTTTGGCTTTCTATTAGATTACAAACTAGAATATGCCCGAAAATTACTCGATAGTGGTTCGTATAACGTAAACGAAGTAAGCTTAAAAATAGGCTACAGCACGGGAAGTCATTTTATAGCTGCTTTTAAAAAGAAATTTGGCACAACACCTAAAAAATACTTATTAACATTGAGTAAGTAGATTAATGTGTAATGTTGCTTTATAATAAATTCGACGCATTAAAATAGATTAGTGTTTTACAAAAACGGATTAAGTTTGTCTTTTTTATTCATTAAGTTTATCCCAAATAAAACTATAAAAAGTGGCTTGTTGTTTTACTCTGCTGTTATAATTTGAGATTTTTCCATAATGCCCTGAATTTGATTGTACTTGCAAATAAATCGGATTTTTTTGAGCTTCTCTATTCTGAAGTTTAGCCGCAAATTTATACGAATGTATTGGTGGCACTCTGTCATCATTTTCAGAAGTGATAATTAAAGTAGTCGGATAGTTTATATCTTCTTTAATGTTGTGAAGTGGTGAATAGTTCATCATATATTCAAATTCTTCTTTATTGTTAGGATTGCCAAATTCATCTAAATGATAAATTCCAACAGTATATTCATCGTATTTAAACATATCAAAAACGCCGACTACTGGAACTGCTACTTTAAATAAATCGGGACGTTGTGTTAATGCAACACCTACAACAAGCCCGCCGTGCGAACCACCTGTAATAGCAAGTTTATCAGGAGAAGTATAATTTTCGGCAATTAAATACTCTGCGGCATCAATAAAGTCATTAAATGAATTCATTTTATTTAAACCACTTCCGTTTTTATGCCAATTTTCACCTTTGTCTCCGCCACCACGAATTTCTGCATAAGCATAAATGCCACCTTTTTTTAAAAAGTGTAGTAAACCCGTATCATAATTAGGAGAGCTTATGCTACCAAAACCACCATAAGCCTTTAAAAGTGTTGGGTTATTTCCAGTTAATTCTAAGTCTTTTTTGTGAATAATGGTTATAGGAATGTCTTTACCATCGCGACTTTTGTAGGTTGTAATTTTAGTTTCAAAATAATTGAATGGGAATAAAGTTGGTTTAGGACGAGCATAATCGTTATAATAAATAGTGTTTTCGCCTGTTTTAATATTTAATTTATAATTTAAAAAGGGAATGGTGTGCGAATAAAAAGTAGTAAAAAGGTTTTCTTTCTTTTCATCCCAAAAGTTGACAAACATATCCATACCTAAAGGAGCTTCAAATTTTCGAATAAATTTTCCATCGCTAGTATAAATGTTAAAGTAAAATCGTCCATTATATTTATACTTGCAAACAATATTGTCCTCAATAAAAAAAGTGTTCAACAACAAATGATTGTAAATTTGAGGAATAACAGTTATTTTTTCATCTGGATTTTCAAGACTAAACTTACTTACACTTCCCCAAGGGTAATTCTTTGGTTTGCAATATACAAACCCATTATAATAAGAGATAAATGAAAAAGTGTTAGAATTGTTTTTTATAAAAGGATAAACCGTAAAATCGTTATCAGTAAGAAGATTAATATAATAATAGTTAGTTGCAGTTTCGTTTTTATTTTCTTCTATAATAAATAATTTGTCTTTATAGCTCGAAAAAGAAAGTTTACCGTTATTTAAAGAAGCATCAAAAACTAATTTGTCTTTTTCTTGTAAATCACCTATTTTATGATAAAAAATTTGAAAAGTAGAGTCGGCAGCAAAAAAAGAAGTATTACTATTTTTTTTGTAAAAAATACCGTCATTACCATTCCACGCAATTCCAGAAAATTTAACGTCTTTAATAACGTCATCAAGATATTTTTGATTTGGAATATCAACAAATCGAATTTCTTTTTTATCACTTCCATCTAAACTTACTTGATAAGCCAAATAGGTTGAATTTTTTGAAGGTTTGTAACTCATTATAATTGCATTTTCATCGTGGTAAACACTATAAGGATTTACAAGTTCTTTTGGTGGGTCATTAAGTTTTTCACGATAATGTAAAACGCTAGGTTTATTTTTATCTAATCTATAATTGCTATAAAAATAACGTCCCTTTTTACGAGGAAGCCCATTAGTAGAAAGATAATCGTAGTCTTTTATTTTAAATAAAAAATTATTTTCGTTAACATTTTGTTCTAAAACTTGAGTAGTAATAGAGTCTTGTATTCGTACCCATTTTTTTAAATCGGCATCTTCAACATTTTCCATCCATTGGTACTCGTCTGTATAAGTAAAATCAAACTTTTTTAATTCAACTGGAATTTTTTTCGCATTTTGTGCAGTTGTAGAAAGTGTAATAAAAAATACTAAAAACAGAGAGAGTAATTTCATAATCGCTAATAAATAAAGTCAAAAACAAACACTACAAATATAACATTTAGCAGCAAAATAGAATATTTTATGTAATAATAAAGTATCAATAGAAATTAATTACTTTTGTACCAATAAAGAAATAATTTTGAGCCTGTACAAAAAACTTTTTCAACAAACCGCTATTTATGGCTTGGCAACGGTTTTTCCACGATTGTTGAGTTTTATATTGGTTCCGCTTTATACCGAATATTTACCAACAGATGAATATGGAAAGGTTTCCATCATTTTTTCGTACCTTATATTTTTTAATGTCGTGCTTACCTACGGAATGGAAACCGCTTTTTTTCGGTTTTATACTACTTCCGAAAATAAAAAAAGTGTTGTTTCAACCGCAACATTATCGTTGTTGGGTTCAACGTTAGCTTTTTTACTTGTGGCCTTATTCTTTAAAAGCGAATTAGCTTCGTTAACTAAAATAAGTATAAACTACTTAGTTTATACTATTTGGATTTTAGTAGCCGATACACTTGTAGTTATTCCATTTGCTAAACTTCGTGCGGAAAACAAGCCTGTAAAATATGCTGTAATTAAGATACTAAATGTAGCACTAAATTTAGGATTAAACGTTTTCTTTTTAGTGTTTTTACCAAAACTAGCACAAGAAAGTACTAGTTCATTTTTCAAAACCATTTACGAACCTAATTTTCAAATAGGATATATTTTTATTTCCAATTTAATAGCGAGTGTTTTTACTTTCATCATAATGCTTCCTAGCTATTTTAAAATGAAATGGCAGTTTGATACATTGCTTTGGAAAAAAATGCTTCGTTACGGTTTTCCTGTATTAATTGCAGGAATTGCCTTTGCCATAAACGAACATTTCGATAAAATTTTATTAGAGTTTATGGGCGTAAGTTTAGATCAAATTGGCGCATATTCGGCTTGTTATAAAATAGGATTGTTTATGGTGCTTTTTCGTACGGCTTACACACTGGGTATAGAACCTTTCTTTTTTAGTCACGCACAGCATAAAAACGCACCACAAACGTATGCGCAAATAACCAAGTATTTTGTAATTTTTGGCTCATTTATGGCATTAGGCATCATTGTTTTTGCCGACGTAATAAAAATATTTTTAGTACCAAAAGCAACCTATTGGGAAGCTATGGATGTAGTTCCGCTTATTGTATTAGCTAATTTCTTTTTGGGTATTTATACCAATTTATCGGTTTGGTACAAGTTAATCGATAAAACCAAAGTCGGCGCCTACATTTCTTTAGTCGGCGCAGCAGTTACCTTACTTATCAATTTTATGTTAATTCCTGTTTTAGGGTTTATGGGTTCTGCTATAGCCACCATTTTTGCCTATGGTACTATGATGTTAATTTCTTATAAAATGGGACAAAAAGCCTATCCAATTCCGTACGATTTTAACAAAATAGGTTTATATTTAAGCTTAACCATAATTTTAGGCGCATTTTCATTTTATGTTCCAATTTTAAGAAAAACCTATGTGTTTGGTGTACTTAGTTTATTGATTTTTGCTTACTTTGTATTTCGAAATGAAAAAGACTTAATTCTGAAAATATTGAAACGAAAATAATGCAAATTAAAATTATCAATAAATCCCAGCATTCCTTACCAAATTACGAAACATTAGCTTCAGCAGGTATGGATTTGCGTGCCAATTTAACCGAATCAATTGTGTTGAAGCCACTAGCTAGAACAATAGTAAAAACAGGTTTGTTTATTGAATTACCCATTGGTTACGAAGCCCAAGTGCGTCCACGAAGCGGTTTAGCAGCAAAAAAAGGAATTACGGTATTAAATTCACCAGGAACTATAGATGCCGACTATCGCGGTGAAATTGGCGTGATTTTGGTTAATTTATCTCAAGAAGATTTTGTAATAGAAAACGGCGAACGCATAGCTCAATTAATCATTGCTAAACACGAACGCGCACAATGGATTGAAGTTGAAGAATTAACAGAAACTTCGCGTGGTGAAGGCGGTTTTGGTAGTACGGGAACTCGTTAGTGAGTAGTTTACAGTCGCAGTAATCAGTAAAAAAATAATTATTAAATTATAGATTTTTTAATCTTTTAATTTTCAATCTTAAAAAATAAATTATGAAAATAATAGTACCTATGGCAGGTCGTGGCTCACGTCTTCGCCCGCATACATTAACAGTTCCAAAACCATTAATCCCAATTGCTGGAAAGCCTATAGTGCACAGATTGGTTGAGGATATCGCTGGAGTTTTAAACCAACCTATAGACGAAGTAGCATTTATCATTCATGAAAGTTTTGGCACACAAGTAGAAAAAGAATTAATTGCTATTGCCGAAAAATTAGGTGCAAAAGGAACTATTTATTATCAAAATGAAGCCTTAGGCACAGGCCATGCCATAATGTGTGCAAAAGATTCATTAAGTGGTCCTGCGGTAATTGCCTATGCAGATACTTTAATTCGTGCCGATTTCGATTTAGACACCACAGCCGATAGCGTTATTTGGGTAAAACAAGTCGATCAACCTGAAGCCTTTGGAGTAATTAACTTAAATGAAAATAACGAAATTGTAGAACTAGTAGAAAAACCAAAAGAATTTGTGTCTGATTTGGCAGTAATTGGCATCTATTATTTCAAAAATGTTGGCATTCTAAAAAATGAACTTCAAGCCGTATTAGACAATAATATCATACACGGTGGAGAATATCAAATAAACGATGGGATTAAACAAATGATGCAAAAAGGCATGAAATTTGTTCCTGGAAAAGTTGATGAGTGGATGGATTGCGGAAATAAAGATGTAACCGTTGAAACAAATGGCAGAATGCTTGGTTTTTTACATAATGATGGTATAGAAACACTAATTTCTAAAAATATTCGTTTAGAAAATAGTACTATTATTGAACCATGTTATATTGCCGATGATGTTATTTTGATAAATGCCACTGTTGGTCCAAATGTATCACTAGGAAAAGGAACGCATTTAACGAATGTAACCATCAAAAATAGTCTGGTACAAACGCATGCACATATACGCAATGCCAATTTAGATAATGCCATGATAGGAAACCATGCTACTTTTGACGGTGAATTTAAAAATATTAGCATTGGCGATTATTCCGTTTTAGAATAATTATTTTTGTTGTTTTGAACGTTGTTCAGAATCTAAAAATTTAAAAAATTAACACATGAGAAAGAGTCTTTTCATAACTTTTATGGTGTTTTTCATAACCTTTGGTTATAAAACCACTCTTTTTGCTCAGGAAAATCAAAATCCAGAAGAAATAGCTTTACTAGATAATGAGTTAGAAAATAATTTTTATTATTCGCTACAACAACGCGCTATCGAAAATTACGACCGAGCTTCAAATGCTATCCAAAAATGTATTGAAAAACAACCTAATAACGCTGCTTTTCATTACGAATTAGGCAAAAACAAACTCGATTTAAAACAGTATATAGAAGCCGAACAAGCTTTTCAAAAAGCAGTAGATTTAAACCCAGAAGAACGTTGGTACTGGAACGGATTGTACGATGTGTATTATGCTACTAAAAACTATCCAAAATCAATTGAAATTGTAAAAAAACTAATTGCATTCGATTCTAATATGAGAGAAGATTTAGTGTCATTGTATATGTACACCAATCAAAAAGAAGAAGCGCAAAAACTACTTAACGAAATGGAAAAAACAAGTGTTTTAAGCGCAACAATGGAATATTATAAATTAAAATTAGAACAAACCACTTATGCTGGTTCAAACCAAAGCGAAAACACATTGCAAAAAGCCATAAAAGCAAATCCAAAAGTTGAACAAAATTATATAGATTTAATGGTTTTTTATTCGCAACAAAACCAAGAAGATAAAGCAATAGCTGTTGCCCAACAACTGGCAAAAGAAATTCCAACTTCAAAGTGGGCATCTATTAGCTTATTCAAGTTTTATATAAGCGAAAGCAATGGTAAAGCCGCGGCAAATGAACTTATAACAATAATTGAAAACAAATCGATAAACACAAATCTAAAGCATAAATTTTTAAATGAATTTTTAATATTTTCGGCAGATGCCATACAATACGATGCCGAATTAGAAAAAGCAGTAGATATACTATCCGAAGATACTTCAATAAACGTAGCTAAAGAAGTAGCAAAATTTTATTACACTAAAAGAAATTATGAAAAAACCGCATTATTTCTCGAAAAAGCACTAACAATAAACCCAAACGATTGGGAAAGTATCGATTTATTGCTCAATAATTTAGCAAACAGCAAGCAATATGATGAATTAGCACACAAGAGCCAAATTTTTCTCGATAGTTTTCCAGCGCAACCCCAAGTTTACTATTATGCAGGCTTGGCTCAAAATAAATTAAACAAGCCTAAACAAGCTATAACATATTTAGAAATGGGATTAGAATTTGTAATTGAAAACCCAAAACTTGAACTTTATTTTCATAACGAATTGGCTAATGCGTATGAGCAATTAGGAAACAAGGCCAAACTGCAATATCATACTAATAAAATTAACGAATTAACCCAGTAATGCTAAAAAAAATCTGTTTTATAAGTTGTGTTGTTCTACTAGTTGCGGCTTGTAAAACAACCAAAATAGTTACCGAAAATACAGCTGTAGAAGAACTTACCGCTATAGAAGTAATTCAAAAGCATTATGCTAATGAAAAAAAGTTTGAAACAGTAAATATACGAGCAAGCGCAAAATATTCCGATGCCAAGCAAACTCAAAATGTTTCGGCAGATATTCGCATAAAAAGAAACGAAATTATTTGGATAAACGTAAAACTGCTAGGTTTTCCCGTAGCTAAAGCGTTGCTAACACCTACAAAAGTTAGCTATTACGAAAAAATAAACAATACTTTTTTCGATGGCAACTACGAACTAATAAGTACTTGGCTTGGTACCGATTTAGATTTTAATAAAGTTCAAAATATATTTATTGGCGAACCAACAGACAATTTAACAAAACAAAAATACCTAACTACAATTGTTGATGGAATGTATAAAGTAACCGAAAAAAATAAAACCACTACCGAGAAAGAATTTTATTTTGAAGCGGCTAATTATTTATTAAAAAAAGAAACAATTACACAGCCACTCGAAAACAGAAGTTTAGGTCTAAATTACGCATCATATTCCAACCAAAACAATTCTTTTTTTCCAAACGAAGTTAGTATTGAAGCCAAACAAAAAAACGAAGTAAAAATTGAAATACAATATAAGAGTATTACCTTTGATGAAAATTTAAACACCTCATTTTCTATTCCTAACGGATACGAAGAAATACAAATAAAATAGTTTTCTTTATGAAGCAATATTTATCAATTTTATTTTTTTTAGCAACTATTTCTTTATTTGCGCAAGGTTCTAAACAAGAAAAACTAGAGCAACAAAAAGCCCAAATACAAAAAGAAATAGCCGCATTTAAAAAATTATATAACGAAGAAAACAAAAAAGAGAAATCGGCATTGGTTCAATTATACGAGCAAAAAGCTCGAATTAAATTAAGCGAAAAGTTAATTACCACAACCGAAAAACAAAAACGGTTAATAGAAGACAATATTTACACTACGCAACTCAAAATTAACAAGCTAACAAAAGAATTAAAAGTGTTAAAAGACGATTACGCAAATATGATTGTAAAATCGTACAAAAGCCGAAATCAAAAAAGCCGTGTAATGTTTATACTTTCTTCGCAAAGTTTTTTACAAGCCTACAAACGCATTCAATATATGAAGCAATATGCCGATTTTAGAAAAATGCAAGGCGACGAAATTATAGCAAAACAAGAACAGCTTACACTAGCTAAAACCAAATTAGAAGCTAACAAAAAAGAAAAAGAAAAAGTTATTACCGAAAACGAAACAGAAAAACAAGAACTAGAAAACCAACGAAAAACACAAGAAGGTTTAGTAAAAGAACTTCAAAAAAACAAAAAGAAATACTCGGCAGAAATAGCTAAGAAACAAAATGAAGCAAAAGCCGTAGATGCACAAATTAAAAAATTAATTGCCGAAGCTATTGCGGCTGCAAACAAAAAAAATGCAGCAAAAACAGGAACAAAAACTACATCAACCTCAAAGTTTGAACTAACTGCCGAAGGTAAAATAGTTTCCGATAATTTTAAAGCCAACAAAGGAAAATTGCCTTGGCCAGTAGAAAAAGGCTATTTGCAACAAGGTTTTGGTAACTATGCCGATCCTATATACAAAGGCGTTACACATATTAACAACGGTGTAGAAGTTGCTGCCGAATCGGGCACTTATGCTCGCGCAGTTTTCGATGGCGAGGTATTGCGTGTACAACTTTTAAAAGGAAGCAACCGAAAAACGGTATATATACAACACGGCGATTTTATTACCATTTACCACAACCTCGACACGGTTTTAGTAAAAGAAGGCGACAAGGTAACTATTAAACAAAATATTGGTAAAATTCATACCGATAGTTCGGGTAAAGCCGTTTTAAAGTTTTATATCAATCAAAATACGACCACCTTAAACCCACAAAGTTGGATTTATAATATGTAAATTAATAAGCTCTGTGAAGAAATTTGCATTTTTTTTAATTAATTTATGGTAGTTGTAGAAAAGTTAATTTTAGTTTTATTTATTTTTATAGTAATCTATTTCTGGAATAGATTTGCTGTTCCATATATTATAAATAGTTCAATAAATTTTCACAAAAAAAACAATTTTGAGAACATCGATAAACAACCGATTAAATTTTTTATCGATAACAATAATCGAATTATAAAAATTAAAAGGATATTTTATTGGGTTGGTTTTGTGATTATTAGTATTATGATTTTAATTGGCATAATTCCTTAAAACCCCTTCAGTAACTCCAACGCTTTATTCACACTTTTTACATTATCAAATGTAAGCAATAAGCGCAATCCATTTTTAGTTTGCTTTTCTTTTATTTTACAAATGTTACCGTTGTGCTGAGCAAATTGTAACACTTTCATAAATCGGTTGCTTTGATAAAAATCACTTTGTTGATCGCTAATAAAGTAACCCACCATTTTACCTTGTTTTAAAACCAATTTCTCAATTCCCATAGCAGATGCTTTCCATTTTATACGAACGCTATTTAAAAGCGCTAATGCAGGTTTTGGCAAAGCACCAAATCGGTCTATTAGTTTTTGTTCGTAGCGTTCTAGTTCTTCTTCAGTTTTTAAAGTGCCTAACTCGTTGTAAAGACTTAATCGTTCACTAATATTATTGATGTATTCATCTGGGAAAAGAATTTCAAAATCAGAATCTATTTGAATGTCTTTTACAAATTCTTTGGTTTCAATATTATTTTCGGTTTCATATAAATCTTTAAATTCATTTTCTTTCAGTTCATCTATAGCTTCATTCATGATTTTCTGATAGGTTTCAAAACCAATTTCATTAATAAATCCGCTTTGCTCACCACCTAACAAATCGCCAGCACCACGAATTTCTAAATCTTTCATAGCAATATTAAAACCACTACCTAGGTCGCTAAATTGTTCTAAAGCAGTAATGCGTTTTCTGGCCTCATCAGTCATAGCGGAATAGGGTGGCGTTATAAAATAACAAAATGCTTTTTTGTTGCTTCTTCCCACGCGACCACGCATTTGATGCAAATCGGATAAACCAAAATTATTCGCATTGTTGATAAAAATAGTATTGGCATTGGGCACATCTAAACCGCTTTCTACAATGGTAGTAGCAACCAACACATCAAATTCGCCTTCCATAAAAGCGAGCATTAATTCTTCTAGCTTTTTTCCATCCATTTGCCCATGACCAATACCTACTTTTGCACCAGGAACCAAGCGCTGAATCATTCCGGCAACTTCTTTTATGTTTTCAATACGATTGTTGATAAAATAGACTTGTCCACCACGTTGAATTTCATATGAAATAGCATCGCGAATGGCTTCTTCATTAAAACGAATAACGTGCGTTTCAATAGGATAGCGATTGGGCGGCGGCGTAGTAATTACCGATAAATCACGTGCCGCCATTAACGAAAACTGAAGCGTTCTCGGAATTGGCGTTGCCGTAAGCGTTAAGGTGTCAACATTGGTAGAAATGGTTTTGAGTTTGTCTTTTACGTTTACACCAAATTTTTGCTCTTCATCAATTATTAATAAACCTAAATCTTTAAATTTCACATTTTTATTTACCAATTGATGGGTGCCAATTATTATATCAACCTTACCTTCTTCAAGTGCTTTTAATGTTTCCGATTTTTGTTTTGCGGTTCTGAATCGGTTTAAATAATTAACTGTAACAGGCATTTCTTTTAAACGTTCAGAAAAAGTACGATAATGTTGATACGCTAAAATTGTTGTTGGCACCAAAACCGCAACTTGTTTTCCATTGTCAACAGCTTTAAAAGCTGCACGAATAGCTACTTCCGTCTTTCCAAACCCTACATCACCACATACTAAGCGGTCCATAGGACGATCATTTTCCATATCGGCTTTTACATCGGCAGTAGCGGTTATTTGATCGGGTGTATCTTCATAAATAAACGAACTTTCTAATTCTTTTTGTAAATAGCTGTCGGGCGCAAATGAAAAACCTTTGTCCAAGCGGCGTTTTGCATACAATTGAATAAGATTAAATGCAATATGTTTTACACGAGCTTTGGTTTTTTGTTTTAACGTTTTCCAAGCGCTACTTCCGAGTTTGTAAATTTTGGGTGGCGCTCCATCTTTTCCGTTGTATTTCGAAATTTTATGTAGCGAATGTATGCTAACGTATACAATGTCATTGTCGGCATACACTAATTTTATAGCTTCTTGTTTTTTACCTTCAACATCTATTTTTTGCAACCCACCAAATTTACCAATACCATGATCAATATGCGTAACGTAATCGCCTACTGATAAAGCAGTTAATTCTTTTAGTGTAATGGTTTGTTTTTTAGAATAGCCGTTTTTTATGTTGAATTTATGATAACGTTCAAATATTTGATGATCGGTATAACAAACAATGCGATTTTCTTCATCAATAAATCCTTGATAAAGAGGAAGCACGATGGTTTTGTAGTTTTTTCGAACCGATTCGTGTTGTTCTTCATCAATACTTTCAAAAATATCATGAAAACGATTGGCTTGATTATCATTAGAACAACACAAATAATTGGTATAACCGTTAAATTGATTTTCACTTAAATTATTTAGCAATAAATCAAATTGTTTATTAAATGAAGGTTGCGGCAACGTGTGAAATTCAAATTGCTTATCTGCTTTAAAAAGATTGTTTTTTCCAAGTTCAACAACCGAAAAATCTAAAGCTTTTTTTAAAAAACTTTTTTGATTTACAAACAATTCTTCAGGTTTAGCATGCTTTATATCGGCAGATAATTTTGTGAAAGCTTCATTAGCTTTGTCAAATAATTTATCGAGTTGTTGCCCTAAATATTCTGTATTTTGAATGAATAGTACGGTTTTTTCGTTGATATATTCTAAAAAACTTTCTCGATTTTCTTCTAAAAGTTTATTTTCAACATTTGGGATAATACTGATTTTTTTCAGTTTTTCAATAGAAAGTTGTGTTTCTACATCAAAACTACGAATACTATCTACTTCATCGCCAAAAAATTCAATTCGGTATGGGTTATCATTCGAAAATGAAAACACATCTATAATTCCACCACGAACCGAAAATTCTCCTGGTTCGGTTACAAAATCTACCCGTTTAAAATTGTATTCAAACAAGGTTTCATTAATAAAATCAATAGATAAATTATCGGCAACAGAAATTTTTAATGTATTTTTTTCTAATTCTTTTCTTGTAACAACTTTTTCAAAAACAGCTTCTGCATACGAAACAATAATAGCTGGTTTTTTTCGTGAATTAATTCGGTTTAAAACTTCGGCTCGTAATAATACATTGGCATTATCAGTTTCTTCAATTTGGTACGGCCGACGATACGAACCTGGATAAAAAAGCACATCATCTTTATTTATCAATTGCTCTAAATCGTTCAAATAATAGGCTGCCTCTTCTTTGTCGTTAAACAATAATAAAAAAGGTAATTCACTTTTTTGAAACAAAGCAGTTGTAATAAATGACAATGATGAACCCGTTATACCCGAAACTGCAACTTTGCTTCGGTTACGAAATGTTTCGGCGATTAAATTTACGGTTATATTGTTTTGATAGTATTGAAGAATGTCAGGTTTACTCACTTTTTAATTGGCTGGGTAATGGTTTTTTAGGTAATTGTCTTTTCCGTGGAGGCAATAATTTGTTGCCGGTATTGTTATCTACAGAATCGGTTTTTAATAAATTTTCTTCAAACGATTTGGCATTGGCTAATCGTGTAGTGTCGAGTGCACGAATCATATTTTCTTCGCCTATTTCCATAGGAATTCGTTCTTTTATAACAACTTCTTCCATTTGACGATATACACTATTAATTTCTTCGTTTACCGTTTTAATAAGTTGGTTAACTTTTTTTTGCGGAATATCTTGCACGTGCATATAAGTATTAAGCGAGTTAAGTTGTGTGCTCAGTGTAATCATTCTGCTTCGTACTTGAGGATTATTAAACCGTTCGGGAATACTTAAATACAAACTATCGGAACGGTTTGAAACATTTTCAATTTTCATTTGAAAAGCAAGCAAAGACGTTTTTGGTTTTTGCTCTAATTCATTTTGAAATTGATGCCATTCTTTCCAACTACTTAAAACATTTTCAATTTCAGGATTTGTTTTTGGAAAAACAAACGACCAGTTTTTAGAAATGGTAGTAAAAACAGAATCTTGAATTTGTTTTGTTTTTTCGTGAGTTAAATTATTTTCTTTCGAATCGTTACAAGAAAGAAAAAGAAATAAACTACTAAGTAAACTTATTAAATATCGCATTTTTTTGAAATCTAAAGCAAAAATACAAATGTTTCTGTTAAGAAAATACTATAAAATAGTTTAGTTGTGAATAGCTTATAAAAAACGTTTGCGTAAGTAAAAATCAATTATATTTGCGGTATAAATTCAACACAATAATGAACCCCAAAATATTAATTATTGGTGCTTGTGGTCAAATTGGCACCGAATTAACGTTAAAACTTCGCGAAACCTACGGCGTTGATAATGTAATTGCTTCTGATATTAGAAAATTGAACAATGATGTAGTAAACAACGGCATTTTTGAAGTAATTAACGCATTAGATTACAATCAAATTCAGCATTTAGTAGAACACTATAAAATTACCGATGTATATTTAATGGCGGCTTTACTTTCGGCAACTGCTGAAAAAAACCCAGCATTTGCATGGGATTTAAATATGAATTCGCTATTTCATGTTTTAAATTTAGCCAAAGCAGGAAAAATTAAAAAGATTTTTTGGCCCTCAAGTATTGCGGTTTTTGGCCCAACAACTCCAAAATACAATACGCCACAATATACTATTATGGAGCCCACTACCGTGTATGGAATTTCAAAACAATGTGGGGAAAGATGGTGTGAATATTACAACAAACAATATGGAGTAGACGTGCGCAGTATTCGCTATCCAGGTTTAATTAGTTGGAGTACAGAACCTGGCGGTGGAACAACCGATTATGCCGTTGATATTTACCATAAAGCAATTAATTATGAAAATTTTACTTGTTTTTTGTCTGAAAATACGGCTTTGCCTATGATGTATATGGATGATGCTATAAAAGCAACCATTGAAATTATGCAAGCGCCAACCGAAAATATAAAAATTCGTTCGTCGTATAATTTATCGGCAATGAGTTTTACACCTCAAGAAATTGCCAAAGAAATACAAACGCATTATCCTGATTTTACAATTGCTTACGAACCCGATTTTCGCCAAAAAATTGCCGACAGTTGGCCAGCGAGTATTGATGATACTTCTGCCAGAGAAGATTGGGGTTGGAAAAATGATTTTGATTTAAAAAATACAACAACCGAAATGATTACAAACTTAAAAAAGCAACTTAATTAGGCTTTATTTCATTTGCAACTTTTTAATTAAAGCATCTTCAATAGGTGCTTTTATTTTTATAATTTCATTGGTAGTTTCATTAGGAATTGTCATAGATAACACATAATGTTTAATTTTCCACTTATTGTTAATTTTTTCAAGCGTTCCGCTTCCTCTGCAAATTTTCATTTGTGTGTTTAATAATTCGTCAAACCAAGCAGTTTTACCATCTTTTGAAAAGTAGATGTTTCGTTCTAGTGGTGTAAAATGCCAAGCTTTTCCTTTATCAAAATAGGGTTTTGCAAACGCCATAAAATCAGTTTTATTCCAGTTTTCAGTAGCATCGGTTCCAATGAAAATCGATTCTTCAGCCATTGCATCAAAATAGTCATCAAAGTTAGCATTTGCAGCTGCTTCGTGCCAATTGTCTAAAAGTTGGTTAATGCTATTTTTTTCTGAAGTGATATCTTTTGTTGAAGAGCAACTTGAAAGAACTATTGCGAGTAAGAAAATTAATTTTTTCATGGATTGGTTTTATTCAAATATAAAAAAAGCTGTCGAAAAAGTTTTGATTTTGTTATTCCGAATTTATTTCGGAATCTAAAATTGATTAAAACATTTTAGAAGCTGAAACGAGTTCAGCTTGACAAAGACTTTCTAGACAGCTTTACAATCTTTAATGAAATTACAATTCACTCATCATTTTAGAAATTTCATCTAATTTAGGTGTTAAGATAATTTCAATTCTTCTGTTTTTTGCCTTGCCTTCATTGGTGTCATTAGTGGCTAAAGGAGCAAATTCACTTCGACCAGCAGCAGTGAGATTTTTTTTGTCAATTTTTTTATTATCACTTAAAATGTTAACAATCGCAGTTGCGCGTTTGGTAGATAAATCCCAGTTGTTTTCAATACCGCCACCAATAGTTCCGGTTATTTTATCGTTATCGGTATGACCTTCAATTAATACTGATATATCTGGGTTTTCTGCTAAAACATTGCCTAAGGTTTTTACCGCTTTTTTACCTTCGGAGCCAACTGTCCAACTACCCGATTCGAAAAGTAATTTGTTTTCCATTGACACATATACTTTTCCGTTTCTGTTTTCAACGGTTAATCCTTTGCCTTCAAAAGCGTTTAAGGCTTTCGATAAAGTTTCTTTCAGTTTTTGCATAGTGGCTTCTTTATCGGCTATCATTTTTTCTAGTTCGGCTAATCGGGTAGAAGAAGCCTCTAAGTCGCTTTTTAATTTGTTTAAACGTTCTTGTTCAGCAGTTAATGTTTTTTGTTTTGCATCAAGTTCTGCTAATAATTCACGGTTTTGCTTCATGTTATTAGCTAAAGCATCGTTGCTGTTTTTTTCAAGCGCATCATACGACGATTTTAAGGTTTCAAAACGTTTTTGCGAAGCCGCAAAATCATTTGCTAATTTATCGCGTTCCGTTTTGGTTTTATCCAATTCCGATTGTAAATTATTTCGATCAATTTCAAGCTGATTTTTTGTTTGCGATAACGTTTCGTTTTCATCGGCTAAAGCATTGCGTTCTTTTTTTAAATCGGCATATTTGTTTTCTAAATCTTGATAGATTTTTTTAGAAACACAAGATGTAGTTAAGCTTAAAACTACTATAGCAAAGGCAATTTTACGTATCATATTATTCTATTTAATTAAGTTCTACTACTACAGGACAATGGTCCGAATGTTTGGCCTCGGGCAAAATATAAGCACGATTAATTCGCTGTTTCAAGTTTTCTTCTGCTAAGCAGTAATCAATTCGCCAGCCTTTGTTGTTGTTTCGGGCATTGGCTCGGTAACTCCACCAACTGTAATTGTGTGGTTCTTTGTTTAAAAAACGAAACGTGTCAATAAATCCACTTTTTATAAAACCATCGAGCCAAGCACGTTCTTCAGGTAAAAAGCCCGAAACTTTTGCATTTCGAATAGGATCGTGTATATCAATGGCCTCGTGACAAATATTATAATCGCCACAAATAACCAAATTAGGAACCTCTTTTTTTAGATTGTTAATATAGTTTTGAAAATCGTCCATATACATAAATTTGTGTTCTAAACGGTCAATATTAGTGCCAGACGGCAAATACAAACTCATTACGGAAACATTTTCAAAATCGGCACGTAAATTACGACCTTCTTTATCCATATAATCGATTCCTGTACCAAAAACTACATTTTTTGGTTCGGTTTTAGACAATATAGCAACGCCACTATAGCCTTTTTTTTTTGCAGAAAAATAATATTGATACGGATAACCCGCTGCTTCAATTTCTAACTTCGGAATTTGATCTTCAGTCGCTTTTATTTCTTGAAGGCAAATAACATCAGGATTGGCTTGCTGCAACCATTCTAAAAATCCTTTATTAATGGCGGCTCGTATTCCATTTACGTTGTATGAAATTATTTTCATTTTACATTTTGAATTTGCTCAAAAGTAATAAAAAGTAAAGGCAAAACAGAAAAATAGGCTTCTTTTTTAGAACCTTTTAACATATATAATTACAATCAAAAAATACAATAAACGATTAAAAATTCGTAGGAATTACTATATTTGTTTTTCGTGCAAATAGTATGCAAATGGGTTTAGTAACAGCCAAAGAAGTAGCAAAAGCTATAAATACAGACAAATACGGAATTTTTGGAACCTTTTCAGGTTGGTTATTGATGAAGGTTTTAAAGATTTCGACGCTTAATAAAATATACGATCGAAATAAGTATTTAAAAGATGTTGCTTTTTTAAATGCTATTTTAGATGAATTTCAAATTAAATTTGAAATACCCGAAGAAGATTTAAAACGCTTGCCCAAAGAAGGGCCATATATTACTATATCCAACCATCCACTTGGTGGTATAGACGGCATTTTATTGTTAAAATTAATGCTCGAAAGAGAGCCCGATTTTAAAATAATTGCTAATTTTTTATTGCATCGTATAGAGCCTATGAAGCCTTATATTATGCCTGTTAACCCTTTTGAAAGCCGAAAAGATGTGAAATCTAGCGTTTCAGGTTTAAAGGAAACATTACGCCATTTGGCCGATGGAAAACCACTAGGTATGTTTCCGGCAGGAGAAGTATCTACTTATAAAGACGGCAAATTAGTAGTTGATAAACCATGGGAAGAAAGTGCAATTAAAATTATTAAGAAAGCCGAAGTTCCTGTTGTGCCTATTTATTTTCACGCCAAAAACAGTAAATTATTTTATTTTTTATCAAAATTAAATGATACGTTGCGTACGGCAAAATTACCAAGCGAATTGCTTACTCAAAAAAAGCGCGTAATAAAAGTTCGTATTGGGAAACCTATTTTGGTTGCCGAACAAAATGAACACCAAACTATAGAAGAATATGGCGAGTTTTTACGTCGAAAAACGTATATGCTTTCTAATGTTTTTGAAGAAGAACAAAAAACAACAGTAAACGCTATAGCAAAACCGCCAAAACAAATTGCAAAACCAGCTAATCACGAGCAAATTCTGCAAGAGATTGAAGAAGTGCGAAAAGGTGATTATCGTTTGTTGCAAAGTAAAAATTATGAGGTTTTTTTAGTAACATCTGATAAAATCCCAAATATACTGCACGAAATAGGTCGTTTACGTGAAATTACCTTTAGAGAAGTAGGCGAAGGTACTAACGAATCTATCGATTTGGACAAGTACGACAATTATTACCACCATATGTTTTTATGGGATGAGGAAGCCCAGCAAATAGCAGGTGCATACAGAATGGGATTGGGCAATGAAATTTATAAAAATCACGGTATAGACGGTTTTTATTTGCACGAATTGTTCCGATTTGATTCTGAACTTTTTCAAATGATGAGCCAATCAATTGAAATGGGACGGGCGTTTATTTGCTCGTCGTATCAACAAAAACCAATGCCGTTATTTTTATTGTGGAAAGGAATAGTGCATACAACACTTCGCTATCCTGAGCACAAATACTTAATTGGCGGCGTTAGCATAAGCAATAAATTTTCCGATTTCTCAAAATCGTTAATGATTGAGTTTATGAAATCGCACTATTACGACCCATATATTGCACAATATGTACGCCCAAAACAAGAGTACAAAGTAAAGCTTAAAGATGCCGATAAAGATTTTGTGTTTAATGAAACGGAAGCTGATTTAAATAAATTTGACAAAATTATTGATGAAGTTGAACCAGGTAATTTGCGCTTGCCCGTATTGATAAAGAAATACATTAAGCAGAATGCTAGAGTAATAGCTTTTAATGTTGATCCGCTGTTTAATAATGCGGTTGATGGTTTAATGTATATTAAAATTGCCGATTTACCCGAAAGCACAGTAAAACCGGTAATGGAAGAATTTCAAGCTGAATTAGAACGAAAAGAAAAAGGATAATCTACTGATTATCCTTTACCTTTTGTTTAAAATTTTCCCATTCTTCTTCCGACAGAATTTTCTTTGATATTATTTTTTTATTTTTAATAAAGTTTAGCATATACTGTGCGCGTTCTTCCGATTCGGGGTGCGTTGAAACCCATTCGGTAATGGCATAATTATCGGTTTTTAACGATAAATCGTACATAAAATCAATAAACGGTTTGGGGTCTATTTCGGCAGCAAGCATATAGTTTACGCTTTTCATATCGGCTTCGCGTTCTAAAGATCGGTCGTAAGCAGACGAGCTCAATGTCTGTACGGCTTGTTTTATAACTTGTGCATTGCTTCCCGTCATTGACATTAATACCGAAAAACCAATTTCTTTCGAAAGTTTTTTCATTACATGATTTTTCTAATAATTGACTAAAAATATGACAAGCATCAAATTGATTTTTTTAGGGTCTAAAGTGTTAGCTAATAATTTTGCCCAGCTATCTTGCATAATTTCTTCCTCCTCAAAAGAAGCATATTCTAATAAAGTTGTTAAGTCTTTTATTGGGATTTTTTTGGAATTTTTATTCCTTATTTCTTAAATGATCTTTTGCTTTCAAAATTATATTTATTCTGTTTTTAAATCTCCAATAGTTGACTTTGTCAATGCAAAATTCCTGTTCCCTCCGATAATGGACCAGCAATTAATTTTTTCAACAAAATTGAGTGCTTTTTCTGATGCAATAGCGATTCCATGAGTTATTTCGGATTTATTTTCTGTATTCATTTATATGTCTTATTCCTGATTTATTTACCTTCAACTATAACTTACGACAACTACTCACTATCCTTTACCTTTTGTTTAAAATTTTCCCATTCTTCTTCCGATAGAATTTTCTTTGACTTTATTTTTTTATTCTTAATAAAGTTTAGCATATACTGTGCGCGTTCTTCCGATTCGGGGTGCGATGAAACCCATTCAGTAATGGCATAATTATCGGTTTTTAACGATAAATCGTACATAAAATCAATAAACGGTTTGGGGTCAATTTCGGCAACAAGCATATAGTTTACGCTTTTCATATCGGCTTCGCGTTCTAAAGATCGGTCGTAAGCAGACGAACTCAATGTCTGTACGGCTTGTTTTATAACTTGTGCATTGCTTCCCGTCATCGACATTAAAACCGAAAAACCAATTTCTTTCGATAATTTTTTCATTACGTGGTTTTCTTCTAAATGCGCAATTTCGTGTCCTAAAACACCAAGTAACGCTTCTTCGCTTTTGCAATCGGTAATTAAACCAGAATAAACTACTAAATAATTATCGGGTAAAGCAAAGGCATTTATTTCATCTTTTTGAATAACATATACTTTTAAGCTGTCTTTTTCGATATTGTTTTTTTTGCAAAGCGGAATTAATAATGAATCTAAAGTGTTTACAATATCTTTATCGTAAATAATGGTTTCAGTTCGTTCAATTTCGTTCCAAATAATTTCGCCTAAGCCTTTTTCGGTTGCATTTACGGCATGATCAATTTTAAAAATACCTCTAAAATTTATTTGCGAAAGAGCAAACCACATACCAAAAAAAGTGGCTACAACTACTATTCCTTTACTAAGTGCGTTACTGCTGTGACTCATTGGTTTTACAAATTAAATTAGTAACATCGGCAAAAAAATACATTTCGGCATGAATTCCTTTTCGTACTCGTGTAGCCAAAATTAAAGTAGTAATAAACTCGACTAAATTAAAAAAGATGAGTGTAAAAATATAAGCAATATAATAATTAGATGCTTTTTCATTGTTAAAAACAATACTGACTGTCCACCAAAAGCCAAAACTATTAAAGAAAAATAAAAACAGTTGCGAAAGTAAAGCTTGAGTGCAATGCCATTTTACAAAGGCAGTACTTTTTCGGTTGCCTAAATAAAAAAATGCTGTAGCAAAAAGATTTATAATAGGAATGGGCAAACCCGCTACAACGGCTACTAACGACATTAAATAACTATTAGAAGCACGTTCCATTTCGGAATCGTAAGGTTTGTAATAAAATGATGTATTGGTAATCATAAGCCTTTTTTTATATTCCAAAACCAGTTTAGTAGTACTAAGATAATAAGAATAATAGCAATTGGTTTTTTTTGAATAATTTTTTCGATTTTTTGATACAATTGATAAAACGAGTCTTTTTTTAGTAGCATATCAATTAATATCCAAAAAGGAATTAATAGTAATCCTAAAGCAATGAACAATCCAAACGGATTAATTAAAATAGCATTAACAATATTTCCTTTGCTTAGTTCTAAAACAGCTCTTGTGCTACCACAAGACGGACAAGGAATGCTGGTTGTGTTTTTTATAAAACAAACCGAAGTTGTATTGTTTTTTTCGTAATGAATAGCAAAATACAACCAACAAAAACCTAAAAAACAAGCCGATAACAAAAAGAAATACAACTTGTTTTTTTTCATGTATTACATAAATAAGCGGTTAAAGGTTTCCATGTTTTTTTCTTTTGTTGCTCCTTGAATTAAGAACCAGTCAACAATCATCCAAACATATAAACCACCACATGTTAGTAATTTACCGACACCCATACCGGTATCGCCTATATAAAAACGATCGATACCTAATGCACCTGCAAAAATTGAAATTAAAAGTGCTGTAGTTGGGTCTTTAAACTGTGCCATTTGTACCATTGGCCACTTACTTTCATCTAGTTTTAAAAGTCGTTCTCTAATAGCATTTAAATGATGTCCTTCAAAAAATTTTGCATTGGTCATCATAAACATATCTACTTTTTGTGAATCCATTTGTGTTAATTTATGTTAAATTTAATAATGCGAATATACTATTTTATTTTAGAGCTTCATCTATTGGTTCCCACAATTCTATTTTATTGCCTTCAGGGTCTAAAATCCAAGCAAATTTTCCGTATTCGTAAGTCTCCATTTCGCCTACAATTGTTACACCTTCTTCTAAAAAAAAATCTAAAAGGCATTCTAAATTTTCCACACGAAGATTTTGCATAAATTCTTTTATGAAGGATAAAAATAATTTGTATTATCTTTAAAAGGGCTCCATTGTATAGAGCAATCCTTACCGGTTTGGTCTTTCCACCAAAAAGTAGCACCGCAGGCATCAGTATTAAAATCAAGGTGTTTTTTATCAATCTTTTAAAACATCTGGATTTTTACTTTTAAAGAAAAAACCACCAATTCCGGTTACGCGTTTTGGATTATTTGTACTCATAATTTATATAATTTCTTTATTTTGTTGACAATAGTTTGTGCTAGTTTTTCATGACTTTCAAATGTCCAGCCGCCAATATGAGGTGTTAGTAAAACATTGTTGGCATTTCTTATATAATCGAAATCTGGATTATTTGTATTCTCGTCGAATAGATTTTCAAACGAAAGTTTTTCATATTCTAAGACATCTAAACCAGCACCTTTTATTTTGCCAGTTTGTAAAGCATTCACTAAATCGGCTGTAACGACACATTTTCCGCGTGCCAAATTAAGAAGCCAAAAATCTTTTTTAAATAGATTAATAAAATTTGTGTTTACCATTTTGTCAGTAACTTCTGTCCACGGCACATGCAAGCTCAACACATCGGCTTTTTGTTGTAATTCTGTTAGTGAAACCTGTTTTGCATTTTCATCGCCAACATTAGGTAAAATATCATAACATAAAACGTTAACATCAAAACCACGAAGTTTTTTAGCAAAGGCTTTTCCCATATTACCATAACCAATAATACCAATAGTTTTTCCATCAAGTTCATAACCTCTATTAGATTCACGTTGCCAAAGCCCTTTTTTTACTTCTTTGTCGGCTTTGTTGAGGTTGTTAAAAAGTGAAAGCAACATTCCTAAAGCGTGTTCGCCAACAGCATTGCGATTGCCTTCAGGTGCTGCTATTAAGTAAATGTTTTTACTTTCGGCATACTCACAATCAATGCTTTCTAAACCTGCGCCAACACGAGCAATAAATTCTAAGTTTTTGGCTTTATCTATAAATGTTTTATCAATTTTAAAGCGACTTCTAATGATAATACCTTGATAATTTTCAATTTTTGCTTCGATTTCTTCTTTTGATGAAGTATAATCGGCATCGTTTTGAAAACCTAATTTTTTTAACGAATCCCATAAAACGGGATGGTTGCTATCGATATGGAGAATTTTTTTTGTATTCATTTTATCCAAATAATTCGCTTACAACATCTTCAATTTTTGAAACCAAAACCACTTTAATTTTGGTGTTTTTTAATGAAATTTTATTGTATTTAGAAAGTAATATAGTGGTAAAACCCAATTTTTCTGCTTCTTGAATACGTTGGTCGATTCTATTTACGGGGCGAATTTCCCCAGATAATCCTACTTCTCCTGCAAAACAAAATCCTTCTTCAATGGCTATATCTTCGTTTGATGATAAAATTGAAGCAACAACTGCTAAATCAATTGCGGTATCATCTACCGAAATGCCACCAGTTACATTCAAAAAAACATCTTTAGTGCCTAAACGAAAACCAGCACGTTTTTCTAAAACTGCCAAAATCATATTGAGGCGCTTGGCATTGTAGCCAGTAGTGCTACGTTGTGGTGTGCCATAAACCGCTGTGCTTACGAGTGCTTGAATTTCAATCATTAACGGGCGCATGCCTTCTAAAGTGCATGCAATAGCAGTACCCGATAATTCTTCATTTTTATGCGAAATTAAAATTTCTGATGGGTTTTCAACTTCACGTAAACCACTTCCTAGCATTTCATAAATTCCGAGTTCGGCAGTTGAACCAAATCGATTTTTTAACGAACGTAAAATGCGATAAACATGGTTGCGATCGCCTTCAAATTGCAGCACCGTATCGACCATGTGTTCCAAGATTTTTGGACCAGCGATGGTGCCATCTTTGGTAATATGTCCAATGAGAATTACAGGTGTGTTGGTTTCTTTAGCAAATTTTATCAATTCGGCAGTACATTCACGTATTTGAGAAATGCTACCTGCAGACGATTCAATGTAGTCGGTATGCAAGGTTTGTATCGAATCTATGATTACAATTTCGGGTTGCATTTCTGCAATTTGCCTAAAAATATTTTGCGTTTTGGTTTCTGTTAATATGTAACAGTTTTCACTATTGGGCAAAATGCGTTCGGCTCGCATTTTTATTTGTTTTTGACTTTCTTCTCCAGAAACATAAAGCGTTTTAAAAGGAAGTTTTAAGGAAATTTGAAGTAATAACGTACTTTTTCCTATACCTGGTTCGCCTCCTAAAAGCGTTAATGAACCTGGCACTAATCCGCCGCCTAAAACGCGGTTAAGTTCTCCGTCAGTAGTGTTTAAACGGATTTCTTGTGTAGTGTCAATTTCTTTAATTAATAGCGGTTTGGCAACTTTAGTATTTTTTACATCAGTTTCTTTCCAAGCCGTTTTTTCTTCTTTCTGAATAATCTCTTCAGCTATAGTGTTCCACTCTTTGCAGGCATAACATTGGCCTTGCCATTTAGAATAAGAAGTACCACATTTTTGACAGAAAAAAGCAGTTTTTAGTTTACTCATGTGTTATTCTTCGCCTTTGTCTTCTGTTTTTTCTTCTTCTGTTTTTTCGGGTTCTTCTGCCGCTTCGTCTTGCAAGTTTTTAATAGCTTCAGATCGGTCAATCATATATTCTAAAGTAAGTTCGCGTATGGGTTCTCTAGTAAAAGCGTGTTTATAGGTTTTCATTGCCTTTTTGTACTGTTTTGTTTTTTCGAGATATAAAGCTTCGTGAAAAACAGACAAAGTTGTTTTTGGATAATTTTTTTCGGCATATTTTGAAAGTTCTAACAACTCGTCGTATTTTTTATTTTTTAAAATTGCGGCTTCAATGGCTTTAAAATCGGTTAAGCGAGGTTTTACTTTTAAGCCTAATTTTTCTTCTAAATGTGTGTATCGGTCAATTAAATATTGTGTAAAACCACTGTTTAGAGGTGCTATTTTTTCTTGGTATTCAACCATTGAAATTGGTTGGTAACCATCAAATATAAAATATAAAGCTTGCGGTATAGCTTGTGGCACTAACGAATAATGTGTTGCTTTTTTAAAATCGTCATACTGATAGCGCAAATTTTTATTTGAAATATTTTTTATATTTTGATCAAGTGTATTTGCTCTGTTTCGCAATTCTTCGATGTCGCCTTCGCCAGATGCTTGATAATACATTATGGTTTTAGAAATAACAGCTAATCTATTCGGAATTCTAGTTTCCATTTCGGGTGCTAGTTCGGGTGCTAGTGAAATGTATCCGTTAAAAACAGGATCGTCTTTATAGAGATAAAAATTTAAAAAACCAGCTGTAGTATCGTGGCCTGCAATTACGCGGAACGGTTGTGTTCTGTATTTTTTTTCGATGTAAGGAATAAGTTCCATTCCAATAAATTCGAAAAAGGCAGAGCCTTCTCCTAGAGGAATTCCTTTTTCTTCGTCGTATTCGCTATCTATAAACCGTTGTTCGCCATTTTGGTTAATTGCTACTACTATCATTTCGGGCAAATCGTCCCAAAAATTACCATATTCTAAAACACCCGTAAACGAAGAAGAAAGATAGCCTCCATCTAAAATAATTAAAATGGGATAGTTCTTTTTGGTGTCTTGTTCGTAGTATTGTGGCAGTGTAATTTTAACTTCTCTAGGTGCGCTTAGCTTTTCAGAATTAATAGTTTCTACAAACGACTGTGCATGCGTTATACCAAATATAAAACTCATTAAGAATACTAAAATTTTTTTCATCTTTTTCTTTGTATTTATTTAGCAATATACTAATTAATTTAATTCTTTGTACGAAAAGTAGGGAGAATTAAAAATGAAATACCGCCAAAGAGTATTGTAAAAACAAGCTGAGATGTCCATACAATCCAGCCAAATGCGTTTCCTGCTTCTTCGGGAATAGCATAAAGTACTAAAATTTTAGCAATAAGAATAGGAAAAAAGCCAAAACCACCATTTGTAAACGCAATAGTTAAACTGCCAATTACAAATGCAACAATTACAGCGCCAAAAGAAATAATTCGGGTTTCATCTAGTGCGTAAATTACAGCGTAAAACATTAAAACATAGGTAATCCAAATTAAAATAGTTTGTAAGAAAAAAGGCCACTTATTTGGCATTTTAAAAACGCTAAAAATACCTTGGGTAAAGCCAGCAATTTTTTCTTTAATTTTTAAAACTAAAGAAAATTTAGAATAAAGAAACAAGTATAATGTTATTAATCCTAATAAAAAACCTATAAAACCTATAATTAATAAATTTTTAATAGGAATATATTCTAATAAAAAGTTTTTTAAAGTAGAAAATTCTAAAACAACGGCTATAAAAATGAAAAAAAGTAAAACAATAAAATCGATAATTCTTTCGGCTATTATAGTGCCAAAACCTTTGTCGAAAGGAACGTTTTTGTACTTTGAAAGTAATGCAGCTCTAGAAACTTCGCCCGAACGCGGAATGGTTAAATTTAAAAAATAACAAATACTAATAACAACTAAATTAAATTTAAAATCAGATGGATAACCTACGTACTCTAGTGTGTAGCGCCATCTGTAAGCTCGCAAAAGATAACCAATAAAAGCTAAAATACCCGAAAGTGTAACGTAAAAATAATTTGCGTGAACAAAATAACTTTTCATTTTTGTTATTTGCTCGTTTGTAAAAGAATTGTAGGTGTAAATAATTAAAAAAACGCCCAGTAGTATTGGGAGTACAATGCTTAAACTATTTTTAAGTTTTTTACTCAATTTTAGGTTAATGAGTTGTCTTTTTCGTTAGGGAAAACTAATGTTGGTTTAAAACTTTTAGCTTCTTCAAAGTCTAAAGTGGCATAAGAAATTATTATAATAATATCGCCACGATGTACTTTTCTAGCAGCAGGACCATTAAGTGTAATTTCGCCGGTGTTTCGAGGACCTTTAATAGCATAGGTTTCTAATCGTTCGCCATTGTTTATATTTACAATTTGAACTTTTTCGCCTTCTATAATGTTAGAAGCCTCCATTAAAGCCTCGTCAATGGTTATGCTTCCTATATAATTCAAATCGGCACCTGTAACGGTAACACGATGAATTTTCGATTTTACTACTTGAATTTGCATTTGGCAAAGGTAATTATTTATGTTTAAAATAGAGCAAAATGTTTAAAAACGGTTTTTTTAAAACGAAATAGTGTCAATTAATCGTACACCTTCAATATAAACCGCTATAAAACCTCTATATTTTTGGTTTTTAGTTTTTCGTTTACAAGGTAAAAGATTTTTTTCATTGGCAATTTCAAAATATTCTAATTTAAAATCGTGATGTTTTTCAAATTCTTTTTCAACCATTTTTATGGTAGCATTAGCAGAATGCTTTTTAAAATAAGTTTTAGCTTTTTGTAAAGTTTTGTATATAACACTTGCTTTTTCTTGTGCTTCTTTAGAAAGTCTAGCGTTTCTAGAACTCATAGCTAAACCGTTTGGCTCTCTATAAATAGGGCAACCTATTATTTCAACAGGAATTTTATATTTACTAGTTAATTTTTTTACAATTTGCAGTTGTTGGTAGTCTTTTTCGCCAAAATAAGCTTTATTGGGTTTAACAATTTCAAACAATTGTTTTACAATGGTTCCAACACCATTAAAATGACCTTTTCTGTGTTTGCCTTCCATTTGGTTTTCTAGACCATCAAAGCTAAAGTTTTCCGAAATAATATTTTTACCGTAGATGTCTTCAGTAGTAGGTGCATATATAATAATGGAAGAACTTACGGTTTTAATTTTAGCTACATCAGCTTCTAATGTTCTAGGATATTTTTCTAAATCTTTTTTATTGTCAAACTGCGTTGGGTTTACAAAAATACTTACAACTGTTTGCGTATTTTCTTGTACCGATTTTCTTAGTAAAGATAAATGCCCGTCGTGTAAAGCGCCCATTGTGGGTACAAACCCAACACTGCTGTTATTTGGTGAAATTGATTTTAGTAAAGAAATTAAATCTTCTTTTTTGTTTACAATACGCATTACATATTATTTATAATAATAAGCAAACTTACGATTTTGTTAAAAAAATCCATAAATTTTTTGTAATTTTGCGTGTTTTTTAGTTGTAAAATTACGTAACATAATTATTATGGAAGATAAGAGGATATTGTATGTATCATCTGAAGTAGTGCCGTATTTGGCAGAAAATGAAGTTTCAATTCAATCATACGAATACCCAAAAATGATTAACGATCTTGGTGGACAAATTAGAATTTTTATGCCAAGATATGGAAATATCAACGAACGCAGACATCAGTTGCACGAAGTTATTCGTTTATCGGGAATGAACTTGGTGGTAAACGATATGGATATGCCATTAATTATAAAAGTAGCCTCTATTCCTAAAGAAAGGATACAAGTTTACTTTATTGATAATGATGAGTATTTTAAACGAAAAGCTACGTTTTCTGATGAAGAAGGAAATTTGTTTCCAGATAATGATGAACGCGCCATCTTTTTTGCAAAAGGAGTAGTAGAAACCGTAAAAAAATTAAATTGGGTACCCGATGTTATTCATATACACGGATGGTTAGCAGCATTACTTCCGGTTTATTTAAAACACTATTACAAAAACGAAGGTATTTTTGCCGATACCAAAATTGTTACATCGGTTTACAATTTGGGTTTCGAAGGAAGTTTAGACGCATCAATGAAAGAAAAATTAGCGTTCGATAACGTGTCGCAAGAAGCTGTAGAGGCTATTACCGAAGCATCATACGAAAACTTAATGAAACTAACCATTGACCATTCTGATGCGGTTGTAATAGGTTCAGAAAATTTAAATCCAACTTTAACAAAATATATAGAAACATCCCAAAAACCTTTTTTACCTTTCACGCCGAAAGATTCTGTTGCAGAAGTATATACTAATTTTATAAAAAAAGAAGTTTTGTAAAAAATATGAAAAAGATTTTGTTTTTAACTTTTGTTGTTGCAGCAATAGTGCTGTCGTGTGATGACGATTACAACGAAATAGGCACTAACGTGGTAGGAAATACACATTACGATTTTAGTCGATATCTGGTTGACAATATTAAAACATATTCTCACGCTACAAATGAAGTGCAAAGTAACAACTTACCTGTGCTTTCCTTTGGTATAATGGATAATGGTTTTTTTGGCACAACTAAAGCCAGCTTTGTTTCGCAAGTAGAATTGGTAAACGAAGATCCTACAATTGGCTATTTTCCCGAAGTAGATTCGGTTTATATTTACATACCTTATTACAGCTCGCTTAAAGGAACTTTAGAAAGTGGAGAGAGAAAGTACGAATTAGATTCTGTTTATAATTACGATGCTAATAATCCAGCAAAGTTTACATTACAATTGTTCGAAAATAAGTATTTTTTAAACGATTTCGATCCAGAAGATAATTTTCAAACGTCTCAAAAATATTACAATAACCAAGAATCACTAATTAGCGATGCAGCGGGTACCGATTTAATTAACAATAGTAGCAATACTGCTCAAAACAGCGAATTTTATTTTAATAATAAAGAAATTTATATTTATAAAACAAACGGAAATGGAGAGTATGTAGATAATTCTGGAACCGTTTTAACCGATCAGTTTGATCCATCAGTTAGAGTAATTAAAGAACGTTTCGAACCAGGTATTTGGTTAGATGTAGATACTAATTTCTTTAAAGAAAAAATATTAGACGAATGGACAAACGGAACGTTAACAAACAATAGTATTTTTAAAAGTGCGTTCAAAGGTCTTTACTTTAAAGTAACCGAAAACACACCAAATGTTGGTTCGTTAGCGATGTTAAATTTAACACAAGCTCAAATTAAAATAATATTCAAAGCTGCAGCTACAAACGATGTAACCGCTACAAAAACACGTAGAGAATTACAATTGCGAATGGGCTACAATTCAGCTACAAGCATTAAGTGCAATAATATTAATTTCTTAACGTACAGCAATAATAACGACTATTTAAACGAGTTAAACATGTCAAATCCTAATACGGGAGACGAAAAACTGTATCTTAAAGGAGGACAAGGTTCTGTTGCATACATCGATTTATTCGGAAGTGAAGATGTAAAATCGCTTAACGAAGATGGAGAACTAGTTTCCGGAAGCAATGGTGTGCCCGATGAATTAGACGAAATAAGAGCAAGAAAATGGTTAATAAACGATGCTATTTTAACATTTTATATCGACCAAGATGCTATGAGTAGCACAACAGAACCATATCGTATATATGTGTACAATGCTACAAATAATACTGTTTTAGCAGATTATGTTGCCGATAATTCAACAGCAAGCAATTCAAAATTTAGTAAATATGGTTTTGGCGGAATTATTTACAAAGAAACCAATGCTAATGGAAATAAAAGAGGTGTGCAATATTCTATTCGATTAACAGAGCACATCAAAAATTTACTAAAAACAGATAGAAATAACGATGGAAAAGTAGATGACGAGCTGAACGAAAACATACGAATTGGAGTTTGCGTTACAGAAGATATTGCTACAAGTTCAAACGCTTATCTTAAAAATCCGTTTACTATTGCTAACGATGAAGCGTCAACCGAAATAAAATATGTTCCTGTGGCAAACATTATGAATCCTTTAGGAACAGTACTTTACGGAAGCAACACAACAGACGAAAAAAGAGTAAAATTCGAAATTTTTTATACAGAACCTAATTAATAATAATGCTTTATGTGTGGAATTGTAGGTTACATTGGTCATAGAGAAGCTTATCCAATAATTGTTAAAGGATTAAAGCGATTAGAATATAGAGGATACGACAGTGCTGGAATTGTTTTATACGACGGCACCGATTTAAAACTATCGAAAACAAAAGGAAAAGTTTCCGATTTAGAAGCTAAAGCAGCTTCCGAAAACACCAAAAACGGAACCATAGGAATTGGGCATACACGTTGGGCAACTCACGGCGTGCCAAACGATGTAAACTCGCATCCGCATTATTCAAATTCTGGAAATTTAGTGATTGTTCATAACGGAATTATCGAAAATTATGAACCCATAAAAAAAGAATTAATAAAAAGAGGTTATACATTTCATTCCGATACCGATACTGAGGTTTTAATAAATTTAATAGAAGAAATTCAAAAAAAGGAAAACATTAAACTAGGTAAAGCGGTTCAAATTGCGCTTAACCAAGTAGTTGGAGCTTACGCTATAGCTGTTTTCGACAAAACCAAGCCAAACGAAATTGTAGTAGCGCGTTTAGGCTCGCCATTAGCAATAGGTATAGGCGAAGACGAGTTTTTTATAGCTTCCGATGCGTCACCTTTTATAGAATACACAGCAAATGCAATTTACCTTGAAGATGAAGAAATGGCAGTTGTTCGCTTGCACAAACCAATGCGCGTTCGTAAAATTAAAGACGATTCATTAGTAGATCCTTATGTGCAAGAACTCCAAATGAACTTGGAACAAATTGAAAAAGGTGGCTACGAGCATTTTATGCTAAAAGAAATTTATGAGCAACCAAGTGCGATTAAAGATACTTATCGTGGTCGTTTGTTAGCTAATAAAGGGATTATTCAAATGGCTGGAATTGAAGATAATATCGAAAAATTCCTAAATGCAAAAAGAATATTAATTGTGGCTTGCGGAACTTCTTGGCACGCTGGCTTAGTCGCCGAATATATAATTGAAGAATTTGCACGAATTCCTGTTGAGGTAGAATACGCATCAGAATTTCGATATCGAAATCCTATAATAAATAAAGACGATGTGGTTATTGCTATTTCACAATCGGGCGAAACTGCCGATACATTAGCGGCAATTAAATTGGCAAAAGAAAACGGTGCTTTTGTTTTCGGTGTTTGCAATGTAGTAGGTTCGTCAATTTCTCGCGAAACACACGCAGGTGCATACACGCACGCAGGACCCGAAATAGGAGTAGCGTCAACAAAAGCGTTTACTACACAAATTACAATACTTACACTTATTGCACTACGATTAGCAAAAGCAAAAGGAACATTGTCAAATTCTGATTACCAGCGTTATTTATTAGGATTAGAGTTAATACCAGAAAAAGTAGAAGAAGCTTTAAAAAGTAACGATGTAGCAAAAGAAGTAGCTTCAATTTATAAAGATGCTACAAATTGTTTGTACTTAGGTAGAGGATACAATTTTCCAGTAGCTTTAGAAGGGGCTTTAAAATTAAAAGAAATATCATACATTCATGCCGAAGGTTATCCAGCAGCAGAAATGAAACACGGACCAATTGCTCTTATAGATGAGCAAATGCCAGTTGTGGTAATTGCACCAAATAAAGGACATTACGACAAAGTAGTTTCTAATATTCAAGAAATTAAATCGCGAAGCGGAAAAATTATTGCTATCGTAACCAAAGGCGATGTACAAGTAAAAGAGTTAGCCGACCACGTTATCGAAATTCCCGAAGCTAACGAAGCTTTAACACCATTGTTAACAACAATACCATTACAATTACTGTCATATCATATTGCCGTAATGCGAGGTTGTAATGTAGATCAACCTCGAAATTTAGCAAAATCGGTTACGGTTGAGTAAACATAAAGTTTGTCATATCAAGCGGAGTCGAGATATTTTCAAAAAGATAAAATATCAAAATTCTATAAAACTTTTAATTGTTTTGGTTTACGTTTTTAATTTGGCAACTTTTATAAAGTTGTCAAATTTTAACAAATTTTAAAATTTAGGTTAAAAGTAAAAATTGACACAATCTTGTCACTCCGTAGGAGTCTATAATTTTTGTGTGTTTACTAATTGAACTTATGCTATATGTAATTTTTAAAAAGTGAGATTGTTTTTATTATATTTTTCATAATTTTAGCAAATGGAACCATCAATTATTATTAAAACAGGAGTAAGTTTTGGGTCGGTACTTGCCATTACCATATCGTGGTCATTAAACAAATCTATATTTTGGGCTATTTTTCACGGGCTTTGTGGTTGGCTATATGTTATTTATTATGCAATAGGTAATCCAAACAATGACAATTTAGATGAATAAATATAAAAATTAAACTAACCAATGAACTTCGGTTTAAATTTATAGACACATACAAAAAGTATCTTATTACGATAAAAAAGCGAAATGTTCCTATTTCGCTTTTTTATTGCAAAAAAATCAAAAAATAAATTGCAAAATTGTTTGTAAAAAAACTATCTTTGCACTCTGAAAAACGGAAGTATTTTTCATCACGTAAATAGCTATTAAATAAATACATAAGCAATGTCTAAATTCACAGGAAAAGTTGCAACAATCATCGGACCAGTAGTAGATGTAGTTTTCGATACTACAAATGCTGAGCTTCCAAAAATTTATGATTCGTTAGAAATTACAAAAGCAGACGGTACAAAATTAATACTAGAAGTACAATCGCACATAGGAGAAGATACCGTTCGTACCATCTCTATGGATTCTACAGACGGTTTGTCTAGAGGGCAAGAAGTGGTAGCGTTAGGTACACCTATTCAAATGCCAATTGGCAAAGAAGTTTTTGGTCGTTTATTTAACGTAATCGGAGACGCTATCGACGGCTTAGGAAATTTACCTAAAGAAGGTGCAAATGGTTTGCCAATTCACCGTTCGGCTCCAAAATTTGAAGATTTATCAACTTCTACAGAGGTTTTGTTTACAGGTATTAAAGTAATCGACTTAATTGAGCCGTATGCAAAAGGTGGTAAAATTGGTCTTTTTGGTGGTGCTGGTGTAGGTAAAACAGTATTAATTCAGGAGTTAATTAACAATATTGCAAAAGGTCATGGTGGTTTATCAGTATTTGCTGGTGTAGGAGAAAGAACACGTGAAGGAAACGACCTTTTAAGAGAGATGTTAGAATCGGGCATTATTAAATATGGCGAAGATTTTATGCACTCTATGGAAGAAGGTGGTTGGGATTTAACAAAAGTAGATAAAAACGGAATGATGGATTCTAAAGCTACTTTCGTTTTTGGTCAAATGAATGAGCCACCAGGAGCTCGTGCTCGTGTAGCACTATCTGGTTTAACAATTGCAGAATATTTCCGTGATGGAGCAGGAGAAGATCAAGGAAAAGATGTACTTTTCTTCGTAGATAATATTTTCCGTTTTACGCAAGCAGGTTCAGAGGTATCGGCACTTTTAGGTCGTATGCCATCTGCCGTAGGTTACCAACCTACATTAGCAACCGAAATGGGCGCTATGCAAGAACGAATTACATCAACTAAAAAAGGATCAATTACATCAGTGCAAGCGGTATATGTACCAGCCGATGACTTAACAGACCCTGCGCCAGCTACAACCTTTGCTCACTTAGATGCAACAACAGTATTGTCGCGTAAAATTGCCGAGTTAGGTATTTACCCTGCGGTTGACCCTTTAGACTCTACTTCTCGTATCTTAACGCCAGAAATCTTAGGAAAAGAGCATTATGCTTGTGCACAACGCGTAAAAGAAATTTTACAACGCTACAAAGAATTACAAGATATTATTGCCATTTTAGGTATGGAAGAATTATCGGAAGAAGATAAACTAGTTGTAGGTAGAGCACGTCGTGTACAACGTTTCTTGTCGCAACCTTTCCACGTAGCCGAGCAATTTACAGGTATTCCAGGTGTATTAGTAGATATTAAAGAAACTATTAAAGGATTTAATATGATTATGGATGGCGAATTAGATCACCTACCAGAAGCAGCATTTAACCTTAAAGGTTCTATTGAAGAAGCTATTGAAGCTGGAGAAAAAATGTTAGCAGAAGCATAATAGAATTATGAATTATGAATTACGAATTATCAATTTTCGTAATTTGTAATTTTAAATTCGTAATTAATTAAAATTATGATTTTAGAAATAGTTTCACCCGAAGCAACATTATTTAAAGGAGAAGTTACTTCAGTTGCTGTTCCTGGTGTAAATGGAGAATTCCAAATGCTTAACAACCACGCACCTATAGTGTCGTTGTTAGTAAAAGGAAATGTAAAAATCAATGCTCAAAGTATTAAAATTGAAAAAGAATTTCTTTCTAAATTTAATAAACAAAACGAGCAAACCTATTGGTTACCTATAAATTCGGGAACAATAGAAATGAAAGACAATAAGATAATTGTTTTAGCCGACTAAAACAGTTTAAATACTATAGTAAAAGTCCTGTAATTTGCAGGACTTTTTTATTTTTACAAAATGAATAACGATAACTTTGTTATTAGCGAAGGAAAACGACCAGTATTTCATCTTATTTTAGCAACCTTACTTTTTGGCGTATCGGTTGTATGCTTGTATTTATTTATAACAGAGCTTTTAGCTGTTGATACAACAAATGTAAAGAAGAGCCAAGTTCCCACAGGGTTTTTAGAACTTACTATTTTTGCGTTTATATTTGGTTTAAATTTTTCAAAAATTACGACTATTTATATCGATTTAAAGCAACAAATACTACGAACAGAATACAAAGTGGCTTTCTTTAAAATGAATACAAAACAGAAAATTAAAAATTTGGGCTATATTTCAGTTTTTAAAAACGATAATTTACAATTTGAAGTAAACCTTTGGTACGATACCAATAAACATTGTAAAATGTTTTTGTACACCAATAAACAAGATGCTATTGCTTGTGGAAAACAATTTGCACAAAGAATGAAAATAGATTTGCTAAACGCTACCGAAAAAGGAAATTTCTTTTGGGTAGATTTATAAAAGTTTAACAATATCATACGCCATTTTCAATTTTTGAACTACGATTTCAATTTCCAAATCGCTTCAAGAGTAGAAAAACGAATTGCTTTAGCCTTTCCTGTTTTTAAGATAGATAAATTTGCTAATGTAATTCCTATTTTATCAGCTAATTCATTACTTCGCATTTTACGTTTGGCTAACATTACATCTAAATTTACAATTATTGGCATAATTAAATAGTTAATTCGTTTTCTTCTTTTTGATTTTTAGCAATTGTAAATACTTCTTTTAAAACTAAAAAGAATAACCCCAAACAAAAAATCATAACATACGGATTCATTCCAAGATCTAATGAAGTACTTTTGTTCATTATTTGTATAAGTAAATTTGGAATACCAACTGTAAATGAAGATAGCATCAGTAAAATTCCAATTTTATTGAAATTATTAATAACTTCTGAATCAAATATTTTTTTAATTTGAAATAATCTTAAAATTTTTCTAAATAAAAATAGAGAATATACTATCATTATGCTAGAAATAATTAGGAAAAGTAAAAGTATTTTTGTTTTTAAGTCTACTACATTAAGTTCAACGCCATTAATTTTTAAAGTCATTCCTAAAGGTTTATCATCAATTATTACAAAACCTAAGAACAGAATTAAAAAAGGAGCTGCAATAATCGTCATTATCCAAACGAAATCAACAATGGTTTTTAAAAAGTTTAATTTTCTCATAATTTATAATTTTAGCAAATATAAAATAATTATTGAAAAACAATAAAAAAGTATTAAATAAAAATAAATTATAATACGATTCTATCATATGCCATTTTCAATTTTTTAACCACAATTTCAATTTCTTCTTCGGTTAAATGTCCAAACCCAAACCGTATAGCACAAGTGTTTTTGTTTTGATAAAGTATTGTTTTAGGTAGAAACAAATCGTTTTTTTCAGTTTCTCTAGCTAATTGTAATAACGAAATTTTCGGTTCAAATTGTAACCAAATTGCCAATCCGCCTGCTGGTTTTTCCCATTTTACGGTATTGCTAAAATACAAGTGTAAACAATCACATAAAAAATCGAGCCGTTTTTTATAAACCAAAACATTTTTCTTTAATAATCGGTGTATTTCGCCTTCAGAAATAAGTTCTGCGAGCACTTGCTCTTGAATTAAATCGCCTTGCTTATCGAGCAATTGGAGGTAATTTTTTGCTTCAATAATTAAGTTTTCTGGAGCTACTACAAAACCAGTTTGAAAACTTGGAAATAACGATTGTCCTAATTTTCCTAAATAAATAACCAGTCCATTAGCATCGGAACTTGCCATTGGCAACATGGCCAAACCTTCAAATTGAAAATCGTAATCGTAATCGTCTTCAATTATAGCAAAATTATACACTTGCGCTAATTCTAATAATTGCAATCGGCGTTCGGCGCTTAAACTTTTTGTAGTAGGATAATCTCGATTAGCGCAAACATAAACACATCGAACAGAGTTTTTAGTAAAATTTCTTTCGATAAAATCAACATTTAAACCTTTTTCATCAGTAGGAATGGTTTTTATTTTGGCTCCCGATTGCTGAAAAATCATATTCGTTGCATAATTGCTCCAATTTCCTACCAAAACTAAATCATTTGGTTGCAGTAAAATTTGCGAAACAACATACAAGTTCATCTCGGTACTTCGTGTACTTAGCAAATTATGAGGTTGAATATGAAAACCTCTACTTGCGTTTAAATAATTACAAAGCTGTGCTTCGTAAGCCGAATATTGCAAAATATTAGTATTCCATTTTTTAGGTAACGATTTTCGCTTCATTGCGGCGCTATACCATTTTGAAAATTGATGCGTAGGGTGCAACCGTAAGTCGGGTTGTCCGTCATTTAAGCTAAATTTTGCTTGCGAAGTTTCAACTGTAGAAGCTAAGAGTAAAGACGATTGTAGCGGAAAACCTGTAGTTTTTGCATAAGAATTGAATTGCTGCAAAGAATTTCCTTTTATTTTTATCAAATTCGGTTTAGAAATAATAATAAAAGTTCCTTGGTTAGCTTTAATTTCTACCCAACCTTGCGAAGCTAACTCATCGTAAACCGCTACAGCAGTATTGCGATGAATTTGCAAAATTTGAGCCAAAACACGTGTTCCTGGCAATTTTGTTCCTGGTGCTAAATAACCTCGTTGAATAGCATTTATAAGTTGTTGCGCCAACTGAATGTAAACGGCGGTTGTATTTGATTTATCAATTTGAATGAGTTCTTTTATAACTAAAGTAACCGGACTATCCATAATTTAAAAAGCGGACTATTTTACTCGTCCGGAAAGTTACGAATTTTGTATTCGAAAAATTTAAAATATGAAGATAAAAAATTTAGTTATAGTATTTGTATTGGCTTTTTGTAGTGCAAATGCACAAGAGGAAATTATAAGAAATGATAGTTTAAAGGAATTGGTAATTACATCGTCGCGAATTGATTTACCGTTTAAAGAAAACTCAAGAACTATTCAAATTATTACTGCATCAGATATTAAAAACTTAGGCGTTACAAACATTGCCGATGCGTTGCAACAAATTGCAGGCGTAGATGTACGCCGACAAGGAATTAATGGTATGCAAGCCGATTTATACATTCGCGGTGGAAGTTTTGACCAAACACTACTGCTTATCGATGGTATTAAAGTTGACGATCCACAAACGGGGCATCACACGCTTAATATGGCGCTTCCCGTTACGGTAATTAAACGAATTGAAATTATAAAAGGACCAGCAGCGCGTATTTTTGGGCAAAATGCGTTTACAGGTGCGGTTAATATTGTTACCAAAGATGGTGTTGATAATTCGCTTTCAGCAAAAATTCAAGCAGGTTCGTTTCATCAGTTTTTGGGCGAAGTTTTGGGCACAATCGAAAAAGAAAACAGTAGTCATATACTACAAGTTAGTAAGCATTTTTCGGAAGGTTACCGAGAAAATACCGATTTTGATAACACAAATGTTTTTACAAAAAGTACCTTTAATAAAAGCAAATTGCCAATAACGTTGCTTACAAGTTATAATGAACGAAAATTTGGTGCTAATGGTTTTTATGGAATTCCAACTGCTACACAGCAGTATGAAGAAACACAAGCGAGTTTACTAGGTGTTTCTACCGAAATTAAAAAAGGAAATATTACTTGGAAACCACGTATTTATTGGCGAAGAAATCAAGATGAATATATTTATATACGAAACAATCCGTCTATTTATCGAAATTTACATATTACCAATAAAATTGCGGCAGAATTAAACGGTTCGTATCAATCTAAAATAGGAACAACTGGTTTTGGCCTCGAACTGTCGAAATATTATATTAGTAGTAATAATTTAGGTAATAATAATCGGGAAATTGCTACTTTGTTTTTAGAGCATCGTTTTCAGTTTTTTAACAATAAATTCGACATTACACCAGGAATAGCAGCTTCTTATTTTTCTGATTTCGACAATAAAATTTTTCCAGGAATAGATTTGGGTTACAAAGTATCGGAAAATGTTAACCTTTATGCAAACATTGGTTATACCTATCGTGTACCTACTTATACCGATTTGTATTATATAGGGCCACAAGCCGTAGGAAATAAAGATTTACAAGCCGAAGATGCACTTTCAGAAGAAGTGGGTGTTAAATTAAATCTATCGAATATTGATTTAACCATTGCGGGTTTTAATCGCGATTCTAACGATTTAATAGATTATGTTAGGATAAATGCAACCGATATGATTTTTACACCACGTAATATTCAAGACGTTACAACAAAAGGATTTGAAACCCAAGTTGATTATCGCTTTGCTTTGAACGGTTTGCCACATAAATTGCATTTTGGTTATACATTTATTGAAGACGAAGTAAAAAAAACAGCTGTTGCCGAGTCGCGTTATTCTATTAATTCGTTAAAACATCAGTTTGTGGCTAATTACACAATGAATTGGTTCACAAATTTCAGCACTACTATTGCGTATCGCTATACCGAACGAACACTTGGAACAAGTTATAATTTGTATGATTGTACTATTTCGTACAACTATAAAAATGCTAGGTTTACTATGTATGCCAATAATATTTTTAATACAGAATATTTTGAAACGAATAATTTACCAATGCCAAAAGGAAATGTGCTTTTTGGTTTTCAGTATAATTTTAGATAAAAATAGTACTGCTATTTTATAAAAACAGAAATCCCTTTCTGAATTTAGAAAGGGATTTTGTTTAATCGGTAATCAAAAACTAATAAAATTCGTAATCTTATATTATTCTTCGATAACTGCAACTTGAGCAGCTACTTTACCTTTTTTTCCATCTTCTTCTTCGTAACTTACGTTGTCGCCTTGGTTTAATGTTTCAACGTTTAAACCTGTAACGTGTACGAAAATGTCGTTTCCAGTTTCATCATCAGTAATAAAACCGTAACCTTTTTCTTCATTGAAGAATTTTACTTTGCCTGTTCGCATTAAATAAAAAATAAAATTAATAATACGTCAAAGATACTCTTAATAATGAAGTAACAAACTTTTTTTACAAGAAATTTATTGATTTTCAGTTTTTTTCGTTTGCGATTTTAAAAATTCACTCATTTTACTTTTCTTGTATCTACTAGCAATAAACAGCGGCATAATAATAAAAGCAACCAATAAAACACCAAAACCTATCCATTTATCGCCCGATTTAGGAATTTCATGGTTTAAATAAAATCCATAACCAAGTAAACCAAAGAAAACCACCAATAATATTTGTAAAACGTATTTCATATTAATTTGCCATTTTGAACTTGTTTCAAAATCTCATCATTTTAGATGCTGAACTTGATTCAGCATAATAATTCTATCTCAATTTAATATGCAATTCTTCCAATTGCGCCGCATCAATTTTAGATGGTGCATCAATCATTACATCGCGACCGCTATTGTTTTTAGGAAAAGCAATAAAATCGCGAATAGATTCTTGTCCGCCTAAAATGGCAACCAATCGGTCTAAACCAAAAGCTAAGCCGCCGTGTGGAGGTGCGCCATATTGAAAAGCATTCATTAAAAATCCAAACTGATTTTCGGCTTCTTCTTTTGTAAAACCTAATAAATCGAACATTTTTGACTGTAACTCTTTATCGTGAATACGAATAGAACCACCGCCAATTTCGTTTCCGTTTAATACCATATCGTAGGCATTGGCACGAATTGCACCTGGGTTCGATTCTATTAAATGAATATCTTCGGGCTTTGGCGAAGTAAACGGGTGGTGCATAGCGTGGTAACGATTGCTTTCTTCATCCCATTCTAGCAAAGGAAAATCGACAACCCATAATGGTGCAAATTCATTAGGTTTGCGTAAACCTAAACGGTTTCCTAATTCCATACGAAGCGCCGATAGTTGCGTTCTTGTTTTATGCGCTTCGCCAGAAAGAACCAACATTAAATCGCCTGGTTTTGCTCCTGTAATTGCTGCCCATTTTTGTAAATCGTCTTGGTCGTAAAATTTATCAACAGACGATTTAAATGTGCCATCTTCGTTATATCGGCAATAAACCATTCCTAAAGCGCCAATTTGTGGACGTTTTACCCAGTCAATTAACGCATCAATTTCTTTTCGAGTATACGAGTTTCCGTTTGGAACAGCAATACCTACAACCAATTCAGCATTGTTAAAAACACCAAGATCTTTATGTTGTGCTACTTCATTAAGTTCACCAAATTGCATTCCAAAACGAATATCGGGCTTGTCGTTTCCATAGGTTTTCATGGCATAGTCGTAGGTAATTCTCGGAAACTTTTCTACTTCTACGCCTTTTATTTCTTTAAGTAAATGGCGTGTTAAACCTTCAAACATATTTAAAATATCTTCTTGTTCTACAAATGCCATTTCGCAGTCTATTTGTGTAAATTCGGGCTGGCGGTCGGCACGTAAATCTTCATCTCGAAAACATTTTACAATTTGAAAGTATTTATCCATTCCACCCACCATTAGTAATTGTTTAAATGTTTGGGGCGACTGCGGAAGTGCATAAAACTGCCCTTCGTTCATACGGCTTGGTACCACAAAATCGCGAGCACCTTCTGGAGTTGATTTAATTAAATAAGGCGTTTCAATATCACAAAAACCTTGATCTGAAAGATATTTACGAACTTCCATGCTCACTTTATGACGAAACAGTAATTTTTCTTTTACCGGATTTCTACGAATATCTAAATAACGGTATTTCATACGAATGTCTTCGCCACCATCAGTTTCGTCTTCAATAGTAAAAGGTGGAAGCATAGCTTGGTTTAAAACGGTTAGCTCTGCAACTAAAATTTCAATTTCGCCTGTAGCAATATTGTTGTTTTTAGACTCACGTTCTATTACCGTTCCTTTTACCTGAATGACAAACTCTCGTCCTAATGTTTTAGCTTTTTCAAAAACATTTTTTGGCGTTCTTTCCTCATCAAAAATAAGTTGGGTAATACCATATCGGTCACGTAAATCTACCCAAATCATAAAACCTTTATCACGAGTTTTCTGCACCCAACCAGCAAGCGTAACTTCTTTATTTATATGCGTAGCATTTAGTTCGCCACAAGTATAATTTCTGTACATTTTAATTTAATTTTTGCAAAAATATAATAAATATGTAGAATTACATTCAAATTATGTATATTGCTTACCTAATTATTAAAATTAAAAAAATGAAAAAGCTATTATTTCTTTTACTATTAGCAACTATAAATGTTTTTGCACAAGAAGACGATATTAAAAGCAAAGTAACGTTTTTAGCAAAAATTGAAAATAGAAATAGCGATACCTTAACTATTTTTGGACCGTATCGTTTTAAACAAGTTATTCCAATTAATAAGGAAGGAGTTTTTACGGCTACTTTTGAAACAAAAGATGGTTTACATCGATTAGATGATGGTGTAGAAACGACATTATTGTTTTTTAAAAATGGATATGATTTAAAGTTAAGAATGGACGCTAAAGAATTTGATGAGTCTATTGTTTACGAAGGCGAGGGCGCAAAAGAGAATAATTTTATAGCTCAAAAAGCACTTAAAGACGAGATTTTTCAAGAAAAATTGGAAGCATTGTTAGAAAATGATAAAGAAGATGTTGCGGAAGTTCTTAAGGAAAAATATGAAAAAGATATTGAAGATTTAGAAAGTAATAATCTAGACGCAGATTTAGTTGAAACCCTTAAAAATAGTATGAAGCAAGAGCAAATGATGATGTTGCAATATCTTGCTCAAAAGAAAGAAGCAGCAAAACTAAACGGTACAAAATCGCCAAAATTTGAATATGAAAACTTTAAAGGCGGAAAAACAAGTTTAGATGATTTAAAAGGGAAATATGTTTATATTGACGTTTGGGCTACTTGGTGCGCACCATGTCGTGCAGAAATTCCATTTTTAAAGGCATTAGAAAAAGAGTTTCATGGTAAAAAAATTGAATTTGTTAGTATTTCTATAGATAGAGTTAAAGATCACGATAAGTGGTTGAATTTTGTTAAAGAAAATGATTTGACAGGAATTCAGTTATTTGCAGATAACGATTGGAATTCTGAATTTGTAAAAGAATACAAAATAAATGGTATTCCACGTTTTATTTTATTAAATGACGAAGGTGTTATTGTTAATGCAGACGCACCGAGACCATCATCTAAAGAAATAAAAGAATTGTTTAAAAGTATAGTTAACTAAACTGATTACAATAATTTTTAACCGCTACACATGTAGCGGTTTTTTTATACAACAAACCCTAATGTTACGAAATTGTTAAGAAAAAGTTTTTTAATTGTAAAATAAAATGTATATTTGATACATAATAATTAACCAATTAAAAATAAAGATTATGAAAAAAATACTGTTGGTAGGAATTTTAATGGTTTCGTGCTTGTTAAGCGCTCAAAATATAGAACCAAAATACGAAGTGGTTAACCATATGGTAAAAGCTACTTTTTTTCACGATAATGGTCAAATTAAAGAGCAAGGTTTTTATTTAGATGGGAAACTCCATGGGAAATGGGTTTCGTACAACGAAAACGGAGTTAAACAAGCAATGGGAGAATACAAAAAAGGTGTAAAAGTTGGAAAATGGTTCTTTTGGGGCGAAAACTATTTAAGCGAAGTAGATTATAATAATAGCAAAGTTGCCGAAGTAAAAAAATGGACTAAGCAAGCTTTGGCTCAAAATTAGAACATATATTAGATATAGGTTTAATATAAAAAGCGGTGCAATTGCACCGCTTTTTATGTTTATTATACTTTTTGCGTATTGTTATTTTCCTTTGTTTGTTTCTAAAATGTATTTTTCAAGAGCACCTGTCATAGAAGGCGTTTCAGGAGTTGGCGCCATAATATCAACGCGTAAACCTTTGTCTAAAGCTTCTTGTTTTGTAGTGTTTCCAAAAACAGCTATACGCGTATTATTTTGCTTAAAATCTGGAAAATTTTCAAATAATGAACGAATGCCTGTAGGGCTAAAAAAAGCTAAAACATCGTAATACACATCTTTCAAATCAGATAAATCACTTACAACAGTTCTATAGAAAATACCTTTTGTCCAGTTAATTTTTAAACTATCTAATGTTACAGGAATATCACTATTAAGCTGGTCGGTATTCGGCAGTAAAAAAGTTTCGTCCTTATATTTTTTAATAAGTGGCGATAAATCTGAAAAATCTTTTTGACCCACATAAATTTTACGCTTTCTATAAACCACATAACGTTGCAAATAAAAAGCTACGGCTTCAGATTGACAAAAATACTTTAAGTCTTCAGGAATTTTAAAGCGCATTTCTTCGGCAGCTCTAAAAAAATGATCAACAGCATTTCTACTTGTAAGAATAATTGCTGTAAATTTACTTAAATCAATTTTTTGAGCCCTTATATCTTTTGCACTTACACCTTCAACATGAATAAATGGTCTAAAATCGACCTTTACCTTTAGCTTGTTTTGTAATTCAAAATAAGGCGAATTTTCAACTTTTGGCTCCGGTTGTGAAACCAAAATTGTTTTCACTTTTAAATTCGGCATAGAATTTTCTCTAGTTTTTTACAATCCAATAATATATAAAATAATATGGAGCTATTTCAAAGGCGCAAAGGTACAAAATAAAATAGAATATTTTACGAAGTATAAAATTTTGATATTTTTTTACAATAGTAATATATAACAACACGTTGAAAACAAGAATGATAAAACCAATAATATAGAAAATTGCACTACTACTAACAGGATTGTAAAATAAAACTAAAGTAATGGGCAAAAGAAGAAAACCTATATAGGTTCTGTAAATTACTTTTTGCAAATTAAACTGATCTACAAATTCTTCTATGGCAAAAGTAACGGCAATTATTTTTTCAAATAAAAATTTTGAAAAAATAAATACGCTTAAAAAGGTTATAATTTGCACAAATAGAATTCCATTGTTTTTTGTTGCTATTTCAAACTGATTAAAAAATAATAAAATAAAAAACGACAAAGCAATTAATTGAACAACTAACATAGAAACCGTAAAGCTATTTAAAATATTAGAAGAATCTTTGTATGTTTTAGCATATCGATCAGAAAAAGCAAGTTTTGTAAATTCGCTAAATCTAACGCTGTAAACGTTTCGGTTTATAGCAATTATTACAAAACACAAAAAAAACAACAACGTTGCCCAATCGTTAAAAGTAATGTGCCGTAGTTTATATAAAATTTCCATTTGGCACAAAATTATAAAAATTGCATTCATTTAATTATAAAATTATTAAGAATTAAACTCAAATAATAACTTATTTTTGCACTATATAGTTTAAATATGGCAAAGAGCATTGTTGTAATTCCTACGTATAATGAAATAGAAAATATAGAAAGCATAGTACGTGCTGTGTTTCATTTGCCTGAAAATTTCGATGTTTTAGTAGTAGATGATAATTCGCCAGATGGTACTGCAAGAAAAGTAGTTGCATTACAAACCGAATTTAACCAACAACTATTTTTACAAGTTAGAGAAAAAAAAGCAGGTTTAGGAACAGCTTATGTACACGGTTTTAAATGGGCACTTGAGAACCAATACGATTATATTTTTGAAATGGATGCCGATTTTTCTCACAATCCAAACGATTTGCCGAGGTTGTTACACGCGTGTGTAAATGGTGCCGATATGGCTGTAGGGTCACGATATTCTACCGGTGTAAACGTTGTTAATTGGCCTTTGTCTAGAGTACTGTTATCGTATTTTGCTTCTATATATGTTAGAGTAATAACTGGAATGAAAGTACACGACGCCACAGCTGGTTTTGTCTGTTATAAAAAAAGTGCGTTAGAAAAAATTAATCTTAACAAAGTAAAGTTTGTAGGTTACGCATTCCAAATTGAAATGAAATATCGCATATTTGCAAAAAAATTAAAAATTGTAGAAATCCCCATAATTTTTACCGATAGAACAAAAGGAAAATCAAAAATGAGTAGCTCAATTATTAAAGAAGCTGTTTTTGGAGTTGTTTTACTACGTGTAAAAAAAATATTCAATACATTATAAATGACAACCTACTTAATAAAAAATGCCAAAATTGTTAACGAAGGAACTATTTTTGAAGGCGACGTTTTAATTGAAAACGAGTACATTAAAGAAATAGCCGAAAGTATAAGCCCAAAATCTTCAAACTGTATTCTTATTGATGCTGAAGGTAGCTATTTAATTCCAGGAGCAATCGACGATCAAGTACATTTTAGAGAACCTGGTTTAACACATAAAGCCAATATTGAAAGTGAGAGTAAAGCTGCAGTAGCAGGCGGAATAACTTCTTTTATTGAGCAACCCAATACCGTTCCAAATGCAGTTACTCAAGAATTATTAGAGCAAAAATATCAAATTGCTGCCGATACTTCGTATGCTAACTATTCTTTTATGATGGGTGGTACAAATGATAATTTGGAAGAAGTTTTAAAAACAAATCCACGTAATGTTGCAGGCATCAAGTTGTTTCTAGGTTCATCTACCGGTAATATGTTGGTTGATGATCAAAAAACCTTGGAAAAAATATTTTCTTCCACAAAAATGTTAATTGCTGTTCATTGCGAAGATGAAACAACTATAAAAGAAAATTTAGCAAAGTATAAAGAAGAATTTGGCGATGCTATTCCTGTAAACAAACATCATTTAATTAGAAGTGCCGAAGCGTGTTACATTTCTTCGTCAAAAGCTATAGAACTGGCAAAAAAAACAGGTGCACGTTTACACGTGTTTCATTTGTCAACAGCTAAAGAAATGGAGTTGTTTACCAATAAAATTCCACTTGAAGAAAAACAAATTACCGCCGAAGTTTGCGTACATCATTTATGGTTTACCAATAAAGATTACGATACGAAAGGAAGCTTAATAAAATGGAATCCTGCCGTTAAAACCGAAGAAGATAAAGAAGCACTTTGGAAAGCGCTTTTAGACGATAGAATTGATGTAATAGCAACCGATCATGCGCCACATACTTTAGAAGAAAAATCGCATCTTTATACAAGTTGTCCTTCGGGTGCACCTATGGTTCAACATGCGGTTGTAGCTATGTTTGAAACGTATTTAAAAGGAAAAATTTCTATTGAAAAAATAGTAGAAAAAATGTGTCATAACCCAGCTAAAATTTTTAAAATAGAAAAGCGCGGTTTTATAAAAGAAGGTTATTATGCCGATTTGGCTATTGTTAACACACATTTGCCTTGGGTAGTTAAAAAAGAAAATATTTTATACAAATGCGGTTGGTCGCCATTAGAAGGAACTAATTTTAAATCGAGAATTACACATACTTTTGTTAACGGAAAATTAGTATATTCGAATGGTAAATTAAAAAACGTAAAAGCAGGAAAACGATTGCTTTTTGAACAAAATTAAAATGAAGAACAACATAGTTTTAGTAATGTTTTTATTTCTGTTTACGGTTTCGTGTAACACGAATCCTGTAGAAAAACCAGAAAAATTATTAAGCGAAGACGAAATGGTAGCTATGTTGTATGATGTTGCCATTTTACAAATAGCAGAAAACAGAATTATTAGCCTGCCTACTAATTTTAAACAAAACGAATATATTTATACTAAATACGGTATAGATAGTCTTTTGTACACTCAAAACCATAAGTATTATGCGGCGCAACCCAAGCTGTACAAAAAAATGCACGATAAAGTTTTAAAACAAATAGAAGCAGAAATAAACGAAATTTCAAATTCTGAAAAACAAAACAAAGACACTAAAGTAGAAGAAGAGTAAACGATAATTTATATTTTAGGTACTAAATTTTTTAAATACGAAGTCATATCTAAAAAAGTGTAATGTAATGTGTTTTTTACTTTAGTAGTGTCAAATTGTTTGGTACTGTGAGCTGCTCGCGCACTAGCTTGCGTTAATTTACGTTCTTTTTGTAGTAGTTTAGACAAAAACCAATCCAAGCGCCATGCAAACGAAGTAAAAACCTTGTTGGCATAAATCGATGGTTTTTTTACTTTTAAAATGCCAGCAATTAAGTTTAGTACTTCTTGAAATGTTTTGTTTTCGGCAACCAGCGTATAACGTTCTCCCGAAATTGCACTATTCATTAGTTGATACATAATAGCAACAACATCTTCAACGGCAACCATTCCAAAGTTACCTTTTGTATAAAACGGATTTCCCTTTTTTAGCGATTGTATTACGCTACTACTTCCTTTATCAGGAAAACCATAACCAAAAATTACTCCAGGATTTACAATAACTACTTGTAAACCTTCCTGAAAGCCACGCCAAACTTCCATTTCGGCAGCATATTTTGAAATCGCATAATCATGATGCAAAACTTCAGGATTCCATTCGGTTTCTTCCGTTATAGTCGCTTCGTTTTCTGTGGCATCGCCTAAGGCAGCCACCGAACTCACATGACATAATTTTTGAACAGAAAAATCAATACAGCAATTTACAAGATTAGCCGTACCTTCAATATTTACTTTGTGTAATTTGTCTTTATCTTTAGCATCAAACGATATAAAAGCAGCACAATGATACACTTTTGTAATACCCATAAAAGCCGTTTCTAAACTCGGAATGTCATTAATATCGGCTTTTATCCATTCTATACTATCAAATAATGGTAAGGCATTATAATATTCAAAAACTAATTTAACCGCTTTTAAACTTTCTTTATTGCGATAAATTGCTTTTACTTGCTCGTTGTTTTGAAGCAATTTTACTAATAAATGACTACCTACAAGTCCAGTTCCGCCGGTTACTAAAATCATTTGGTAAAAATACTAATTCTTTATAAACCTTTAACTTTTAAACCGTCAAACTTTTTATCTTTTAAACTAAAAACTATCTTTGCCAAAATTAGTACACAAATGAAAAATTTAGTAGAAGAATTACGTTGGCGCGGTTTAGTGCACGACATGATGCCTGGCACAGAAGAACAATTAACAAAAGAATCTACTACGGCATATATTGGTTTCGATCCTACTTCAGATAGTTTACATATAGGAAGTTTAGTGCCAATTATATTGTTAAAACATCTGCATAATTTTGGGCACAAACCAATTGCTTTGGTTGGTGGCGCTACAGGTATGATTGGCGACCCATCGGGTAAATCGGACGAACGTAATTTACTTGATGAAGTTACTTTAGATAAAAACGTTGCGGGGATAAAAGCGTTATTATCACGTTTTTTAGATTTTGATGCTACTGATGCCAATGCGCCTATATTGGTAAATAATTACGATTGGATGAAAGACTTTTCATTCATCAACTTTGCGCGCGATGTGGGTAAACGCATCACGGTAAACTATATGATGGCAAAAGATTCAGTTAAAAAACGTTTTGAAGGCGAAGGTGCCGGAATGAGTTTTACCGAATTTACCTACCAATTAATACAAGGATACGATTTTTATCATCTACATAAAGAATACAATTGCTTGCTGCAAATGGGTGGTAGTGACCAATGGGGAAATATTACAACCGGAACCGAATTGGTGCGCCGTATGAATGTAGATAACGAGGAAAAAGCAAAAGCATTTGCCATGACTTGCCCTTTAATTACTAAGGCCGATGGTTCAAAATTTGGTAAAAGTGAAGGCGGAAATGTATGGCTTACTGCCGATAAAACTTCGGTGTATAAATTCTATCAATTTTGGTTAAATACATCTGATGAAGACGCCGAAAAATATATAAAAATATTTACTTTTTTAAACAAAGAAACAATTAATGCTTTAATTGCCGAACACCAACAAGCACCACATTTGCGTATATTACAAAAGCGATTAGCCGAAGAAGTTACCGTTTTTGTGCATTCTAAAGAAGAATATGAAAAAGCGGTTGCCGCATCTAATGCGTTGTTTAGCAATGCAATTGACGATTTAAAAAAGCTTGATGAAACTACTTTTTTAGAAGTTTTTGAAGGTGTTCCTATGGCAGAAATTTCGTTTGCTGATTTAGACGAAGGCTTGGATATGATTGGAGCATTAGCGGCTAAAACAAATTTTTTAGCTTCAAATAGTGATGCAAGACGCGAGTTGAAACAAAATGCGATTTCGGTAAATAAAGAAAAAGTAGGCGAAAACAAAGTAATTACAAAAGATGATTTAATTAATAATCAATTTGTATTGCTTCAAAAAGGAAAGAAAAATTATTATGTAATTCGAGTTAAATGAATTTTATATGAAATCTTTTGAAAAAGGAGAGTTGTTTGAAAAATATGTTGAGGAAGTTTTGTTTCCTGATTCAGAATACGACTTAATTCATAGAACAAATAATTATAAACAAAACAAGGATAGAATTTCTTTAGACACCTTAAAGCCAGATTTTAAATTTAAGTGTAAACGTACAAACATAGAATTTTATGTAGAAGCTAAATATCGTTCAAATTTTAATTGGGAAGATATGTTAGATATCATGAGGTATAACCAATATGAACGGTTTCTTAAAATTGAAAAAGATGAAAAAATAGAAATATTTATAGCTATTGGATATCAAGGAGAGCCGAACAATCCTAAAAATATCAGTTTTATACCTTTAAAAAAATTGAAGCATTTTACTTTATATCATTCTTTTTTGTTAAAATTTGATATTGAGAAAAAAGCAATTGATATAACAAATTATTTTGGTAAAGAAATTATTTCTATAAAAGAAACAAAAGAAAATATTGAAAAGAATAATTTAAAAAAAAGGAAAAAATTCAATAAAACAATTTTTAGTTCTATTGTTGTTGTAGTTTTTTTAATATTAGTTAATTATGGGTATGATTATCATAAAAAAACAAAAATAGAGAATGGAATTAGAACATATTATTCGATTATAAGAAAAAAAGAAATAAATAGATTAGATGAGGTTGTTTCTCCTTTTGTTTATAGATGGTTTAATGATGAAAATTTATCTATAAATGAAATTAAGAAAAAGGCGAAAGAATATAATCTTAAATACAATTTAACAAATATTGAAATCCATTGGAATACTTTAAAAATAGAAAAAAATGATGACGGTAATTATGTCGCTAATTATGATGTTGACTACTATGTTTTTAAAACTAAAAAGAGTTATAAATTAAAAATGACAAGTGTTTGGAATTCTAATTATAAAATGACAAGATTGTCTGAAATTATAGTAGATCAAAGGTAGGTGCGTTATTTTAAGTAAAAGGTATTAAAATACCATCAAGTTACAACCTCGAATATCCGAATGATCAAAACGTCCCAGCACTTCGAAAGAATGGTTGGGATTTTTTTTACCCAAATCTTGCGTAGCTATAAAACTACATGAGTTAATGTTTGCCAAATCAATCACGTTAATGCCACCCGTTTTTCCGTTTGGTAATAAGGTAAGCGCATCTTCGGTATCTCGTATGATAACTTGCATCCAAGGCGGACATTCAAAAACGCCATTTCCAAGTGAATAGGCTTGCGATAACAACTCGGTCATGCCATATTCAGAATGAATGTTTGATACACCAAAACCATTGCATAAAATTGTATGCAATTCTTCGCGAATCATCTCTTTTCGTTTTCCTTTCATGCCACCCGTTTCCATGATGATGGTATTTTTTAAATGAAATTGATGTTTTTCAACCAAATCCAACAAAGCATAAGTAACACCAATTAAAAGTACGTTTTGACCAGAATTATCTAATGCTTCAAGTTTTTCAATTAAAGCATCATAATTGTGTAGATAAAACCCAGAATCAGGATGATTACTCATTTTTATTAAATCTTCAACCATATAGATTAATGAAGAGCCTTCACGTTCTAAATAAGACGGAAGCAAAGCTAACACACAATAGTTTTCGATGTTTCCATAAAACTCTGAAAAACCTTTTCGGTAACTTGTTTCATACATTGAAATATCGGTTACCAAATGTTTGCTGGTTTGCAAACCTGTGGTGCCGCTGCTGGTAAAAGTTTGCTCTATTTTTGCCGATGAACAAACAATATCGTGACTTTTAAAAAATTGTATCGGTAAAAAAGGAATAGCATCAAGAGATTTTACATTACTTGGATTTCGTTTGATGAATTCGCAAAACTCCCTATATACAGCGTTGTTTTCATATTGAAAACGAAAAACTTTTAGGGCTATTTTTTCAAAATCTTTTTTACCCGAAATAGAAAAGATATCAGTTGCAGCAATCATAGTATAAAATTCTTAAAATACATATTTTTTAAGAATTTAGTGCTTCAACTACAATTTCTTCATCATTAAGCATTTGCTTTAGCATGTTTTCTATACCGTTTTTTAAGGTAAATGTTGACGACGGACAGCCGCTACAAGCACCTTGTAAAATAACTTTCACTTTTTTGTTTTCTGGGTTAAACGAATCGAAAACAATATTTCCGCCATCGCTTTGTACAGCAGGTTTTACATATTCTTCAATAATGTTTACAATTTGTTGCGATGTGCTATCTAATTTATCAAAAGCGACATCTTTTGCTTCTTCAGAAATTGCTTTGGTTGTTGTTTTATCTTCATCTACAACCGTATTGCCATTTTCTAAATATTCTTTAATAAATGTTCTAAGTTCTAGTGTAACATCGTCCCAGTTTGCTACGTTGTATTTGGTAATCGAAATATAATTTTCATCAATAAAAATTTCTTTTACAAACGGAAAGTTAAATAGTACTGCGGCTAATGGCGAACTTTTTGCTTCGTCAATATTTTTATATTCAACAGCTACTTTTGTTAAACGCTTGTTGCAAACAAACTTCATAACCGAAGGGTTAGGAGTGGTTTCACCATAAACGGTAATGGGTAGTTTTTTGGTTTCGGTTTCTTCTAAAATTACAGCTTTTCCACTAGCTATATAATTTTCAATTTGTTCGGCTACTGCGTCTTGAACATCTGCCCATTCTACTATCGAAAATTTTTCAATTGCTATAAAATTTCCCGAAATATAAACCGTTTTTACAAAAGGAAGATAAAATAATGCGGTAGCTAAAGGCGAGTTTTTAGTTTCGTCAATATTTTTAAATTCATAATTTTTTCCTTTTGTAAATGGCTGTGCTGCTTCAAATTTAACAATTGTAGGATTGTTTGTTGTTTTTATAGATAATTTAGTCATTTTTACTTGTTTTTGCAAATTTAAGAAGTTTAAACAGTATGTTTTTATATATTTGTTGTTACACAACATAATTAACACAAAATTAACCAATACAAATAGAGGTATAATAGAAAAACACTTTTTATTGGATTTAAAAATTATATAATGAAAAAGCATATTTTATTTTTAGTAATGTTATTTACTGTTGCGGGTTATTCGCAGGCAATAAATGTAAGTACAAATGCTTATACCGTTCCAGAACTTGTAACCGATGTATTAATCGATTCGCCATGTGCAGTAGTGTCTAATGTTTCGTGGAACAACTGCTCAAACGGAATAGGCTATTTTACCAATACCAACCCCGATTTTCCCATGGCAGCGGGCGTTGTAATGTCAACAGGTTTTGCTACTAATGTACCAGGGCCAGAATCTGGAGTAAATAGCGATAATAATTGTGGTACCGATGGTGACACATTGTCTTCGCTTTATAATTACATACAGTCGTTGGGTATTGACCCTGGATTGAATAGTTATAATGATGTTGTGGTAATTGAGTTCGATTTCTTGCCTTTTACAAATACCATGAGTTTCGACTTTTTGTTTGCTTCCGATGAATATGGACAATGGCAATGTCAATATGCTGATGCTTTTGCGTTCTTTTTAACGAATACAGCTACAAATGTTACAACAAATTTAGCATTGGTACCTGGTACTACCGATCCTATTTCGGTACTAACCATTCGAGATGATAACACATTAAATAGTGGTACTTGTAATAGTGAAAATGCAGAGTATTTTGGTATAGACAATCAGGTAAATCCAGCAAATGCAGCTATCGATTTTAGAGGACAAACCGTACTAATGACAGCACAATCTACAGTAGTGCCTAATACGCTTTATCACATACAATTAATTATTGGCGATAGAAATGATAATGCCTTTGACTCCGCAATATTTATAGGTGCAGGTAGTTTTAATGTAGGTACTGCCGAAATTTCGTATCAAGTAGATTTAGGTGTAGAAACAGACGATATGTTGGTTAGCAATGGTTTGGCGAGATGCCCAGGTGAAACAATTGAACTAAATTCTGGTTTAGAAGCAGCTAATTATACTTTTGAGTGGACTTTTAACGGTACAGTGTTATCTGGCGAAACAGGACCATCGATGATAGCAGACCAAGCAGGGACATACTGTATTGCCGCTACAAATATAGGCGGTGGCTCTTGTACACAAACCGATTGCATAGATGTAGAGTATTTGCCGGTATTTAGTGTAAATGATGCACCCGCAGACTATGTAGTTTGCGAAGGCGAAGATTATAATTTTAACGATCATATTCAAGAACTTTTAGGCCCTTCGCTTGACCCGCTTGACTATGAATTAACGTTTTATTTAACTCCAGAAGATGCGCAAGAGGCTTTAGGGCAAATATCATCAATATATCCTTCAACAGTTAGCCCACTACAGGTTTATGTAAGAATAGAAGATTTTACAATACCGTGTCCCGTTTTTTCTGAGTTTACGGCTATGACGCAGCCTTGCCCAGAATGTGATATTATTTTAACATCAGCTACAGGAACAGATAACCAAACGGTATGTAACAATCAACCAATTGAAGATATAGTTTTTGATATAACCGGAGATGCTACAAATGCTACGATAGCAGGTTTGCCAACAGGAGTAACAGGTAGTTATAATTCGGGTGTTTATACAATTACGGGAACACCCACAGCTACAGGAAACTATACCGCTACTATAACTACAGTTGGTTGTTCTCCAGAATTAACATATGATGTTACCATTAATGTTATTAGTTTACCAGTTATTACATCATTAACAGGCTCAACGCCAATATGTGAAGGCGAAGATGCTATTTTCGATTTAGAAGGTACACCAAACGCAACAGTTGATTATACATTAAATAGTGTTTCAGGAACTGTTACCTTTACTGCTTCAGGTACAGCACAAGTAGTAGTTACAGCTCCAACGGTTGATCAAATACTAGAAACAAGTGTGGTTTCGGTTGGTACTTGTTCTGATAATGTAGTGTTAAGCTATACAGTTGTTGTTAATGACCTTCCAGAATTTACAAGTATAACGAGCAACACACCGATTTGTGAAGGCGATGATGCGATATTTACTTTTACAGGTACACCAAATGCTGCTATTGAGTTCACAGTAGATGGGGTTTCTCAATCAACAACATTAAACGCTTCGGGAAGTTATGTTTATACGGCAACTACACCAAGTTCAAACGTTGATGTAACAATGCAAAGTATTGAACAAAATGGTTGTACAGTTACTTTAACGGAAACGGAAACGGTAACCGTAAATTCGACGCCAAGTTTAACTTCGTTAAGTGGATTAACACCAATATGTGAAGGACAAGATGCTATTTTCACGATAGTTGGTTCACCAAATGCTATGATAGATTACGATGTAAATGGAACAACAGGAACCATTCAAATAGAAGCCGACGGCGATGTAGATGTGGTTGTAATGGGAGCAACAGTTAATCAAGTAATTACCTTAAGTTCAATTTATATAGGAACATGTACAACAGCTTTAACCGATACATTTACGATTGTAGTAAATCCAAATCCCGTATTTACAAGTGTAACAGGCAATGGTCCAATATGTCAAGGATCAGATGCTACTTTTGATTTTGTAGGAACAGCTGGAGCAACAATTATTTTTGATGTAAATGGTGGTTCACAAACTATAGTATTAGATGCAACAGGAAATGGACAATACACAGAAGTAAGTCCAAGTTCAAACGTTGTTATAACAATGCAAAGTATTGAACAAAATGGTTGTACAGTTACTTTAACGGAAACGGAAACTGTTGTTGTATCTCCTACACCAACGATTATTTCATTAACAGGCTCAACACCAATATGTGAAGGCGAAGATGCTATTTTCGACTTAGAAGGTACACCAAACGCAACAGTTGATTACACATTGAATAGTGTTTCAGGAACTGTTACCTTTACTGCTTCAGGTACAGCACAAGTAGTAGTTACAGCTCCAACGGTTGACCAAATACTAGAAACAAGTGTGGTTTCGGTTGGTACTTGTTCCGATAATGTAGTGTTAAGCCATACTATTGTTGTAAGTAATGCTTTAGCTACTCCTACGATAACCACCACACCACCAAGTTGTAGTGCAGAAGGCACGGCTACCATTACGAATTACGACCCAATGTTCACGTATTCGTTTACACCAAACGACGGCACGAGTGTTGGCGCAGGCGGTGTAATCAGCGGAATGGTTGCAGGAACGAATTATACAGTTACAGCAGAAAATGCTTCGGGTTGTGTTTCGGCAGCTTCATTACCATTTAGTATTGCCGCTATATTAGTTACCCCAGACGTTCCTACGATAACCACCACACCACCAAGCTGTAGTGCAAACGGCAGTAGCACGATAAGCAATTACGACCCAATGTTCACGTATTCGTTTACACCAAACGATGGTACGAGTGTTGGCGCAGGCGGTGTAATCAGCGGAATGGTTATTGGCACAAGTTACACGGTAACAGCAAGCAATGGCAGTTGTACATCGGGTTCATCACTAAGTTTCAGCAATGCTGCGATGTTAACAACGCCAGACGTTCCTACCATAACCACTACACCACCAAGCTGTAGTGCAGAAGGCACGGCTACCATTACGAATTACGATCCAATGTTCACGTATTCGTTTACACCAAACGATGGCACGAGTGTTGGCGCAGGCGGTGTAATCAGCGGAATGGTTGCAGGAACGAATTATACAGTTACAGCAGAAAATGCTTCGGGTTGTGTTTCGGCAGCTTCATTACCATTTAGTATTGCCGCTATATTAGTTACCCCAGACGTTCCTACGATAACCACCACACCACCAAGTTGTAGTGCAGACGGCAGTAGCACGATAAGCAATTATGACCCAATGTTCACGTATTCGTTTACACCAAACGATGGCACGAGTGTTGGCGCAGGCGGTGTAATCAGCGGAATGGTTATTGGTACAAGTTATACCGTAACAGCAAGCAATGGCAGTTGTACATCGGGTTCATCTTTAAGTTTCAGCAATGCTGCGATGTTAACAACGCCAGACGTTCCTACGATAACCACCACACCACCAAGCTGTAGTGCAAACGGCAGTAGCACGATAAGCAATTACGACCCAATGCTCACGTATGCTTTTACACCAAACGATGGCACGAGTGTTGGCGCAGGCGGTGTAATCAGCGGAATGGTTGCAGGAACGAATTATACAGTTACAGCAGAAAATGCTTCGGGTTGTGTTTCGGCAGCGTCATTACCATTTAGTATTGCCGCTATATTAGTTACCCCAGACGTTCCTACGATAACCACCACACCACCAAGTTGTAGCGCAAACGGCAGTAGCGCGATAAGCAATTATGACCCAATGCTCACGTATTCGTTTACACCAAACGATGGCACGAGTGTTGGCGCAGGCGGTGTAATTAGCGGAATGGTTATTGGCACAAGTTACACGGTAACAGCAAGCAATGGCAGTTGTACATCGGGTTCATCTTTAAGTTTCAGCAATGCTGCGATGTTGGCATCGCCAATATTTACAAGTATCACAAGTAATACGCCTATTTGTGCAGGCGAAAATGCGGTATTCACTTTTACAGGTACAGCTAATGCTACTATTAATTTTACGGTAGATGGTACTTCTCAATCGGCGATGTTAGATGCTTCTGGAAGTTATGTTTATACGTTAACTAATGCAAGTTCTAATGTTGTTGTAACTATGGTAAATATTCAACAAAATACATGTACTGTTACTTTAACCGATAGTGAAACGGTTGTGGTAAATCCTCTTCCAACAATTAACCCGATTACTAATAATAGTGCTATTTGCGCAGGCGAAAATGCTATTTTTACTATAGAGGGTACACCAAATGCTTTAGTAAATTATGATATAAATGGAGTAGCAGGAACAACTCAAATAGAATCCGATGGCGATGTAGCTGTAGTTGTACGGGAGCCACAGTTGACCAAGTAATTACATTACAATTGTTAACAGATTCGGTTACTTCATGTACAACAACTTTAACAAACACAGCAACAATATCTGTTTTATCATTACCAACAGCCGATATGAGTACAACAAGTAATTTAGTTTGCTTAAACGGTATGACAACTCTTACTTTTACAGGTACACCAAATGCTACAGTTTCGTTTACAGATGGTACAACAGTATATACAGAAACTTTAGATGGCACAGGTTATGTTGCGTTTACAACACCAATGTTAACAACGACTACTACTTATACTTTAACAAGTGTAGTTTCATCTGGCACACCAAGTTGTACGGTTGCTTTAAGCGATTCTGAAACGATAAGTATTACACCAACGCCCGCCATCACATCGATAGATTATGATGCGATATGCGATGGTGATTTGGCAAATATTTTGGTAAACATGAACAACGCTACAGGTTTTCAGTGGCAAGCTACTTTAACGAATGTTACCTATAATGGTTTTACAAATGGAGATGATACAAATATTAATCAAGTAGCGACTTTAACAAATCCGTTACAACAAGGATTTATCACTTTTTCTATTTTACCAGTTTTAACGGGAGGTAATTGTTCAGGCTCACCTGAAACTATTATAGTTTATGTTAACCCAGTACCTGTTATAACGGATATAACAATTACACCAGATACGGCATCTGTTTGTTCAGGCGAATCGGTTACTTTTACAGTTTCGGGCGACCCGAGTGGTATAACATATAACTGGACAGCGGTATTAAACGGCGTTAGTGTTGTAGATGGTATTACTAGTGGAACCACTACTACTGGAATAGTTACCTTAACAGTTGCTAGTACAAGCAATACCACTGCAGGAGATTTTTATGTAAGCTTTACACCCCAAATAGGTTCATGTGTAGGTTTACCAGAGGATAGTGATAGCGTAACGGTTAATCCTATTCCAGGTTCTGTTATTCAATCTGATTATACTATTTGTAGCGATACTAGTTTAGCTGATGTGTTTGACATTCAATTAAATTTTCCATTAGTAGCCAATACAGGAGTAGAGTGGTTTGTTATAGATGCAAGTAGTAATGTAAGCGGATATTCAGATGGTAGTTTAAGTGCACCGCCTCCGTTTGTAATTCCCGATGTATTATCAGTAATTGGCGACTCACAAGGTTATGTACATTATAGAGTTTGGACTGTTTCGCCATCGGGCTGTAGAGGCGAATATGAAGATTTTATGGTTTATGTAAATCCTATTCCAAACCCTACAATAGAAGACGGTTCGTTGTGTATAGACGATTTAGGCAATGTATTCCAAACATATTGGCTACAAGCTACGGGTAATTACAGTACAGGCAATTATGAGTTTGTTTGGTACGATGCAAACGATGCAGTAGTAGCTATAACTACAGTGCCACAGTTAGAGGTAAACACAACGGGTAGTTATTATGTTTTAGTAACCAATTTAGATACAACCTGCGAGGGCGTATCGAATACAGCCGTTGTAAACGAAACAACACCAGCTACAATTGTAAAAGCAGAGGCTACCGATTATTTTTCAGATAATGCTACGATTGTGGTAAATACTTCGGGTAGCTCAGGTACGCTACAATACCAATTAGATGATAGTGGGTATCAAGATAGTAATGTGTTTACCAATGTAAGCACAGGCGACCACACCATAACGGTAATAGACACGCAAGGTTGTACGTTTTTAGAAACTACAGTTCGCGTTATAGATTATCCTAAGTTTTTTACGCCTAATGGCGATGGTTACAACGATACTTGGAATATAGCTGGATTAAACCAGCCCGAGGCAAAACTGTATATTTTTGACCGTTATGGCAAGTTACTAAAACAACTAAGCGCTACCGACGATTCGCTAGGTTGGGACGGAACATTTAACGGACAACTAATGCCATCTACTGATTATTGGTTCTCGTTAGAATATGTAGAAAACAACGTGGCTAAAGAATTTAAAGCCCATTTTTCTTTGAAACGATAATTTTTAACATTTGAGTTTAGTATCTAAATTAAAATTTTATATCTTTGGCAAGGTTGGGTAACCCTTATCATATTATATAAATAAAACAACCCCAAAAGAATGAGTTTAAAAAGGAGTTTTTTAGTTTTGTCTTTTTTATTGACACAATATTTTTATTCCCAAGAAGGTGTAGCAGTATATTCAGATTATTTAGCGGATAATTATTATTTAATTCATCCATCTATGGCTGGCGCTTCTAATTGTGGTAAAATTCGTTTAACTGCAAGACAGCAATGGTTTGGGCAAGAAGACGCCCCTTCGTTACAAACATTAAGTTTTAACACGGCTTTAGATGAAGATGGAATTTCAGGTATAGGTATAATTGCATTTAATGATAAGAATGGGTATCATTCGCAAAGAGGAGGAAAACTAACGTATGCTCACCATTTACGATTCTCAAGAAATACAGTAGATTTAAACCAATTGTCATTTGGATTAAGTGCGGCATTTATACAAAGTCAATTAGATGAAACAGAATTTGTTAATCAAAATTTTGATCCATTTGTTTTTGGAGGAATTTATCAAAAAGACTCGTATTTTAATGTAGATTTAGGAGCTTCTTATCATTATTTAGATTTTTTTACTCATCTTACAGTAAAAAACTTTTTGGCTAATAGAAGAGAAATTTATACCGAAGGTTTTGAATCAGATAATTTAAGAAAATACTTATGGAGTGCTGGTGCTGTTTTTGGCGACAGCGATAGAATATTACTTGAGCCATCTATTATGTTTCAATATACAGAAGAAACAACTGAAAAAGCTATTGACATTAACTTAAAAGCATACAAACAGTTAGAGTTTGGAAAAGTTTGGGGGGCATTATCATACAGAAGAAGTTTTGATGGAGCCCAGTACTTAAACGGAAACGCTATCGACGAGCAAAAATTACAATGGATTACGCCAGTAATTGGCGTAAATTATAAACAATTTATGTTTGCCTATACCTACACTCATATTTTAGGAGATATTAAATTTGATAACGGTGGATTTCATCAGTTTACTTTAGGTATCGACGTATTTTGTAGAGATAAAGCTTGGGATTGTAATTGTCCAGCGGTTAATTAATAATCCATTAAATTATAACAAATTAAAGTCCCATAAGTGGGACTTTTTTATTTAATACTAAAAAGAAAATGAAAATAATTAAAGAAGTAAATGGTGTTTATCCTTCCATTGCAAACGATTGTTTTATAGCAGAAAATGCAACTATAGTTGGGAATGTTACAATAGGAACAGAATGCAGTGTTTGGTTTAATGCTGTTATTAGAGGCGATGTTAATTCTATAACAATAGGCAATAAAGTAAACATACAAGATGGTGCTATAATTCATTGTACGTATCAAAAACACGCTACAATTATTGGGAATAACGTTTCAATAGGTCACAATGCAATTGTACACGGCTGTGTTATAAATGATAACGTTTTAATAGGTATGGGAGCAATTGTAATGGATAATTGTGTAATAAACAGCAATTCAATTATAGCTGCAGGCTCTGTAGTTACACAAAATACAATTGTAGAAAGTGGTTGCATTTATGCGGGTATTCCTGCTAAAAAAGTAAAAAATATTGATGAAAGCGAGTTTTCAGGCGAGATTGAACGAATAGCCCAAAACTATGTAATGTATTCTTCTTGGTACAAATAGAGAGTAATACAAATAAAAAAGGGTTGCTAAATGGCAACCCTTTTACGTTGTATAATACAAAATTTAATTTGAACCTACTATTTGAACACCTCTATAATCATTAACAAATTTTAAAGGGATGTTTGCATTATAATGTGAATTAATTACATTAAGAAACGCATTAGCAATAACCGCATATCCACGAGAATTTGGATGAACGCCATCTAAAGAAAATAAAACTTGATGCTCTGAAGCAACACCGCTAAAGTAATCGGCTGTATAAAGTTGCCCTGTATCGATACGTAAACCACTAACTAACTGGTTCATAATACTGTTCATGTCTGCTACAGCTAAATCTTTACTAGCAGCAATAGATACAATAGCATTGTTGTAAGCTGTTGTAGCATTCAATACTCTAGTTTTTTCTGTAGAAGTTAATACATATTTGTTAGCTAACGGAAGTGTAACACCTTGAATATTAAACGGAGCTGTAACAGCAGGGTTTTCTGTACCAATTACAGATGAAGCGGTTAAAACAACTAAATCGTTATTTGTACAAGAACGAGCTTTACCATACAAAGCACCTAATTGAGCTGCATACGCCATAAGTAATGGGTTGCCAGATGCGCTTGCATAAGCTGTAATTTGAGCACCTAAGTCAGATAGGTCTGCATCATAAATTAATAGTGAATTATTTGCACCATCATTTAATTGTAAAGGGGAAATTCTACCACCTGTTGCTACAAACAAAAATTGGTATAATTGTGTTAATAAAGCAGCATTTGCTTGATCTGCATTAAGTAGCGCATCAGGAACAGGGTTGTAAGGAACAGTTGTAAAATAAGGAATTGATGTTACACTTGGAATAGTTGCCACAACACCTTTTGCTCCGTTTGAAGTTAAACCAGTAACAGAACCTAATAATGGGTGTGTACCACCATTAATAATAAGGTTGTAAGTTGCAGCAAACACATTTGCATTTGTAATATCGTTACTTCCATAAGTTGTAGGATCTAAATTTCCTGTACTGTTATGATCTGCCGCGGGTGTCATTCCGTCTGCATTAGCACCACCACTTGTAGCATACGATAAAATATCGTTAGCACCAATCCAACATGTAAAAAATGTAGGATTAAGCGACATAGCATCTCCTAAAACAGAAGCATTAGGCGAAGAAGCAAAGCGAACATAATACGGGTTTGCTAAACCTGCAGAAACACCTGCAATATTTCCATAACCAGGTGCTAATAAATGAAACGATTTTGCCCCTGGAACTCCCATGTTGTTTCGAGCTCCTGCCGAAATATTAGCAATATCAATAGAAGGAGAACCCGCAATATTTTCAGGGCGACCTTCGCTAGCATCAATAACTAAACGGGTTCCTGCTAGTGTAGTTCCTCCCAAAGTTAAGCCACCTAAATTGTTAACATCATCATCAAAAGAGGGTTGTGTAAAAGCGCCACCACCTACTAAAGAAAACTGTTCTGCTAACATATTAGGAAACGAATTTGCCTGACCATCTCTATAAACAGTACCGTCCATATAACCAGCGGTCAAAGAGTTTCCAACAGCTACGAAAGTAGTGAAATCTGCATCTCCCGCAGAATAATTTGCATCTACATCATTTTCAAATTCAGGCTCGCAAGCAGCAAAACCTAAAGCTACTAATACTGATACGTATAAAAATTTATTTTTCATTTTCATTTTTTTTAAAATTAGAAACCATATGTTATACCAATACCTGGAGAAAACACAGACGATTTATAAGTACCACCAAAGTTAGGATTCGGTAACTGTGTTAAAGGATCAGTAGAATGATTGTATGAATTATCGATTTCATCAAAATGTAAGTATAAGAAAGAAGCATCTATACCTAATTTATCTGTTACTTGGTAGGTTAAACCGCCTGTAAAGCCCATAGAATCGTTACGTGGCGTTTCTGGTGCAAAATACCCGTCTTGTACTGGACTTTCGTCAAAGTACCAACCTGCTCTAAAAGTAAATTTGTTATTAGCCTCATACTGTGTACCAACACGATAGGTAGAAGAATTTTTGTAATTTCTTGGGTTGCTAGAAGAAGAACCATTTGCAAATGAAATGTCTAAAGCTTTGTAAGCACTCCACATGGTGTAGTTATAATCGAAAGCAACTAACCATTTATCTGTAATTTGAACCGACAAACCTGTTGTTAATTCTGCCGGTAAAGGTAAATCAGCATCAAACTTAGTGTCTTGTAATAAACTTGCTGCATAATCTGGAACATCGCTATAAGAAGCATCGCCATCGCGTGCTTCCATTACTATTTTTGATCGGTAATTTAAACCTAAACGAACTTTTTCGGTAGGTGTTACCATCATACCAATATTGTATCCCCAAGCCGAAATACCACTAGCATCTAATGTTACATTAGAATTTTGTAAAACACCTCCTGGATATTGTAAATTTCTATTAAATTCTACACCTCCTGTAGCATAAATAAGACCACCACCAAGACTAAATTGATCAGACAATTTAACAGCTAATGAGGGTTGAACAAATATTGCTTTTAAATCGATGTTGTTTACTAAATGAGCTCCTTCCCAGCCTTTGTCCCATTCTACAGAGCTACCATAAGGCGAATAAACAGCTAAACCAGCGGTTAACCAATCGGTTAATTGGTAAGTTGCATAAATACTAAATGGGGTACCAAAATTATCGGTACTCGCTTCCCAATTGTATTGCGAGTTTTGAAATCGTGTTTTAGAAAACAAGGCATTTGCTCCAACTGATAAATTGAATTTCTTGTCTAAATAAACCATTCCAGCAGGATTAAAAAAGGTAACCTCAGCGCTATTTATTACAGCAACACCTGTATGACCCATGGCTAATTGTCTTTGTCCTTGAATAGCCACACGATAGCCGCCTGCAAAAGCAGAAACACCAACCAATGCTGATAGCGTTAAAGAAAGTATTTTTCTCATAATAATTAAATGTTAGTTATAATCATCAAATTTAATATAAAATATGGAATTAACAATTTTTTAAGGTAAAATATTATGCGTTCCTAATATTTTTTTAATTTTTTAAGAATTCCGAAACATCTTTAAAAAAATCTTCTGGGTTTTCGGCATGTAACCAATGTCCTGCGTTGCTTATGGTTTTTATAGTTGCCTTAGGAAAATAATATTCGATACCGATACGATCTTCGTCTAAAATATAGTTCGATTTTTCGCCTCGTAAAAAAAGCACAGGTTTGTTGTAATGAGAATTTGTAGAAAGCTCATTGCCTATGGTTTCTATCTTTTCGTTAAAAACAGCTAAGTTAAAGCGAAAGGCTAATTGTTCTGGTTGTTTCCAATACAAACTTTTGAGTAAAAATTGACGCGTGCCAAAATCTTTTATATACTCTTTTAGTATGGTGTCAACTTCTTTTCGCGATGGTTTTTGAGAAAAATCTACTGCATTTAATCCTTTTAAAATAAGTTGGTGGTGTGGTGCATAATACTTCGGTCCAATATCGGCAACAATTAATTTTTCTACTAAATTAGCGTTTTCGCAAGCTATTTGCATGGCTACTTTTCCACCCATTGAATGCCCTAGTAAAACAATGTTTTCTAAATTGTTTGTAGCACAATACCGAACAACATCTTCTGCCATAACTTCATAAGAAAACGCATCGGAATGGAAACTTCTGCCGTGGTTTCGCAAATCAAGTAAATGAACTTGGCAGCCTAATTCTGAAAATTCTGTCCCAAGTGTTTTCCAGTTATCGGACATTCCTAGAAAGCCGTGTAAAATTAAAAAAGGTTTTCCGTTACCTATTATGTTTGAATACAATTCCATTTTTATAACGTTTTTTACGTGAGCGGGTGCAACAAGTTACCGTGTAACGTGGAACACGCGACTCCTTCATAAAACAAAGTTTTGTGAGGAGGCACGCCCAAATTAGTTTAATTTTTGCAAGTACATATTTACCACATTTTCTAAACCTAAATACAACGATTCGGAAATAAGTGCATGACCAATTGAAACTTCTAATAAGTTAGGAATATTTTCTTTAAAAAATTTAATATTATCTAAACTTAAATCGTGTCCAGCGTTAATGCCTAAATCTAATTCGTTTGCTTTTTTAGCCGCTAAAATAAATGGTTCAATGCCTTTTCTATTTCCTAAGCTATACTGATGGGCAAAACTTTCGGTGTAGAGTTCAATTCTGTCGGCATTGGTTGCTTTTGCTCCTTCGACCATAGCTTCAATAGGGTCAACAAAAATAGAAGTACGAATATTATTTCGTTTAAATTCGGCAATAACTTCGGTTAAAAAACTTTTGTTTTTTAGGGTGTTCCAGCCCGCATTTGAAGTTAAAACATCATTACCGTCTGGAACAAGTGTAACTTGCGTGGGTTTAATTTCGAGAACTAAATCGATAAATTTTTTAATAGGATTTCCTTCAATATTATATTCGGTGTGTACAATAGGTTTTAAATCGTAGGCATCTTTATAGCGAATATGGCGTTCGTCTGGTCGCGGATGAATGGTTACACCTTGTGCACCAAATTTTTGCACATCGGTTGCTACTTGAAGTAAGTTGGGCACATTGCCACCACGAGAATTTCGAAGTGTTGCAATTTTATTTATGTTTACTGATAATTTTGTCATACCTTTAGTTTTAGAAAAACAAAAATACAAAGTATAAATGGCTTTGTGGTAAAAATTGATTAATTTGCACCAAAAATTAAACTAAAAATGAATTCGATATTTAGCTATATAAATAGAGATTTACGTCCGTTAAAAACAACAGACACTATTAGCTATGTACAAGATTTTTTTTTAAATCTAAATTATTCGCACTTTCCAGTTTTAGAAAATGGTGTTTTTATAGGTAGTATAAGCCGAGATAATGCCGATATTTTAGAAGGCGAAACTACTATAACCGATAACAAATATGAACTCGACCGTTTTTATGTACGTGTAAATATGATTTGGCTCGACGTATTAGAGGTGTTTGCCCAAAATGAAACCAATATTGTGCCCGTTTTAAGCGATAAAAATAAATATGTAGGTTACTACGAATTAGAAGATGTAATTCGATTTTTTCACGAAACACCTTTTTTAAAAGAAGATGGCGGTATTTTAGTAGTAGAAAAAGACGTAACTAATTATACAATGGGACAAATTGTGCAAATTGTAGAAAGTAATAATGCTCGTCTGTTAGGTGCATTTGTATCGAAAATAGAAAACAATAAAGTAGAAATAACACTTAAAACAAGTGGAGGCTCGTTAAACGATATTATTCAAACCTTTCGTCGATTTGAATACCAAATAGTTTCGGAAATAGCAGACGACAACTATTTGCAAAATTTAAAAGAACGTTCCGATTATTTAGACAAATACTTGAGTTTATAGAATGAAGTTTGCGTTATTTGGACAATATTATCAAAACAGCACCGAAACTACGGTTTTAAAAGTAATTGCGTTTTTTATTGAAAACAATTGCGAAGTTGTTATTGAAGAAAACTTCTATAAATTAATTGCATCTTTTTTGCCAAAAAAATTTAGTGTTTTTTCAAACCATACAGAATTAGATGCAAGCTTTACAGCTTTTGTAAGTATAGGTGGCGATGGTACAATTTTGAGAGCCGTAACCTATGTGCGCGACAAAAATATTCCTATTGTAGGTATTAACACAGGAAGATTAGGTTTTTTAGCAACCGTTCAGTTAGATAATATAGAACCACTGTTAACTAAAGTTATTGCAAAAGAATACTCCATTTCAAAACGGTCGCTTATTACTTTGCGTTGCGAGCCAAAAAACCCAGATTTAGCCGATTTAAATTTTGCGCTTAACGAAATAACAGTTTCTAGAAAAGAAACAACTTCTATGATAACCATAGAAACCTATTTAAACCAAGAATATTTAACCTCGTACTGGGCAGATGGATTAATTTTAGCAACTCCTACAGGTTCAACAGGTTACTCTCTAAGTTGTGGCGGTCCTATTGTAACACCTAGTGTAAACAGTTTTATAATTAACCCAATAGCGCCACATAATTTAAATGCTCGTCCGCTTGTAATAACAGACGATACCGAAATTAGTTTAAAAATATCGGGTAGAGAAGATGCGTTTTTAGTATCGTTAGATTCTCGAATAACATCGGTTAATAACCAAACCACTTTATACATAAAAAAAGCTTCTTTTTACATTAATTTAATCGAGTTTAAAGAAGAGGATTTTTCTAAAACAATTCGAAAAAAATTACTTTGGGGCGAAGATAAAAGAAATTAATTCTCAAATTATACCACTTTTTCTTTTTTAGCGTTTTAAAATAAGTTACCACAAAATGTGGTAAAGAAATCAATATTGTTATATTTGCAAACTATTTTAAAAAATGAAACGCTTTTTAGTTTATATAGTATTTATCAGTTCTTTAAGTGCCATTAGTCAAATTCATGAAATTGGGGTTTTTGCTGGTGGAATTAATTATATAGGCGATATTGGTCCTACCGATTATGTAAAGCCAAATGAGCCCGCTATAGGACTTGTTTATAAATGGAACAGAAGCCCAAGGCATTCGTGGCGTTTTTCTTATAAATATGGAGAGCTTAAAGCAAACGATAAAGATAGTGAAGCGCCAAATAGGTATTTAAGAGGCTATTCGTTTAAAAATTATGTACACGAATTTTCTGCAGGTTTAGAATTTAATTTTTTTGAATTCGATTTACATAATTTTGATAAAGTTTTTACGCCCTATGTCTTTACAGGTGTTAACTATTTTATTTACGATGAATTGTATATTGATAACAAAAAAAGTAAAACAGATTACCGAAATGGTCAATTTGCAATACCCATGGTAGTTGGTCTTAAAGCCAAGATAGCACAACAGTTTGTACTGGGCGTAGAAGTAGGAGCTCGCTACGCATTAACCGATAATTTAGATGGTAGTTTTCCAGAAAATGATAATTTTGCTTCAATACGATTTGGTAACCTAAACAGTAACGATTGGTATGTGTTTTCTGGAATAACATTAACGTACACATTTGGAGAAAATCCTTGTTTTTGCCCGCATTAAAATGAAACATTTAGAAACGCAAATAAACAAACTAAAATTACCAAGCCATTTAGCTATTATTATGGACGGAAATGGTCGTTGGGCAAAACAAAAAGGACTGTTACGCGCCGTAGGACACGAAAACGGAACCAAATCGGTTCGATTAACAGTAGAAAATTGTGCCAAATTAGGAATAAAAAACCTTACGTTATATGCGTTTTCAACAGAAAACTGGAACCGCCCAAAGCTAGAGGTTGATACTTTAATGAAGCTTTTAATTTCGTCGTTAAAAAAAGAATTAAAAACACTACAAGAAAATAAAATTAGGTTAAATGCCATTGGAAATTTAACAAATTTACCCGAAAAGGTTCAACGAGAATTACAAGAAGTTATTGCTAAAACTGCCGAAAACAAACACATGACGCTTACATTAGCCCTTAGCTATGGCAGTAGAGAAGAACTTATTCAGGCTGTTAAAAAAATAAGCGATAAAGTTAAAAATAATATAATTTCTTCTGATGCTATTGGTGAAAACATTATTAATGAGCATCTTTACACCCATAATCTTCCCGATGTTGATTTGGTAATACGAACCAGTGGCGAGCACAGATTAAGTAATTTCTTGCTGTGGCAAGTAGCATATGCAGAGTTTTATTTTACCGATGTATTGTGGCCCGATTTTACAGAAGAAGAATTATACAAAGCAATAATAAGCTTTCAAAATAGAGAACGAAGATTTGGAAAAACAAGTGAACAAATTTCATAATTTCAAAATGTTAAAAAATACATTACACGTACTATTTATGTTTTTTGTGTTAGGTAGCACAACAGAAGCAATAGCACAACAAGAAGAATTTGAACAAGGGAAAAAATATATACTTTCCAATGTAAAAGTTACAGGTAAAATTCAATATAGCGAACAAACAGTAATTACATTTACAGGTTTAGAAAAAGGACAAGATATTATAGTGCCAGGTTCAGAAATTAGCTCGGCCATTAAAAAATTATGGAAATTAGGTCTTTTTAGCGATGTTAATTTTTATGTAAACGAAATAAAAGGCGATAGCATTTCATTAGAATTGTATTTAAATGAATTGCCTAAACTAGCCGATGTAAAAATTAACGGATTAAAAAAGGGAAAAGCAGAAGATTTACTTAAAGAAACCGATCTTAAAAAAGGAAAAATAGTAAACAACAACTTGCTAACTACTACAAAAAACTACATCGAAAATAAATACAAAAAAGATGGGTTTTATAACATTAAAGTTTTTATTAACACTATTCCAGATACGCTAGATAACCAAGTAAAAATGGTGGTTAACATAGATAAAGGCGATAAAGTAAAAGTAGCAGAAATACAATTTTCTGGAAACGAAAAAATATCAGATGCTAAATTGCGAAAAGCACTAAAAAACACAAAAAAACGAAATGTACTACGTTTTTATAAACGTTCAAAATATATAAAAAACAACTATAAAGAAGATTTAACCGCTGTAATTAATAAATACAAAGAAAGCGGATATAGAGATGCCCGAATTTTATCAGACACCGTAGCCTATAATGCTAAAAACAACACGGTAAACATAAAAATAAATGTAGAAGAAGGTAAAAAATACTATTTTGGCGACATACGTTTTATAGGAAATACCGTTTACAACGAAAGACAATTAAAAAGAATGTTAGGCATTGCCAAAGGCGATACGTACAACGGTGTTTTACTTCAAAAACGAATTGCCGATAATACCAAACCCGATGCCGATGATATTACCAATTTGTATCAAAACAATGGCTATTTATTTTCGAATATTAATCCCGTTGAGGTAAAAACCTATAACGATACAATTGATTTCGAAATTAGAATAACAGAAGGACCAATTGCCTACTTTAACAAAATTACCGTAAAAGGGAACGATAAAACAAACGACCACGTAATTTACCGAGAACTTCGCACAAAACCAGGACAAAAGTACAGTAAAGACTTAGTAATACGATCAGTTAGAGAAATAGGTGCACTAGGGTTTTTCGATGCCGAAAACATAAAACCCGAATTTAAAAACGTAGATCCACAAGCAGGAACTATAGATATTGAATACCAAGTAGAAGAAAAAGGTGCTAGTCAAGTAGAACTTCAAGGTGGCTATGGCGGCGGTGGCTTTATAGGAACATTAGGCTTGTCGTTTAACAATTTTTCACTTCGCAATATTTTTAATAAAGATGCCTATAAGCCACTGCCTATGGGCGATGGTCAAAAATTATCGCTTCGCTTACAAGGAAGTTCTTATTTCCAAACCTACAGTTTGTCATTTACAGAACCTTGGTTAGGTGGTAAAAAACCTATTAGCTTTTTTGGTTCCATTTCACATAGTAAACAATTTCTGTACAATTACAGAACTAGAGATGTAACGCGCGACCAAAGTTTCAACATTACATCGCTATCTGCTGGAGTTTCAAAACGATTAAAACGCCCCGACGATTATTTTGTATTATCGGGTAGTGCATCATTTCAATATTACGATTTAAACAACTACAACACAGGTTTATTTACTTTTGGCGATGGTTCATCTAGAAACTTGGCATACACCATTGGTTTAACCAGAAACAGCAAAGGTTCTAACCCTATTTATCCGCAATATGGTTCAGAGTTTAGTGTATCGGCTCGCTTTACGTTACCATACTCTCTATTTAATGGTATCGATTATGGTAAACTAGAAAGCGACCCAGATTATAAAGTAAAAGCCGCAGCGGGTTATATAGATCCAGATGGTGCAAATATAGCCGAAGGAACTTATCTAAATAGCTCAGGCTACGCAGTAACCAATCCAGATGATGCACAGGTAGATCAAGCTAAAGTAGATCAAAAAAAATACAACTGGTTAGAATATTATAAAATTAAATTTAAAGCCGATTGGTACACTACGGTTTACGAAAAATTAGTGTTGCGAACATTAGGCGAATTTGGTTTTATGGGTTATTATAATAGCGAAAGAGGTTTAGTACCATTTGAACGATTTTTTGTAGGTGGCGATGGATTAGCTAATTATTCGTTAGACGGACGTGAAACCATTCAATTAAGAGGTTATCCAAACAATTCTTTATCATCGCCCGATGGAGGAACAATTTATAATAAATTCTCATTAGAATTACGCTATCCTATAGTTTTAGGCGGAACAGCTTCAATTTACGGATTAACATTCTTAGAAGCAGGTGCGGCATTCGACGATTTTAAACAATTTAACCCATTTACCTTACAGCGTTCGGCAGGTGTAGGTTTACGAGTGTTTATGCCAGCATTTGGGTTGCTGGGTATCGATTTTGCTCACGGTTTCGACCCTATACCAGGAACAACACAAAAAAGCGGATGGCAAACTCATTTTATAATAGGACAACAATTTTAAACCTTACACGTTATTAGTGTAAAAACTCACAAAATATTTAGTATCTTGCACAGGTATTGGTTTAAAAATAAAGCCTAGATTATGAAAAAAATACTCGTATTAGCAACATTAGTAAGCACTTCATTTCTTTTTTCTCAAAGTAGAGGAATGCGCATTGCCTACATTGATATGGATTACATTTTAAGCAAAGTTTCTTCGTATGCAGAAGCTAACAACCAGTTAGAACAAAAAGCCGTAAAATGGAAACAAGAAATAGAAGTAAAAAAAGCCGAAATAGATAAACTAAAAGAAGCCTTAAACACAGAACGCGCTTTACTTACAAAAGAATTAATTAACGAAAGAGAAGAAGAAATAACCTTTCTAGAACAAGAGCTTTTAGAGTATCAAGAAAAAAAGTTTGGCGTACAAGGCGATTTAATCGTACAAAAAACAACTTTAGTAAAGCCTGTACAAGATCAAGTTTTTAATGCAATACAAGATATTGCCGAACAACAAAAATACGATTTTGTTTTCGATAAATCTTCCGACTTAACGATGCTTTTTGCTAATCAACGCCACGATATCAGCGATAAAGTAATTCGTATTATTTCGCGTACAGAAAAAAGAGAAGAATTAACAAAAAAACAATTAAAAGCACAAGAAGCACAAGAGGCGTTGGAAAATATGGAAGACGAAAATCCAGAACTTGCAGCGCGTAGAGAAGCATTAGAAGCAAAAAAAGCAGCTCGTGAAAAAATGCTCGAAGAACGTAAAGCCGCCCGCGAAAAAATGCTTGAAGATAGAAAAGCAGAAGCAGAAGCAAGACGCCAAAAAGCCCTTGATGAACGCAATGCTAAAAAAAATGGCACAGATGTTGATACTACTTCAGATGAAAATAAAGAAACAGAAAAAACAATCAATAATACAACAGACGAAGTAGCACCTGCGCAAACAACAGCAGAAGAAAAACGAGCAAAAGCAGAGGCAGAACGACAACAAAAACTTGAAGATAGAAAAAGAGAATTAGAAGAACGTCGAAACAAAATTTTAGAAGAACGCGAAGCCGCTAAAAAAGCAAAAGAAAATCAAAATAGTACAGAATAATACATAACATTTAATATCATAATTTTTAATACACATGAAACAATTTAAAACTTTAGTATTTGCATTAATCTTATTTGCAGGAACTCAATTATTTGCTCAAGCAAAAGTGGCACATATAGACGTACAAGCGTTAATGACTAATATGCCCGAAATGAAAGCGGCACAATCGCAATTAGAAAAAATAAAAACAAATTACGATAACGAGTACCAAGAAATGGTACAACAATATCAAACAAAGTTGCAAAAATACCAACAAGAAGCAGAAACGGTTGACGAAGCAATAAACCAAACGCGTGAAAAAGAAATGCAAGATATGGGTGTTCGCATTCAACAATACCAACAAAGTGCTCAAAAAGAATTGGGTAAAAAAGAAATGGACTTGTTAAAACCTATTATGGATAAAGCACACAACGCTATTAAAAAAGTGGCAGCTGCAAAAGGTTACGATTATATTTTAGACGCAACTGCAGGTGGTGGAGTTTTGGTTGCTACTGGTCCAGATATTTTAAACGATGTAAAAAAAGAATTAGGTTTTTAATTTATAAATCCATAATTCTACAAAAATACAAACTGCCCATCGAAAAGATTGGGCAGTTTTTTTATACTTTTGTGTTATGCAAAACAATTCAAACCCTATTGGTTTTTTTGATTCTGGAATTGGCGGAACATCTATATGGAAGGAAGTTAGTAGGCTATTACCTAATGAAAACACAATTTATTTAGCCGATAGTAAAAATGCACCATACGGTATTAAATCGAAAAAAGAAATAATTGAATTATGTTTTAAAAATGTCGATTTTTTACTAAAAAAAAAGTGTAAATTAATAGTAGTAGCGTGCAACACTGCCACTACAAATGCTATAAAAGAAATGCGTGCCACTTATGCTGTTCCATTTATAGGAATAGAACCGGCTATAAAACCAGCAGCTATTTATTCTAAAACCCAAAAAATAGGTGTTCTAGCAACGAAAGGAACTATTACTAGCGAATTGTTTTATGAAAAAGCAAAACAATACACGAATGTTAACTTTGTTGAACAAATAGGAACAGGATTAGTAGAACTTATCGAAAATGGAAAAATTGAATCGGAAGAAATGACACAACTCTTAAACCAGTATTTACAGCCTATGATTGCTGAAAATATAGATTATTTGGTTTTAGGCTGTAGTCATTATCCTTATTTAATAGCGCAAATACAAAAAATTCTTCCTAATTCTATAAAAATTATCGATTCTGGCGAAGCGGTTGCAAAGCAAACTAAAAACATTTTAATGCAAAACAATTTAAGAAACAGCAATACAAAAAAAGGCGAACATTTGTTTTTTACCAATAATAATCCTACGGTATTGCAAAATATTTTGCAGTTTTCTACGAATGTAAATTATCTAGATTTTTAAATAAAACAAAAAGCGGTTTCAAAATTTTGAAACCGCTTTCTGTTTATAATTCTACTGATTCTTGTTGCTTATTTTTTCGATTAAACCACCAAATTTTTAATAAGTTTACCAAATAAAATAATACAGGTACAACTATAAGTGTTAAAAAGGTAGCAAAAATTAGTCCGAAAATTACCGTCCATGCTAATGGACCCCAAAAGATAACATTATCACCACCCATATAAATATGTGGGTTTCCTTCGCTAAATAATGAGAAAAAGTCAATATTAAAACCAATTGCTAGCGGAATTAAACCCAATACTGTTGTAATTGCAGTTAACAATACAGGTCGTAAACGCGCTTTTCCGCCCACAACAATAGCATTAAATATTTCTTCTTTTGGAAGCATCTTACCTTCAGGAATTCCTAAAACTTCTTTTTTACGATCGATTAATAACTGTGTATAATCGAGTAAAACCACACCATTATTTACCACAATTCCAGCTAATGAAATGATTCCCATCATGGTCATCATAATTACGAATGGCCATCCTGTAATCATTAATCCTAAGAAAACACCAATAAAACTTAAAAACACTGCAATCATAATAATTGATGGTTTTGAAATGGAATTAAATTGGAACACCAAAATAAGCATAATTAAACCTAAGCCCGAAATTAATGCACCCATTAAAAAGCCCATTTGTTTGTTTTGCTCTTCAATTTGTCCGGTATAATCAATTTTTATTCCATTAGGCATATCTTTAAAATTCGCCATTTCTGATTGAATTTGATTTACAATAGCGCCAGCATCTGTATAACCTGGAGCCAGTGCAGAATATAATACCACAACACGTTCGGTGTTTCGGTGTTTAATAGCACTAAACGACGACGTATTCTTTTGGCTTGCCACTGTAGAAACAGGAATTTCTTTTAATTCGCCGGTGTTGGTTCTAAATATAATTTTTTGATTAAACAAAGCACTTTGATCGTAGCGATTTTCTTCATTAAAACGAACATAAATATCGTAATCATCGCCATCTTTTTTATAAATACCTGCTTTTTCACCAAAAATTGAACGACGTAATTGGTTACCTACTTGTCCTGATGAAACGCCCATTTCTCCTGCTTTTTCACGATCAACAACAACACGCATAGCTGGTTTACTTTTATTAACATCAACTTTTAATTCGTCAACACCTGGAATGTTTTTCGTGTTTAAAAATTCGCGCATTTTTTCGGCAGTAACAATTAATTCGGTATAATCGTCGCCTTTAATTTCGATGTTTACAGGGTAACCTGCTGGTGGTCCAACGGCATCTTTTTCAACTGAAATGGTAACCCCAGGATAAATATCTTTTAATGCTTCTTGAACTTTTGCACGCATAGTTTCAGAGTCTTTACCATCTCTAAATTTGTACTCACGCATGGAAACGGTAATTTTACCTTTGTTTGGCATTTCGGCACTTGAACCACCATCGGTTTGTGGGTTTCCAGCACCTTCACCCACTTGTGAAACAGCCGATTCAACTAAATAATTAAACGTGCCATCTTCGTTCATAAATTCTTTCGAATTCATTACTTCGTACACTTGTTTTTCAATACGTTTAGTAATGGCGTTCGTTTTTTCAATATCAGTTCCTTGCGGATATTCGATATAAACAATTACTTGATTGGGTTTGTTATCAGGGAAAAATTCAACTTTAGTACGTTGGCTAGCAACACTCCACCCGAAGTATAATCCTAAAATTAAAAAGAACATGATAACCATTCCAATTGTTACGATGTATGGTTTTTTACCTGATAAGAAAAATTTTAAAGAACGTTCATACCAGTTCTCCCAACGCGATAATATTACATGTTGAAATTTTACAGTTACATCTTTTAAAAAGTAACGATACACCCAAAACATTGCAGCCGTAAATATCATTAATGAACCTAAAGCTCTATATTGACCGCCAATTATAACAATAAATAATCCTATTGGAACTAAAATTATAGATAATTGTATGAGTTGTTTACGAGTTAATATTTTGTCATTAACATCCATAAATTGAGACACCAATACCGAGTTAAAAAACACTGCAACAAATAATGATGAACCCAAAACAACAGAAAGTGTTATAGGGAAAAATTTCATAAATTCGCCCATAGTACCTGGCCATAAACCAAGCGGAACAAATGCCGCAACAGTAGTAGCTGTAGAAATTATAATAGGTAAAGCAATTTCGCCAATACCTTTTTTAGCGGCTTCAATTCGGCTCATGCCTTCGTCTTCCATTAAACGGTAAACGTTTTCAACAACCACAATTCCGTTATCAACTAACATACCGAGTCCCATAATCAATCCGAAAAGAATCATGGTATTTAGCGTATAGCCCATACCATTTAATATCATAAACGACATAAACATAGACATTGGAATGGCAAATCCAACGAAAAGTGCATTTCGGAATCCTAAGAAAAACATTAACACGCCAACAACGAGTATTATACCAAAAATGATATTATTTACTAAATCGTCAACCTGATTTAAAGTTCTTGATGATTGGTCGTTAGCAACGGTAATATTTACATCACTTGGAATATGATTATTTAGCTGTGCGTCAGCAATAATAGTTTTGATTTTATCGGCTGCTTCAATCATGTTTTTACCTGCTCTCTTTTTAACATCGAGCATTACCACTTCATGGCCAAACTCACGAGCATAGGTTGTTTTATCAACATCTTTAAAAGAAATATTTGCAATGTCTTTTAAATACACAGCACCACGATTACTTTTAACTACAAAATTATCAAGGTCGCTTGGGTTTTCAATTTCACCTAAAATACGGATAGTACGACGTTGTCCATTAGCAATTAAATTACCTGCCGACATAGTTACATTACCACCACGTATGGCATTGATAACATCGTCGAAACTAATTTGAGCTGCCATCATTTTATAAATATCAACAGCTACTTCAACTTCTTTATCTTGTGCGCCACGAATATCAACTTGTTTAATTTCGGGTAGCGATTCGATTTCATCTTCAAGATATTCGCCAAACTCTTTTAATTTATACACAGGATAATTTTCACCTGAAATATTAATGTTTAAAATTGGAATTTCTTCAGAAAGATTTAAATCAAACACATTAGGTTCAACTTTGGCGCCATTAAATGTAGGCCAATCTTCGCTAGCTTTTTTAGAGTCGACCTCGTCTTTTACTTTTTGTTTTGCCGCATCAACAGAAATTTTTTCGTCAAATTCTACAATTACAATTCCGTAATCTTCAGATGATGTAGATGTAATTTCAACGACATTACTAACGTTTTTCAGTTCATCTTCAAGCGGATCTATAATTAAGCGTTCAATATCTTCGGCAGTATTTCCTGGATAAACTGTACTTATATAAATTTTGGTTTCTTTTACTTCAGGGAAATCTTCACGAGGCATACCATAATAGGCAGAAATTCCCATGATAAAAAACAATGCCATAACCACATATATGGTCATTTTGTTTTCAATTGCCCACGATGAAAGCTTAAATTCTTTATCGGATGTATTTTGAGTCATAGTATATTTTTATTTAATAATCGATACTTTTTGTCCGTCTTTTACGCTACGTGCACCTTCTTTAATGATGTGTTGACCATCAGTTACACCGCTTAAAATTTCAATCATACCATTTTGTGTTAAACCTGTAGTAACAATAACACGTTTAGCAACAGTATTACCATCAGTCGTAACATTATCGGCAATATATACATATTGTTCGCCTTCTGCATTTTCAGAAATAATACTTGCAGGAACCGAAATTACACTTGGGTTACTGTAATCTTTAATTTGAACTTTAGCAGAAAGATTTGGTTTAATATTTCCGTTTTTATTAGGCACTTTTACTTGTACCATAAAAGAGCGGTTGGCAGGATTGATGTAATTACTTGTTTGCGAAACTTTTGTATTAAATTTTTCACCGATTGTTGGCAATTCAACCATAACATCACATCCGTTTTTAATTGAACTGATGTATTTTTCAGGAACTTCTGCTTCCAAATACATATTGCTTAGGTTAATAATACGTGCAATTGGTGTTCCTGGTGCAACAACACTACCTTGATCGGTAATTATTTCATCTATAGTTCCCGAAAAAGGCGCTTTAATTACGGTTTTAGCCAATTGCGATTTTAATTGATTTACGGCTTTAGCTTGTGCTTCATAAGCCGATTTAGCTTGTAAATATTGAATTTCGGAACCAATTTTTTGATTCCATAAATTTTGTTGACGTTCAAAGGTTGTTTTTGCTAAACCCGCTTGAATTTCTAATTGGGCTACTTGTTGACTTAACCCACCGTCATCTACTTTAGCAATAGTTTGCCCTTTAGTTACTCGTTGTCCTTCAGCTACATATATTTGTTGTAACGTTCCGCCAAATTGTGAATTTAAAATAATGTTTTCTTTTGTTTGAACATCTGCTTGAAGTTCTAAATAATGATTAAATAAAGTGTCTTTAGCGGTAAGCGTTGTAATTAACATGATTTTATGATTGGTATCTAACTTACCAATAGCAGCATCAATTAATTCGATTTCTTTATTTAAAGCATCGGTTTGTGCTACTAATTGACTTCTTTTTTCGCGTAACGCTTTTACGTCGCCTTTTTCTATTACTGATTCAGTCGAGTTTTTTTTGTCGCCACCACAAGCAACCAATAAAACTAAAGTAAGTATTGCGATTATATTTTTTTTCATGATATAAATTAATTATTGTTGATGATTTTATCTAAAGCTGTTTTTTTGTTAATCACATTTACCATTGCTTCTAAAAACGATTGTTGCGCAGCATATAATTGGCGTTGTGCTTCGGTAAATTCAAAACTACTTGAAATTCCTTCCTGAAATTTAACACCTTGTTTGTGCTCAATGCGTTCTGCCAATCGTAAGTTTTCTTTAGAAACGGTATATTGCTCAATGCTAAATTGATATTCGTTTTTAACGGTTTCAAATTGTAACCTTAAATTTTGTTCCGTTTGTTTTAAGTTTGTTTCTGCTTTTTCATAAGCAATTTTTGCTTGTTGCACTCTTGATGAACGGGCAAAACTGCTAAATATAGGAACATTTAATCCTACACCTAAATAGGAATAATTTAACCATTTTTGATCGCTTTGTAAAAACGAAAAATCATTGCTAAATGAATTATAACCAAAATTTACTTGCGCACCTAATGAAGGTAAATATTTGCTTTTTTCTAACTTAACTAATAATTCATTTGATTTTAATGTATTTAATTCGATTTTGTAATCAATATTATCGTTAATGTTAAATGTTGAAGTTGTTGCTGCTAAATCAATGTTTTTTAACGCTAATTGATCAAGATTATCTTTTAATTGAAGTGTGTTGTCTAAATCAATTCCCAAAACAAATTTTAACATATCAAGTGAAATATTAGCACGACGCGTTGCATAAGATAACGAACTATTAATTTGACTTAAAGTTATTTGTAATTGTTCAACACTTTCTTCTTCAGTTAAACCGTTTTTATAAATTTGGGTAATTTCATACAAGGTTTTTTCGAGAGAAGTTTTATTGCTTTTTAATACATTTACAGATTCATTGGCTAACAATACATTACCATAGGCATTTATAACCATTTCACGAATTTCTAAATCCGTTTTTTCTTTTGCATTTTCAGAAATTTGTAAATAAACTTTAGCCGATTGCAATCCAACTAAATAAGAGCCATCAAATATAAGTTGACGCAAAGTTGCATTAGCAACCATATTATGTTTTGTACCAAATGCAACTTCAGCAAATTCGCCAGGGTTTCCTCCAAAAAATTCAGCAGGAACTAACGATTTTTGAATTTCAAAATTGTTTTGATAATTAAGGCTAGCGTCAATTTGAGGTAAACCAATGGCAGTGGTTTCCCATTTTTTCTTAATGGCACTTTCTATATTGCGCTCTGCATTTACAACTTGGTAGTTGTTTTTTAGCGCATGTGCTATTGCCTCTTCTAGTGTAAAGGCATATTGTTCTTGCTTTTCTTGTGCGGTTAGCAACGAAGAAATCATTAAAACAATAATAATGTAAAAATTTTTCATTAAAATTTAATATTAATTAGTTTGCTTTTGTATTGTTTTTTCTAATATTTCTAATCCTTTTGGAGTACCTATTCCTCGCAAATGATAAATTAAAAATTCTTTATGAATTTGAGAGTTGTTATAAATATTGGAAGGGAAAAGTGTTTCATCTTTACAAGAACTTATACCCGCAAAATAAAAACGACCTATAATAGAAGGTTCAATCTCTTTGCGATATAAATTGGCAGTAATACCTCTTGTTAAATTTCCAATAATACAGTTTTCCATTTTTTCGAGATGTAGTTTTTTAATTGCATCATGAATTTTAGGATAATATTTTTGCAATTGAAAAGTGGTTGTTGAGTTTTCCGTTTTTAAATAATCGGAAACAAAGTTTTTAATGTCGAAAAGCTCTTCAATTGGGTTGGTACTTTTTTGACAAATGGCATCAATTCCCGATGAAATTTTTTCAAAAACAAAAAAACTTGCACTTTTTACCAAATCAGGTTTAGTTGTAAAATGCTGATAAATTGTTTTTTTTGATATGCCCAATTCGCAAGCAATATCATCCATTGTTATGCTTTTAAACCCGTGAGAAACAAACATTTCGGCTGCTTTTTCAATAATTTTCTCTTTCATTTTCTCGAAATTTTCGGCTGCAAATGTACTACAGAAACTTTTAATACAAAAAAAGTTTCCAAAGTTTTTATGAGATTTTTAACATTCTTGCTTTTTGAATTATAAATACTTCTTTAATAATTATTTTTTAGCGAAATTTGCCCAATAAATAGAAGCTATGCAACCACTTTCTAACTATCAAACTATAATTGCAGAACATTTTAATCAAATTTCTTTAAAAAAAGAACCCAAAGGGCTTTATGAACCAATTAAGTATATTTTAGATTTAGGCGGAAAAAGAATGCGCCCTGTTTTAACTTTAATGAGTGCCGATATTTTTAATGCCGATTTAAAAAGTGCATTACCTGCGGCAACTGCGGTTGAGGTGTTTCATAATTTTTCATTAATTCATGATGATATTATGGACGATGCACCTTTGCGAAGAGGAAATGAAACGGTGCATGAAAAATGGGATTTGAATACTGGAATTCTTTCGGGCGATGCTATGTTAATTTTAGCATATCAGTTTTTTGAAGCTTACGAACCACATATTTTTCAACAACTTGCAAAATTATTTGGTAAAACAGCTTTAGAAGTGTGTGAAGGACAACAATACGATGTTGATTTTGAAACACGTGACGATGTTACCATTCCCGAATATTTAAAAATGATCGAATATAAAACGGCAGTATTGGTAGCCGCAGCAATGAAAATGGGTGCAATTGTTGCTGAAACATCTGAGGAGAATGCTAATTTAATTTATGATTTTGGTTTAAATTTGGGTATTGCTTTTCAATTACAAGACGATTATTTAGATGCTTTTGGTGATCCTAAAACATTCGGAAAACAAGTAGGTGGCGATATTATCGAAAATAAAAAAACATTTCTGTATTTAAAGGCTATAGAATTTGGAACCACAGAACAAAAAGAGCAATTATTACATCTGTTTTCGATTCAACCAACAGATAATACAGATAAAATTGAATCGGTAAAGCAACTTTTTGTTGAAACAACTGCAGCAGACGCTACGCGTCAAGCGATTCAAAACTTTACTCAAAAAGCATTTTCAACTTTAGAAAAAATAGAAATTGAGAGTACTAAAAAAGAAATGTTGAAAAATTTTGGAGAACAATTAATGAACCGTAATGTATAATCCGCCAGCAACAATAGAATCTTTATTTTATCAAGCTGAAAAAGAAAACTTGTACGAAAAACTCATTGTTCAACTCAATAAAGATTTCAATTTAGCTAATGAAAGTATGGAATTGCCAACTACTATTTTGCCAAGTGAATTGAAAAATAATTTACACGAAAAAATATACAAACTCATTCAGTACAAGTTTGCCGAATATTTAAATTTACTTTATATTATTGATATTTCTGAAGAAAAAATAAAGCAACTTGACGGTTCAGATTTAGTAAAACTTTCCGAGCAAGTTGCTTTTCTTGTATTAGCCCGTGAATGGCAAAAAGTGTGGTTTAGAAATAAACTCTAACAAAAGGCATAAAAGCATTGCCATACACATTGTCACCATCTTTATATAAAACATTATATCGAGCACCAATAGTAACATTGTTTGTTCTGTAACCAGCTCCTAAAAACAAAGCTGTGTTCCAGAAATTATCAGAACCACCACCAAAATTTACGTCGTACGAATTGTTTACGCGCAATTGTTCTAATTCAGTAGAAAGTTGAATTTCACGTATAGGGTTAAATAAAGCAATTAAACTTCCGCCATAAATATGTGAATCGTAAAAATCTTTTTGTTTTACATACGAATACTGCACGCCTAAACCTGCCGAAACATATTGATTAAAATTATAAATAGCACTTGGCGCAACAGTAATGTTTGTAGAATTGTTGCCAAAATTTAAACCTAAACCTCCACCAAACTGTACTTTATCTAAAAATTTAGATTTTTGAGGTTGCATTTTCGATTGACCAAAAATAGTAGAAGATGCACAAAAAAATAAAGCAATACTCAATACATAAAATACAGTTGTAAAATTCTTTTTCATTAATTTAATTGTTAAAGTTTTATGTTATAAAAATACAAAAATCTTTAAAAGATTATTACAAATGTTTTACTTTTGCATAAAAATTTTTAATTAAAAGGTCTGTTAGACACAACTATGGATAGGTTTTCCTTTTTAAATGCTGCACATACGGCTTTTTTTGCCGATTTATACGATCAATATTTACAAAATCCAGATAGCGTAGAGCCAAGCTGGAGAAGTTTTTTTCAAGGATTTGATTTTGCTCAAACCAATTTTTCTGGCGACGAAGTTGGTCAAATGATAGTTAATGGTAATGTTTCTTGCGAACATGTTGCCGACAAGCTTCATAAAGAATTTAACGTATTAAATTTAATCGAAGCCTATCGTACTCGCGGTCATTTGTTTACACATACGAACCCTGTTCGAGAACGTAGAACGTACACGCCAACATTAGCTTTGTCGAATTTCGATTTGTCCGAATCAGATTTAAATACGGTTTTTGATGCCGCTAAAATGGTAAATATGAAGCCAAGTACTTTGGCCGATATTATTAAGCATTTAGAAAAAGTATATTGTCAGTCAATTGGGGTAGAATATATGTACATTCGCGATCCAAAAGTTCGTGAATGGATAAAAAACCGATTAGATATTAATGACAATCAACCATCTTTTTCTACAGAACAAAAAAAACATATTCTTCGAAAATTAAACGAAGCGGTTTCTTTCGAAAATTTCTTGCATACAAAATACGTGGGTCAAAAACGTTTTTCTTTAGAAGGATGTGAGTCGGCTATTCCAGCACTTGATGCTCTTGTTGAAGCTGCTGCAGAAAAAGGAGTTGAACAGTTTGTAATGGGTATGGCACACCGTGGCCGTTTAAATGTTTTGGCAAATATTTTTGGTAAAAACACGCAAAATATTTTCTCTGAGTTCGACGGTAAAGATTATGATGAAGATATGAACTTTGATGGCGATGTGAAATACCATTTGGGTTTAACTTCTGATAGAAAAACCGATGCTGGTCACAAAATTAACTTAAATTTAGCGCCTAATCCTTCTCACCTAGAAACTGTAGGTGCTGTTATTGAAGGTATTACACGTGCAAAACAAGATAGAAATTATCCAAATAATCCTTCAAAAGTATTACCTATTGCTGTTCATGGCGATGCCGCTATTGCGGGTCAAGGTATAGTATATGAAATTATTCAAATGGCTAAGCTTGATGGCTATAAAACACAAGGAACAATCCATTTAGTAATCAATAATCAAGTAGGATTTACTACCAATTATTTAGACGCACGTTCATCTACGTATTGTACTGATGTGGCTAAAGTAACGTTATCACCAGTGTTACATGTAAATGCAGATGATGTTGAAGCGGTTGTTCATGCTATGCTGTTTGCATTAGATTATCGTATGGAATTTGGAACAGACGTTTTCATCGATTTATTAGGCTATAGAAAATATGGTCATAACGAAGGTGATGAACCACGTTTTACACAACCAAAATTATATAAAGCCATTGCGAAACATAAAAATCCACGTGATATTTATGCACAAAAGTTACTTAATGAAGGTGTAATTTCTGATGGCTATGTAAAAGGCTTAGAAGATGAGTACAAAGCCAAATTAGATGAAAATCTAGAAATTTCACGAACAAAAGAGCTTACCGTTATTACTCCATTTATGGAAAATGAATGGGAAGGTTATGAGCAGGTTTCTACTGATGTTATGTTGAAATCGTATGATACTTCATTTTCTTTAACAGAATTAGATAAAATAGCAACGACAATTACAAAGTTGCCAGAAGATAAAAAATTCATCAATAAAATTTCTCGTTTAATTGACGATCGGAAAGCCATGTATTTCGAAAGAAATCAATTAGACTGGGCAATGGGCGAATTATTGGCTTACGGTTCTTTATTAAAAGAAGGCTACGATGTGCGTATTTCTGGTCAAGATGTTGAACGAGGAACTTTTTCACACCGTCATGCTGTTGTAAAAGTTGAAGATTCGGAAGAAGAAATTATCTTAATGGATGATATTCAAGATAAAAAAGGTAATTTTTATATTTATAATTCCCTTTTATCTGAATATGGAGTATTAGGATTTGAATACGGTTATGCATTAGCATCGCCTAAAACGCTAACTATTTGGGAAGCTCAATTTGGAGATTTTTCTAATGGCGCTCAAATCATGATGGATCAATATATTTCAGCAGGCGAAGACAAATGGAATAACCAAAATGGTATTGTAATGTTATTGCCTCATGGTTACGAAAACCAAGGAGCAGAGCATTCATCGGCACGTATGGAGCGCTACCTTCAATTGTGTGCAAAACACAATATGTATGTGGCAGACTGTACAACACCAGCGAACTTTTTCCACTTAATGCGCCGTCAAATGGTAACTAAGTTTAGAAAACCATTAATCGTATTTTCACCAAAAAGTTTGTTACGTCATCCATTAGCTGTTTCTACTAAAGAAGAAATGGCCAACGGACGTTTTCAAGAAGTGATTGATGATCCTAATGCAACCGATAAAAAAGCAATAAAATCATTGGTTTTCTGTACAGGAAAATTCTATTATGATTTAGTAGCAAAAAGAGAAGAATTAGGTAGAAATGATGTCGCTTTTGTTCGATTAGAACAATTATTCCCATTAGCTACCGATCAAATTAAAGCAATCATTGAAAGTTATCCTAAAGTTGATGATTATGTTTGGGCACAAGAAGAGCCTAAAAATATGGGTGCTTACAGTTATATGTTAATGAATTTCGATTTGGTAAAATTCCGCTTGGCATCGCCAAAAGCGTATAGTGCACCAGCAGCAGGAAGTTACGAACGATCTAAAAAACGCCATGCTAGTGCAATAGCTATGGTTTTTGATAAAAATTTATTTAGATAAAAATTTGTTTCAAGTTTAAAGTTTCAGGTTTACTATTAGCCACTTGAAACTTTAAACAATTTAAACTTTAAACAAAAAAATATGATTTTAGAAATGAAAGTCCCTTCACCGGGAGAGTCAATTACCGAAGTAGAAATTGCAACTTGGTTAGTGCAAGACGGTGATTATGTTGAAAAAGATCAGGCAATTGCCGAGGTAGATTCTGATAAAGCAACTTTGGAATTACCCGCTGAAGCAAGTGGTATAATTACCTTAAAAGCCGAAGAAGGCGATGCAGTGGCTGTTGGGCAAGTAGTTTGTTTAATCGATACAAGTGCGACAAAACCAGAAGGCAATGCAGCACCAGCAAAAGCAGAAACGACACCAACTGCACCTGTAAAAGAAGAGCCAAAAGCGACTCCAGTTAAAGCAGAAACGTATGCTACTGGTTCGGCTTCGCCAGCAGCTAAAAAAATATTAGCAGAAAAAAATATACAACCATCAGATATTGTTGGAACAGGCAAAGACGGACGTATTACTAAAGAAGACGCTATTAGTGCTGTACCTTCAATGGGTACACCAACAGGCGGTAATAGGGGTAGCGAAAGAACAAAACTGTCAATGTTGCGTCGTAAAGTAGCAGAACGCTTAGTTTCAGCTAAAAATGAAACAGCGATGTTAACGACGTTTAACGAAGCTAACATGACGCCAATTAATAAATTGAGAAGTCAATATAAAGATGATTTCAAAAATAAACATGGTGTTGGTTTAGGTTTTATGAGTTTCTTTACTTTGGCAGTGGTTCGTGCATTAAAAATGTATCCTGCAGTAAATTCTATGATCGATGGAAACGAAATGATATCGTACGATTTTTGTGATATTAGTATTGCTGTTTCAGGACCAAAAGGATTAATGGTTCCTGTAATTCGCAATGCTGAAAATTTAAGCTTTAGAGGTGTAGAAGCCGAAGTAAAACGTTTGGCATTACGTGCTCGCGACGGTCAAATTACTGTTGATGAAATGACAGGTGGTACTTTTACAATTTCAAACGGAGGTGTTTTTGGTAGTATGTTATCAACACCAATTATCAATCCACCACAAAGCGGAATTTTAGGTATGCACAACATTATTGAACGTCCAATTGCTGTAGATGGCAAAGTTGAAATTCACCCAATGATGTATTTAGCTTTATCTTATGATCACCGAATTATTGATGGTCGTGAGTCAGTTGGGTTTTTAGTTGCTATAAAAGAAGCCTTAGAAAACCCAGTAGAATTATTGATGGATAACAATCCTAAAAAAGCATTGGAACTATAATAATTTTAATTAGAAATAGAAAACGCCCAAGTATAATTCTTGGGCGTTTTCATTTAACCAACTTTAAAAATTATGGCAGTGTATTTATGTTTTAAACCATAAAATATTTATAACCAATATATTAAAGATGTTAATTTTGTAAAAAGGTTGCGTGAAATAAACTATCTTAAATACAAATAATGATTACTATAGTCAATAATTGCATTTGCTTTTAATAATACATCGGCGCCAATAATGCCGTCAACAGGTTTTGTTTTATACTGTTTTAAAGCTAAATTAACATGACTCATATCAAAAATAATCACATTTAATTCAGAAAATTTCCAATGACTCATTGAAATTAAGTTGTTTTTCGAAATTTGTGTTTCCATACCGGTTGCACCTGCACCAGCCGCTTTAGTTTCCGAATTTTCAGCAGTTAGTTTAAATTTTTCAATACCTTCAAAACCCACACAACTATTACTGGCACCCGTGTCGAGAATAAACTTTCCTTTTACTCCATTTATTTTAGCCGATACTAATAAATGTTGCGTTTTTAAAATAGTGAATTTTATTTTCTTGTATTTTTTCTTTTTTAAAAAATATTGCAAATTTTTCATAAATAAAAAAGAGCCGTATAATACAGCTCTTTAAAATATAATAAATATTTTATTAATAGTTTATTTCAAATGAACCATTATTTATCGTTTTTGTAACATCTGTAGAAAAATCCAAAACTTCTCCTGAAAAATTTCCTTTAATTGTATTGCTGCTATTGGTTGAAACATTTGTATTTAAATCTCCATTATTACGATACTCTGTCGAACCATTTTTATAAACAAAGCTATAAATCACATCCGAACCAACATCACCTTTTTCTACAATGAATACAACCATTTCATTGGTGCTAGTTCCAATAGTAGCAGTTACTGTTAATTCAGTATACGCATCAGAAGTACCAACATCATAGGTTTCTTCATTCACAATTACTGTGTCAAAGTTTTTTTCAACACCATCAACCGTCATTTTAACAAATTTTGTGTTTGAGCTTGATGAATCATCATCTTTTGAGCAAGAGATAGTGAACAATGACAAAATTGTTACGAGAGTCAAAATTTTTTTCATAGGTAGAAAATTTTATAGTTAAGATTATTGCTAACAAATGTATATTATGAAATTTAATTGCGCAAATTTTTTTTACATTTACAAATAAAATAATAATCAAAATTTTGAGCCCGAAACTAATTTTAACCGACACCCATTCGCATTTATATTCCGAAGAATTTAATACTGACCAAAACGAAATAATGCAACGTGCTTTTAATAATGGTGTTACTCGAATGTTTGTTCCTTCAATTGATTCCACTTATGCTGAACGAATGTTTGCGTTAGAACAGCAATATCCAACCAATGTTTTCTTAATGATGGGTTTGCATCCTTGTTATGTAAAACCAGAAACTTTTGAAACCGAATTAGCCTTTGTAAAGCAACAACTTTTTTCAAGAAAATATTATGCCGTTGGCGAAATTGGAATTGATTTGTATTGGGACAAAGCGACTTTAGATATTCAAAAAATAGCTTTTAAAAAACAAATTCAGTGGGCAAAGCAGTTGGGTTTGGCAATTAATATTCATTGTCGCGATGCTTTTGATGAGGTTTTTGAGGTTTTAGAAAGCGAGTATGATGAAAGGTTATTCGGAATTTTCCATTGTTTTACTGGAGATTTTGAACAAGCACAACGTGCCATTTCTTTAGGAATGAAATTAGGAATTGGTGGCGTGGTAACGTTTAAAAACGGAAAAATAGATCAGTTTTTACATCATATCGATTTACAACATATTGTATTAGAAACCGATTCGCCATATTTAGCACCTGTACCACATCGTGGTAAACGAAATGAAAGCAGTTATACGTTATTAGTGGCGCAAAAACTAGCAGAAATTTACAATTGTTCTGTAGAAGAAATTGCAAGTGTTACAACCCAGAATGCTAAAACTATTTTCGGAATTTAACGAAGTTTTTAAATCAAATTGTTATTTTTTTTGTTTTTTTGTGAAATAAAATAAGGTATGTCTAAATTCGATACTATAAGACCCTATTACGATACCGAAGTAAATGAAGCTTTACTACAATCGCTAAACCATCCTATGATGAAAGCGATGATGAATTTTACATTTCCCGAAACGCCAGAAACCGAATGGCAATCGCAATTACGACACACACATTCTATACGCGATTTTCAAATTAACTTTGTGTATCAATCTATACAAAAGGTTTTACAAAAAAGTTCAGAAGGGTTAACGACTTCGGGTTTCGAAAAATTACAACCTAACACAGCCTATTTATACATATCTAACCATCGCGATATTATTTTAGATACGTCTTTGTTAAACGTAGCGCTTTATGATAACAAACTAGTTATGACGGCTTCGGCTATTGGCGATAATTTGGTGCAAAAAGAATTTTTATTGAAACTATCAAAACTCAATCGAAATTTTTTAATTCAGCGCAATCTTTCGCCAAGAGAATTGTTACAAAGTTCAAAATTGGTTTCAGAATATATTTACCAATTACTTCGTAAAGAAAATCGTTCGGTTTGGGTAGCACAAAAAGAAGGAAGAACAAAAGACGGAAACGATGCAACACACCCTGGAGTATTAAAAATGATAGCCATGGCATCTAATGAAGAAAATGTAATGGACTATTTTAAAAAACTTAAAATAGTACCCGTTTCTATTTCTTATGAATATGATCCTACCGATGTGTTAAAAATGCCACAACTTTTAGCACAAGCACGCGATGAGGTTTATAAAAAGGAAAAAAACGAAGATTTTGTAAACCTAATTAGCGGAATTATAGGTCAAAAAAAACGAATTCATATTCACATTGGCGATGTTTTAGATACTGAAATTGATGCTATAAAAGCGCAAACCGATACACCAAACAAGCAAATACAATTATTAGCACAAACAATGGACGATGCTATTTTGCAATCGTATAAATTGTGGCCCACAAATTATATAGCTTACGATTTGTTACATAAAACCGATACATTTAGCCATTGTTACAGCGAGCAAGAAAAACAAATTTTCGAACGCCGACTCGAACTCCGTATAGATGCGGATAATCAAACGTTAAAAGAAGGTTTTTTAACCATGTACGCTAACCCTGTAGTTAATAAATTAAAATATACTAATGCCCTATAGCACGCCTAAAATATTGCTTATTTATACCGGAGGAACAATTGGTATGGTAAAAGATAGCGAAACAGGCGCACTAAAAGCATTCAATTTTAAAAAATTATTACAAAACATTCCCGAACTAAAATTATTAGAGTGTAAAATAGAAACTATTTCTTTTACAGAACCTATAGACTCTTCTAATATGAATGTTCAAAATTGGCAACAAATTGCCGAAATAATCGAAGATAATTACGAAGAATTTGATGGTTTTGTTGTACTTCACGGTTCCGATACCATGTCGTACAGTGCTTCTGCATTGAGTTTTATGCTCGAAAATTTATCAAAACCTGTAATTTTTACAGGATCACAATTGCCTATAGGCGATTTGCGCACCGATGCTAAAGAAAATTTAATTACCGCCATTCAAATAGCAGCTTTACAAGAAAAAGGAAAACCCATAATAAAAGAAGTTGGTTTGTATTTCGAATACAAATTGTATAGAGGCAATCGAACTACAAAAATTAGCGCCGAACATTTTAATGCGTTTGCCTCACCAAATTTTCCCGAACTGGCAGAGTCGGGCGTACATTTAAAAATAAATAAAGAACTTTTATTGCAAACTTCAAAAGCGAAAAAAATTAAAGTAAATAAAAATTTTGAAGAAAATGTAATTATCTTAAAACTATTTCCAGGCATTAATCATAACATATTAACTGCTGTTTTGGCTATTCCTAATTTAAAAGGAATCATATTGGAAACCTATGGCTCTGGTAACGCATCAACAGAGGCTTGGTTTATTAATGAACTAAAAAAAGCAATAAAACAAAATATTTACGTTATAAATGTTACACAATGTAGCGGTGGTTCGGTTGCAATGGGAAAATACGAAACAAGTACCGATTTGAAAAAAATAGGCGTATTATCGGGTCATAATATTACTACCGAAGCAGCTATTACAAAATTAATGTACTTATTAGGACAAAAAGTAAGTCCAAAAGTTTTTAAAACCGTATTTGAAACCTCTTTACGAGGCGAAATGTATTAAAAAACGAGTAAAAATTTTTATAGATGAGAAATTTTGCGTTATTTAGCGTCCTTGAAAGCAAAAGTGTTTTTAATAAAGAAGGAACAAAAAAGAAATTCAAATAAGTTTTTTAACAATGTAGATAGTTCTTGTTTTTCCGATGTATAATATTTTTGATTTTCATAAAAATTAAATACTTTTAACCTAAATTAACTAATTAAATTTAAAACAAAACGATGAAAAGATTATTTTCTATTTTAGCAATTGCAGGGCTTATGACTTTTGGAAGTATTCAAGCTCAAGAAACTTCTGCCGACTCAACTGTAGCCGCTACAACAGAGCAAGTTCAAGAAACAGCCGAAGAAACAATGCCAGCGGTTACTTCTGACGATTCTTCTGAAGAAAACCTTTCGTTTACACAAGGTTTGAAAAAACGTTTTATTGAAGGTGGACCTGCCTTTATGGGAATTGTATTAATCTGTTTAATTTTAGGATTAGCAATTGCAATTGAAAGAATTATTTATTTAAACTTATCTACTACTAACACTAAAAAATTAGTTGCAGACGTAGAAAGCGCGCTACAATCAGGTGGAGTAGAATCTGCTAAAGAGGTTGCTCGTAACACAGCTGGGCCAGTAGCGTCAATTTTTTATCAAGGTTTAGACCGTTACAGCCATGGTTTAGATTCTGCTGAAAAATCAATCGTTGCTTACGGTGGTGTACAAATGGGACAATTAGAGAAAAACGTTTCTTGGATTTCATTATTCATCGCTTTAGCACCAATGCTTGGTTTCATGGGAACAGTAATTGGTATGATTGAAGCGTTTGACCAAATTCAATCAGCAGGTTCAATGGAGCCATCTTTAGTAGCTGGTGGTATTAAAGTAGCGTTATTAACAACGGTATTTGGTCTTATTGTAGCTATTATATTACAAATTTTCTACAACTATATTATTGCTAAGATCGATTCTATTGTAAACGATATGGAAGACGCATCTATTAGTTTAGTAGATATTTTGTCTGATTATAGCAAAAAATAATAACCTATAAAGATAAATGAGTATGCACAAATTAATTAAAATAGTAGCAATTGCTATTTCGGTTATCAGTCTTATCTTTTTAGGATTGTTAATGGCAAATGGCGATGGCGAAGAGAATGCTTGGATTTCGCCTTTAATTTACATTTCATATATAGTACTTTTTGCTTGTGTAGTGTTAGTATTGTTGTTTGTATTTAAAAATGTATTTTCAAACAAAGAAACTTTAAAAAGTACTTTAATAGGGTTAGGTTTGTTTTTGGTCGTAATCTTAATTTCATACATTTTAGCAGACGGCTCAGAAGTAATTAGCTCTAATGGTTCTGTTTTAGCACCAGCAGGCGCTACATCTAAATGGGTTAGCGCAGGAATATATGCTACATTTATACTGGCAATAGCAGCTATTGGCACTATGGTATGGGGCGGATTAACAAAAATTAAAAAGTAATTATGGCAAGAAGACAAGCACCAGAGGTTAATGCCGGTTCAATGGCAGATATTGCTTTCTTACTATTGATATTTTTCTTAGTTACTACAACTATTGGTGTAGATCAAGGAATTAACCGATTATTACCTCGCTACGAAGATAACCCGCAAGAACCTAAAATTAATGAACGTAATGTTATGCGCGTGCTTATTAACAAAGACAATCAATTGTTAGTAAACGAACAATTAACAGACGTAAAAGACTTGCGCCAAAAAGCTATCGATTTTCTAGAAAATAATGGTAATGGAAGTTGTGCTTATTGTTTGGGTAAAAGAGATCCTAACCAATCGGATAGTCCAGAAGATGCCGTAATTTCAGTAATGAACGATGGACAAACCACATACGATGCGTACATTAGAGTACAAAACGAATTGGTTGCAGCCTATTATTTTTTACGAGATAGAGAAAGTAAAAAGCGCTACGGTGTATCTTTTAGAGAAATGGAAAATGTTTACAACGATCCAGCTTCAAAAGCTATAGAAGGTCAAGTAGAAGCATTAGAACCAAAAGTAAAAGCAATTCAAGAACTTTTTCCTATGCGTCTTTCAGAGGCTGAATCGAAAAAGAACTTTTAATACTTAAATTTTAGAAACTATGTCTAAATTTAAAAAGAAAAAATCAGGCGATTTACCTGCAATTTCTACAGCATCGTTACCCGATATTGTGTTTATGTTGTTGTTCTTTTTTATGACAGCAACCACAATGAAAGATAGCGATTTAATGATTGATAACAAATTACCAAAAGCAGATCAAACAGCAAAATTGTTCAAAAAGCAATATGTAATGTATATTTATGCCGGTAAACCAAGTGCCCGTTACCAAAGCACTTTAGGACAATCAGATAGAATTCAATTAGCAGATAAAATTGCTTCGGTTAACGATGTAAGAAACTTTGTAATATCGGAAAGAGCACAGCGAAATTCAGAAGACGAAAATTATCTTACAGCTTCGTTAAAATTCGATAAAAATGTTAAAATGGGATTAGTTCAAGATATTAAAGAAGAGTTGCGTAAAATAAACCAGCTAAAAGTTAATTACACAACTAATCAAGGTAATCCTATAGAATAAAATCTTTTTGTTTTACTATAAAAAAAGGTGCGTTTAACGCACCTTTTTTATTACTTTTATAAAAAAATACAAGTGAAAATTAATTGTACACTTCTTGTTTTGTTTTGCAGCCTTTTATCTTGGGCGCAAAAAACTACAGATAAAAACGAACAATCTGTATATAAAGTTGTGGATTCGTTATTTCGAGAAGATCAGTTTTATTTTTCTATTAGCTATAATTTAGTTCAAAACAGACCTAGTGGTTTTAAGCAATATTCTTTTTCTTCGGGTTTAACCGCAGGTTTTCTTCGCGACATACCATTGTCTAAAGACCGTAAATGGGCAATTGCACCAGGTTTAGGATATTCGTACAACAATATTAAACAGTTTATAAACTCGGCAGATGTAGTAGAAAATCCAGATGTAATAGAAGACATACGAACTAAAATTAGTACACACGGTATCGATTTGCCTTTTGAAATTAGATGGCGCAATGCAATTCCTACCAATCATAAATTTTGGCGTATTTATACAGGTTTTAAAGCAACCTATTTAGTAGATGCTACCCTTAAATTAGAAACAACAACAGCAAATGAAACGCTTAAAGTTCTAGATAACGTAAACCGATGGCAATATGGAGTTTACATTGCAGCAGGTTTTAACACATGGAATTTTTATGCACATTACGGGTTAAATCCTATTTTTAAAGAAGGGAATAAAATGACAAACTTAAACTTCGGTTTTATGTTTTACATTTTATAAATAAAAAAATAAAAACTCCAACACAAATACTGAAAAATAAAACCCAAAAAAGCACCTAGTATAAGTTCGTTTGCTGTGTGCGATTTCATATATAACCTAGAAGAAGCAACTAAACCTACACAAACAACAGCAAAAGCAACACTATTAATATACGACAATTCAAAAATATAGTTAATTGTATAAATAAAAGTAGCTAGTGCCGAAATTCCCATCATATGCAAGCTCACCTTATAATCGGCTAGTGTTATAATCCACGCGGCGAAAGAACAAAACAAACCACCTAAATAAAAGTAGTATAACTCTTCCATGCCAGTATAGTTTTTTAAACTAATTAAACAAAAAAGTAAAATTATTTGTACCACAATAGGTACTTTTCTTTCGGCAACCGTTGCTTCCGTAAACGATTTTACTTTTCCTAACGAAATCAATAAAAAAAAGATAGCCAAAGGCAACAACACGGTTATTATAAAAACTTGGAGTAACGAAAAAAGCTGATTTTTAGTAGAAATAGCATGCGGTGCTACTAAAAAATAAAAAAAAGTCCCGTATAGCGTAATAAATATAGGATGAAAAACATACGAAAAAAAAGGTAAAAACTGTCTTAAATTCATCAAATAGGTTCTTTTTTTATTAAAAGCGAATCATTACGAACGTTTGTTATCCATTTTCCCGCTGTACATTTCAATATTTTGTTTTGCTCAAAAACAAAATGATTTACATTTCCATCGGGGCTAAAAAGGAAGCCATTTTATTGATGTAAGCTTAAATTTTCTTGCGTAATCGCGCCACAGGAATATCGAGCTGTTCTCTATATTTTGCCACCGTTCTACGCGCAATAGGATAACCTTTTTCTTTTAATATTTCGGCTAATTTATCGTCTGGTAAAGGTTTTCGTTTGTCTTCTTCTTCAATTACGTTTTGTAATATTTTTTTAATTTCAAGAGTAGAAACATCATCGCCATCGGCATTTTTCATAGCTTCGCTAAAAAACTCTTTAATTAATTTAGTGCCGTATGGCGTATCTACATATTTACTATTAGCCACACGCGAAACCGTTGAAATGTCTAAACCAACCATATCGGCAATATCTTTTAAAATCATTGGTTTTAGTTTGGTTTCATCGCCTTCTAAAAAATACTCTTCTTGGTAGTGCATAATGGCATTCATGGTTACAAAAAGCGTTTCTTGGCGTTGTTTAATAGCATCAATAAACCATTTTGCCGAATCTAATTTTTGCTTGATAAATTGTACGGCATCTTTTTGTGCACTCGATTTTTCGTTAGTGTCTTTATAACTTTGCAGCATTTCTTGGTAATCTTTAGAAACGTGCAATTCGGGTGCATTTCTACCGTTGAGCAATAATTCCAATTCGCCATCTACAATCCGAATGGTAAAATCGGGCACTACATGTTCAATAGGTTTTTGGTTGCCGCTGTATGCACCACCTGGTTTCGGATTTAATTTTTCAATTTCATCAATCGCCTTGCGCAATTGCTCTTTTGAAACATCAAATTTTTGCAACAATTTATCGTAATGTTTTTTGGAAAATGCATCAAACTGATTTTCTATAATATCTAAAGCTAAACTAACGGCGTCAGTAGGTGTTTTATGTTTGAGTTGCAATATCAAACATTCTTGCAAATCTCGGGAAGCAACACCTGCAGGATCTAGTTCTTGCACTACATTTTTTAAAATACGTTCAACGGTAGCTTCATCGGTATAAATACCTTGAGTAAACGCCATATCATCTACCATATCCTGAATACTTCGGCGAATATAGCCCATATCGTCAATACTACCTACGATAAATTCGGCAATATCGCGCTCGTCATCATCTAAAATAAACGTATTGAGTTGATTGATTAAATCTTGATGAAACGTAACGCCAGCAACAAATGGCATAGATTTATCTTCGTCATCATCACTATAATTATTCGCTTGATATTTGTAATCGGGTGTTTCGTCGTTGCTTAAATATTCGTCAATATTAATATCATCGGCATCAATATGCTCGTTGTCATAATCATCGTAATCGTCGTTTGTGTTGTCCGAAAAATCATCGATATCAACCGTATCTTCTTTACCGCTTTCTAACGCAGGATTTTCTACAAGCTCTTCTTGCAAACGTTGTTCAAAGGCTTGAGTTGGCAACTGAATCAATTTCATTAATTGAATTTGTTGCGGCGATAATTTTTGCGAAAGCTTAAGCTGTAAATTGTGTTTTAACATTTACTTTTATAGTTAGAAAGTTTCAAGTTCCAAGTCTAAAGTTACAAAATCTTTTCTCTATATTCTATTCTCTTTTCTCTAGAAATTAAAATTCTGCGTTTTGGGGTGTTCTTGGGAAAGGTATTACATCACGTATATTGGTCATTCCTGTAACAAACAATACCAAACGTTCGAATCCTAAACCAAATCCTGAGTGAACGGCTGTTCCAAATCTACGCGTGTCTAAATACCACCACATTTCTTCTTCAGGAATGTTCAAGGCTTTCATTTTTTCAACTAAAACATCGTAGCGTTCTTCACGTTGCGAACCACCTACAATTTCCCCAATACCAGGGAATAAAATATCCATAGCTCGTACGGTTTTTTCATCGTCGTTTAAACGCATATAAAACGCTTTAATTTTAGCTGGATAATCAAATAATATTACCGGACATTTGAAGTGTTTTTCTACTAAAAAGCGTTCGTGTTCACTTTGTAAATCGGCACCCCATTCTTCTATTAAATAGTTGAATTTTTTCTTTTTATTTGGCGTTGAATTGCGTAAAATATCAATAGCTTCGGTGTAAGAAACTCGTTTAAAATTGTTTTCTAAAACGAAGTTAAGTTTTTCTAATAGCGACATTTCACTGCGTTCTGCTTGTGGTTTGTTTTTTTCTTCGTCTAGCAAACGTTGTTCTAAAAATTGTAAATCATCAGCACATTTATCAACTGTATAGCGAATAACGTATTTGATAAAGTCTTCTGCCAAATCCATATTGGCATCCAAATCATTAAAAGCTACTTCTGGTTCAATCATCCAAAATTCAGCCAAATGGCGCGAAGTATTTGAATTTTCGGCTCTAAATGTTGGTCCAAAAGTATATACTTGCCCAAGCGCCATAGCGTAGGTTTCTGCTTCCAATTGTCCCGATACAGTAAGGTTGGTTTCTTTACCAAAAAAATCTTCTTTGTAATTTACTCTTCCTTCTTCGTTACGAGGTGTATTATCAAATGGTAACGCAGTAACTTTAAACATTTCACCTGCACCTTCAGCATCGGAACCTGTTATTATTGGCGTATTTACATAAAAAAATCCTCTTTCTTGAAAATATTGATGCACGGCAAATGACAATACCGAACGCACCCGCATAATAGCACCAAAAGCGTTGGTACGTACACGTAAATGCGCATTTTCACGTAAAAATTCTAACGAGTGTTTTTTAGGTTGAATCGGATATTTTTCGGCATCGCTATCGCCAAGAATTTCTAGTTTTTTAACCTGAATTTCTACTTTTTGACCTTTACCTTGACTTTCTTGTAGTGTTCCAGTTACCGAAACTGCAGCAGATGTCGTTAATCGTTTTAAGGTTTCTTCGGGTGTGTTTTCAAAATCGACTACACACTGAATATTGTGAATAGTTGAACCATCGTTTAAGGCAATAAACTGATTGTTTCTAAAACTGCGTACCCAACCTTTTGCGGTTACTTCTTGTAAAATATGTTTTGGGTTGTTTAATAAATCGACAACTTTACTATGTTTCATTTTTTGTGAATTTTATGCAAATATATTAGTAAAGTTTAAAAGTTGAAAGTTTACTAGTTGAAAGTTTGATTGTAGAAAGTCTAAAGTTGATATGTTATAAATATTTTTTGTTGGTTCTCGATACGCTTCGCTACTCGAACTGACGAAAGGCAAAGTTTACCAGATCGTCACTTCGAGTATCCCGACGCATTGTCGGGATGTATCGAGAAGTTCTTCTTGTAGAAGCAAATCATATTTATTGCTACACGGTTCTCGATACGCTTCGCTACTCGAACTGACGGAAATTAGATTTTTCAATCCTCTTTATCCTCTGCTAAAATATCGATAGTAGGCTCTGGAAATTCTTTCTTATTGGCTACTTTTCTTTCTAAAGAAAGCAATAACGACGGAAGCAACAGCAAATTAGAAAGCATAGCAAAAAGAAGTGTCATAGCTACTAAACTTCCTAAGGCAACCGTTCCGCCAAAACTTGAAAGTGTAAAAACCGAAAAGCCAAAGAACAATACAACAGAGGTATAAAACATACTTACGCCTGCTTCGCGAACCGTTGCATATACCGAACGGCGAACTTTCCAATGGTTGGTTTTTAACTCTTGACGGTATTTGGCTAAAAAGTGAATGGTATCGTCAACCGAAATACCAAAGGCTATGCTAAATACTAAAATAGTTGAGGGCTTTATAGGAATTCCTAAATAACCCATAATACCTGCGGTAATAATTAAAGGTAAAAGGTTAGGAATTAACGAAATAATTATCATTTTAAACGAACGAAACAAATAAGCCATTAATAACGAAATAAGAAAAACGGCAAATAATAACGATATCACTAAATTATGAACCAAGTAGTGTGTTCCTTTTTCAAAAACATAAGCTTTACCAGTCATGGTTACCGTATAGCGTTTTTCAGGAAAAATTTTATTTATTTTTTCTTGTAAACGTTCTTCAATTTTTGCCATTTTATCGGTGCCAATATCGCGCATAAAAGTAGTTACACGAGCATATTGCTGGGTAGAATCGACATAGCTTTTTAGTAAATTTTGACTTTCTTTTTGGGTCGAATTTTTAATATACGATAAAATAAACGCTTCCTCTTGCTTGGTAGGCAGTTCATAATATTCGGGATTTCCGTTGTAAAAAGCTTGTTTTGAATATTTAACTAAATTTACAACCGAAACAGGTTTCGATAATTCCGGAATTTCGTCTATGGTTTCTTGCAACTCGTTTATACGTTTTAATGTGCTACTTTTTAGCGCACCTTTTGGCCGTTTAGTATCAATCATTATTTCGAGAGGCATTACCCCATCAAATTCGTTTTCGTAAAACACAATATCTTGAAAAAAACCTGTGTTTTTGGGCATATCTTCAATAATACTACCCGATATTTTTATTTGATAAATACCAATAATTCCAAAAACTAATAAACCAATGGCTGCTGTAAAAATAGCTAGCGAACGATTGCGAATTGTATTTTCTAACCAGTTTACAAACTTATTAATGTAATTTTTGCCCAAATGCGCTAGGTGTTTTTCTTTTGGCATTGGCATATAACTGTAGGCAATAGGAATAATTATTAAACACAATAAAAACAAGAAAATAATGTTTAACGAAGCCACAATACCAAACTCTTTCAATAGTTCGCTTTCGGTTACCATAAAAGTGGCAAAACCAGCAGCGGTTGTAAGGTTGGTCATTAAAGTAGCGTTTCCTACTTTCGAAATTACACGCTGTAACGATTTGGCTTTGTTGCCGTGTTTTTTTATTTCTTGTTGGTATTTGTTAATTAAGAAAATACAGTTTGGAATTCCAATTACAATAATTAACGGTGGAATTATAGCGGTTAAAACCGTTATTTCATAGTTTAATAAACCCAGTGTACCAAACGACCACATTACGCCTACAGTAACTATACACATAGACAGTAGTGTAGCTCTAAAACTTCTAAAGAAAAAGAAGAAAATTAGCGAAGTAATGCCCAAAGCCGCAGCCACAAAAATTCCTATTTCGTCTATAATACTTTGCGAGTTTAGCGTTCGTATATAAGGCATTCCCGAAACTTTAATATCGAAACCGAGTTGTTTTTCGAGTGCTTCAATTTTTTCGTTGCTTAAATATTTTATAATAAAATCTTTGCGAACAGCAGTATTTACCACATCTTTGTTCATATAAATTGCAAAGCGAACAGCGCCCGATTCTTTATTAAACAGCATTCCTTCGTAAAAAGGCAAATTGTTAAATAGTTCGGTTTCTTTTTCTTTTAAGTAATTATCTGATATTTTTTCGTTTACAACAAATGGAACTAATTTGAATTTTTGGTTAACCGTATCTTTTTGTAAAACCCTTAAATCTTCAATTGAAATGGTAAAATCTACTGCTTTATCTTTTTTTATTTTCGAGACAAAATTTTCCCACGCTTTGTAATTTTTTTCGGTAAAAAAGCTATCGTCTTCAAAACCTACTACAATAAGATTTCCTTCTTCGCCAAATTTTTCTAAAAAAGCATTGTATTGCTGATTAACCTCGTGATGGTCGGGTAAAAGGTTGGCTTCGGTGTAGGTAAAACGCATGTTTTTCCATTGCGATGCCATAAAAATGGTAAAAACAACTAAAAGTATTAAAAGTAAAATTCGATTACGAAGAATTCTACTTGCTATATAATCCCAAAAACTGGTACTTAACCACTTAAACATAGTTCAAAAAAATTGAACTGCAAAGGTACGTTTTTGAAATTAGAAACTTTAGTAAATTTTCAGGAAAATTTGTTGAGTATATCCATTATGCGATGTTAAGAGAGAAGGTACGAACTTTCGGAAAGTGTACATAAACAAATAATTAACAAACATAATATTTTAACAAAAAACGATACTATAAACTACTTTTGATTG
>NZ_JAWKMX010000004.1:0-161971 GCF_041392005.1 Flavobacterium sp.
AAATAATAAACGAAAAATCGCTGTATTTGTATTTTGCTTTGGGTAATAACTCGCTATCGGCTATTGCTTTTATAATAGAATCGTTATAATCTTTTCGAAGAAATAAATTTTCGGCTACTTGATACGGAAATGCTTCCGAATAGGTTTTTCTGTAATATTTACTATTGGGCTTTCCATTTTCGTCTAATGTATTTTTATAAAAACCTATCCAAGGTTGAAAACGCGCCTGATGTGTAAGCATATCTACTAAAGTAGCATTGGCTTTATTCGAATTTTTAAATACCGGAAGCATATTGCCTAACTTGCTTTGCATTGTAACTTTTTCTTTTTCAAACTGAAGCATTACATTAGGTAAAGTGGCTAAAATTTTTGTTAACGATGCTACATCGTATAAATCGGTATTTTTTACAGGAATTTTATTGTCGTAAGTAAAATAGCCAAACGATTTTTGATAAACTACTTTTCCTTTTCGAGCTACTAAAACTTGAATTCCTGGTGTCATTTTTTTAGAAATTGCATAATTAGCAACCGAATCTATTTTATTTAAAACCCGAGAATCCATAGCTTCATTCTCGGGAACACCAAAAGTTAATCGGCTCAATTTTGGTGTTACAATTCCGTCGTTTACATTAAAATTATTGGCTATAGTAACAGGTAATTTTCCCTTGCATGCAATTCCACCAAAAATGGCTTCGGCAGCTGCTGTTTGGGCAAATTCATTATTTTGATATGCAACTACTAAACCTTCAATATTTTGAAAGTTTGGAAAACTTAACAATGAATATGGCTTGGTAAAAAAGCTTACAATTACTTTGTTTTGTTTCGCAATTTTATCAATCCACAATTTGTCTTCGACTGTAGGATTGTGGTTTTTCCAAGCACCATCGGGTTTATGAAAACCTATAATTACTTTAGAAAAATCTTCTAACTGAACTAATGCCGAATCTAAATTTTTAGTCGTTATAGGCGTTATTTCTGTATAGTTTTGCAAGCGTTCTAAAAATATTCCGCTACTATCGTTACCTAAAGCTACGTATGCTATTTTTTCTTTTTCGATATTTTTTATTGGAACAATTTTTTCTTTATTTTTTAACAATGTTATAGCGTATTCGTATAAATTATAATTAAGCGCATCGTATTTTGATTGGTTTAAATCGGCAACTAAATTATCTAAATTTATAGGTTTATAATGGTTTAATCCTGCTTTGTATTTATACGATAATATCTTTTTAACCGATTCTTCTATACGAGCATCGGTTAGTCTTCCATCGGCATAAGCAGTTTTAAATTTTTCAATGGCTACAGGCACATTTTCGGCAAATAACAAAATATCGTTACCTGCAAGAAAAGCTTCTAAATCGATAGCACCTGGTTCTTTAAAATTACTTGCACCTTTCATGTTAAGTGCATCGGTAAAAATTAACCCTTTAAAATCTAATTCTTTTTTTAACACATTGGTTACAATATTATATGAAATAGAACTTGGATAACCCATACGCTTTTCGAGAGATGGCACACTTAAATGTGCTACCATTACACTTGATAAACCATTGCTTATTAATTCTTTATACGGATAGAGTTCTACATTATCTAATCGTTCTTTTGAAAAATTAATTACAGGTAGTGTGTGGTGCGAGTCTTTTGCCGTATCGCCATGACCAGGAAAATGCTTTGCCGTGGCAAAAACACCATTTTCTTGTAAACCACGCATTAAAGCTTCTGCTGCATTGGCAACGTTTATTTTATCTTCGCCAAACGAACGATTACCAATAATTGGATTATTTGGATTGGTGTTAATATCGACAACTGGCGCAAAATTAAAATGAATACCCATTCTCTTAGATTGTTCTGCCATTTGCTCGCCCATTTTACGAAGTAAACGATAATCTTGAATAGCGCCAAGTGTCATATTCCAAGGATAGCGATACGTAGAGTCTAATCGCATGGCTAAACCCCACTCGGCGTCAATGCCGATAAATAATGGTAATTTGGCTTTGGCTTGATAACGATTGGTTTGTTGTGCTTGACGAACTGGACCACCTTGAAAAAAAATGATTCCACCAATTTTATACTTTTCTACTAAATTATCGATTTCGGCGAAATGACTTTCAGTTTTATTTGAGTAAGCCGCAACCATAAACAATTGCCCAACACGTTCTTCGAAACTCATTTGATTGTAAACGCTATCTACCCATTTTTGCTGAAAAATTGCTGTAGAATCTTTTATTTCAATTTGGGCTAAAGTATAATTTTTTGTTGCTAAATTTCGTTTGGGTACACCAATAAATTGAAATAAAACAAGTATAAAAAGTGCTGAAATGTATCGCATTTGTGGTATTTAAAATATTTTTTTTCCAAATTTAATTTGGAACTTATTTCTAAAAAAAGAATCTGAACTTGGTTCAGATTACAAAAATACTTTTTTAGATGGTTTTCAAATATAGTTATTTTTTTATTTTTAAAAAATTGCCTAATTAATTTGTTATTTAGAACTTTTCAAAAATCTTGCCAAATTAAGTTAAGAAATATAGTTTTAAGTTTGCAGTAAACAGTAGGTTTTTTATAAATAACAAAATCCTAATTCACATCATGAGAAGAACTAGGATAAAACGCTTAATTAGTATAAATTGTTTTTTTCTTTTTTAAATTCTAGTAGGCTAATAATTCTTTTAATTCTTTTTCAAAACGTTGCTTGGGTAAATATTGATCTTCTAATGCTTTTACAAACGGAATAGCGGTTTCAATACTTGCTACTCGTTTTACGGGAGCATCTAAATATTGAAAGCAGTTTTCCATAATCATTGCAGCAATATCGCTTGCCACACCTCCAAATAATGTATCTTCTTGTAGAATAATTACTTTATTAGTTTTTTTAACAGAATTAAAAATGGTTTCCCAATCCATTGGTTGTAAAGTTCTTAAATCAATTAAATCAGCTGAAATTTCAGAATTATTATTTAATGTATCTAATGCCCAATGCACCCCTGCACCAAACGAAATAATGGTTACCTGATTTCCTTCTTTTAGTAGTGATGCTTTACCTAATGGTAGCGTGTAATAATCTTTTGGCACATCTTGATAAATACTTCTGTACAATTGTTTATGCTCGAAAAACAAAACTGGATTTGGGTCGTTAATAGCTGTATTTAATAAGCCTTTTGCATCATACGGAAATGCGGGATACACCACTTTTAAACCTGGTGTTTTAGTAAACCACGCCTCATTAGTTTGCGAGTGGAACGGTCCAGCTTGCGTTCCGCCGCCACAAGGCATACGCACCACTACATCGGCTTTTTCGCCCCAACGGTATTTTTGCTTGGCTAGTAAATTTACAATGGGATTAAACCCAGTAGAAACAAAATCGGCAAATTGCATTTCTACAATTGCTTTATACCCATTAATTGATAAACCGTTAGCCGCTGCAACTACAGCACTTTCGCAAATTGGCGTGTTGCGAACGCGTTCTTTACCAAATAAATCGACAAAACCTTCTGTAATTTTAAAAGCGCCACCGTATTCGGCAATATCTTGTCCCATAATAACTAAATTATTATGTCGTTCCATAGATTGTTTTAAACTTTGCGAAATAGCATCAATTAAACGACTGTTTTCAACTTCATTTGAATGGTTAATTTGTTGATAGTTAAAATATTCGTAAACATCATTTAATTCTTCACTTAAATTAGCAACAACTTCGGGTTGGGCTTGGGTCATTGCCCAATTTTCATCAATTTCTTGTTTAATTTCTGCTCGTATTTGCTCTTCTTGATCTGGTAACAAAATGAACATTTTTTCTAAATACTGTCTGTAATTTTCAACAGGATCTTTTTTCGCCCATTCGTCCATTAATTCTTGCGGCACATATTTTGTTCCACTCGCCTCTTCGTGTCCACGCATTCTAAATGTTTTGAACTCTAATAAAACGGGACGAGGATTTTCTATCATTGATTTTTTTAAATCGGTAATTTTAGTGTAAATTTCTAAAATATTATTTCCATCTATAATATGGCTTTCCATACCGTAACCCAAACCTTTATCGGCTAAATTTTCACAACGGTATTGTTCGTTTGTTGGAGTTGATAATCCGTATCCGTTATTTTCAATAACAAAGAAAACAGGTAAATTCCAAACGGCTGCAATATTTAAAGCTTCGTGAAAATCGCCTTCAGAAGTTGCGCCTTCTCCTGTAAATACGGTAGTTACTTGATTATTTTTCTTAAGCTTATTGGCTAATGCAATTCCGTCGGCTACACCCATTTGCGGTCCTAAATGCGAAATCATGCCAATAATTTTATACTCTTGTGTGCCAAAGTGAAAACTTCTATCGCGTCCTTTTGTGAAACCTTCTTTTTTACCTTGCCATTGTGAAAATAAACGGTGCAACGGAATTTCGCGAGTAGTAAAAACACCTAAATTGCGGTGCATGGGTAAAATATATTCGTCTTTATCTAATGCAGAGGTAATACCTACCGAAATGGCTTCTTGACCAATACCTGAAAACCATTTTGAAACTTTTCCTTGACGAAGTAAGATGAGCATCTTTTCTTCTATCATTCTTGGTTTTAGTATTTTTTTGTATAAATCGATTAACTGTTCGTTAGTTAAATTTTTTTTATCGAAATTCATTTTTAATGCGATATTGAATTTTTGAAATGTAAAATTACTTAAAGTTTTCTTCTTTGTTTTTCTCGTTTTATTAACGATAATTCTCTACTGGTTTGCCCAGCAACCGATGTGTTTTCTTCGGCACGACGAATTAAATACGGCATTACATCGCGTACTGGTCCAAAAGGTAAATATTTTGCTACATTATAACCTTTTTCGGATAAGTTAAAGCTAATATTATCACTCATTCCGTATAATTGACCAAAGAAAATGCGTTTATCGTTTTTTGCAATGTTATTTTCTTGCATTAATTGCATTAACTTATAAGAACTGTCTTCGTTATGAGTACCCGCAAAAATGGCCATTTTATTTATATGTTCAACCATATAGTTTACCGCACAGTTATAATTATCGTCGGTAGCTTGTTTGGTTTCGCAAATAGGCGATTTGTACCCCATTTCTTTGGCACGATTATTTTCTTTCTCTAAGTAGGCACCACGAACTAATTTCATTCCAATGTAGAAGTTATGTTTTTTAGCTTTTTCGTGTAATTTTTTTAAATAATCCATTCTATCCCAACGATACATTTGAAGCGTATTGAATACTACCGCTTTTTCTTGATTGTATTTTTGCATCATGCTTTCAATTAAACTATCTGCGGCTTCTTGCATCCAACTTTCTTCTGCATCAATTAATAGTGGAACATCTTTTTCGTAAGCTGTTTTACATACTGTATCAAATCTTTCAATTACTTTTTGCCATTCTTCGTTTTCACTGGGCGTTAATTCTTTTCCTTCACCAATTTTTTGATATAATGCAAATCTTCCGAAACCTGTAGGTTTAAAAACCGCAAATGGAATTGCCATTCGTTCTTTTGCAAAATTTATTGTTTTAAGTGTCATGGCTAAAGCAGCGTCAAACTGTGTTTCTTCTTCTTTTCCTTCTACCGAATAATCTAAAACCGATGAAACGCCTTTGGTAAACATTCTATCTACTACTGAAAGACAATCCATTTCGTTTACACCGCCACAAAAATGATCGAAAACAGTAGAACGAATTAAACTTTCAACGGGTAAATGTGCTTTTAATGCAAAGTTAGTTACGGCTGTTCCTATGCGTACAAGTGGTTCTTTTTCAATAAGTTTAAACAAAAAATAAGCACGTTCTAGTTCGGTATCGCTTTTTAAAGCAAAGGCAACTTCAGTATTGTCAAATATTTTTTCCATTGTGTCGTTTATAAAGTGGTACAAATATACTTCAGATGCTTTAATTTTTACATAAAAATTATCGTATTTTGCACAAAATTGAAAAATCGTAAAATGCAAGTAATTAAAGCTACAAATCATTCTATACTTTTTAACGAAAATTGTTATACCTATTTAAACGATATTCTTTTAGTTACTACTTTTTCTAAAGTTTTTATTCTGGTTGATGAAAATACAGCGTCATTTTGTTTACCTCATTTTTTATCGAATATTACTACCGAAATTAATCTTGAAATTATTGAATTAGATGCTGGTGAACAATTTAAAAACATTGATACTTGTACACAATTATGGCAAACTTTACTAGATTTAGGCGGCGATAGAAAAAGCTTGATAATTAACTTAGGTGGTGGCGTAATTACAGATATTGGCGGATTTGTTGCCAGTACTTTTAAACGCGGCATTGCCTTTATTAATGTTCCTACTACGTTGCTTGCTATGGTAGATGCGGCTATTGGTGGAAAAAACGGTGTAGATTTAGGTACTTTAAAAAATCAAATTGGTTGTATTTGCGAACCAAAAGCAGTTTTAGTTGATACTTCTTTTTTAGAAACTTTGCCTACACAACAAATGCGATCTGGACTTGCCGAAATGCTAAAACACGGTTTAATTTCAGATAAAAATTATTGGGATAAATTTAAAACGTTATCGTCATTAAACACGGAAGATTTAGATGCGTTAATTCATCAATCTATACTTATAAAAAATAAAATAGTTACAGAAGATTTAACCGAAACTGGCTTACGAAAAACCTTAAATTTCGGACATACTTTAGGGCACGCTATTGAAAGTTATTGTCTTCAAAACCAAGAAAAAGAAAGTTTATCACACGGTCATGCTGTGGCAATCGGAATGATATTAGCAAGTTTTTTATCTAAAGAAAAAGAATTGCTTTCTAAAGAAGAATATCATGAAATTAAATACATTATAAATGAGTATTTTGATACAGTTGATTTTTCTGAAAATGATATTGAACAAATACTAAAATTACTTATTTTCGACAAAAAAAACGAATTTGGAAAAGTACAATTTGTTTTATTAACTAAAATAGGAAATTGTGTTATTAATCAGTTTTGCGATGATAAATTAATTAAAGACGCTTTTTTTGATTATAATTACAAGTAATTTTTAAATTCAATATTTTATTTGTTTACTTTTGTACTTTAGTAATTATATTTTTTGCTATACAACTATGTTTTTAAAACGATTTTATAAAAAATTAACCATCAAATTCTCTAATTTAAGAGTTTGAATTGTAGTGTTTAAGCGTTAAACTATTTATAAACATTACATCTTAATTCTATAATGAAAACAAGTTATTCCGATTTAATTAATCAAACTTTCTATTTTCCTCAAGAGGAATTTACTTTAAATAAAGACAACCTTCAGTTTCATGGTATCGATTTAATGAAATTAGTAGAAGAATACGGCACACCTTTAAAGTTTACCTATTTACCTAAAATTTCTAAAAACATTCGCCAAGCAAAATTATGGTTTCGAAATGCGATGGAAAAACTAGATTACGATGGTAATTATTACTATTGTTATTGTACCAAAAGTTCGCATTTCAAATTTGTATTAGACGAAGCCTTAAAAAATAATATTCATATTGAAACATCATCAGCTTTTGATATTAATATTGTCGAAAACTTAATCAACGAAGGTAAAATTAATAAAAACACTTATGTAGTTTGCAACGGGTTTAAACGCGATCAATACATCGAAAATATTGCGCGATTAATTAATAACGGTCATAAAAACACCATTCCAGTTATCGATAATTACGAAGAATTAGATTTGTTACAAGAACAAATAAAAAGTAAAATCAAAATTGGAATTCGTATTGCAGCCGAAGAAGAACCAAAATTCGAGTTTTATACTTCTCGATTAGGTATTGGCTACAAAAACATTGTACCTTTTTACCGTAAGCAAATTCAAGAAAACAAAAAGGTGGAACTTAAAATGCTTCACTTCTTTATCAATACTGGTATTCGCGACACGGCCTACTATTGGAACGAATTACTAAAATGTATGAAAGTGTACATTGCACTAAAAAAAGAATGTCCAACATTGGATAGTTTAAATATTGGTGGCGGTTTCCCTATTAAAAACTCATTGGCATTCGATTATGATTACCAATATATGATTGAAGAAATTTTAAACCAAATAAAAATTGCTTGCGACGAAGCCGAAGTAGATGTACCTCATATTTTTACCGAGTTTGGTTCATTTACCGTAGGCGAATCTGGTGGTGCTATTTACGAAGTATTGTATCAAAAACAACAAAACGACCGTGAAAATTGGAACATGATTGACTCGTCGTTTATCACTACGCTACCCGATACTTGGGCAATTAACAAACGATTTGTAATGCTAGCTGTAAACCGATGGAACGACACTTACGAACGAGTTTTATTAGGCGGATTAACCTGCGATAGCGACGATTATTACAACTCCGAGCAACACATGAATGCTGTATATTTACCAAAATACAATAAAGAAAAACCACTGTACATAGGGTTTTTCAATATTGGTGCCTACCAAGAAACCATAGGCGGTTTTGGCGGACTACACCACTGCTTAATTCCGCAACCTAAACATATATTAATTGATAGAGATAAAAATGGTATTCTAGCAACTGAAGTATTTTCAGAACAACAAAATGCTGATGATGTACTGAACATTTTAGGTTATAAAAAATAAATAATTAAAGCTAATCCTGCTATTCGCTGTATCTTTTTAGTTTTTCCGTTTCACTACAAAACAAAAAAGGATGCCGCTACTATCAGGGCTAAAAAAACAATACAAGTTCAAAATAAAAATAAACCAGCTAAAGGCTTACTGCTAATAGCTAAAAGCAAAACATAATGAAAGGACCAATTTCTCAATTTATTGAAAAACACTATTTACATTTTAATGCAGCCGCTTTAGTAGATGCAGCAAAAGGCTACGAAACACAATTATTAGACAACGGTAAAATGATGGTAACACTTGCTGGTGCAATGAGTACAGCAGAGTTAGGAAAATCATTAGCCGAAATGATTCGCCAAGATAAAATACATATTATTTCTTGTACAGGAGCTAATCTTGAAGAAGACATCATGAACTTAGTGGCTCATAATTCATACAAACGTGTACCTAATTACCGCGACTTATCGCCACAAGAAGAATGGGATTTATTAGAAAACCATTACAACCGTGTAACTGATACTTGTATTCCCGAAGAAGAAGCCTTCCGTCGTTTACAACAACATTTATTCGACATTTGGAACAAAGCAGACAAATCGGGCGAACGTTATTTTCCACACGAATTTATGTATCAAATGATAAAATCGGGCGTGTTAGAACAATATTATGAAATCGATCCAAAAGATTCGTGGATGGTTGCTGCTGCCGAAAAAAACTTACCAATTGTAGTACCTGGATGGGAAGATAGTACTATGGGTAATATTTTTGCATCGTATTGTATAAAAGGTGAATTTAAACCGACAACAATGAAAAGCGGTGTGGAATATATGATGTGGTTAGCCGATTGGTACCGCGATAATTGTGCGGGAAAAGGTATCGGATTTTTCCAAATTGGTGGTGGTATAGCTGGTGACTTTCCAATATGTGTTGTACCTATGTTATATCAAGATATGGAAATGCACGATGTGCCTTTTTGGTCATACTTTTGCCAAATTTCTGACTCAACTACAAGCTACGGTTCGTATTCTGGTGCCGTTCCTAACGAAAAAATCACTTGGGGTAAGCTTGATATCGACACGCCAAAGTTCATCGTTGAGTCTGATGCTACGATAGTTGCACCTTTAATTTTTGCTTATATTTTAGGTTGGTAATTTTTTTGATTTTTTTTAAAAAAATATTTGAATATTTCAATTAGGATATTACATTTGAAAAAAAAATTAAGATTAAATTTAACCCGATGAAAAGAGTAATTGTTGATTACGCAAAATTAACAAACGAAATCTTAACCCTATTAGTTGAGAAGTTTCCTGATGGATATGACGAAACCGACATTATCCGTTTTAAAAATGCTAAAAATGAAACTATTGAAGCGGTTGAGGTTCGTACAGAAGATACTATTTATTTAGTAAAAGTTAGTACCAAATTAGCTGACAGAATCGAAAATTATGATGAAGACGACATCGATGATACTACCGCAGACGATGATTCATTAGACGCATTAAAAGACTTGGAAATTGAAGATGAAGCTTCAACTGAAGATGATGAGTAATTTTGACTTACACAATAAATGAAAAATCCCGATTTACTAATTAGTAAATCGGGATTTTTTTTGGCATAAAAATTGAATTATATACAAAAAATTATTAATGAAATCACTACTTTTTATATCTGTCACACTTTTTTTTATTTCTTGTCAAAAAGAGAACAAATCAAATTTACAGAAAATAAAAGAGCAATTAGAAACTATAAATTTAACTAGTTATACTTTCATTTTAAAAAATGATACACTGATTGAAGGTAAAATGGGCACTCGAATAATGCTGCCAAAAGATATTTTTTCAAATTATACTAACGGAGAAATCAATTTAGAGCTTAAAGAATTTTATACAAAAGAAGCAATTATTCTAAATGGTTTATCAACTGTTACCAATAAAGATGAACTTTTAGAGACTTCTGGAATGTTTTACATTAACTTTACCGAAAATGGGAAACAATTACTAATTCAAAAAGACAAAAGTTACCAAATTTATTTACCAAAAAAACCACTTATTAATAGTAATATTTATTTTAATGATAATGATTCCATTTTTAAATGGAATTTAACATCATCTAAAATAAAAACTTATATTCCTGATATTTTAAAAAATTACTTTTACGGTTTAACAACTAATCAAGACGGTTTAGGAGGATTTTTTAAGGAAACAACAACAGATAGTGTTCAAATTGTAAGAAAACAAGATTCAATAAAACTAAAACAACAAATAATTGAGCATAATACAAAATTATTTAATGATAATCAACAATTTTATACTGAAATAGGAGCAAAACTTGTAAATGGAGAAATTAAATACAATGAAGACAAAAAAACAATAAAATTTTATGCAACTGAAGACGAATTATACAATTTTACATACTCAAAATTAGGATGGATTAACATTGACAAAGTTTTAAACTATGAAATAGAAAAAAACTTTACATTTCATCTCAATAATTCTTTTGATAGGTATTCTTTAAATATAATTTATTTAGATTCAGATTCTTATATTAATGAATATATTAGTAATAATTCAAATAAAATTCCAATTAAATTGCGTGGTAAAATTAAGTTAGTCATATATTCAAACGATGAAACTACCATTTATTATGACAAACTATATATTGATAAAAACTCAAAAACAAATATTGATATTAATTTAAAACCAATTTCTATCACTAAATTAAAAGAAGTGCTTGTTAATCCTAACTAATGAAATAAGTATTTTTTTTATACACCTCAAAGGTTTTAAAAACCTTTGAGGTGTTTTTTGTTTAATTTTAAATAAAAACGTCTTAACTAGCCCCGATAGAGCCAAGCACCGCGTGCAGGCGAAAGCGGGACAAAGTATTTTATGAAAAACTTTGCGTGTGCTACTTATTAGCATTTAAAAATTCCAATACATTTTTTTCGATTCGTGCTTGAATATTAGAAACATCGGCTTTTTGAAATGATTCGCCTAAAATGTTCTCATACAATTCAATATAACGTTCCGAAACAGTCGTAACGTACTCATCTGTCATTTCAGGTATTTGTTGGCCTTCTTTACCTTGAAAACCGTTGGCAATTAACCATTGACGAACAAATTCTTTTGATAATTGTTTTTGTGCTTCGCCTTTTTGTTGTCTTTCTTCATAACCTTCAGCATAAAAATAGCGTGACGAATCGGGTGTATGAATTTCGTCAATTAATACGATTTTACCTTCTTTTGTTTTTCCAAATTCGTATTTTGTATCGACTAGTATCAATCCACGAGAAGCAGCAATTTCAGTTCCTCTTTGAAAAAGCGCCTGCGTATAGTTTTCTAAAACTTCATAATCTTCTTTAGAAACGATACCACGAGTTAAAATTTCTTCACGAGAAATATCTTCGTCATGTTCACCATTATCAGCCTTAGTTGAAGGTGTAATAATTGGATATGGAAATTTATCATTTTCCTTCATTCCATCAGGTAACGAAACACCACAAAGAGTTCGTTTGCCAGCTGTATACTCACGAGCAGCGTGACCCGATAAGTAGCCGCGAATAACCATTTCGACTTTAAAAGGTTCGCACAAATGACCAATGGCAACATTAGCATCGGGTGTTGCTAATAACCAATTAGGCACGATATCTTGGGTTAATTGCATAAATTTGGTTGCAATTTGATTGAGAATTTGTCCTTTGTAAGGTATACCTTTAGGCATAACCACATCAAAAGCGGAAAGACGATCGGTAGCAATCATTACTAATAGTTCATCGTTAATGTTGTACACTTCGCGTACTTTACCTTTGTAAACCGATTTTTGTCCAGGAAAATTAAAATTGGTAGAAATAATTGTATTCATTAATAGTTGAGTTGTTTATTAACCGCAAAAATAATTATATTAATGAATACAATTAGTAAAGAATTCTTTTTTTTACTTATTTAAATCTAATGTTATAGGTTACACCTACACCTACACTTTGGATAGTAACATCATTATCTGCAGAGGTGTTTTGAAAATATCCATAAACATTCCAATCTCTATTATGGTATCCAATATGCGGATTTAAAAATAATCCACCTGAATTATCTTCAATACCCGATAAGAATCCATAGCCTAAATCTAACCCAAAAAACAATCCTTGTGGTTGAAAATAATATCTAGCAAAAGCGGCTAATGGTACTACTCCGAAAGATTCAAAATCATCTTTTTCGAAATAGTGTACATATCCAGACGCAATACCTATACCTACATTTGGGTTTACTAAATATTGCCCGCGTGCATCTATACCTAAATTAAAAGAAGCAACATCACTTGCATCTCCTACGGGTATTCCTGCAACAATTCCTAATTTTAGCCAAGAATTATCTGGCGTAATTTCAATTTCATTATTTTGCGAAAAAAATGTGCCACAAAATACAAAAGCGATAATTGATAAAATTTTTTTCATAATAAAAGCTTAAAAGTGTTAATAATAGTTATTAATAATACAACTCAATCGTTATTTTCAATTCGTTTATAAGCCGCAATAATTTTTTTAACTAATTTGTGGCGTACCACATCTTTATCGTCTAAATAAATAATTCCAACACCTTCTACATCTTTAAGAACAAGCAAAGCTTCTTTAAGTCCCGATGTTGTTCGTCTTGGCAAATCAACTTGTCCTGGGTCGCCCGTAATCATAAATTTTGCGTTTTTTCCCATACGGGTTAAGAACATTTTCATTTGATTATGTGTTGTATTTTGTGCTTCATCGAGAATTACAAAAGCATTATCTAATGTTCGACCTCGCATAAAGGCTAATGGTGCAATTTGAATTATTCCTTTTAGTAAATAATCTTCAAGTTTTTCATGCGGAATCATATCGCGTAAACCATCGTAAAGTGGTTGCATATAGGGATCGAGTTTTTCTTTCATATCGCCTGGTAAAAAACCTAGATTTTCGCCTGCTTCAACTGCTGGTCGTGTTAAAATAATTCGCTTTACTTGCTTTTCTTTTAAAGCTTTAACTGCCATAGCAACACCAGTGTAGGTTTTGCCCGTTCCTGCTGGACCAACAGCAAAAACCATATCGTTTTTAATTATTAAATCGACTAATTTTTGTTGGTTGGGTGTTAATGCCTTTATAAGCTTTCCTCCTACACCATGAACCAAAATTTTATCGCGGTCGCTTATTTGTTGAGCTTCTTGATTATCGCTTTCTAAAATACGCATAATCACATTCTCATCAATATTATTATATCGAGAGTAATGAAGCACTAAACGATTAAATTTTTTTTCAAATTCATCTAATTCTTCTTCTTCTCCAAAAGCTTTTATTAGTGAACCTCTAGCAATTATTTTTAATTTTGGGTAATATTTTTTTATTGCCTCTAAATTAGCATCTCTTGCTCCCCAAAAGTCTTTTGCTGCTATGTCTTTTAATTCTATAATTCTTTCTATCAACAGTTTTAATTTTAAATTATTTGGTTTTTGTTAAAACGCATATTGTGAACAAAATCTTCTTTGAGTATCATCAATTTTTGCGTAGGTTTGTATTCAAAATTAGTAAAAAGTATTGTAGGTTTTAAAATAAGTTATAAACAAATTAATGTCAATAATTACACTAACAACCGATTTTGGTTATAAAGACTATTTTGTAGGCGCAACGAAAGGAAAAATTTTGAAGCAATGCCCTAGTGTAACTATTGTTGATATTTCGCACGAAATAGAAAAATTTAATATTAGTGAAGCCTCGTATTGTATTGAAAGTGCTTATAAAAGCTTTCCAGATAACACTATACATATTATAGATGTAGATAGCGATAGAATTAATACAAATTATCATGTAGCTATACAATGGAATAATCAGTATTTTATTGGGGCTAATAATGGTGTTTTTTCAAATATGTTAGCAAAAAGTAACGCCGAAAAAATTGTTGCCTTAACTTCGTTTTCTAAAACTGTTTTCGATATCGATGTTTTTGTTTCTGCTGCTTGTTATATAGCAAATGGTGGTAAATTAACCGATTTAGGAAATGAAATTTTTGAAATTACAAAACTAAACGAATTTGCACCTCAAATTAACACCGAGCAAACTACAATAAAAGGCCATATTATTTACATAGACGATTTTGGTAATTGTATAACTAATATTTCTAAAGAAATGTTTAAAAACGTAGGCAAAAACAGGGCTTTTGAAATTACGTTTCGCAATAAAACTATTACAAGCATTAAAAGCAAGTATTCCGATTTTGTTACAAGCGATAAATATTTACTTAAAGATTTTGAAGGTGAACGCTTAGCGTTGTTTAACGAAAATAATTTGCTTGAAATAGCTATTTATAAAAGCAACCCAAAAACAGTAGGTTCTGCAGCAACACTACTTGGACTAAAAAACAGAGATTTAATTACAATAAATTTTAAATAAAAATGTTTATAAGAATTGTAAAGATGCGCTTTCAAGAAGATAAAATTGAAGCGTTTTTAGATAATTTTCAACAAGTAAAAGAAAAAATAAGGGGTTTTGAAGGCAATCAATTTTTAGAGCTTTATCAAGATAAAAACGATGAACAAATATTTTTTACTTATAGTTATTGGGAAAGTGAAAACGCATTAGAAAACTATCGAAAATCGACATTATTTAAAGAGGTTTGGAGTTTTACCAAAACACTTTTTAGCGACAAACCCGAAGCATGGAGTGTTAATAGATTAATTACTTTAGATTAATAAACTTAAAATTTTTGCAAGCCAAATAAATTACTTTAATTTTATCGCATTATTTAAACAGCATATATGAAAGCACTTTTGCTTCGAGAAATAAAATCATTTTTTGGTTCGCCCATTGGCTATTTAGTTATTGCCTTATTTCTGTTATTAAACGGATTATTTTTATGGGTTTTCGATGGCGATTTTAATATTTTAAACTCTGGTTTTGCCGATATGAGTCCGTTTTTTAAACTATCGCCATTTATTTTACTCTTTTTAATTCCTGCGGTAACTATGCGAAGTTTTTCCGACGAAAAAAAACAAGGAACTCTCGAATTATTACTAACAAAACCACTATCGAAATGGCAAATTGTAAACGGTAAATTTTTAGGCGCTTTTACTTTAATTGTTATAGCGCTTATTCCTACATTAATTTACGTTTGGGTTATTTCTATTTTTGGAAATCCACCAGGAAATATTGATATAGGAAGCACAACAGGTTCTTATTTTGGATTACTTTTTTTAGTTGCGGCCTATTGTGCAATTGGTGTTTTTACCTCTACACTTTCCGAAAACCAAATTGTAGCCTTTGTTGTAGCTGTTTTTTTATGCTTTGTTTTTTATTTTGGATTTGAAGGAATTGGTAATTTATTAGAACAAAACAATGGTTTCTTATCTCAATTAGGAATGGATTATCACTTTAAAAGTATGAGCCGTGGCGTTATCGATACGCGCGATGTTGTTTATTTTATAAGTATAACCATTTTCTTTTTAGCCTTAACAGTTTATCAACTTAAAACGAATAAAGGATAATGAAAAAGCTAGCATTTAAACAAATCATCATTATCCTAATTGTCTTAATTGGAATAAACTACATTAGTACTTTTTATTTTAAACGATTCGATTTAACACACGATAAACGTTATACCTTATCGCCCACTACTTTAAACATCATAAAAACGGTAAAACAGCCACTGTATATTGATGTGTTTTTAGAAGGGAATTTTCCAGCCGATTTTAGACGTTTACAAGACGAAACACGCCAACTTTTAGAAGAATTTTCGGCTTATAATTCAAATATCATTTTTCAATTTGTAAACCCTGTTGAAAATGAAGAAGAATTAGTACCTATAATGAAACAATTTACCGAAAGAGGATTGCAACCCTTAAATATTTCGGTAACCGATAAGGGAAAACAAACGCAAGAAGTAGTTTTTCCTTGGGCTGTTGCTAGCTATGGCAACAAAGGTGCTAAAGTAGCTTTATTAAAAAATTTATTAGGTGCTTCAACCGAAGAGAAAGTTATTAGTTCGGTACAACACTTAGAGTTTGCCTTTACCGATGCGCTTCGTAAAATAACTACCGAAAAGCAAAAGAAAATTGCCATTTTAAAAGGAAATGGCGAGTTAGAAGATTATTATATTGCCGATTTTTTACGAACGGTTAGAGAAAATTATTTTATTGGTCCGTTTACATTAGATTCGATAGCCAAACAACAACCAACCCAAACTTTAGCCGCTCTCAAAAAATACGATTTAGCGTTAATTGCAAAGCCTACCGAAGCCTTTTCTGAAGAAGAAAAAGAAGTACTCGACCAATTTATTATGAATGGCGGCAAAACCTTATGGCTTGTAGATAATGCGCCATTAAACTTTACCGATTTAAATAACGAACAAGGAATGGCGGTTGCCGCTTACAACGAACTTAACCTAACCGATATGTTTTTTGCTTACGGTTTTCGCTTACCGCACCAACTAATAAAAGACGAATACGGAACGCCAATTAAGCTAGCATCGGGGCAATTAGGCAGCGAAACACAATACCAGCAGTATATGTGGCGTTTTTCGCCTTATATTTATTCTGAAGGCAACAACAATCCTATTGTTAAAAATACTGATGGTATTAAATTTGAATTTGCTTCGCCTATCGAACTATTAAAAAACGATGTAAAAAAGACTGTTCTGTTAAGCAGTTCGCAATACTCTAAATCCATTGGTTTGCCTACTCCTATTTCGCTAGATTTAGTAACCGAAGAAACCAAACCAGAAGATTATAGTAATGAAGATAATTCGTCTAAAGGAAATTTACCAGTAGCTATTCTTTTAGAAGGAAAGTTTAACTCTATGTACAAAAACAGAGTGCTTCCATTTAAAGATGAAAAGTATAAAGACACAAGTATTCCTACTCAAATGATAGTAATTTCTGATGGCGATATTATAAAAAATCAACTAGAAAAAGGTGTTCCACTAGAATTAGGATTTGATAAATGGACCAATACGCTATACGGAAACAAAGAATTTTTAATAAATTGTGTAAATTATTTATTAGACGATAACGGACTTATTAACATTCGTTCAAAAGATGTATCGCTGCCGCTGTTAGATAGAGAAAAAGTGTATCAAAATTATACTTGGGCTCAAATACTAACTATCGGATTACCATTAACGTTACTTGTTTTATTTGGATTTTTATTTTCTTACATACGAAAATACATTTATACAAAATAGTTGTTAATAAATAGATTTTGCATTTGCTAATAATTAAAATATATTTGTAAGCTAAAGTCAATTAACGATTTTTAATAAAAAAATGATGAAGTTTATTGTATCAAGTTCTTACTTGTTAAAACAATTACAAGTTTTAGGTAGTGTTATTAATAGTAGCAACACCTTACCTATTTTAGATAATTTTTTATTCGAATTAGATAAGCAAAAATTAACGGTTTCGGCATCTGATTTAGAAACTACTATGTCGGCAAGTTTAGAAATAGATTCTACAAGCCAAGGTAGCGTGGCAGTGCCAGCAAAATTATTATTAGACATTTTAAAAACTTTTCCAGAGCAACCTTTAACCTTTACCGTTGAAGAAAATAGTACTATAGAAATTAGCTCTGAATCTGGAAAATATGCGCTAGCCTACGCAGGCGGAGAAGAATTTCCAAAGTCTATTGTACTTGAAGAACCATCTTCTACCCTAGTTCCTGCAGAAGTTTTAGCAACTGCTATTAACAAAACCATATTTGCCGCAGGAAACGACGATTTACGACCGGTAATGAGTGGTGTTTTCTTTCAGTTTTCGCCAGAAGGTTTAATTTTTGTTGCAACCGATGCGCACAAACTAGTAAAATATGCTCGTACCGATGTAAAAGCTTCGCAAGTAGCCGAGTTTATTATGCCTAAAAAACCATTAAATATTTTAAAAGGAATTTTAGGTGCTTCTGATGCTGAGGTAACTATAGAATATAACGATTCAAATGCTACTTTTTCATTTGAAAATTATATTTTAACTTGCCGATTAATTGATGGAAAATATCCAAACTATGAGGCTGTAATTCCAAAAGAAAACCCAAATAGATTATTGATTAATAGGAATCAATTTTTAAGTTCGGTACGTCGTGTGGCTATTTTTGCAAATAAAACCACACATCAAATACGATTAAAAGTAGCAGGAACCGAATTAAACATTTCGGCAGAAGATATCGATTTTTCTAATAAAGCAGACGAACGTTTAACTTGCGATTACCAAGGCGATGATATGCAAATTGGCTTTAACTCTCGTTTTTTATCGGAAATGTTAAACAACTTAACTAGCGACGAAATTCAGCTTGAAATGAGTATGCCAAATCGTGCTGGAATTTTAACTCCTGTAGATGGGTTAGATGAAGGCGAAACCGTTACAATGCTAGTTATGCCAGTAATGCTTAGTAATTAAAATTTAGATTTTAGAATTTAGATTTTAGAGTATAGATTTTTCTTTTTTCTTTAATCTTTTTTCTATTTTCTTTACAATTTATAACCAATCCTTAACCTAAGAACCGTATTAACAATAATGTTGTGCGGTTTTTTTATTGAAGATGTATTTGAAGCAACTCATTTTCTGAATTCTAAATTCTAAATTTTGATAGCGTGAAGGATGGAAACGACATCCTGTTATTGCGACTTTTTTAAGATTGCTTCGTTACTCGCAATAACAGATATAGTGAACAGCCTGACCGATCTCGTTTTAATAACGAGAACGGACACGCCCAAATAATTAATATTAGTATCTTTGTCTAAAAGTTATAATAATGATTCCACAAGACACAATTGTTGCCTTAGCTACACCTTCGGGTGCAGGTGCCATTGCGGTTATTCGCCTTTCGGGTAAAAATGCTGTAAGTATTGCTTCGCAAGTATTTCAATCGGTTTCTGGAAAAGATTTAAATAAACAAAAAACGCATACCCTTCATTTAGGACATATTGTAGAAGATGCTAAAGTTTTTGACCAAGTTTTGGTTTCTATTTTTAAAGGACCAAATTCTTATACGGGCGAAAATGTAGTAGAAATTTCGTGTCATGGTTCTACATTTATTCAACAGCAAATTATTCAACTTTTACTTCGCAAAGGAGCAAAAATGGCACAAGCGGGCGAGTTTACTTTACGCGCTTTTTTAAATGGAAAACTCGATTTAAGCCAAGCAGAAGCCGTTGCCGATTTAATTGCATCTGACAATGAAGCGAGTCATCGACTAGCTATGCAACAAATGCGTGGCGGTTTTAGTAATGAAATTACCAAATTACGTGAAGAATTATTGAATTTCGCTTCGCTTATTGAGCTAGAACTCGATTTTAGCGAGGAAGATGTAGAGTTTGCCGATAGAACGGCCTTTCATGAATTAGTAAATCGTATTGAGTTTGTATTGAAACGCTTAATTGATTCGTTTGCAGTAGGTAATGTTATAAAAAACGGAATTCCCGTGGCTATTATAGGCGAGCCCAATGTGGGAAAATCAACATTATTGAACGCTTTACTAAACGAAGAACGCGCCATTGTTTCTGATATTGCTGGAACAACACGCGACACCATTGAAGACGAATTAGTAATTAATGGAATTGGTTTTAGATTTATTGATACAGCTGGAATTAGAGAAACAGAAGACCATGTAGAAAGCATAGGGATTAAAAAAACATTTGAAAAGATAGAGCAAGCGCAGGTTTTAATTCTTTTGCTTGATGCAAAAGAATTAAAAGTTTCGGGTTTAAAGTTCAAAGTTGAAATAGAAAAAATAAAAAATCAGTTCCCTCTTAAACCCTTTATTGTTGTAATTAATAAAGTTGATTTACTTAGTAATGAGGAAATTAACGCTATAAAAAAAGAATTAAACAATTTGAACTTGACTCAAAGCAAAGCCGAAAAAAACAACGTTAAACTTGAAACCATTTCAGCGAAATTTAACATTGGTATTGACGAATTAAAAAACACCTTACTTTCGTTTGTAAACACTGGAGCTCTGCGTAATAATGAAACGATTGTTACCAATACACGCCATTACGATTCGTTATTGAAAGCATTAGAAGAAATTGAAAAAGTAAAATGGGGATTAAACGAAAATATTTCGAGTGATTTGCTAGCTATTGATATTCGATCTGCACTGCACTATTTTGGAGAAATTACGGGCGAAGTAACAAACGACGAGCTATTGGGTAATATTTTTGCTAGTTTTTGCGTGGGCAAATAGAGAGAAAATTCTTACTTTTTTATAATGTATAAATTACAACTTTTCATCTAAACATTGCAAAATTTCTGTATTATATAAACAAATTTGTTTACATTTGTACTATGAGTTTTCAATTAGAAAAATATAAAGGTATTCATCCAGGAATCGTTTTAGAACGTTTATTAGCAAAAAAAGAGATTTTACAACGTCCTTTTGCCCTTTCTATAGGAGAACATCCTCAAACCATTAATGCTATCACAAAAGGCAGAAGAAGTATTAATACTGCATTGGCTTTAAAAATTGAAGCTGCTCTAGGTTTAGAAGAAGGTTCATTGGCTTTTCTTCAAACCTATTACGAAATTGCTCAAGAAAAAAAGAAAGCACTTCGCACTCCTAACCTATCCAATTTACGAAAATCACTTTTTTGGGATACTGATATTTCTAAAATTAATTGGGACAAACAATATAAAGCTATTATTCAACGTGTTTATGAAAGAGGTAATGAAGCTGAGAAAAAAGAATTAGAAGCTTTTTATGGGGAAGATAAAATTAAAACAGCACTTCGAAACACTAGAAGAAAACCTTACACTATCTATAAAAACAAACAAAAAGCATAATGCTCTATTATAATACTGTAAATGATTTACTAAAAAATAGTCTCATTACTTTAATGAATGCGCCTATTTTTGAAAATTTCAGATTAGTAGGTGGCACTGCTTTAAGTTTACAAATTGGACATAGAGAATCCATTGACATTGATTTATTTAGTGATGCTGATTATGGTACAATTAATTTTGAAGAAATTGAAGCTTTTTTGAGAACTACTTTCAATCATGTTAATTCGTTAAATGTTCCACCTGCATTAGGGAAATCTTATTTCATAGGTGATGATGAAAACAACACTATCAAATTAGATATTTTCTATACAGATACTTTTATTCAACCTTACATTGAGGAAGATGGAATACGAATGGCTACCATAGAAGAGATTATCGCTATGAAACTAGATGTTATTCAAAGAGGTGGAAGAAAAAAAGATTTTTGGGATTTACATGATTTGCTTGATTCTTATTCTATTAGTCAAATGATAGAACTACATGAAAAAAGATATCCTTATGACCATAATGAGGAATTAATTATTAAAAACTTTACTCTTTTTGACCAAGCTGATGATGATTTTGATCCAATTTGTTTCAAAGGTAAATACTGGGAATTCATAAAAGAGGATTTTGAAGAACTAATGAATAATAATTCTTAGGCTTTTTTATCCAAATTTGTAACACCTTTTGTACACCTCCACCCTCTTTAACCCTTATAGATAAAGAAAAGTAAAATATTGTATTGGGGGGGGGAAATAGAAAGATTTTTCTTACAAAAAAATAAAGTTTATAATAGTAATGTTATATCAGTTTGTCTTTCTATAACTCCAAACCGCTAATCCATTTATGGTAATTGCAAATAATAGAATTACTAGTAAATTTAATAGTACTTCTTGTAATCCTGCGCCTTTGAGTAAAACCATTCGTATAAATTCAACAAAATAACGAATTGGATTAAAGAGTGTTATGTTTTGCGCCCATTTAGGCATACTTTCAATCGGTGTAAACAAACCACTCATTAAAATAAAAACTACCATAAAAAACCAAGCAATAAACATGGCTTGTTGTTGGGTTTCGGTATGGTTAGAGATAAACAAACCAATACCTAAAATGAGTAATAAATAAATTGAAGTAAATAAATACACTAAAAATATATTTCCTAACATAGGTACGTTAAATACCAATTTTGCAATTGATAATCCAATCGTTAAAATAACCAATCCAAGTATCCAAAATGGAAATAATTTACCTATGATAAATTGGTGCTTTTTAATAGGTGTAACGTTTATTTGTTCTAAAGTTCCTAATTCTTTTTCCCTTACAATATTCATTGAAGAAAGGAATAAAGTAAGCATGGTAACTAATAATACTAAAATACCTGGAACCATAAACGTCTTATAATTTAACGTATTATTATACCAAAATGATGGAATTAGTTCTATTCTACTCAAGTTTTGTTGACTAGATACGTTTTTGTTTTCAAGAGTTATATTCTGATTGTATTGTTGTACAATTTGAGCTATATACACATTTTGAACTCCAGCTGTTGCTCCATCAATTGCATTAATAAGAACTTGAATTGACGTTTTGTTATTGTTTATTAGTTGCTTTTCAAATTGATTCGGAATTTCAATAACTGCATCTGTTTTTCCTTTATTTATGTATTCAATTCCTTCATTTGAAGAGTTTAAAAGTTTCGTTTCAGTAAAATATGAATTCGTTTGAAATTTTTCGATTAAGGCTCTTGATTGCATGGAATGACTATTATCTACAATAGCAATTTTAATGTTTTTCACATCAAATGTAGCTGCATTTGACAATATCAAAAGTTGGAGAATTGGCAAAATGAAAATTAATCGAAGCATACCTTTATCTCTAAAAATTTGCTTGAATTCTTTTTGTATGATATAACGAATGATTCTCATTTTACTCTAATCTTGTTTTGTATTTTTTTATACTTAAACCAATGAAAACTGATGTCATAACTACTAAAATCATGGTTTCTTTGGCAATATATTGTAAGCCAACTCCTTTAAGCATAATCGATTTCACTATAATGATGAACCATTTTGCAGGAATAATGTTACTCATTACTTGCATGGGTAAAGGCATTGAGGCAATGGGAAATATAAATCCTGAAAGTATAATAACAGGAAGCATTAAACCCATTAACGAAATCATCATGGCAGTTTGTTGTGTTTTAGAAATAGTGGAAATAAAAATGCCTAATGAAAGAGCCGTAATAATAAATAATATACTTTCAAAAGCTAATAAAAAGAGACTTCCGTTTATTGGCATTCCGAAAATAAAATAACCCATACTAACAATTACAATAGCATTGATAATCGATAAAAATACATAGGGAAAAACCTTGCCTATAATTACTTGAAAAGGTTTTAAAGGTGAAACCAATAAAACTTCCATTGTACCTAATTCTTTCTCTCTTGTAATAGAGATTGAAGTCATCATTGCAGATACTAACATTAAAATTACCGTCATTACTCCAGGAACAAAATTGAAAACGCTTTTTAATTCTGGATTATATAACATTCGGGTTTGAATATCTATCCCAATATTGTTAGCACTAGAATTTTTATTTTGATAATTTAATAGAATTGATTGCGTATAATTTGCTATTGTATTGGCAATGTTAGGCTCTGTAGCATCAGTAATTACTTGAATAGTTGCCTTTTTTTTGGTTTGCAGTTTTTTTGAAAAATCTTTTTCAAATAATAAAACGGCTTTTATTTTTCCTTTTTTAAATTCAGAAGCAATTGCTTTTTCATTTGTTATTTCATTTTCAATATTGAAATAATCTGAAGCTTTTAACTTTTGAATAATTTTTTCAGATTCTGAATCTTTCGCATAATCTAAAATGGCTACTTCTACATTATTAATTTCATTAGTAATGGCAAATCCAAATAATAAAATTTGAGCAATAGGCATTCCAAAGAGAATAAAAAGTGAGCGTTTATCTCTAAAAATGTGAAAGAATTCTTTTTTTACAAAACCTCTAAATCGCTTCATTACTAATTAATTATTCAATGTTACGAGCCAACTTTAAAAACACTTCATTCATAGATTCAACTCCAAAATGTTTTTTCAAATTCTTTGGCGAATCTAAAGCTTCAATAACACCTTCAACCATTATCGAAACACGATTACAATATTCGGCTTCATCCATATAGTGTGTGGTAACAAAAATGGTAGTTCCTTTATAAGCTTCGGCATAAATTAATTCCCAAAATTGTCTTCTCGTAATTGGATCAACGCCTCCTGTTGGTTCGTCTAAAAAAACAATTTTAGGTTCGTGTAATAATGCAACCGAAAACGCTAATTTTTGTTTCCAACCTAATGGCAAATCGCCAACTTTAGTTTTTGTGATATTTCCCAATTGGAGATTTTCAATTAAAGTTTCTGTTTTTAATTTAATTTGATTTTTTGATAAACCATAAATGCCGCCAAAAAATGTAATGTTTTCTTGTACCGATAAATCGTCATAAAGTGAAAATTTCTGGCTCATATAACCAATACTTTTTTTCACCAATTCACTTTGTGATTGCACATTATAACCTGCAACAATTGCGTTACCACTTGTAGGATTTGAAATACCAATTAGCATTTTCATAGCCGTAGTTTTTCCAGCACCATTTGCACCTAAAAATCCAAATATTTCGCCTTTGTTTACGTGAAAAGAAATACTTTTTACAGCTGTAAAATCTCCAAACTTTTTGGTTAGGTTTTCTACTTCTATGATTTTTTGTTGGTTCATTGTCTGTTCCATTTATAAATCCATAAAAACATCTTCAATACTTGTTTTTGCTTTTTGAATGGTAATATTTTGATGCCCTTTTTCGGCTAAATAACTCATTAAGTTTTCAATTTTAAATAAATCGCCTTTATCAGTATAATGAACAAATTCACCAAAAGCATACACGCTATAACTTGATGGAAATGCTTTTAAATCTTCAATTAATTGATACATCGTATCTGATTTTACTTCGTAAATTGCTTTTTCATACGAATTCACAATGTTTTCAGGCGAATCTATTTTTAATATTTTTCCTTCTTGAATTAAAGCAATTCTATCACACAAAGAGGCTTCATCCATATAAGGAGTAGATACTAAAATTGTAATTCCTTTTTGTTTTAATCGCTTGAGCATTTCCCAAAATTCCTTTCTCGAAACAGGATCAACTCCAGTTGTAGGTTCGTCTAAAAACAAAACTTTAGGTTTATGAATCAAGGCGCAGCATAATGCCAATTTTTGTTTCATTCCACCTGATAAGGCTCCAGCTCTTCTATTTTTAAAAGGTTCAATCTGCACATAAATATCTTCGATTAAATCGTAATTTTCTTCTACAGTTGTACCAAAAATGGTTGCAAAAAACTCTAAATTTTCTGCTATGGTTAAATCTTGATATAAAGAGAATTTACCTGGCATATAACCTACAGCATTTCTAATTTCTTTTACATTTTTTATAATGTCATATTCGGCTACTGTTGCATTTCCTTCATTAGGAATAAGTAAAGTAGTGAGTAAACGAAAAAGAGTAGTTTTGCCCGCTCCATCTGGACCAATTAATCCAAAGAGCTCACCTTCATTTACTTCAAAACTAATGTTTTGTAGCGCCTGAACCTCTTTGTAACTTTTGGATATATTTTGAACCGAAATACTCATAAATTATTTTATCAATAAAAAATTACTTTTTTCATGTGCATCTACCCAATGTTTTACATTTACAGGAATATTGAAATAATCTCCCGATTGTAATTGAACAGATGTTCCATTTTCGTCATTATAAGTAGCATTTCCATTTACACATACTAACAAAGCTGGAACTTTTGTTATGTGTTCTTTTAATTGTTCGTTTTTAGCAATTTGCAATGAAATCACTTTAGCTTCACTTGGTTGAAACAATAGGTTTGTTTGAACAGCTTTATCTTCGGTATGTAAGTTGTTTAAGTTCATAGTTGTTGATTTTGAATTTGTTTTGGTTGATTTGCATCCAATTGCAATAGATAACATTGCGATAAATAATACTTTTTTCATTCTGAATCTAATTATTAATTAAGCCATACTTCAGCTGGCATTCCTATTTTTAAACTTCCGTCGTTTTTTACTTTTACTTTTACAGCGTAAACTAAATTGGTTCTTTCTTCTTTGGTTTGAATTACTTTTGGTGTAAACTCGGCTTGCGAACTTATCCAAGAGATTGTTCCGTTGTAGGATTTTGTGCTATCATTAGAATCGATAACAATTTTTACATGCTGACCAATTTTTATTTGTGGTAACTGTGTCTCTGAAAAATACACACGAAGCTCCATTTCATTAAGATTGGCAATTTTATAAAGTGGTTTTCCAAAGGCCGTAATTTCTGATGCTTCGGCATATTTTGTTAAAACTGTTCCGTCAATTGGATTAATAACTTGCGATTTTTTTATCTGGTCTTCTAATTTTGCAATTTGAACTTCAATAGATTTGACTTCATTTAAAATAGGTGCATTTTGCGTTTGAACACTATTAATTTGTTTGTTGATTACATTAACTTTTCCTTCAATTTCATCTACTTGTCTTTTTGTTGCTGCATTTTCGTTGAACATGTTTAAAATTCTATTCTGTTCAATTTTAGCGGTTTTTAATTGTTCGTTTAAAACAGATATTTGTGATAAAACCGAAGCTGATTTGGATTGAACCGTTGCTATAGAAGCTTTAAGTTGTTCTTTATTAAAATGCAATTGAAGCGTATCGATTAAAGCTACAACTTGACCTTTTTTGATTTCATTTCCTTCTTCAATATTTAAAAACTCAATTTTACCGTTTGCTTCAGAGGAAACGGTAACTTCGGTAGTTTCAAAATTTCCGTATGCATCAGCATTTTCGTTGTTTTTATTACAACTTGACAATACTATTGAAACAAGAATTATTTTTATGAATGTTTTCATTTTATGTCGATTTAATTTCCTTTAATAATTTGATAATTCGCTTTTGCCAATTCTAATTGAACTTTATGTGTTTGTTCGTTGATTTTAGCTTCAAAAAGTTGAGTAACTTCATTCAAATAATCTGATGAAGTGATAACCCCATTTTTCATTTGTGCTTCAGCAGAACGAACAATTTTTTCTCGCAATTGGACAATCTCATTATCGCTAACTAATTGTTCTTTAATACGTTCTATTTCAAAATTCATTTCTTGTAATTGACTATTTAGGTTAATCTCAAAGGTTTCTTTTTCGATTTCAATAAGCTGTTTCGAAATTTCTAAAGCTTCTTTTTCTTTTTTGGTTTTATTCCAATCGAATAATGTCCAGTTTAATCGAATTCCAGCCATATAAAAAGTTTCAAATGAGTTGTTTAACATATTTAAAGCAGGATTTCCATAACCACCTTGTGCAAAAGCATTTACTTTTGGAGCATTACTTTTAGAAATAAGGTTTTTATTTGCGTCTATTTGTTGGTTTTGCAATTCAAATAATTCGTATTCAGGACGATTTCCTTCAACACTTAATGTAGTTATGTTTTCTACTAATTCTGTATCTTCATTAAAGTTTGCATCAGTTAATTTATTTAGATGATTGAAGAGTTTTAATTTTTCGTAACGAATATCGTTCGATTGCTGATTGATTTTAATAATTTCAGCTTCAATAACTTGTTCCGATGAAGGCAAAACAGCACCAAATTTAACTGCAGCCTGAATTTCTTTTATTTTTTGTTGAAGTAATGTTTTCTTTGCCGTTATTAATTCTTGCTTTTTTTGCAACAATAAAATTCCAAAATAATACTGATTTACAAGATTTTTTAATTGGTGTAAAGAAACTTTTACCTGTTGCTGTTGTGTTTTGGTTTGAGCTGTTTTTAAATTGGTTTGCGCTTCAATAATATTTCCATTATAGATGAGTTGGTTTACATCTAAAGTAGCTCGATATTGGTCTTTGTTAAGTGGTTCAATAGTAGTATTTGGCATTGAAAATGGCACTCGGGTAACTTCCGATTGATATGTTGCTTGAGCATTAAATGAAACTTTTGGTAATTTATCTTTATTAAAAGCTTCCGTTTGAACTTCAAGTTGATTTTTTAAAATATCGTTTTGCTTTGCTAATGGATAATTAGTTTCAATCAATTGATAGCATTTTTCTAATGTGAGTTGCTCTTGCGCAATAACTACTTGAAATAGAAAAAAACTTATAATTATTATATACTTTTTCATCATTTTTTAATTGCCATTATAATTTGATTGCTGATATGTTGCTTACGTTCAATCATTAAAAACTTAAAATCGTCATCCGTTAACTGTAACATGCCTTTTACTAAACCTTGCGCTGCAAATGAGAAAATTGTCATGGAGAAAATATCTAATAATAATTGTTTAGGATGAATTGGTTTTATAATTCCTAATTCAATTTCTTTTTGAATTTGCGCGATCAGTTTTATGGGATTTGGTCGGTTTTCGACATTTAAAAACTTAGAGACAAATTCACTATTATTATTCATCTCTTGAACAATGAATTGCGGTAAAAATGGATATTCTAGCACAAAATTGATGTAGCTTTCCGTGAATTTTTCAATTTTAATAAAAACAGAATCTTCGGAATTAAATATTTGATTGATTTGAGGAGCTAATTTTCCAAAAGCTTTTAAGAATACGGCTTCAAATAATTTTTCTTTACTTCTAAAAAAATAATGAAGCATCGCCTTATTGATTTCTGCTTCATCAGCTATTTCTTGCATTCTTGCACCACTAAAACCTTTTCTTTGAAAAACTTTAAATGCGGCTTCGAATATTTTTTCTTCAGTTGACATGTATTAACTTTTTAGATTAACCAAATGGTTAACAAAGATAGGAACTTTATTTTCAAATACATTATATTTGAAAGAAATAATTAGAAAAAGGAATAAAAAATAGTATTTTAAATTAACACCTTTTGTACACCTTTACCCTTTCAAACCCTCATGAATAAAGAGAAAAAAGATATTGCGTGGGGAAATAACCTTACGTTTAAATTTCGACTAAATTAATTAGCCAAGTTTGAATTTTTGTAAATTTTTAGCATTGTTAAAAATAAACCCGCAATTAATGGCCCTAAAATAATACCTGATATTCCAAAAAAAGTAATACCACCAAGGGTACTAATTAAAATTAAAATATCGGGCATTTGAATGTCTTTCCCAATTAAAAAAGGTCGCAAAAAATTATCAACAGAACTTACCACTCCAAAACCCCAAATTAGCATTAACGTTCCACCAAGGGTATTACCAGTAACAAACAAATAAATTGCCGCTGGAACATAAATTAACGAACTTCCCACACTAGGTATTAACGACAGTAATGCTGCTACAGAACCCCAAAAAATAGCCCCCGGAATTCCTGCTACTGCTAATCCTATTCCTACTAAAATGCCTTGTATAATACCTATTAAAAAAGCACCTTTTAAAGTAGCTTTTGTTATCGACTTTACTTGATCTTTTATTAATTTAAATTCCTTTTTTGTAAACGGAATGTAATTTGGTAACGATTCTAGCATTGCTTCGCCTTCAATTAAAAAATAATACATTGCATAAAGCATAACAAAAAAATTGATGAAGAATATAAACGTACCTTGGGTTAAACCCGTTAAAGAACTTACTATAAAATTGCTCATTTTTGCAACTAATTCAGACGATTTTTGTAAAATTTCTGAAGAATAAGGTTCTAAATTATCTTTAAACGGAAACCAACTAGGCAAATGCTTTAACGAATTACCATCGACATCTATTAAATTTTCTTGAACAAATGGAATAATAATATCAGACACCATTATGGCTTGGCTAATAATTTGTTGAATTAAAAAGAAGGTAGGCACTACTATCATACTTAAAAAGAAAAGAACTGTTCCTATTGACGAAAGCGATTTGCGTCCTTTTGTTTTTTTTAGTAACCAATTATAGGTAGGATATAACAATGCGGCAAAAACAACAGCTAGTACTAATGAAATAATATAATCTTGAATTAAATAAATAAATAATAGCAATAGTAATAGTAATAATACTCTAATAAAAATATCGTGTTGCTTTGGTTGATGAAATACATTCATAATTGGTTCGTTTTTGTAGTTAAATGTAGTTATTTTTTTTAACTAATTGTTTTTAAAAAGAATAAACTATTATTTTTTCAAATAGTTTCGTTTTAATTGACTTAAAGTAATATCTGAATTTATTATTTTGTATAAGAATTCATTTTTTAATTCTTCAATAGAATCAGTAATAAGATAGCGTAAACTTTGTTCAGAATTTAATATTAAATTACAATCTATAATTGCTTTCTTCGTCGCTGCGGTGTTTCGAAGTTGTGCAATACCATTGTAATTAGGATTATTTTTATGATTAAATAGTACTACATTACGGGTTTTATCGTACTCTAAATAAAATAATTTTTCATAATTGTTATAAACATAAAAATCGTTCCATTTGGCAAAAGCAGTTCGCATCGTTTGATTTACTTTATTATTAGTTAATGACAGTAACCGCCAGTAGCAATTACCTACTTTACCCCAATGGTTGGCTTTTCTATACACACCTTTTTCTGTAAAATAATAAATACTTCCTTTTTTACTGACAAACGATGGTTTAAAATTATTAATTTCTACTTCATTAATTTCAGTAAAAATGCAAAAAGTATGCTTATAAAAAGTTGAATAATTATAATTCACCGTGACTAAAAATTGTGGCAGAAGCGCCACTGTTTTTCAACAACCTAAAATGCGAACGAATGGCATGGAAAACAGGATAACATGTATATGGCATATTATAAGTTGCAGCATATTTTCGAATTATAGGTGTAATTTTTGGATAATAGGTATGCCCAACAGTTGGAAACAAATGATGCGCTACATGATGCGTGAAACCACCATATAAAAAATCGGCAATTGGATTTCCTGCGCTAAAATCTTTTGTTACGGTTAATTGATGCTCTACCCACGTCATACTCATTTTACCATCTTCGGGTGGCATAGGAAAAACAGCCTCTTCATCTACATGAGTAGAAATTAAAGCCACTACACCTACAACACTCGAACACAAGTGCATGGCAAACCAAGCTAAAAATATAGTAGAAAACTTTTGGTCTAAAACCAAATATGGAATGCCTAACATATAAAATAACATAAACAACTTTGAAACAAAAAGCTTTACATACTCAATTTTTGGAATAGTGTAAACTCTTTTCAAATAATTATCTTTGGTTCCAAAAAAATCTTTAAAGTCTCTACTAAACAACCATATTAATGTATAAAACGGATACAAAAACCACATGTAAATATGCTGATATTTATGAAAATGGTACCATTTAGAATTAGGAAATAATCGAACCAAATCACTTTGTTTAATATCGCAATCCCAATTTTGAACATTAGGAAACGGATGATGCAATAAAATATGACGCTGAATCCATATTTCACTATTACTACCAAAAAGTTCTAGCACATAACAAAACCATCTATTTTGTTTCTTAGAAAAGAAAACAGCATTATGCGCCGCATCGTGAAAAGAATTTACGAATAACACTATCATGCTAAAACCCATTAAAATATAAAACAAAAACAGTAACTTTGTGGTATTACCAAATAGTAAAATACAAGCATAAAAAACGCAAAACAAAAACAACAAGAATAGCGCTTTATAAATATTTTTTCGTTGAATATTTTTATTCGTAAGTACTTTTTCTTGAACTTCTTTAATCATTTTTTTGAAAAAATCATCTTTAGAAGCTCTTTTAAAAACGGGTGTTTTTAAGGTTTCCATTAGTTATTTCGAAATATTTATTCTTGCACAAAATTAATTATTTTAAATTAATAAACCATTTAATTTTCAACAACATTATATTCAAACCATTTTCAAAAATCTTATATTTACAAAAATTTAAAAAATGAAAGAAGAACTATTACAAGCCTATGGTTTTATATTCGAAAACGAGCTTATTAATGAAATTGCTTCAATTGCTTCGTTCAAAAAATTTAAAGCTGATGATTATTTAATTGAAATTGGCGACAATATAAAATCAATGCCATTATTAATAGAAGGCGCTATTAAAATTCTTCGTGAAGATGAAAAAGGCGATGAAATTCTTTTATACTTTTTAGAACGAGGCGATACTTGTGCCATGACATTAACTTGCTGCTTAGGAAAATCGAAAAGTAAAATTAGAGCTATTGCCGAAACCAATGGTACACTCGTTATGATTCCTATTGAAAAAATGGAAGAATGGCTTACCAAATACAAATCGTGGCGTAACTTTGTGTTTGATAGTTATAATGTTCGTTTAAATGAAATGCTAGAAGCTATTGATACATTAGCATTTATGAATTTAGACGAACGTTTATTCAAATATTTAACCGATAAAGCTAAAGTTCTCGGAACTACCGAAATTCTTAACACACATCAACAAATTGCTTACGATATGAACACATCGAGAGTAGTAATTTCTAGAATTTTAAAAAGCTTAGAGCTACAAAATAAAATTAAATTAAATCGAAATAAAATTGAAATTTTAGATTTTTAAAAATTATTTAACGTAACATTTGTAACACATTTTACATCAAAAATAAGTACCTTTACAATCTTAAATTTTTTGTATGAAAGTAGAACAAATATATACTGGTTGCATTGCTCATGCAGCATATTACATCGAAAACAATGGCGAAGCCGCAATTTTTGATCCACTTCGCGAAGTACAACCTTACCTAGATAGAGCAACTAAAGATAATGCTAAAATTAAGTACATTTTCGAAACGCATTTTCATGCCGATTTTGTTTCGGGACATCTCGATTTAGCAAAAAAAACAGGTGCGAAAATTGTTTATGGGCCAACAGCTAAACCTAATTTTGATGCTATAATTGCCGAAGATAACCAAGAGTTTAAAGTAGGAAATTATACCATAAAAGCACTTCACACACCTGGTCATACGCTAGAAAGCACAACCTATTTACTTATTGATGAAAACGGAAAAGAATATGGTATAATTACAGGCGATACTTTGTTTATTGGCGATGTTGGCCGACCAGATTTAGCCCAAAAATTAGTAGAAGATTTAACGCAAGATATATTAGCCGAAAAATTATACTATTCATTACGCAATAAAATTATGCCGTTATCAGACGATTTAATTGTTTTTCCAAATCATGGTGCGGGCAGTGCTTGTGGAAAAAACATGAGCAAAGAAACTACAGATACATTAGGCAACCAAAAGAAAACAAATTATGCACTGCGTGCAGATATGACTGTTGAAGAATTTAAAAAAGAACTTTTAGACGGACTTACTCCTCCTCCAGCCTATTTTCCTCAAAACGTGTTAATGAATATTCAAGGTTACGAAAGTTTAGATACCATAATTCAAAAAGGAAGCAAAGCATTGTCTGCTAAAGAGTTTGAAACTATTGCAAACCAACAAGAAGCTGTAATTTTAGATGTTCGCCACGAAAACGATTTTATAAAAGAACATATACCAGGTTCAATTTTTATTGGACTACACGGGCAATTTGCACCATGGGTTGGTGCTTTAATAAAAGATGTACAGCAACCTATTTTGTTAGTTACGCCGCAAGGAAAAGAACAAGAAACTATTACTCGTTTGTCGCGAGTTGGTTTCGATAATACCTTAGGCTATCTAAATGGTGGAATTAATGCTTGGAAAGAAGCTGGTTTTGAAACCGATTCCCTACAATCGGTTACGCCAGAAGAATTCGCTAAAAACTACGAAAATGCTATTGTTATTGATGCTAGAAAACAAGGCGAATTTGATGCAGAACACATCGAAAATGCTATTTTTGTTCCTCTTGATTATATTAACGACCATTTAGCTAAAATACCAAAAGAAGATACTTTTTATGTGCATTGCGCTGGTGGTTATCGTTCAGTAATTTGGGCTTCCATTATGAAATCTCGTGGTTATCATAACATGATAAATATAGAAAAAGGAATGGCAGGAATTAGAAATACTAATGTTCCGTTAACTAATTATGTTTGCCCATCAACATTAAAATAATGTATTAATTGATTATTTAAAATCAGACATAAAAGTCTGATTTTTTTATGAAAAAATTAAACCTATTTATTATTTAGAAACTATTAAATAATAATATATTTGCCTAAAATTATTTAAAATGAAAAAAATATCGTTACTACTTGCGCTTGCAATTATAACGCTTTCTTGTAAAGAAGAAGCCAAAAATGAATACATCGTAAAAGGAACTATAAATAACGTTCACGATGGAACAAAATTATTTATAAAAACCATCGATAGTTTAAGACAACCTATTTCTATAGATTCTACCATTATTGAAAAAGGACAATTTGCTTTTAAGGGCAATGTATCTGAAATAGAATTAGCCTACCTAGCAGTAGATATGGGTAAAACTTTTCCATTTATACTAGAAGAAGGAACTATAGAATTGAACCTTAATAACGATAGTATTTTTAATTCTAAAATAGGTGGAACAAAAAATAATATTTTATTGAATGATTTCAATACCCAATCAAATGTAATTGGTAAAAAAATGACCAAATTTAAAAAAGATAATATAAAAGTTTGGGAAAATGCACAAAAAGAAAACGATACGGCAACTTTAAACCGTTTAATTAAAGAAAACTTTGAGTTTAAAACCCAAATAAATAATTTATCTAAAAAATTCATACAAGAACATAACAACAGTTTTGTATCACTATTATTTTTGGAAAATTTATTAGGCAGCCAAGCCGAATCGGTAGGCGATTGCTTTACGCTTTTTAATTCGTTAGACGAATCGTTACAAAACAGTGCAAAAGGAAAAAATATGAAAGCTGTTTTCGATAAAGTTTTAAAAACCGAAATAGGAAAAGAAGCGCCTAATTTTTCAGCACCATCGCCAGAAGGTAAAACTATTTCGTTAAAAGAAAGTTTGGGTAAAGTTACTATTATCGATTTTTGGGCATCTTGGTGTGGCCCTTGTCGAATGGAAAACCCTAATGTAGTAGCTTTATATAACGAATTTCACGAGAAAGGTTTAAACATTATTGGTGTTTCGTTAGATAAAGATGCAAATAAATGGAAAGAAGCAATAACAAAAGATGGTTTAACATGGAATCATATTTCAAACCTAAAACATTGGCAAGAACCTATTGCACAAATGTATAACGTAACCGGTATTCCTGCTACTTTTATTCTAGACGAAAAAGGCGTTATTGTAGCTCGCGATTTACGCGGCGAAGAGTTAAAAGCAAAAGTTATTGAGCTTTTAAAATAAATAATAGCAATTTTTAGCTACAAGTTTACTAAAAACTCCCTTTTCGGGAGTTTTATTTTTTTCATAACCAAACACTTACAAAATTTATAAAAATTTGTAAAAAAAATCGTTTGTAAGTAATAAAAACAATGCTATATTTGCAACCGCTTTATCAAGTAAAGCAAAGGCTGGGGAGATACTCAAGCGGCCAACGAGGGCAGACTGTAAATCTGCTGACTATGTCTTCGCAGGTTCGAATCCTGCTCTCCCCACGAATAAATAGAACAATAATAAAAAATGCTAAGTTTTACTTTAGCATTTTTTTATTTGTTTTATTTTCAAAGCACAGCTTTGTAGGGTCATGCTTCCTACAAATAAAAAAGCAAGCGTTTGCTGCTTGCTTTTTTATCTCAGTTTATATTTTACTAAAAACTATCTAGAATAATTAGGCGCTTCTTTGGTAATCGTAACATTATGCGGATGGCTTTCCCCTATTCCACTTGCTGTTAAACGAACAAAACGAGACGATTCTTGTAACGATGGAATATCTTTTGCACCGCAATATCCCATACCAGCTCTAAGTCCGCCAACAAATTGCAACATACTTTCGGCTAATTCTCCTTTATAAGGCACACGACCTACAATTCCTTCTGGAACTAACTTTTTCACATCGTCTTCAACATCTTGAAAATAACGATCTTTAGAACCTTGTTTCATAGCTTCTACAGAACCCATTCCTCTATACGATTTGAATTTTCTTCCTTCAAAAATGATAGTTTCACCCGGCGATTCTTTTGTTCCGGCTAACATAGAACCTAACATCACACAATCCGCTCCAGCAGCTAAAGCTTTAGGAATATCGCCCGTATAACGCACACCACCATCTGCAATTACTGGAACACCACTACCTTTAATAGCAGCAGCCACTTCTAAAACCGCAGAAAATTGTGGAAAACCTACACCTGCCACCACACGTGTAGTACAAATAGAACCTGGGCCAATACCTACTTTAACACCATCGGCACCATTTTCAACTAAATATTGAGCCGCTTCTGGTGTTGCAATATTTCCTACTACCACATCTAATTGAGGAAATTGAGTTTTTACTTGTTTTAAAACATCAACCACACCTTTTGTATGTCCGTGAGCCGTATCAATAATAACAGCATCAACGCCAGCAGCAACTAACGCGCCAGCGCGTTCAACAGCATCTGCCGTTACACCAAGTGCAGCCGCAACACGTAAACGACCGTATTGGTCTTTATTTGCGGTTGGTTTTAAAGTTAATTTGGTAATATCTCGAAACGTAATTAACCCGATTAATTTAAAATCTTCGCTAACTACTGGCAATTTTTCAATTTTATTTTCTTGCAGAATTTCTTCGGCTTGCGTTAAATCGGTTCCTTGCTTTGCGGTTACAAGGTTTTCAGCTGTCATTACCTCGGTAATTGCTCTTTCGTTGTCTTTTTCAAAACGCAAATCACGATTGGTTACAATTCCTTTTAACACATTGTTTTCATCAACCACTGGAATTCCCCCAATACTGTATTCTTTCATCGCACGTTTTGCATCGCCCACTTTAGCAGTTAAAGGTAAGGTTACAGGATCAATTATCATTCCGCTTTCCGAACGCTTTACTTTACGCACTTCTGCCGCTTGCTGTTCAATTGTCATATTTTTATGTAAAACACCTATACCGCCTTCGCGAGCAATAGCAATAGCCATATCACTTTCGGTAACGGTATCCATTGCCGCCGAAATAATAGGAACATTTAATGTAATATTGCGTGAAAATTTTGATTGAATACTTACTTCTCGTGGAAGAATTTCAGAATAATTTGGAATTAATAGAACATCATCATAGGTTAAACCTTCACCTATAATTTTAGCGTTGTGTGCTTTCATTGCAATTTAGTTGTAGTTGTTAAATTGCATACAAATATACATAAAAAAATAAAAAGGTATTATTATAAAAAAGAATTTTTAGTATAATTAATGATATACATTAAAAACCTTTAAGGCTTCATTATAAGCACTTTCAAAACTCATTGCATTGCAATTTGTGTTTATTTTATTGGATGTAAAATACGAAAGCATTTTTTCGGTTGGCATATTACCTGTTAAATCGTCTTTTGCCATTGGGCAACCACCAAAACCTTTAATAGCGCCATCAAATCGTTTGCAACCAGCTTTATAGGCGGCATCTACTTTTTCGTGCCAAGAATTAGGTGTTGTGTGTAAATGAGCTCCAAATTCAATTTCAGGATACTTCGGAATTAAATTTGAAAACAAATAATTGATTACTTCTGGTGTTGAACTTCCAATAGTATCGGATAAGGATAAAATTTTCACGCCCATAGTAGCTAATTTTTCGGTCCACTCGCCTACTATTTCTACATTCCAAGGATCGCCATAAGGATTTCCAAATCCCATTGATAAATAGGCTACAACCTCTTTATTCGTTTTATAGGCAATTTCTAAAATTTCTTTCAAGGTAACAATCGACTCTGCAATTGTTTTGTGTGTATTGCGCATTTGAAAATTTTCAGAAATAGAAAAAGGAAAACCTAAATAGTGTATTTCATTGTGAACCGAAGCTAATGCTGCTCCTCGTGTATTGGCTATTATGGCTAATAATTTGCTTTGTGTTTTTGATAAGTCTAGTTGCGCCAAAACTTCGGCAGTATCTTGCATTTGAGGTATTGCTTTTGGCGACACAAAGCTACCAAAATCAATAGTATCAAAGCCTACACGTAATAACGATTGAATGTATTGCACCTTTTTTTCGGTTGGAATAAAAGCTTTAATGCCTTGCATGGCATCGCGCGGGCATTCGATAATTTTTACTTGACTCATAGGCTTTCAAAGATACTAAAGTAAAAAGTTTTATAAAATTGTTTTCTGCTAAATTTATAGTTAAAAAATTACTTCAAAGAAGAATAATTACAAATATTACATTTTTAGGTAATAATTAAAAAAATTACATTTTAAAGTAATATATTTGAAAATTAAAACTTGTTTTACTATATTTGATATATGTTAAGTGTAATAACTGGTGATATTATAGACTCGAGAAAGGCCAAATCTACAAAATGGATTACTGGTTTAAAGTTGTTGTTTTCTAATTTTGGAGAAACACCAAATACTTGGGAAATTTATAGAGGCGACGAATTCCAGATTGAAATTCAAAATATAGAAACGGCTTTTTTAACATCAATAAAAACTAAAGCCTACCTAAAAAGTATTGGGCTAGATGCTCGTATGAGTATTGGTATTGGTAATAAAGATTTTGCATCTAATAAAGTTTCAGAAAGTAATGGAACTGCCTTTATTTTTTCTGGTGAAGGTTTTAATAATTTAAAAAAGCAAAAACTAAATTTATCTATTACTACTAATAACAAAAGTTTTAATTCTGATGTTAATTTGTTTTTAAAATTAGGGCTTACTTTTATGGATAAATGGACGGCTCAATCTGCCGAATATGTGTATTTTGCTTTAGAAAATCCTATGTTGTCGCAAGAAGAAATAGGGCAAAAACTAGGTATAAATCAAGCTGCCGTTAGTAGAAGAGGTAAACGAGCTCATTATGATTTAATTTTAGAACTAAATAATAAAATAAACGAAAAACTAAAAGCAATAGCCAAATGATACTTTTTGTAAAGTTATTTTTAGCCCATATTTTGGGCGATTTTTTTTGGCAACCCTCTAAATGGGTTAAACATAAAGAAAAGCACATTGCTAAAAGTAAGTTTTTATATTGGCATACGCTACTCCATTTTGCGTTAATTTGGCTCATTTTATTTGAACTTTCAGCTTGGAAAATTGCATTACCTATAGCTTTTCTTCATGGTGTAATCGATTATTTAAAACTTCGTTTCCAAACTAAAAAAACAAAAAGAAAATTATTTATTTACGACCAAATTTTACATTTATTCGTTATTATTTTTGCAAGTTATTTTTTTACCGAATACAGCAATTATACAACTTTAAATTTAAAAAACAACATAGTGCTCAATCAACTATTATTATACGGAACAGCTATACTTTTTGTAACAAAACCTAGTTCTATTATTATAAAAAACATCATCTCAATTTGGGCACCAGAAAATGAAAAGAAAAAAGACAAAAATTCTTTACAAAATGCAGGGAATTACATAGGAATATTGGAACGATTATTTGTTTTATTTTTCGTTATAATTGGCAATTTTAGTGCTATCGGCTTCATTTTGGCTGCAAAATCAATTTTTCGCTTTGGCGATTTAACTGCTGCAAAAGACAGAAAACTTACTGAATACGTTTTAATTGGAACGCTATTAAGTTTTGCATTTGCGTTTACTACAGGAATTATAACTGATTTTTTAAATTCGTTTTTAATAAAATAGTCTTATTTATTTTTTTTACTAATTGTGGTCCTTCATAAATAAAACCCGTATATAATTGCACTAAACTTGCTCCTGCTTCTAGTTTTTCTATAGCATCTTGAGCCGAATGAATGCCTCCAACACCAATTATAGGAAAAGCTTTATTACTTTTTTCTGATAAAAAACGAATCACTTCTGTAGAACGATTTGTTAAAGGCTTGCCAGAAAGTCCACCTATTTCGTTTTTACTTTCAGACTGTAATCCATCTCTCGAAATTGTTGTATTGGTTGCAATAACACCTGCAATTTTAGTTTCATTTACTATGTCGATAATATCTACTAATTGTTCATTAGTTAAATCGGGAGCAATTTTTAAGAAGTATTGGTTTTGCTTTTTGTTTTTTGATATTGTCATTTTGCAATTGTTGCAAAACTCTTGTTAAAGGTTCTTTTTCTTGTAATTCGCGTAAATTTGGTGTGTTTGGCGAACTTACATTTACAACAAAATAATCAACATAAGGATACAAAGCCTCAAAACACATTATATAGTCTTCAACAGCACTTTCATTAGGTGTTACTTTATTTTTACCAATATTTCCACCAATAAGTACATTTTTATTTTTCTTCAATCGTTCAACTGCAGCAAAAACCCCGCCATTATTAAAACCCATTCTATTAATTATAGCGCTATCCTTTTTTAAACGAAATAATCTTTTTTTGGGGTTTCCTTCTTGAGATTTTGGGGTTAAAGTCCCTATTTCAATAAATCCAAAACCAAAATTTGACAATTCTTTAAAAAGTTTTGCGTCTTTATCAAAACCAGCGGCTAACCCTACAGGATTTTTAAATTTTAATCCAAAAACTTCACGTTCTAATCGGTTGTCTTTTACTTCATATAGCATTTTAAATAGATTGCCAAAACCTAATTTATTTAAAAAACGAATAACTGAAAAGGTAAAATGATGTACTTTTTCGGGATCAAAACAAAAAAGTAACGGACGAATAAGTAGTTTATACATAAATTGTGTTGTTGTTTGTGCAAAAGTAAGCATTCAAACACTAAATTTAAACATAGTTTTAAGATTTTATCTTTGCTTTTGTACGTATAGATATAGTATCTTTGAACAAAATTAAATACAGTTATGCAACACATCATTGATAGATTTGTAAGCTACGTTACAATCGACACCGAATCGGATCCGAATTCAACAACTACTCCAAGTACTGAAAAGCAATGGAATTTAGCCAATAAACTGGTAGAAGAGCTTAAAGCAATGGGAATGCAAGAAGTTTCTATTGATGAAAATGCTTATATTATGGCAACGCTACCCAGTAATGTTGATTACGATGTACCAACTATTGGTTTTGTAGCCCATTTTGATACAACTCCCGATTTTACTGGCGCCAATGTAAAACCACAAATTATTGAAAATTACGACGGACAAGACATTGTTTTAAATGCAGCGCAAAACATTGTTTTATCGCCAAATTATTTTGAAGATTTATTATTGTACAAAGGTCAAACTTTAATTACAACAGATGGTACTACGCTATTAGGAGCAGATGACAAAGCTGGAATTACCGAAATTATGACGGCTATGGAATACTTAATTCAACATCCTGAAATTAAACATGGTAAAATTCGTGTTGGTTTTACACCCGATGAGGAAATTGGTCGTGGCGCACATAAATTTGATGTAGCTAAATTTGGTTGCGATTGGGCTTACACTATGGATGGAAGTCAAATTGGCGAATTAGAATATGAAAACTTCAACGCAGCAGGTGCAAAAATCACTTTTAAAGGAAAAAGTGTTCATCCTGGTTATGCAAAAGGTAAGATGATAAATTCTATGCTATTAGCAAACCGATTTATTTCTTTATTACCCGAAAATGAAGTTCCAGAAAGAACAACTGGTTACGAAGGTTTTTTTCATGTACATCATTTAAATGGAAGCATTGAAGAAAGTACTGTTGAATTGATTATTCGCGACCACGATAAAGATAAATTTGAAGCACGAAAAGAATTAATCCACACAATTGCAAAGCAATTTAACGCAGAATATGCAAAACAATTTGGAGAAAATATTTGTACTGCAGAAGTAAAAGATCAATACTTCAACATGCGCGAAAAAGTAGAACCTGTTTTCCATATTGTTGAAATTGCTGAAAAAGCCATGAAAGAATTAGGAATTGAACCAATCATTAAACCAATTCGTGGCGGAACTGACGGTTCGCAATTATCGTATATGGGATTACCTTGTCCTAACATTTTTGCTGGCGGACATAATTTCCACGGAAAATACGAATATGTTCCTGTGGAAAGTATGATTAAAGCAACAGAAGTTATCGTTAAAATTGCTGAACTTACAGCCCAAAAATAATTTCAAAAAATGAAAAAACAGATTTTTACTTTTCTTCTTACACTTACTATTTTAGGAAGCTTTGCTCAAGAAAAAAATTTAAAAAATATAAAACAGTTAACTTTTGGTGGCGATAATGCCGAAGCCTATTTTAGTCCGAATGGTAAAAGTTTAACACTACAAATTACCAATCCGCAATTTGGTATTCAATGCGACCAAATTTACATGCTCGATTTGCAAAAGGAAAACCATTCGCCAGAAGATTTACAATTAATTTCAACTGGATTAGGAAGAACTACTTGTTCATTCTTTATGCCTGATGGAAAGCATATTTTATACGCTTCTACGCACGAAGGCGGACATGCTTGTCCTGCTCCACCAAAATCGACAGATGGAAAATATCTTTGGGCAATTTATCCTGAATACGATATTTACATTGCCGATTTAAACGGAAAAGTGGTAAAACAATTAACAAATGAACCCGGTTACGATGCTGAAGCTGTAGTATCGCCTGATGGAAAGAAAATTGTTTTTACCAGCACACGTAGCGGCGATTTAGAATTATGGATAATGGATATCGATGGTTCTAATTTAAAACAATTAACAAATGGTTTAGGTTACGACGGTGGTGCTTTCTTTTCGCACGATAGTAAAAAATTAGTATTCCGTTCATCGCGCCCAAAAACAACTGAAGCAATTGCAGAATACAAAGATTTGTTGAGCAAAAACTTAGTTGCGCCAACAGAAATGGAAATTTACACCATAAACATAGATGGCACAAACTTAAAACAAGTAACCCATTTAGGAAAAGCCAATTGGGCACCTTACTTCCATCCTTCCGATAAAAAAATTATTTTTTCAAGCAATCATCATTCTACACGAGGTTACGATTTTCAATTGTTTATGATTGATGAAAATGGCGAAAATTTACGTCAAATTACTTGGGAAAGCGAATTTAATGCCTTTCCAATGTTTTCACCCGATGGTAAAAAATTAGTATTTTCTAGCAACAGGCAGCAAAGTAAACCAAGAGAAACCAATGTTTTTATTGCCGATTGGGTAGAAACCGATGAAGAAGAAATTGTTAATAATAACTACTTAAAAAACCATATTTCCTATCTTTCTTCAGACGAATTAGAAGGCCGATTAACAGGTTCAAAAGGCGAAAAAAAAGCATCGAAGTATTTAGCAAAAGAATTTAAAAAATTAGGCTTAAAACCTTATAACAAAAATTCGTTTTTACAAGAATTCGATTATAAAATCCGATTAAATCCGCACGATAGTTTAAGTGTTACAAAAAATAATGGCACAAATGTAATTGGCTATATCGATAATAATGCCGATAAAACCATTGTAATTGGCGCACACTACGATCATATTGGCAGAAATGAGCATCATAATTCTACAAAACCTAATTCGTATGGCGAAATTCATAATGGTGCCGATGATAATGCTTCTGGCGTTGCGGGTGTTTTAGAATTAGCTAGAATGTTCTCTCAAAACAAGACAAAAGAAAATGTAAACTATGTTTTTGCTTTGTTTTCGGGAGAAGAAGATGGTTTAATTGGTTCCAAATTTTTAGCCGAATCATTAAAAAATCATTTCTCAAATGTAGTTGCTATGATTAATATGGATATGATTGGCCGATTAAACGAAAACAAATCATTAGTTGTAGGCGGTGTGGGTACAAGTACCGTTTTTGAAAAAATAATTGAAAAAAACAAACCTGCTGGTTTTAATGTAACTCTCGAGAATACAGGAATTGGCCCGTCTGATCATACTTCATTTTATTTAAAAGATATTCCAGTATTATTTTTCTTTACAGGAACACATATGGATTATCACAAACCAAGTGATGATGAAGAAAAAATTAATTATTATGGCGTAAGAGCCATTGTAGATTATATTTTTAGAGTAACCAATGAATTAACCAATTTAGATACTATTCCCTTTACAAAAACGAAAGCAGAAGCGGGTAAAAAAACACCTAAATTTAAAGTTACTTTAGGGGTAATGCCAGATTATACTGATTATGGCGACGGTTTACATATAGATGGTGTTACAGAAGGAAGACCCGCCGATAAAGCAGGAATACTTTCAGGAGATATTTTAACACAAATTGGCGATTGTACAATAAAAGAAGTTTACGGCTATATGGAGTGTTTATCGAAATTAAGTGCTGGCGATGAACGAGAAGTTACCGTAATACGAAACGGAAAAGAAATAAAGCTTAAGGTAATATTTTAATTAAAAAGGAAGCTAGTGCTTCCTTTTTTGTACTTTTATATATGGAAGAAAAAAAGAAAAATCCGTGGAACAAAACAAATCAATGGAACGAAGAGCTAGATTTGCTGCATTCAATTATTAGAACAACAAACTTGATTGAAACTACAAAATGGGGTGGTCCAGTTTATACCTATAACGGAAAAAATGTTTTAGGAATTGGTGGTTTTAAATCGTATTTTGGTATTTGGTTTTTTAATGGTGTTTTTCTTAAAGACAAAAAAAATCTTTTAATAAATGCTAACGAAGAAAACACAAAATCGTTGCGTCAAATGCGATTTCAATCGAAAGTGGAAATTGATGAAAAACTAATTTTAGAATATATTAAAGAAGCTATTGCAATTGAAGACAAAGGATTGAGTATAAAAAAAGAAAAAAAAGAAACTATAATTTCTGATTTTTTTAAAAGTTTTTTAAATGAAAATCCAACATTAAAAAATGAATTTGAAAATCTTACACCTTATAAACAAAGAGAATATTTAGAGTTTATTGATACCGCTAAACAAGAAAAAACAAAATTAGCTCGATTAGAAAAAATAAAACCTTTACTTGCTAAAGGTAAAGGTCTTAATGATCAATATCGTTAATTTGTAATGCTGAACTTGTTTTAGCATTTATTTTTAGATTCCGAAATCGAAGATTTAACGAAGTTAAATAAATTCGGAATTACAAAAAACTATTTTTTCTCGTTTAATTTTGCACTCATTTCCATAGAAATTGCAGAACGTTCCATTTTAATTTTACCAGCCATCGTTTCTACCACTACTGTTTCTTCTGAAAGTTCATTAACTTTTCCATGAATTCCTGCTTTTGTAATTATTCTATCGCCTATTTTTAGTGCAGCTTCAAATGCTTTTTCTTTTTTTGCGCGTTGTTGTTGTGGTCGAATTAATAAAAAATAAAAAATAGCTATCATTAATAGTATTTGACCTATAAACATTGGATTATCCATAATAATAATTGTGTTATGTTTTTAATTTAATTATTTTGCTTTTGGTAGTACATTTGCTTTAATATCAAATGTTTCGCTACCGTTTTCTGTATTGGTTGTAAGTGTAACTGTTTTACTTTGCTTTCCAGGTTTACCGCTAGAATCGAAAGAAACTTTTATAGCTGCAGATGCGCCTGGTGCTATAGGTTCTTTTGGCCATTCTGGTACGGTACAACCGCAAGAAGCGTGTGCATCGGCAATTACCAAGTCGTTTTCGCCTGTATTATTTACTATAAATTCGGTTTCTACTTTATCGCCTTCATTTATAGTACCAAAATCGTGAACTGTTTTATCAAATTCTATTTTTGGCAATTTGTTTAGCAATTCTTTTTCTGCAGCAACTTTTTGCATATCTTGATCTGTAATAATTCCTTTTGTATTTTCTTTACAAGAAATTATTGAAAACACTAAAGCTCCTGCTAAAAATAAAATACTTTTCTTCATTTTTTATTTCGTTTTACGTTTTATAATAAACCTCTTCCTGTTTTTTGTAATCGATTATTATTTTTAAATTCGGTAACTAAATTATCTAAAATTCCATTTATAAATATACTACTTTTTGGAGTAGAATATTCTTTTGCAATTTCCAAATACTCGTTTATAGTAACTTTTACAGGTATTGATGGAAAGTATAGCAGTTCGCAAATTGCCATTTTTAAAATTATAGTATCAATTTCGGCAATTCGTTCGGTATCCCAATTTGGCGTTCTATTTATATATTCTTTCGATAAAGCTGTTTCATTTAAAACCGTTTTTCTGAACAATTGTAAAACAAAATCTTTATCGTCTTCATCTTTATAAAGCTGTGGCACTATAAAAGTAGCATCTTCGGGTTTTAAAGCTTTAATTTGTTTTAATAGCAAGGTATTTACTAATGGTAAATCGTCTAGCCAAGTAAGTTTAAAATCTTCTAAATAATCGTACAATTTTTCATTTGGCGCAATTACTTCAGAAAACAAATCGGCTATAAAATACTTTTCACTTTTAAACGAGTCAAAAGGTGTATTCATGTAATTTGCATAAACTTTACTAGTTTTAACAGCTTCTAATAATTGTAAAATTAAATCGTCGTTTTGTTTCCAGTTTAAAATTTTATTTTCCTCTAGAGCTGTTTCAAGACTTTTAGATTGTGCTAATACATTTAAAACTTTATTTTCAACAAATTTTTTATTTGGATTTTGCTCTTCAAATGAGGCTAAATGCTTTTTGGAAGCTAGCTCTAAATATTCTTCTTCTTTCTGGCGAATTTCTACTAAAGCAGCAACTAATAGCAAATATAAACTTTGCATATTGTTAATGCTTTGCAACAAGAATTTTTCTTCTTTTAAAAGGTTATCCGATTCGTGCTTGTGCATAGCATAAATACTTTGCATTACTTTTATACGAATGTGTCTTCTATTTAGCATAAGAACTTAAAAAAATTAAGAAAGCGAAAGAAAATTCTCTCGCTTTGCAAAATTACATATTTTTATTAATTAGTTGTTTTCTAATTCCTTTTTTTTATCGTCTATTCGTTTTTGAGCAATAGACATAGCAGCAGCTTGAGTAGTTATGTTATTTTTATCGGAAAAATTAAAAATTTCTAAGGCTGTATTATAAATATTTTCTGTTTTTTCCATTACTTGAGCTTTGGTTAAATTTTCAAGTTCAGAGTACACATTAATAACACCACCCGCATTAATTAAAAAATCGGGTGCAAATAAAATACCTTTTTCTTTTAAAATTTTACCGTGCTTTACTTCGTTTGCTAATTGGTTATTTGCTGCTCCTGCAATAACTTTTGCTTTTAATCTATCAATAGTATCATCATTAATAGTAGCGCCTAAAGCACACGGTGCGTAAATATCTACTTCTGCCGAGTACAAATCGTTACCCGAAAATATTTTTGTATTATATTTTGCCGCAACTTGGTTTACGCGTTCTTCATTTATATCGGAAATGGTTACAACAGCTCCATTTTGAGTTAAATGCTGAACCAATACTTCGCCAACGTGCCCTATTCCTTGAACTAAAACTTTTTTACCTTCTAAATTATCGGTGCCAAATTGATGTTTTGCGGCAGCTTTTAAGCCCATAAATACACCATAAGCAGTAATGGGCGATGGATTTCCAGAGCCGCCTTTTTCTTCGGAAATACCCGTAACAAATTGTGTTACTTCGCGCACGGTATCCATATCTTTAGTTTCCATACCTACATCTTCTGCGGTAATGTATTTTCCTGATAATGAATCGACAAATTGTCCGAATCGACGCATTAATTCGGGTGTTTTTTGTGTTTTAGCATCGCCAATAATTACAGCTTTTCCACCACCTAAATTTAAACCCGAAATAGACGATTTAAATGACATTCCTCTTGATAAGCGAAGCACATCGTTTAGAGCTTCCCACTCGTTAGTATAATTCCACATTCTGGTTCCTCCAAGAGCTGGACCTAAAACGGTATTATGAATTCCTATTATGGCTTTTAAACCAGTATCTTTATCGTGGCAAAATACTATTTGCTCATGACCGTCGAACGAAATTTGACCAAAAACAGGGTCAACTTTATATAATTCGTTTGCTTTTACTAAATCTGCTGTCATTATATTGTTAAGTTGTATTGAATGTTTCTCAAAATTATGATGCAATATTACGTATAATTTTAAAATTTTTCAATATTTTATTCTTATTTTAAGAATATAACAATAGACGTTTTAGTGTTAATTATACATAAAAAGCTAACTCGGTATAATTTTAAATTTATAATTTTACACAAAATTAATACGAGAGCAAATTTTTAATGAAAGAATTACAATACTTAAATAAATATTTTTTAAAATATAAATATAGGTTTTTACTTGGAATTTTAATTACTATAGTTGCTCAAATTATTCGTTTATATGTCCCAAAATTAGTGGGCGATTCTATTGCTTTTGTAGAAGAATTTACTAAAAACAAAGAAACATCTATTGCTTTTATTAGTAAAGAATTGTTGGTAAACATTTTGCTTATTTTAGGAGCTACAATAGTTGCTGGTTTTTTTACCTTTTTAATGCGACAAACTTTAATTGTTATGTCGCGTTACATAGAATTCGATTTAAAAAATGAAATTTATAATCATTATCAAGTTTTAAGTCAGAATTTTTTTAAAAGACAACGAACAGGCGATTTAATGAGTCGAATTAGCGAAGATGTAAGCAAAGTACGAATGTATGTTGGCCCAGCTGTTATGTATTCGATTAATACAATAATTACGTTTACAACGGTTACCATTCAAATGTATATTATTTCGCCAAAACTTACGCTTTATTCACTTTTACCGTTACCTTTATTATCGTACGGAATTTTTAAAATTAGTAGCGAAATTCATAAACGAAGTGGTTTGTTTCAAAAAAATTTAGCTACATTATCATCGTTTACGCAAGAAATATTTTCTGGAATTCGAGTAATAAAAGCTTATGCTATTGAACCTGAAAAAAATGAAGAATTTAACCAATTAACAAATGAGAGCAAAAATAAAGCAATGAGTTTAGCCAAAATGAATTCGCTTTTTGGACCGCTTATGATTTTGCTAATTGGTTTAAGTAATTTAGTCGTAATTTATGCAGGCGGACTTTTGTATATGCAAGGCAGCACTGAAATTGATAATATTGGAAAAATTGCACAATTTATGCTCTATATTAATATGCTAACTTGGCCTGTTGCTTCATTAGGTTGGGTTTCATCATTAATTCAAGAAGCAAAAGCTTCTCAAAAACGTATAAATGAGTTTTTAAAAGAACAACCCGATATTTATAATACAAATCCTAATCGTACAAAAATTGAAGGAAATATAAGCTTTAAAAATGTTTCTTTTACTTATGACGATACTGGAATTGAAGCCTTAAAAAATATATCATTTGAAATTGAAAAAGGTAAAACTTTAGGAATTTTAGGCAATACTGGCTCAGGCAAATCAACCATATTAAATTTAATAAGTCGTCTTTACGATGTTTCTTCTGGCGAAATTATGCTTGATAACACGCCTATAAAAAATTGTAATTTAACTAGTTTACGAGAAGCTGTTAGCGTAGTACCGCAAGATTCGTTTTTGTTTTCTGATACAATTAAAAACAACATAAAATTTGGCAATGAACATGCAACTGATAACGAAATTGAAGCTGTTGCCAAACTGGCAAATGTTCATCATAACATTATAGAATTTAAAAATGGCTACGAAACCGTATTAGGCGAAAGAGGAATTACACTTTCTGGCGGACAAAAACAGCGCGTTTCTATTGCTAGAGCACTATTAAAAAACGCACCTATTCTATTGTTTGACGATTGTTTAAGTGCTATAGATACCGAAACGGAAGAAAAAATATTAAATAACTTAACCGCATTTGGTAACAATAAAACCATGCTTATCGTGAGCCATAGAGTATCGACTGTTAAAAATGCCGATAAAATTATTATTCTCGATAATGGAAAATAATACAACAAGGTTCTCATAATCAATTACTAAAATTGATGGATATTATAAAGAATTATACTCAAAACAATTATCGGAAAAAGAAAATAGCTAAAAAAAATTGGTTATATAATTTTTTTTTATGACTTTTGGTTACTGTTTAACAAAAACTGAATGACTGAATATGAGAGAAAATGACATGTTAGAAAAAGAAGAAATTTTTTCTAAAGTATTAAAGAGCCGGTAGAAGAACCTATTTTTTTGATGTAAGATCTACAAAAGCAGACGATTACTACATTACGATTACCGAAAGCAAAAAGTTTACTGAAGAAGATGGATCGTACCACTTTAAAAAACACAAAATTTATTTATACAAGGAAGATTTTGTTGCTTTTACAGAAATTTTAAATGAAATGACTAATTTTGTTATTGAACAAAAAGGCGAAGAAGTAATTTCAGAAAGACATCAAAAAGATTTTAAAAGAGAATACAACAGTGTAGAAGCAGAAAACACATCAACAGAAAGTTTTACAGATGTAAGTTTCGATGATATTTAATCACTTTTATAACGAAAAATTAAGTCTGGTAAATCCAGACTTTTTTTATGCCGTTTTTAAACCATTTTCAACTTGAAAATCGGGCGATAATAATACCACATCATTAGAATTTCCAACCAAACCAAGAACCAAACATTCACTCATAAAAGTTCCTATTTGTTTTGGTTCAAAATTTACTACGGCAATTATTTGCTTGCCAAGTAATGATTCTTTAGAATAGCGTAAAGTAATTTGAGCTGATGATTTTTTAATTCCTATTTCCGTTCCAAAATCAATTTTTAATTGAAATGCAGGCTTTCGAGCTTCAGGAAAATCATTCACTTCAATTATCGTTCCCACATGAATAGCTATTTTTTCAAAATCTTGCCATGAAATTGTAGTTGTCATCATTCTTTTTATTCAAATGTATGAAATTTTAGTTTTTGTAACTTTTTTATAAATGAAACGTATAACTAATACAACTTAATATTTATAAAAATAAAATGGCGCAAACTCCATCAAACATGCTTCCTATTGGGACTAAAGCACCTAAATTTAATTTACCTGCAACCAACTTCAATGAATCGTTTACATTTGATACCGTAAAAGGTAAAAAAGGAACAGTCGTAGTTTTTATATGTAACCACTGCCCTTTTGTATTGCATGTAATTGATGAAATTGTTCGAATTGCTAACGATTATCGTGTGCAAGGAATTGGTTTTGTTGCTATTTCGAGTAATGATATTGAAAAATACCCGCAAGATGCTCCTGATAAAATGGCCGGATTTTGCCTTAAAAATCATATTGATTTTCCATACTTGTATGATGAAACACAAGAAACTGCCAAGGCTTATGATGCCGCTTGCACACCCGATTTTTATCTGTATGATGGGCAAGATAAATTAGTTTACCGTGGACAACTTGATGATTCACGACCTTCCAACGGCATTCCTATTAATGGCTACGATTTACGAAATGCTATTGATGCGCTAATGTTTAACCGAAAAGTAAACGAACCGCAAAAACCAAGTATTGGTTGTAATATTAAATGGAAATAGATTAGTCTTTAGTTTACAGTTAACAGTTAGTAGTTAACAGTTTAAAGTAAAAAATTTGCGAATTTTTATTTTTAATTATATGAGAAAAACTATTGAAAGTTCTTGGGATTATTATAGAAAGCTAAATCTTAATAATAGCAAGCATTGTAACTCTCGGCATAACTATTGGTTTTATAATTTTTGAAAAACCGATTCTTACATTTATTATAATTTCATCTCTTTTTATATGTTTTCTTACTTTCTTACTTTTTTTACGAAAAAGTATATTTATTGAAAACGATAAAATTTCAGGATTTCATACTTTTCTAGGAATTAAAGTAAAAAGAATACATTCATTTTCTTATTTTAATAATAAAACTGTTTCAACAAAAAAATATAAAACAAATAGTTATTACCAAAAAGAACGAAAATACGAACCAGAACTTCATGTAAACGAAAACATTTTTGAAATCTTTATTGATAACAAACACTTTATTACGCTATATACAACAAAAGGATATGAAAAATTTATGCTTTTAATAAGAAGTTAACACCTTTAACTGTAAACTGTAAACTGTAAACTGTAAACTGTAAACTGTAAACTGTAAACTGTAAACTGTGAAACTGTAAACTGTAAACTGTAAACTGTAAACTGCTAACTGAAACTACTCCAAAACTACCTCAACCGGGCTATTTGTTCGTTTGCCAAACATTTTAGCTTTTTGAGTTTCTGTTGAGCACAAAATATACATATTAAAACTTTGTAAAGGAATTAATTGTGTTTTGTATTTTCCTGAAATATCTTCTATTTTAATACTAAAGTTTTCAGCAGGAAATGAACTGGTTACCGACAAAAAATACTGATCGGTAGCATACGGAAAAAAGTAACGGTTTTTCATCTTCTTTGAAATCAAATAATTTTGCATAAAAACCAACGGTTCATTAGCATTTTTCCAACTATATAAATTGTTAACATTGATAACCGCATTTCCATCAGCATCTACTAATGTAATTTTTACTTCTTTATAATTTTCAGTTTTACCATTTTCATGCACATCAACTACTATATACGAAGTAAAATCGTACCCACAATGCGGAATTTGACCATAAAAGGCAATTGAAAAAAGAAGTAAATAAAAAGACAAAAATTTATTCATATAAACTACAATTGATGGTAAATGTACAAAAACAGTACCAAACAAAAAATCCCAAGAGCAACTCTCAGGATTTTTATATTATTTTCGTCTTTCGACTTTCAACTTTCGACTTTTGACTTTCAACTTTTGTCAATTACTTCACGTCCATCAATTCTACATCAAAAACCAATGTAGCATTTGGCGGAATAACACCACCAGCACCACGACTACCATAGCCCAAATACGATGGAATTACAAAACGCGCTTTATCACCCACTTTCAATAAGGCAATACCTTCGTCCCAGCCTTCAATAACCTGACCAACGCCTAAAGTAAAATCAATTGGTTGTTTTCTTTTGTATGACGAATCGAATACCATGCCGTTATCTAAAGCACCTTGATAATGAACCGATACTTTTTTACCTTTTTCAGCCTGTTTGCCACTTCCTTTTTGAATAATTTGGTAACGCAAACCACTTTCCGTTTTTTGAAAACCAACAGCTAATTTTTCCAAAGCTTCTTCAGCTAAACGTTTTTCTTCAGCCATACGTTTTTCACGTGAACCTTCAAACGTACGAAACGCTTCAATAGCATTCCAATTTGTAGCTTCATCACCAACACGTACAATTTCAATCGATTCAATCGTATCACCTTGAGCCACTGCATCAACTACATCTTGTCCTTCTACTACATGACCAAAAACAGTATGTTTACCATCTAACCAAGGCGTAGGAACATGGGTAATAAAAAACTGCGAACCATTCGTTCCAGGTCCAGCATTTGCCATCGACAATACACCCGGAGTATCATGTTTCAATTCAGGATGAAATTCATCATCAAATTGATAACCAGGTCCGCCAACACCAGTGCCTTGCGGACATCCACCCTGAATCATAAAATCAGGAATCACACGGTGAAATTTCAACCCATCATAGTACGGTTTTCCCATACCTTTTGCTTTATTATCCATTTGCCCTTCTGCCAAACCTACAAAGTTTCCAACAGTTCCAGGCGTTTTATCATGCGTTAATTGAACTAAAATACTACCTTTCGAAGTATTAAATTTAGCGTAAATACCGTTTTGCATTTTCTATTTTTTAAATTTTAAAGTGCAAAAATACTAATAATTTAAGTAATTTTGAAGTGAAGAAGCACACAAATACGCTTCACAACACAATTTATCCCGCTGTATGCGCTACACGGTAGCTTGCTTCCATCGGGGCTAATTATCAATTAAAGTAATTCAAATGACCGAACAAGACTTTTTTAATCGCAACAAACAAGCTTGGAACAACAAAGTTCCTGTTCATATAACCTCTGAATTTTATGATCAAAAATCATTTATTTCTGGAAAAAATTCATTGCCAAATATCGATTTAAACTTATTAGGCGATGTTTCCAATTTATCCATCTTACACTTACAATGTCATTTTGGACAAGATACACTTTCATTAGCTAGAATGGGCGCGCAAGTTACAGGAATCGATTTATCTGATAAAGCCATTGATACAGCAAAAAAACTCAACGATGAACTACAACTTAATGCGCAATTTGTGTGTTGTAACGTGTATGATACACGAAACTATATCAAACAACAATTCGATATCGTTTATACGAGTTATGGCACCATTGGCTGGTTACCCGATTTAGATCGATGGGCTAAAGTTATTGTTGATAGTTTAAAACCTGGCGGAAAATTCATTTTTGTTGAATTTCATCCGGTAATTTGGATGTTTGATGATGACTTTACTAAAATTCAATATCATTATCATAATGAAAAACCCATAATCGAAACCTTTACAGGTACTTATGCTCAAAAAGATGCTGAAATTCAAACCGATTATGTCGGGTGGAATCATTCGCTAGCAGAAGTAATTTCTAGTTTACTTAAGCAAGGATTAGAAATTAAAAGTTTTGAAGAATACGATTATTCGCCGTATAATTGCTTCAATAAAACCTTTGAATTTGAAAAAGGAAAATTTCGTATAAAAGGTTTTGAAAATAAGTTACCTATGCTTTACAGTATAACAGCAATAAAAAAATAATATGCCATCAATTTATAATATATCTGATAATCAAGCAATATTAAATAGAATTAATCAACTTACACCAAATTCCGAAGGACTTTGGGGAAAAATGACGGTTGACCAAATGTTAAAGCACTGCATTGCTCCTCTAGATATTACTTTAGGAAATACCCAACCAAGCAAACCAAATTTTATAATGGGATTATTGGGTAAAATGCTGAAAAATAAAATTATTAACGGAACAGAATACAAAAAAAACAGTCCAACTGCTCCTGATTTTGTTTTTACTGAAACATATAATTTTGAACAAACAAAACAAGAATTACTTGAAAAAGTAGCAGAATTCCAAAAAGGAACACAAGTTGTAAAACTTGACAAACATCCGTTTTTTGGAAAAATGAGTACCGAAGATTGGGATAAATTGCAATGGAAACACTTAAATCATCACTTGCAACAATTTGGTGTTTAATTATATTTCAATAAAAATGAACTATTTAAAACTTATACGCATACAAAACCTAGCCATACTTGCTTTTATGCAAATTTTGTTTCGTTATACTTTTTTAAAAACCGCTACTTATACGCCACTTACTGCCGATCAAAATTTTCTAGCAATGACACACGTTCAGTTTTTTCTGTTGGTTTTAGCTACTGTTTTAATTGCAGCTGCAGGCTATATAATTAACGACATTATGGACCAAGAAACCGATGAACTCGCAAATAAGAGAATTATTGGTAAATCAATTTCGGAAAAAACGGCTTATAATTTATATTTCGGATTAAATGTACTAGGTGTTGTCATTGGTTTTTATGTGGCTAACGCTGTAGGAAAACCAAGTTTTTCGGCTCTTTTCATAATTGTAGCTGCTTTACTATATGTATATGCTACTACATTAAAACAAATTGCAATAATTGGAAACATTGTAGTAGCTTGTTTACTTTCGTTTAGTGTTATTATTCTTGGAATTTTCGATTTACTACCTACAACCTACGAAGATAATCAGGCTTTAATGCAGCACGTTTTTAGTATTTTAATTGATTACGCAATATTTGTTTTCATCATTAATTTACTACGTGAAATGGTTAAAGATATTGAAGATGCCGATGCTGACGCCAAAACAGGAATTGGAACACTTCCTGTACTTATAGGAAAAGATAAAACTATGAAAATTGTATTTTTTCTTTCATTTCTACCCATTGCTTTATTAGCTTATTATTTAAAAGAAAACTTATTTCAATACACTTACGTGGTCTATTATGTTTTGCTTTTTATTATAATGCCACTTATCTTTTTTACCATAAAATCGTGGAATGCTAAAACCCAAAAAGACGTTAAAAATTTAAGTTTACTTCTTAAATTCATTTTATTTTTCGGAATTTTGTCTATCTGGGTTATTACATATTCGGTTACCAATGCTTAAAGAAAAACTCCAACACAAACATATTGTATTAGCTTCGGGCTCGCCTCGTAGGCAACATTTTTTTAAAGAATTAAATATTGATTTTGAAATTCGGTTAAAAGAAGTAAACGAAATTTATCCCGAGCATTTAAAAGCCGAAGCAATAACCAACTTTTTAGCAGAGTTAAAAGCGAATGCCTTTTCAAATTTAACCGAAAATGAAATTGTAATTACCAGCGACACCATAGTTTGGCATAGCGGAAAAGCATTGGGAAAACCTAAAAATTACAACGATGCTTTTTCTATGCTACAATCACTTTGCGGAAATAGCCACGAAGTTATTACATCGGTTTGTTTTAAAACTCAAAAAGGAAACGATACTTTTTTTGAAAAAACGAAAGTCTTTTTTAAAAAACTAAATGATGACGCTTTGCATTACTATTTAAAAAACTATAAACCTTTTGATAAAGCTGGAGCATACGGCATTCAGGAATGGATAGGTTTAGTTGGAATTGAAAAAATTGAAGGCTCTTATGCTAATGTTGTAGGAATGCCTATTGATAAAGTTTACGATAAATTATTAGAATATGTTTAAACTTATTGATAATCCATATTTGCATCAAGAATTACTAACATTGCTCGTTTTAGCAATTCTCTTCATTCTAAGATCGTTAAATGCGAGTGTAGTACGAAAATTTGCGCGTATAAACGAAGTTTTGGAAAACCGTACTAATTTGGTTATTAAATATATAAATATATTGCTTGGCTCTTTAGCACTAATTTCAATTATTATTATTTGGGGCGTAAAAAAAGACCAAATTTTCTTATTTATATCGTCTATTTTTACAGTTGTGGGTGTTGCCACTATTGCGCAATGGTCTATTTTAAGTAATATAAGCGCAGGTGTTATTTTGTTTTTTTCGTACCCTTTTAAAATTGGCGATGTAATTAAAATTCACGATAAAGATTTTCCTATTGAAGCCGAAATTTTAGACATTAAATCGTTTTATATTTTCTTAAAAACAAGCGAAGGCGAAGAAATTACCTATCCTAATAATTTACTTATCCAAAAAGGAATTTCATTGGTAAAAAAACAACACGAAGAAAAAGAATTTACCGATTAACTAAAAGTACTTTAAAATGAAAAAGACATTTGTATTACTGTTAAGTATTTTCTTTAGTACTGTTACTATTTGTGCGCAACAACCAAAAAAACCTAGTGCTGTAGAAATATATGGTAAAATTCAAAAATTAAATTTTTTAGGAAGCGTACTTTATATTGCAGCTCACCCAGACGACGAAAACACCAAGTTAATTTCTTATTTTTCGAATCATTATCATGCAAACACAGGCTATTTATCGTTAACTCGTGGCGATGGCGGTCAAAATCTTATTGGTTCTGAATTACGCGAAAAACTGGGCGCTATTCGCACACAAGAACTTTTAGCCGCAAGACGAATCGATGGCGGTATGCAATTTTTTACGCGTGCCAATGACTTTGGTTACAGCAAGCAACCTAATGAAACCTTTTCTATTTGGAATAAAAAGCAAGTTTTAGCCGATGTGCTTCAAGTAATTAATACATTTCAACCCGATATTATTATTAATCGTTTCGACCACCGTACACCAGGTACAACACACGGTCATCACACCGCATCGGCTCAATTGAGTTTAGAAGCCTACAACTTGGCAATTATACAACCTAAAAGAGTATTTTTTAATACATCGTGGTGGTTTTACGGAAGTCAAGATAAATTTGATAAGGCCGATAAATCGAAATTATTAAGTATTGATGCTAATGTGTTTTATCCATTATTAGGAAAAAGCAACCACGAAATTGCCGCACTAAGCCGTAGTCAACATCAATGTCAAGGTTTTGGAACAATTGGAACGCGTGGCAACGATTTAGAATATTTAGAATTGATAAAAGGAACGCTTCCGCCAAATAATAATCTGTTTGAAGGCATCAATACCTCGTGGACACGAGTAAAAGGCGGCGAAGCAATTGAAAAAATTTTAAAACCAATTGAAGAACATTTCAATTTTAATAATCCATCGGTTCATATTCCGCAATTAGTTGCAGCTTACAAACTTATCCAAAATTTAGACAACGAGCATTGGAAAGCTATAAAATTAGAAGAAATTAAACAAATTATCGAAAGTTGTGCAGGTTTGTATCTCGAAGCCGTTTCATCAGAAGAAATGGTTACACCAAATGCGCAATTTGAAATAGCAATTGAAGCAATTAATCGGAGTAACGTTGCTATTAAACTAAATGCTATAAATCTTTTAAATGCTACAACTATTGAAGCTAATACAATATTAAAAAACAATCAAAAATTTTCGAAAAACGTTACATTTCAATTGCCAAATACTACGCCGTATTCTAATTTATTTTGGTTAAACGAAAAACAGCAAAACGGAATGTACACCGTAAACAATACTTCTTTACGAAATTTACCCGAAATAGAAAATCCGTTTCCTGTTATATTTGAATTAACTATTGCTGACGAAAATTTTTCGATAGTAAAAAACTTAGTTTACAAAACCAATAAACCCGATTTTGGCGAAACCTACGAACCTTTTTGTGTAGTTCCGAAATTTACAACTGAAATTCTAAATCCTGTTAGTATTTTTAATGCCAATCAGTCGCAAAAAATTGAAGTAAAAGTTAGCGCCTTTGAAGCTAATTCTTCAGGTACAGTTACATTGGATTTGCCTAAAAATTGGAAAGTTGAACCTAACGAAATTCCAATTACTATTTCTACAAAAAACGAAAGTAAAGTGGTTGTTTTTACTGTAACAGCTCCAAAAAATGCAGAAACTTCTACTGCAAAAGCAATTGTTACAAGCAACGGAATAAAATTCGATAAAAAACTTACACAAATTGATTATAACCATATTCCAAAACAGACTATTTTAGAGTCGTCTCAGGCTAAATTTGTTAACCTTACTATAAAAACTTCGGGTAAAAACATAGGTTATGTAATGGGCGCTGGCGACGAAGTAGGAAAATTTCTTCAAAACTTAAACTATAACATTACTTATCTAAAAACTGAAGATTTAATTTTAGAAAATTTACAAAAATTTGATGCTGTTATTTTAGGAATTCGAGCTTTTAATGTATTAGACGATTTGAAGTTTAAGAATAAAGTATTGTTTGAATATGTTAAAAACGGAGGAAATGTTATTGTGCAATACAACACCAATAGAAGCTTAGTAACCAATGAAGTTGCGCCGTATTCTTTAGAAATTTCGCGCGATAGAGTAACCGATGAGAACTCGGAAGTAGTATTTTTACAACCAAATCATACTGTTTTACATTTTCCAAATACCATTACAAAAGAAGATTTTACTAATTGGGTACAAGAACGTGGTTTATACTTTCCTGATAAGTGGAGTTCCGAATTTATTCCTATATTAGCCATGCACGATATTGATGAAGATGATTTAAAAGGTAGTTTGCTTATTGCCAAATATGGTAAAGGAAACTACATTTATACTGGATTATCATTTTTTAGAGAATTGCCCGAAGGCGTAAGTGGTGCGTATAAATTATTAGCAAATTTAATTGCATTAGAATAATGAAAAGCAAAAAAAACGAATGGAAAAAAAGTTATACTTTGGTGCTGTTTCTTAATGCACTTTACATTTTATTGTTTTATATACTAATGGAAATTTATTCGTAAAATGGAAAGTTTAGATTGGATTGTACTAGGCTCTACCCTACTTTTTATTGTAATTTATGGAGCCATAAAAACAAAAGGAAGTCAAAATGTAAAAGATTATTTGCTTGATAATAATGAAACACCTTGGTTTACCGTCGGAATTTCTGTTATGGCAACACAAGCTAGTGCTATTACGTTTCTTTCTACACCTGGGCAGGCTTATCATGACGGAATGGGCTTTGTACAATTCTATTTCGGATTGCCGCTGGCTATGATTGTGATTGCCTATACGTTTATTCCTATTTATCATAAACTAAAAGTTTATACCGCTTACGAATATTTGGAACAACGTTTCGATGTAAAAACCCGTTCGCTTGCTGCCATTTTGTTTTTAATACAACGTGGTTTAGGAACAGGCTTAACTATTTATGCACCATCAATTATACTTTCGGCCTTATTAGGTTGGAATTTAACGATGCTCAATATTATAATTGGTCTTTTGGTTATTGTTTATACCGTAACTGGCGGAACAAAAGCAGTAAACGTAACGCAAAAACAACAAATGTTTGTGATAATGAGTGGTATGTTCATTACTTTTTTTGTAATACTTTCTTATTTACCAAACGATTTAGACTTAGGAAATGCGTTACACGTTGCGGGCGCTAATGGAAAAATGGATATTCTCGATTTTTCATACAATCCCGAAACACGCTATACCTTTTGGAGTGGAATTACGGGTGGTTTTTTCTTAATGTTGTCGTATTTTGGAACAGATCAATCGCAAGTTGGCCGTTATTTATCGGGAAAATCGGTTAAAGAAAGCCAAATGGGATTAATTATGAACGGAATTTTAAAAGTACCTATGCAGTTTTTTATTCTTTTAACAGGTGTTTTAGTTTTTGTTTTCTTTCAATTTAACGATACACCACTTCATTTTAACCCAACAAATGTTGAGCTGGTAAAAGCATCAAACAAGAAAGCGGCATATGAAAACCTAGAAGAAAAACTCGAAAAAATTAATGTTGATAAAAAAGTAGTTAATCAAATTTATGTAAACCAATTGCAACATAACGATTACGACAATCCTACGCTTCGCAAACAAATGGTGGCACTTTCTACCAAAGAAAAAGAATTACGAGAAGAAGCAAAAAATTTAATTTCGAGTGTAAATTCGGGTGCCGAAACTAACGATAAAGATTATGTGTTTTTATATTTTATACTTAACTATTTGCCTAAAGGTTTATTAGGTTTGCTTTTAGCCGTTATTTTTAGCGCAGCAATGTCGTCTAGTGCATCGGGTTTAAATTCGTTAGCCGCCACTACTGCTATTGATATTTACAAACGAAATGTTGCGGAAAAATCAGACAAACACTATGTGTATGCTACACAATTTTTTACACTATTTTGGGGTTTAGTAGCTATTGGTTTTGCTTGTATAGGAACACTTTTCGAAAATTTAATTCAATTGGTAAATATTATTGGTTCAATATTCTACGGAACCGTTTTGGGCATTTTCTTGGTAGGGTTTTATATAAAATATGTAAAAGGAAAAGCTATTTTTATTGGTGCTTCAATTTCGCAGTTAATTATTTTTTATATCTATTATGTTGATGTTGTTAGCTTTTTATGGTTAAATTTTATTGGTGCATTATTAACTATTTTGCTATCATTAGGCTTTCAATTCTTTTTAAATAAAAAATCGAATGCCTAATTTTAAATTACATTAATAGTACTCAAAAATACAGTCCAAACTTCTTTTTGTTTGGAACCAAATGTTTTTTGAACAGGTTTAAAAAAAACCTTTTGCGAACAATTTACGATTTTTACTTTTTTGTTTTGCGTAATTTTTAATTGATAATTTGTTATCCAAAAATTAAATTCTGTTGAAGGTGTATTTTGAATAGCATCAACTTCAAATGTGTAATTTTTATTGTTTATTGCGGCAAGAAAATTAAGTAACAAAATAGTTTCATCTGTAGCAATTGTAAAATTTGAAAGTAAAATAGTTTCATTTTCTACCAATCGAAAAATATTTTTTTTCACTTCAATTTTTAATTCTTCCGAAGTATTTTCTTGAGAATATAGCGATAAATAATTATAAAAATCTTCTATCTTCAAATTTGCATTATTTTGATACACTTTAACCGATTCTACAGAAAAATTCGATTCTATTGCTAACAATTTTGGCGTGGCAACACTTTGCGAAAACCCAAAAAAGGAAATAAAAAAAAGTACTGTTATGTAAAAGGTAAATTTCATTATTCTTGTTGTATTCTTATAAAGTTAATTTTCTTATTGTTAGCATATTGTATTTCCAAAACTTCCATTTTTTTAACCGAAATACTTGGTACAACTAATAATTCAGTAAATTCTTCTTTGTTAAAATATTCTGTTCCTAAATTGTTTTTTAACATTACCAAAACTTCTAAATCACTAGAAAGTATAAGTTGAAGTTGCGCTTTTCGGGTTTGCCAATCTTTTATATCGGCTTTCATAAATGCTTTTAACATCATTGCATAATCGTTAGGTTGCAATTCTATTTTAGTTGTTTCCTTGGGTTTAATTATTACTGTTTTTTCGTTGTAAAACGGACTTTTTATTTTCAGTTTTATGCTATCCGATAAAGATGTTTCTATTTTAGAATGATTAACTTCAATTGGTATTTCTTTATTGTTTTCAATTGCAACTGCTTTTATTTGTTCATTTTCAATGGTTTTTTTTGTATAAATATCTTGAATTTCAATATGTTGTTTTTCTTCTTTTTTAAAAAATTGAAAACCGAAAAATGAAACGAATATTAGTATAAAAAAAGCTACAATCCATTTCCAATTAAATTGTTTTTTTTTGTTTTTTTCTTCAACAACAACTTGCTTTGTATTGCGAAAAACATATTCGTCCCAACCCGAAAAACCTACAAATTGCGAAAAAATATCTAACATATCTTTTCGTGGCAACTTTTCATTCTGTTCGGGTTTTAAATGCGTGTAAATCCATTTTTCGCTTACCGTTTGCTTTACTTCAACCGCAATTAAATCAATTAAATTTTGAATGTCTTGCGAAGTAAACGATTTCCAGTTTCCTTCAAAAAAAGGATAATGCTCTTTGTATTGCAAAAGAACATCTTTTTTTAATTGTTGAAAAACTGATAGTACTTCCATTTAATCGTATTCAAAAGTAACTTTTCAAATTTTATAGCTACTGTAAAACCACTGTAAAAGTAGCGAAAAATCTTTACAGTAACCAGAAAGCGGTTTTTCTAAAACTTGTAAATCGAAACGTTGTAGTATTGCTTCAAAATAATTTTAAAAACAAATAATATGAAAACAAAAACAGTAGGTATTGTAGTATTTTTATTAATTGTAACAATGCAATTACAAGCGCAAATTAGCGGTAACCAAGTGTATGGCAATCAAACCAATTATTCTGGTAACAACTACTCTGGAAATAGCAGAACCGTATCGGTAAACGACAATATACTTTCGGTTACGGTAAAAATTTTAATGAATAAAAAAGCAGATGGTTTTTCGCTAACACTAGGTCTAAATCAGGAAGCCGAAACGGTAAATGACTGCAACACAAAAATTAATAAACGAATTGATGGTTTTTTAGCCAAAGCCAAATCGTTAGGCATAAAAAAAGACGATTTTTATGTCGATTTTATTTCGCAAACCAAAATTTACGACTTTTCGGTTAATGAAAATACAGCCAATCAATATGAAAAAGGATTTGAAATTAAAAAGAATATTATTATTACCACATCAAACGCTACGAATATTGAAAAACTAATTGATATGGCTTCTGAATTTGAAATTTATGACGTAATAAAAGTTGATTATTTTAACTTTGATACCAATACTACACATTATTCGCTTTTTGATGAAGCACTTGCAATGGCCGATGTTAAAAAAGATAAGTATTTAAAAGCTTTTAAAAAAAGAATAATAGGTACACCAAATGCTACAGAAGAATTTTCAATTGTTTTTCCGAAAACACAATACAGTACGTATCAGGCATATGAAAGTTCTGAAATTCAAGCTAGTTATGGTTATAGAAGTGATGCCAAGTACTTAAAAAAAATAGAACGAAAAAACAAAACTTTCTATTATAATGGTGCTTCATTAACAGATTTTGATAAAGTAATTAATCCCAATCAGGTAGAAGTTGGCATTCAATATATACTAACACTAACGGTAAGCTATAAAATTGATACTTCAATTTAGTACAAAAAAATTATTATATTTCAACCCTCATTTTTTTAATAAATAGTTTAAATAAAAAAGCCCAGCAAAACTGGGCTTAAGGGTGAAAGACGGGTCTCGAATACCGACGATAAATGTCGGCATTAATACAAACTATGTTTTTCTCAACCTAAGACCTAAATGTTTATAAACTAAAAAAGCCCAGCAAAACTGGGCTTAAGGGTGAAAGACGGGTCTCGAACCCGCGACCTTCGGAACCACAATCCGACGCTCTAACCAACTGAGCTACAATCACCATTTATTATGAAAAAACGCAAAATTGCTTTTGCGAGTGCAAATATAGTGTAATTCTTTTTTTGCACAAACAAAAAATAACAAATTTTATTTTAAATCTGCTAAACTATTGACAGCCAAACACCTTTCTACCGTAAAACCTTCGGCATACTCTACCCCTACTATTCTTCCTAAATCGCGAGCACGATACGTTATGCTGTCTAAAAAATTTTGTGTAGCAATTGGTGTAACAGGTTCATCAGAATTTTTATCGAAAAATTGTGAACTATATGCTAAAACCGATTCTGTTTTTTTATCCATAAATTCCGAAATATCAACCACAAAATCGGGCTCTATATTTTTCCATTGAATATAATGATACACTTGTTTTGGTCGCCACGCTTCTTGTATTTTTCCGTTTAGTTTGGTTTCTATTTTTAATAAACCCGATAAAAAACAAGCATCGCTTACTAATTTACTTCCTTTTCCATGATCTATATGGCGGTCGTCTATAGCGTTACACAAAACAATTTCGGGTTTATACTTTCGTATCATTTTTATAATTTCAAGTTGGTGTTTATCATCATTTACAAAAAAGCCATCTCGAAAATGTAAATTTTCACGAACCAAAACACCTAAAATTTTTGCGGCTTTGGCGGCTTCATTATCTCTAATTTCTGCTGAACCCCGAGTTCCTAATTCGCCCCGAGTTAAATCGACTATTCCTACTTTTTTGCCTAACGAAATCTCTTTCGAAAGTGTGCCGCTACAACCTAACTCTACATCGTCTGGATGTGCACCAAATGCTAGTATATCTAATGTTATCATAATACTTTTTTAATTGTTTCCGATTTGTTTACCGTTTCAAAAAATTCGTTTTCGGCAATACTATCGGCAGTTATTCCACCGCCAACATAAATATTGGCAACTGAATTTTCAACTTTCATACACCTCAAATTTACAAATAAATCGGAATTATTGGTTGAATTATTATTTGATGAAAAATTTAATTCGCCCAAAAATCCTGCATAAAATTCTCGATTATAGCCTTCATTTTGTATGATAAAATCTTTTGCTATTTCTTTTGGAAAACCACAAACCGCAGGTGTTGGATGCAAGGCTTCAATTATATTTTTTAACTGATTTTTATATGTTAAAATTGCTGAAATATCGGTTTTTATATGCAATAAAGTTCCAGCTTTATATGTGTAAGGCTTTGTAATAGTTAAATTCTCAACAAATTTTGATACATTTTTTACAATAAAATCTGTTACCAATTGTTGTTCTATTTGTTCTTTCTTGCCCCAATTTTCAGCAGTTTCACTTGCTTTTTTGGTTCCAGCAAGCGCTACTGTTTTTACAAAATTATCTTCAACTTTTAGTAATTGCTCTGGTGTTGCCCCTAACCACATTCCTATTTTTGGATGGTAAAAACAATAACAAAATGCTGTAGGGTATAATGCAAGTAACTTTTTAAAAGTGGCTAATTCTGAAAAATGTAACAGTGCTACTTCTTCTCTTCTTGATGTTACTACTTTTTGGCAATTTCCTTGTTTTATAAAACCAACTGTTTTAGTAACCAATTGTTCATAACTAATTTTGGTTTCAATTGAAAAATGATGCGTAATTGTTTTGGTTTCTGGTGGAAAACTTGATTTTTTTTCAGTTATAATTTCAGATTGTGCAATAGGTAAAAACACTTTTTCTTCGGTAGTAAAGGAAACAAATGCAAAGCCTTTTTCAGCATAATCATTAAGTAAATACAAATTAGCATTTTTTTGAAAAATTCCAATTACTTCATCGGTATTGGGTTTACAGTACAAAACAAACGGGAGTGCTGCTTTGCAATGATTTTTGGCTTTTTCAAACAAACTCATATTATCTTTTTCTAGGCAATACCATATTGGTTAATTTACATAGCGAAATTAAATTATTTTCCTCATCTACAATTTTTATTTCCCATAAGTGTAAACTTCTTCCTTTATGAATAATACGTGCCGTTGCAAAAACAACTCCTTCGCGCTTGCTTTTTAAATGATTGGCACTAATTTCTATACCTCTAACTTCTTGTTTTTCTGGGTTAACAAACATAATAGAAGCAGCACTTCCTACGCTTTCGGCAAGTGCTACGGTAGCACCGCCGTGCAATAAACCCATAGGTTGATGCACTTTTGAGTTTACAGGCATTTTAGCTGTTAAAAAATCTTCTCCAGCATCTATGTATTCTATTTCTAAAGTTTCCATTAAGGTATTTTTAGAAAGTTGGGTACACAATGCTAGTACTTTATCTTTGTTGAACATACTGTATATTTTTTTTCAAAAATAAAACTAAATTTTGGTTTGCGAAACAAACTAAGTAGTAGTAAATTTTCGTTATGTTAAAAATAGTAGTATTTTTACCCTAAAATGAAAGCAAAATGAAATCGTATATAGTGGCTTTTATAGCTGTTTTTATCATAATATTAACTTCTTGTCGAAATGATTTTGAATTTGAATCGAGTGTAGGAAATTTAGGTTTTTCTAAAGACACCATTTATCTCGATACTGTTTTTACCAATATTAGCTCTAGCACTTACACTTTAAAAGTTTATAATAAATCTGATAAAGATATTGCTATTCCTAAAATTCGTTTAAAAAATGGCGACACTACAAAATATCGTTTAATGGTTGATGGTATGGCGGGAACAACATTCGATAATGTTGAACTATTAGCAAAAGATAGTATGTTTGTAATGATTTCGGTTACTGCCGAAGTTGCCGATGCAAATCCGTCTGACTTTTTATACACCGATCAATTGTTATTTGGCGACGAAGGAAATTTTCAAAAAGTGGAATTGGTAACGCTTATACAAGATGCTTATTTTATTTACCCACAACGAACACAAAACTCGGATAATAGCTACACTTACGAAGAAATTAATTTAGGAACTGATGAAAACGGAAATCCTATAACTATTCGTGGAATGGAACTAGACGAAAATGATGCTATAAATGGAAACGAACTTATTTGGAATAATACCAAACCTTATGTTATTTATGGTTATGCGGTTGTTCCACCAACCAAAACTTTAACTGTAGAAGCAGGTGCAAGAATTCATTTTCATGCCGAATCGGGTTTAATTGTAGCCAATAATGCTTCGCTTCAAGTAAATGGTAGTTCTTCTTCAACGGAAGATTTAGAAAATGAAGTTATTTTTGAAGGCGACCGGCTTGAACCTGATTTTGCTGATGTAGCTGGGCAATGGGGAACTATTTGGTTAACGAAAGGTAGTCATTCTAATATATTAAACAATTTAACTATAAAAAATGCCGTTATTGGTTTGTATGTAAACGGAAACGACGAAACCAATTCGGTTACTACAAGTTTACACAACGTTCAAGTTTACAATTGCTCAAATATTGGTATTTATGCCACTACAGCTTATATGCAAGGTGAAAATGTAGTGATCAACAACTGCGGCCAAGCAGCTTTTATGGGAAGCTTTGGTGGAAGCTACGAGTTTACACATTGTACATTTGCAAATTATTGGGGTTCGCCTACGCAATATTGCGTAGTACTCGATGATTATGATGGAAGTATGGAATATACTTTAGTACAAGCTAATTTTAAAAACTGTATTATTTATGGTTCGCCTAATATTTCATTAAATATTCTACAAGAAGGTACTGATGCTAATTTTAATTATCAATTTGAAAATTGTTTACTAAAATTTATAGACACTTCAAATCAATTAAGTGCATTACCGCAATATAATTTTGCCGGTTCACATTATACCAATTGTATAGTTGCTGAAAGCTATAATAATAATTTACCCGATTTTAAAAACCCAAATAATAACGAATTAATAATTGGTGAAGATTCTGCTGCAAAAGGAGCAGCAAATTTTACATATTCTGCAGGAAGTTTTGATATTTTAAATAACAGTAGAACAAATCCTTCAGATATCGGCGCTTATAATTTTATTATATTTGAATAAATTTTAAAACTAAACTAATGAAAAAAATTTTTATTCCAATTGCTGCATTAGCAATAACTGTGATTTCTTGTAAAAAAGAAGAAGCAAAAACCGAAGCTACACCAGAAGCTACAAAACCTGAAACTGAAGTTGCTGATGCTGTAACTGAAATTCCAGACTCAACTACAATTACAAATGCTTGGACGGCATATATGACACCTTCAAAAGCACATGAAATGTTAGCTAAAGATACAGGAAAATGGACTGCCGATATGAAATTTTGGAATTCATATACGCCTGATGCGCCTGCAGAAACTATGCAATCAACTGCAGAATACAAAATGATTTTAGATGGACGCTACCAAGAAGGTGTTTATAAAGGCGAAATGTGGGGCATGCCATTTGAAGGTAGAAGTACTACTGCTTTTGACAATGCTAGCCAACAATATATTTCAACTTGGATAGATAATATGGGAACTGGTTTAATGGTAATGCGTGGCACTTATGATGAAAACTCAAAAGCTATAACATTAACTGGTAGTATGATGGATCCAGTTACTAAAAAAGAAAAAAATCAAAAAGAAGTGCTTACTTATATTGATGAAAATACTCAAAAAATGGAAATGTACGATGTAAATGCCGATGGCACTGAATTTAAAACTATGGAAATTATTTCTAAAAGAGTGAAATAATTTTCTTATATCATTATAAAAATAGCTATTCAATTGAGTAGCTATTTTTTTATAACTTTTTAACTTTCAAACTTTCGCCTTTCAACTTTTTAAAATAAATTTGCACAATCAACAACACACTAACTTTTATATACAATGATTCATTTCTTCGGAAACCAATCCAACACTGTTTATGCGGTACAAACGCAAAACAATTTATCGAATGAAGATAGCAACAAATTAAACTGGTTATTCAACTCACAACAGAATAACATTTATACCAAAATAAATTCTACTGAGGCATCGTTAGATGCTTTTTTTGTTGGCCCAAGAGCCGCAATGGTTACGCCTTGGAGTACAAATGCCGTAGAAATTACTCAAAATATGGGAATTTCTGGGATAATTCGAATTGAAGAATTTCATATAGTAAAAGAAGATTTTACTGATTTCGATCCGATGATTTCTCAAAAATATTCGCAACTAAATCAAAATATTTTTACAATAAATGTTCAACCAGAAGCAATTTTAGAAATAGATGATATAGCTGCCTATAATAACCAAGAAGGATTAGCTTTAAGCGAAGAAGAAGTTGATTATTTATATAATTTATCAAAAAAAATAGAAAGAAAATTAACCGATTCTGAAATATTTGCTTTCTCTCAAGCCAATTCTGAACATTGTCGTCATAAAATTTTCAACGGAACATTTATTATTGATGGTGAAGAAAAACCTTCTTCTTTATTCAAATTAATTAAAAAAACATCTGAAACAAATCCCAATGAAATTGTTTCAGCTTATAAAGACAATGTAGCGTTTATAAAAGGACCAAAAGCAACTCAATTTGCTCCTAAAAGTGCAGACAAACCTGATTTCTACCAAGAAACAACATTTGATTCTGTACTTTCATTAAAAGCAGAAACACACAACTTTCCAACAACTGTTGAACCATTTAATGGTGCTGCAACAGGTTCAGGTGGAGAAATTCGTGACCGTTTGGCAGGTGGACAAGGTTCATTGCCGTTAGCTGGAACAGCCGTTTACATGACATCATATTCTCGATTGGAAGAAACACGTCCTTGGGAAAAGGGTATGGATGAAAGAAAATGGTTGTACCAAACTCCTATGGATATCTTAATCAAAGCGTCAAATGGTGCTTCTGATTTTGGAAATAAATTTGGGCAACCTTTAATTGCTGGTTCAGTTTTAACTTTTGAACATGAAGAAGAAAATCGTAAAATTGGTTACGATAAAGTAATCATGCAAGCGGGAGGAATTGGATACGGAAAATTAGATCAAGCCATTAAAAAAGAGCCAAAATCTGGCGATAAAATCGTTATTTTAGGTGGTGAAAATTATAGAATTGGAATGGGCGGTGCTGCCGTTTCATCTGCTGATACGGGTGCATTTGGTTCTGGAATTGAGCTAAATGCTATTCAACGTTCCAATCCTGAAATGCAAAAACGAGCTGCAAACGCCATTCGTGGATTAGTGGAAAGCGAAAATAATCCAATCGTTTCTATTCACGATCACGGTGCCGGTGGACATTTAAATTGTTTGTCGGAACTTGTTGAAAATACAGGTGGTTTAATCGATTTAGATAAATTACCCATTGGCGATCCGACCTTATCTGCTAAAGAAATAATAGGTAACGAATCGCAGGAACGAATGGGATTGGTTATCGGTAATAATGACCTTGATACCTTACAAAAAATTGCTGAAAGAGAACGTGCACCAATGTATACCGTTGGAAATGTTACTAATGATCATCGATTTACATTCGAATCAAAAACTACGGGTGAAAAACCAATGGATTATGCTTTGGAAGATTTCTTCGGTAGTTCACCTAAAACCATTATGAACGATAAAAATATAGTTCATAATTATGCTAGTCCCGATTATACTATTTCAGAAATTCCAAATTATTTAAATCAAGTTTTACAATTAGAGGCTGTAGCTTGTAAAGATTGGTTAACCAATAAAGTTGACCGTTGTGTTGGAGGGCGTGTAGCAAAACAACAATGTGCGGGTCCTTTACAATTACCTTTAAACAATGTGGGTGTGATGGCATTAGATTTTAAAGGAAAAGAAGGCATCGCTACTTCAATTGGGCACTCCCCTATTTCAGCTTTGGTTGACCCTATAGCTGGTTCAAGAAATTCAATTGGAGAAGCTTTATCAAATTTAGTTTGGGCACCTTTAAAAAATGGATTACAATCGGTTTCATTGTCTGCAAACTGGATGTGGCCTTGTAAAAATGAAGGCGAAGATGCACGTTTATACGATGCTGTACAAGGTTGCTCCGATTTTGCAATTGAATTAGGAATCAATATCCCAACGGGTAAAGATTCGTTATCTATGAAACAAAAATATCCTAATGATGAAGTTATTGCACCAGGAACTGTAATAATATCAGCCATAGGAAATTGCTCTAATATTACAAAAGTAGTTGAGCCTGTTTTACAAAGAAATGGAGGCAATATTTATTATTTGAATTTATCGCAAGATACCTTTAAATTAGGAGGAAGTTCATTTTATCAAATTCTAAATAAAGTTGGTTCGGAAGTGCCAACTATTAAAAATGCTGATTATTTTAAAAAGGCATTCAATACGTTACAATTATTAATTAAAGAAAGAAAAATTAATGCTGGACACGATATTGGAAGTGGCGGTTTAATTACTACTTTATTAGAAATGTCTTTTGCTGAAGTAGGTGTTGGAGCTAATTACGATTTATCTATTTTAGGCGAATCAGATTCTGTAAAAGCGTTATTTAATGAAAATATTGCAGTTGTTTTTCAAGCGGATAATGAAGTTGAAGCGACTTTCAAAGCCAACGGAATTGAAATTTTCAATATTGGTTCAGTTGTAGAAGGTGATTTCGTTTCTATCAATAACGGAAAAGATTACTTCAATTTTTCTATTGCTGAAACCAGAGATATTTGGTACAAAACGTCCTATTTATTAGATCAAAAACAATCAAAAAATGGAATGGCTGAGGCGCGTTATGCAAATTACAAAAACCAACCATTACACTTTACATTTCCAAATAATTTTGATGGAAAAAAACCTGAAATTCCTGCAGGAACTCAACCAAAAGCTGCAATTATTAGAGAAAAAGGAAGTAATTCCGAACGTGAAATGGCAAATGCTATGTATTTAGCAGGTTTTGATGTAAAAGATGTGCACATGACCGATTTAATTTCGGGTCGTGAAACTTTAGAAGATATTCAATTTATTGGTGCTGTTGGTGGTTTTTCAAATTCTGATGTATTGGGTTCAGCAAAAGGTTGGGCGGGTGCTTTCTTATACAATGAAAAAGCCAATACCGCTTTAAAAAACTTCTTTAAAAGAGAAGATACATTATCTGTTGGAATTTGTAATGGTTGTCAACTTTTTATGGAATTAGAATTGATTAACCCTGAACATAACGTACATGGAAAAATGCAGCATAATACTTCTCAAAAACATGAAAGCGGTTTTACTTCAGTAAAAATTCAAAAAAATAATTCCGTAATGCTTTCATCTTTAGAAGGTACAACTTTAGGCGTTTGGATTTCTCACGGCGAAGGAAAATTCAATTTACCTTATGCTGAAGAAAACTATACTATTGTAGCCAAATATGCTTACGAAGGCTATCCTGCCAATCCTAATGATTCAGACTATAATACTGCCATGTTATGTGATGCAACTGGAAGACATCTTGTAATGATGCCACATATCGAACGTTCTATTTTCCCTTGGAATTGGGCATATTATCCAGAACGCAATCAAAAAGACGATGTTTCGCCTTGGCTAGAAGCATTTGTTAATGCACGTAAATGGATTGAAAATAAAAAATAAACATATAAATATGAAAAATTTACTACTATCAATTTTGATTGTATTCATTTCTTGTGATAGCGCTAATGAAGCACCAACAAATGAAACTAATAATGAAAACAATAATAATCAAAACGAAGTGGTTACAGATACTTATAAAATTGTAACGGCAAACTCAGAAGGTAAAATTTTTGAAATCGGAAATAATACGGGAACAATAAATCAAATTGGGCAAATTACTACGCAAGACAATTTACTTATGTTAACATCTTTTATAAATTTCAATACTAAAATTATTTGTAAGGAAGCTAATATTCCTTTAGCCAATGTAATTTATGAGTATGACAAGGCAACAAATACTACATCAACCATAAATATTACTATTCCTAGCTCTGTAACCAGCACTATGAACGAACCTTTCTTAGCACAAATGACATTTGATGGTAATTCTATTCTTGCTGTTGTTAATGAGAATCTACCCAATAGCACACATCCAAGTAAAATAGTTGCCATTGACCCAGAAACCTATACTATTACAGATTTGGAAATAAGTTTTTATCAAGTAGGCATAACGTCATTGGTATATGCAAATGATAAATTATACATGTCTTCATTAAACAACGGAATTTTAGAAGTAGATCTTAATTTAAAAACTGTAACCCAAATTACCACAACGGTTGGCGCATCAACATTAGCTAAAATTGATAACACAACTTTGTCTTATACTCAATTAGGAGGTACAAATTGGGTAAATGCTTGTAAACCTTTTGAAATAAACCTAACAAATAATGTTGTAACCGATAAGTCGCAAAACACATTTTACAGTCTTGGCAACATTTATTCTAATGGATTTTGTACAGACGAAGAAGTTTTAAATTTAGTATTTAAACAAACAAATCAATTTGGACTTTTAAAATTAAACTATACAACAAATGAAGTAAAATTTGTTGCCATTAATCAAAATAGCATAAGTGTAAACGCTGTTATTATTGATAAGAAAAATTTATAAACATACATTATAAAAAAATAAATTATTTAGTATGCATACATAATATACTAAAGTTCAATATTTTAAAAAACACCTATTAACATATTCATAAAAAATTGGTTAATTAATGAAATTTTCATAATTTGCATCACACATTAATTGCAAAATATGAACAATATTAACCGCTTATTTGATTTTCCATATTATCAATTGGAAAAATACCCGCTATCAGACGCATTAGTAACCAAGTATGGAAACGAATGGGTTAAAACATCTACTCAAGAATATATTGACAAGGCCAATTGCATTTCCAGAGCTTTTCTGCGTTTAGGCTTAAATAAAAATGAAAAAGTTGCCATTATTTCTTCAAATAATAGAACCGAATGGCATATTTGCGATATTGGTGTTTTACAAACAGGCGCACAAACTGTACCTATTTACCCAACCATTTCCGAAGACGATTACGAATACATTTTAAACCATTCCGAATCGTCGTATTGTTTGGTTTCTGATGAAGAAGTGTTAAATAAAGTAAATGCTATTAAACATAAAGTTGCATCATTAAAAGAAGTTTATACTTTTAATGAAATTGAAAATGCTAAAAATTGGAAAGAACTGCTAGAATTAGGTAAAGAAACTTCCAATCAAGATGTAGTTGAAGATAGAAAGAACAGCATTAAAACCGAAGATTTGGCAACAATTATTTATACTTCGGGAACAACAGGAAGACCAAAAGGAGTTATGTTAACCCATCAAAATATTGTTTCAGATGTACTTATGAGTGCACCACGAGTACCATTAGTTAAAGGACAGGCAAAAGCCTTAAGTTTTTTACCAATTTGTCATATTTTCGAACGTATGATTTTATACCTCTACCAATATTATGGTATATCGGTTTATTTTGCAGAAAGCATCGAAAAAATGTCAGAAAATTTAAAAGAGGTAAAACCCAATGTAATGACTGTGGTACCACGTTTGCTTGAAAAAGTGTACGACAAAATTTACGCTAAAGGAACCGATTTAACAGGTATAAAAAAGAAACTTTTCTTTTGGGCACTCGATTTAGGAATGCAGTACAAACCTAATAATGAAAACGACTTTTTATACAATTTAAAATTAAAAATAGCACGCAAACTCATTTTCTCAAAATGGCAAGAAGCTCTAGGTGGCCAACTCGATGTTTTAGTTTGTGGAAGTGCGGCCTTACAAGAACGTTTGGCTCGAGTCTTTTCGGCAGCAGGCATTCCAGTTCTTGAAGGTTATGGTCTAACCGAAACTTCACCCGTAATTTCGGTAAATGAGCTAAATAACAAAGGTGTTCGTTTTGGTTCTGTGGGTCGCGTTTTACAAGGTGTAGAAGTTAAAATTGCCGAAGATGGCGAAATTCTTTGTAAAGGTCCAAATGTAATGATAGGTTACTATAAAGACCAAGAAAAAACAGATGAAGCTATTAAAAATGGCTATTTTCATACAGGCGATATTGGCGTAATCGATAGCGATGGTTTCTTAAAAATAACCGACCGTAAAAAGGAAATGTTCAAAACTTCTGGCGGAAAATATGTTGCGCCTCAAGTTTTAGAAAATAGCTTTAAACAATCGCGATTTATCGAACAAATAATGGTAATCGGCGAAGGGCAAAAAATGCCAGCCGCTTTTATTCAACCTAGTTTTGAATTTTTGGCCGAATGGGCAAAACGAAAAAATATTGAACTAGGAAATACACCAGAAGACATTATAAAAAATGAACGCGTTATAAAACGTTTCCAAAAAGAACTAGATCGTGTAAATGAAAATTTTGGTAATTGGGAAAAAGTAAAAAAATTCGAGCTAACACCAGATATTTGGTCTATCGAGTCAGGGCATTTAACACCAACTATGAAATTAAAACGAAAAATAATACTAGAAAAATATAAAGATTTATACCACAAAATTTATAGTTAAACCTTTATATTTAGTTACTTAAATTAAAAAATAATAAAATTTTATTAAAAATACTATGCGCGCATAGTATTTTTTTTTATATTTGAACAATTATCTAAAATAAATGAAGGATAAAACAATTGATTACGCTTTAAGAGCTACTTGGCAAGCTGTATCGAGAATGTATAATGAAGAAGCTACAAAATATGGCGCAACAATGGCAACAGGTTTTGCATTATTAAGTATTGATAGAGAAAATGGCACACCATCAACAGCCCTTGGGCCAAAAATGGGAATGGAAGCCACAAGCTTAACTAGAACCTTAAAATCGATGGAAGAACGCGGATTAATCATAAGAAAAAAAAATCCAGACGACGGCAGAGGTGTATTAATACATTTAACAAAAGAAGGGCTAGAAAAAAGAGAACTTTCAAAAAATACGGTTTTAAAATTTAACGAGGTAATTAAAAATAATGTATCCAAAGAAAAATTAAATCATTTTATGGAAGTTGCCGAATTAATTAACGATTTAATATCCGACAAAAAAATTTTTAACAACACATCAAAATAAATCATTTATATAATGAAAAGAAATATTAAAAAAGTAGCCGTAATTGGTTCAGGTATTATGGGAAGTGGCATCGCTTGTCATTTTGCCAATATTGGCGTAGAAGTGCTACTACTCGACATTGTTCCAAAAGAACTTACGGAAACTGAACAAAAAAAAGGTTTATCATTAGAAAATAAATTAGTTCGCAACCGAATTGTAAATGAACATTTAACCAATGCTCTAAAATCGAAACCTTCTCCTATTTATCATCAAAGTTTTGCCAACCGAATTACGACTGGTAATACTACTGATGACATGGCTAAAATTGCAGAAGCCGATTGGATTATTGAAGTAGTTGTGGAACGTTTAGATATTAAAAAATTGGTTTTTGAACAAGTTGAAAAATATCGAAAACCAGGAACATTAATTACAACCAATACTTCTGGAATTCCTATTCATTTTATGAGTGAAGGTAGAAGCGATGATTTTCAACAACATTTTTGCGGAACCCACTTTTTTAATCCGGCACGTTATTTAAAATTATTTGAAATTATTCCAGGACCAAAAACTTCACAAGAAACGCTTGATTTTTTAAATGGTTATGGCGAAAAATTCCTTGGAAAAACATCGGTTGTTGCCAAAGATACTCCAGCATTTATAGGTAATCGAATCGGAATTTTTGGCATTATGAGTTTATTTCATCAAGTAAAAGAGATGAATTTAACCATTGAAGAAGTTGATAAATTAACTGGTCCAGTTATTGGTCGTCCAAAATCAGCAACGTTTCGTACGGTCGATGTTGTTGGTTTAGATACTTTGGTGCATGTAGCCAACGGAATTTTTGAAAATTGTCCTAATGATGAAGCGCATAATTTATTCAAATTGCCAGATTTCATTGATACGATGATGAAAAATAATTGGTTAGGAAGTAAAACTGGGCAAGGTTTTTATAAAAAAGTAGATAAAGATATTCTTTCACTAGATTTAAATACATTAGAGTATCGACCAAATAAAAAAGCGTCTTTTGCGACTTTAGAGCTTACTAAAACTATCGATAAACCTATTAATCGATTCAAAGTTTTAGTTGGTGGTAAAGATAAAGCAGGCGAATTTTACCGAAAAAACTTCTCGGCAATGTTTGCTTACTGCTCAAACAGAATTCCTGAAATCACGGATGCCTTATACAAAATTGATGATGCTATGAAAGCTGGATTCGGTTGGGAAAATGGTCCATTCGAAATTTGGGATGCAATTGGTGTTGAAAAAGGTATCGAAATGATGAAAGCTGAAGGTTATGAACCAGCTTCATGGGTAAATGAAATGATAGCTTCAGGAACGACTTCTTTTTATTCTGTAAAAGATGGCGCCACTAATTACTACGCTATTTCTTCCAAATCAGTTGAAAAAATTCCTGGACAAGATGCTTTTATCATTTTAAATAATATAAGAGAAAATAAAAAAGTTTGGAATAACAACGAATCCATAATTACTGATTTAGGCGATGGTGTTTTAAATTTAGAATTTACTTCAAAAATGAATTCTATTGGTGCTGGTGTACTTCAAGGAATTAATAAAGCAATCGATTTAGCCGAAAAAAATTATAATGGTTTAGTCATTGGCAATCAAGATGCTAACTTTTCAGTGGGTGCCAATTTAGGTATGATTTTTATGATGGCAGTAGAACAAGAATACGATTTAAATGAATTTGGCTATCAAAATGTTTCAAGATACGATGATGCGTTGTCGCTATCTTGGCACACTGGTAATTGCTGCCCACACAATGGACATTGGGTGGTGATGAATTAACCATACGCCGACCGAGCTGTTGCAGCAGAAACGTATATCAGATTAGTCGAATTGGTGTATTAATTCCTGGTGGTGGCGGATCTAAAGAATGGCATTACGTGCAGCTGATACTTCGGTAAAATGATGTTGAACTAAACGTTTTACAAGAATATTTCTAATCGTTGGTATGGCGGTGTTGCAACATCAGTGAGCATGAAGGTTTTGATACTCGGAGTTTTACAAAAGTAAGACGCGATATAGTAGTAGTAAAGAAAGATCGTCAAACAGAATCTGCAAAACAAGTAGCTTACAATGGCCGAACAAGGTTATATGCAAACTGTAAAACGAGAAAAGATATAAAAAGTATTTGGGAAAACAAGCATTAGGTATGTCTTTAGTAGGAACTGATAGTATGGTGTTTGGGAAATACATATCGGCTCATTGATAAAAAATTGCACAAACAGCTGGTGACGGCAGGTGGCGATTTGTCAGAAACCGAATTTGAAGAAGGTAAACAATATTTTATTAGATTTTGAAAGAGGGAAGCATTTTTAAGTTTAACTGCTGAACGAAAAACTTTAGAACGCATTCACATATGTTAGAACTAAAGGGAAGCCGCTTAGAAATTAGTATCAAGTAATAAAAATTAAGTATTAAGACAATTATTTCTCTTTCTTCTTTCATCTAAAATAAATTAAAATGAAAACAGCATATATAGTAAAAGCATATCGTACTGCCGTTGGAAAAGCTCCAAAAGGATTATTCCGATTCAAAAGACCCGATGAATTGGCAGCTGAAACCATTGATTATTTAATAAATCAATTACCCAATTTTGATAAAACCCGTATAGATGATGTAATGGTTGGAAATGCCATGCCCGAAGCCGAACAAGGTTTAAATATGGGGCGTTTAATTTTTATTGATGGGTTTGAAATGCACCCGATGATGTTCCAGGTAACAGTAAATCGCTATTGTGCTTCTTGGTTCAGAACACCAGCGGAGTGGCAACTGCAAAATCGTTGGCATGGTTTGATTGTATTATTGCTGGTGGTGCTGAAAGTATGAGTTATATACCATGGGTGTTTACAAACCAACTCCTGATTATAAAATCGCCAAAGAAGGTCATGAAGATTATTATTGGGAATGGGTTTAACCGCAGAAGCTGTCGCTAAACAATTTAATGTTTCTCGTGACGATCAAGATGAATTTTGTATCAATCGCACATGAAAGCTTTAAAAGCACAAGCAGAAGGTAAATTTGATAACCAAATTGTTCCTATTTCAGTAGAGCATACATTTGTTAATGAAAAAGGTAAAAAAGAAACCACTTCTTATACGGTTTCAAAAGATGAAGGGCCAAGAGCAGGAACTTCAGTACAAGCATTAGCAGGATTAAAACCTGTTTTTGCTGATGGAAGTGTAACTGCTGGAAATTCATCGCAAATGAGTGATGGCGCTGCTTTTGTTTTAATTATGAGTGAAGAAATGGTAAAAGAATTAAATCTTGAACCAATTGCACGATTAGTAAATTATGCAGCAGCAGGTGTTGAGCCACGTATAATGGGAATTGGCCCTGTAAAAGCAATTCCAAAAGCACTAAAACAAGCAGGTTTAAAACAATCAGATATTGAATTAATTGAATTGAATGAAGCCTTTGCTTCACAGTCATTAGCAGTTATTCGTGAACTCGACTTAAACCCAGAAATAATCAATGTTAATGGCGGTGCTATAGCTTTAGGACATCCATTGGGTTGTACAGGTGCCAAATTAGCCGTTCAATTATTCGATGAAATGCGTTTACGTAATAACAAATACGGAATGGTTACCATGTGTGTAGGAACAGGACAAGGAGCAGCGGCAATGAGAATTATTATAAATGTTGAATTTTAAATTATGAAGGGTGATAATTTAATAGCTAATAAAATCTTTGAATTTTCAATTAACAATTATTGCACTTTATATTCTATTAAAAGGAAAGTAATTTGTCATTTCAGCAACTTTGAAAACTGGAACAAGTATTGGTGTTAATATAGAAGAAGCTATTGCAGCACAATCTAAAAAGATTTATTAGTAAATGTCAATCGCTTCCAAGGAGGCAAGAGAAACAAAATATTGGTTAAAATTATTAGATAAATCAGAATTAACAAAAGTTGGATGTATCACCTCATCTTGAGAAATTGAACATATAATAAATATTATTGCCAAAATAATAATAACATCAAAAAAATAATAAAACATTTAAAATTCATTTAAAATAACAACACTATGGCTGATATACTAAGAGGAGGTCAATCTTTGTTAAAGAAACTAAATGTGAAGACGTTTTCACACCCGGAAGATTTCTCGGAAGAACAAATCATGATGCGCGATTCGCTATCGAATTCGTAGATAAATAATTATGGCCGTTTAAAGAACGTTTCGAAAAAAAGATTATGCCTTACGGAAGAAGTAATGCGCAAAGCAGGTGAATTGGGGCTATTTAAGTGTAGCGGTTCCTGGTGCTTATGAAGTGATTGAATGGGTTTCATCAATACCGTTTTGGTTTGCGATTATATCTCTGGAGCAACTGCCTATTTTCAACAGCTTTGGAGCTCATACCGAATTGGTACCATGCCAATAACCTTATACGGTACAGAAGAACAAAAACAAAAATATGTACCAAAATTGGCTTCGGGAGAATGGTTTGGTGCGTACTGCTTAACTGAACCGGGTGCAGGATCTGATGCCAATTCAGGGAAAACCAAAGCCGTTTTATCTGAAGATGGTACACATTACAAAATTACTGGTGGCAAAATGTGGATTTCAAATGCGGGATTTTGTTCATTATTTATAGTATTTGCTCGTATTGAAGATGATAAAAACATCACTGGATTTATTGTAGAAAATGATCCTTCAAACGGAATTTCTCTTGGTGAAGAAGAGCATAAATTAGGAATTCGCTCCTCTTCTACTCGACAAGTATTTTTTAATGAAACAAAAGTTCCTGTAGAAAATATGCTAGCATAGTCGTGGTGAAGGGTTTAAAATTGCTATGAATGCGCTCAATGTTGGTCGTATAAAATTAGCAGCCGCTTGTCTTGAAGCACAAAGAAGAACGATTTCTACAGCGGTAAATTATGCTAATGAACGATTTCAGTTTAATGTCCCAATTTCTAGTTTTGGTGCTATTCAAGCCAAATTAGCAGAAATGGCAACCAATGCTTATGCTGGAGAAAGTGCCACTTACCGTGCAGCAGCTGACATTCAAAAAAGAATTGAAATTCGTGAAAATGAAGGTAATTCACATCAAGAAGCTGAATTAAAAGGTGTTGAAGAATTTGCTATAGAATGTTCTATTTTGAAAGTAGCCGTTTCTGAAGACGTACAACATTGCACCGATGAAGGAATTCAAATTTTTGGTGGCATGGGCTTTTCTGAAGATGCACCTATGGAAAGTGCTTGGCGCGATGCTCGTATTGCTCGTATTTACGAAGGTACAAACGAAATTAATCGCATGCTTTCCGTAGGAATGTTGATTAAAAAAGCAATGAAAAGACATGTTGATTTATTAGTCCGCTGTAGCAGAAGAACGATGGCAATTCATCATTTGATGTACCCGACTATTCGGAATTATTTACTGAAGAAAAAGAAATGATTGCCAAATTGAAAAAAGCGTTTTTAATGGTATCGGGAGCAGCGGTGCAAAAATATGGTCCAGAATTAGAATCGCACCAACAATTATTGATGGCAGCAGCCGATATGTTGATTGAAATTTATATGGCAGAAAGCACGCTTTTACGTACCGAAAAATTGGTTAAAAAAGTAGGTCAAGATAAGGCACAAGAACAAATTGCCATGGCACAATTGTATTTGTACAATGCGGTAGATATCATTAATCAAAAAGGAAAAGAAGGTATTGTTTCATTTGCAGAAGGAGATGAACAACGCATGATGCTTATGGGCTTACGCCGTTTTACAAAATATGTAAATATGCCCAATGTTGTGGCATTAAGAAATAAAATTGCTGAAAAAGTAATTGCTGAAAATGCGTATTGCTTTTAATTGCAAATTTTGGTTTAGTTTGTTTTAAAAATGCAGTCTATAGGCTGCATTTTTTGCTTTCTATAACTTTTCTTAATAAAATTCAGAATATCTTTGAAATTAAAATTTTAGATTTTGTAATTTTACATCTATTATGGATTTACAAGAACAATTAAAAAAACTTTTTCCTAATCATCAAGCTTCAACTGAAGTTGAAAAAACAGAAGAAAAAGAGCACATATTATATGTTCAAAAAGAGCCTATGATTTGTAAATATGAAAAAAGAAAAGGAAAACCTACAACTATAATTTCGGGTTACGAAGGCGAAGATGAAGACTTTAAACTGTTAGCAAAAGAAATTAAAAGCAAACTAGCCGTTGGTGGAAGTTTTAAAGAAGGCGAAATTATTATTCAAGGCGATTATCGCGATAAAATAATGAAATTACTACAAGATAAAGGATTTAAAACCAAGCGCGTAGGTGGGTAAATTCAATTTTTGAATTACGAATTACGAATTATAAATTACAAATTGCTTAACGTTTTTTGCCTAAAGCATAATACATAAATAAAATGATTAAAGAATCAGAATTAATACTAAACCCTGATGGTAGTATTTATCACATTAATTTAAAACCCGAAAATATTGCAAACGACATCATCTTTGTTGGCGACCAAAACAGAGTAGAAAAAATTACTAAACATTTCGATACTATTGAATTTACCACTCAAAAACGTGAATTTAAAACCCAAACAGGAACTTACAAAGGAAAGCGCATTACGGTTATGTCAACCGGAATTGGTCCAGATAATATTGATATTGTCATGAACGAATTAGATGCACTAGTAAACATCGATTTAAAAACCCGAACCATAAAACCTGAACTTACTTCGTTAAACATTGTTCGTATTGGAACTTCGGGTTCATTACAAGCCGATATTCCTGTAGATAGTTTTGTAATGAGTCAATACGGTTTAGGTTTAGATAATATGCTACAATCGTATGTTATTGATAATATTTGCGAACACGAAATTGAAGACGCTTTTATTAAACAAACCAATTGGGATTTACGAAAAGGACGTCCTTATGTAGTGGCAGGAAGCAAAAAATTAGCTACAAAATTAGAAAGCAATCAAATTTTTAAAGGATTTACAGGAACTGCTGGCGGATTCTATGGGCCACAAGGTAGAGTTTTACGTTTGGCTATTCAAGATCCAAAATTAAATACTAAAATGGATAGTTTTAATTATAACGGAACAAAAATGACGAATCTCGAAATGGAAACAGGTGCCATTTACGGTTTGGGTAAACTCTTAGGGCATCAATGTTTATCGATGAATGCCATTATTGCCAATCGTGCCAACGGAACTTTTAGTAAAAATCCTTATAAAGCAGTTGATGAATTGATTGAATATACTTTGAATAAATTAGCCGAATAGTAAATGACTTTTCGTTTTGCAAGACATACTAATAGTTTAGAAAAGCTAAAAAAATTTTACACTCAAGTTTTACACTTTGAAATATTAGGAAGTTTTGAAAATCATAATGGATATAATGGAATTTTTATTGGAAAACAAAACCAAAATTGGCATTTAGAATTTACTGAAAATCAAGAAAAAATAGAATTTACATTTGGAGAAGATGACATGTTAGTATTCTATCCACAAACCCAAATAGAATATCAAGATATTATTAATAGTATTATTGAAAATAACGTTCAATTAATTAAGTCCAAAAATCCGTATTGGAATGAAAATGGTAAAATGTTTTTAGATCCAGATGGTTATAGAATAGTTGTTTCAAAATTAAAAGTAAAATGATAAATAAAATAGATCAATTTGATAGATTACTAAGTCAAATTAAGATTTCAAAGAAGTTTTTTGAAATTGATGATTTTGAATTAAAATTAACTCAAAAATGGTCTAAAAAAGAAATTTTAGGACATTTAGTAGATTCTGCAATTAATAATATTCAACGTTTTACAGAAATTCAATATTTAGAAAAACCTTACATAATAAGAAAATATCAACAAGATGAATTGGTACAATCCAATAACTATCAAAATAAAAATAGTGATGATTTAATCAATTTATGGTTACAATTAAATAGTCATATTTTATATCTTATTAATAATCAAACGAAAGAAACCTTATCCTATCAAATTATTCTTCCCAACCAAGAAATGTCTAATTTTAAATTTTTAATTGAAGACTATTTAAACCATTTATTTTATCATTTAAAGCAAATAAACCATGAATTTTAACCTAGAAACGCAACGTTTATTGCTTCGTCCCTTACAACTTTCCGATGCAGATGATATGTTTATAATGGACAGTAATCCTAATGTACATATTTATTTAGGAAACAATCCGCTTACTTCTAAAGAAGAAAGTATAGGTTACTTAAAAAATATACTAAATCAATACGAAGAAAACGGAATTGGTCGTTTTGCAATGATTACTAAAAACAGTAATAAATTTGTTGGCTGGTGCGGTTTAAAGTTTATTACCGAAGAAGAAAATAATCATTCTCATTTTTACGAAATTGGTTACCGATTAAAAGAAGAATTTTGGGGAAAAGGGTATGCGTATGAAGCTGCAAAAGCTTGGTATAGTTATGCTTTTACAATTTTAAAAGTTGATACTTTATATGCCTCTGCTCATATTGATAATAAAGGTTCTCGTAGAATTTTAGAAAAATTAGGATTACAATTTAAAAACGAATATACTTGGAATAACCATATTCCTTGTGTTTGGTACGCTTCAAAATAATCAGTAATCAGTTTCAGTACAGTATTCAGTATATGAATTTTAAAGAATTAATCGAAAAAGTAAAACAAATTCCGTACGGAAGAAATTCAAACAGAACTGATTTTTCGTTGATTTTAACCGAAAATAAGGGAACATGCAGCTCAAAGCACGCTTTTTTAAAAGATTTTGCCGATAAAAATGATATTGAAAACGTAAAATTGTATATCGGAATTTTTAAAATGAACGAACAAAATACGCCTAAAATAGCACCCATTTTATCGCAAAACAAATTAGATTATATTCCCGAAGCACATTGTTATTTGAGAGTAAATACTGAAGTTATTGATGTTACTACTCAAAACTCACTTTTCGAAACCATAAAAAACGATATTTTAGAAGAAATTGAAATTCAGCCCGAACAAGTAATTGATTTTAAAGTAAATTATCATCAAGACTTTTTAAGAAATTGGCTAAAAACATCGCATCAAACAAAAACTTTTAACGAAGTTTGGAAAATTAGAGAAGAGTGTATTACAAAACTATCTACTAACATTTAAACTACAAGTAATGAAAACCATAAAAATAGCAGGTGTACCCGAACATTTTAATTTACCATGGCAAATGTGCATCGAAAATGGCGAATTTGAAGAAGTTGGTATTAATTTACAATGGACAGATGTGCCCGAAGGAACAGGAAAAATGTGCCAAATGCTTCGCAATAACGAAACTGATATTGCGGTAATTCTTACCGAAGGAATTGTAAAAGATATTATTGCAGGAAATTCGAGTAAAATTGTGCAAGTATATGTACAATCGCCACTTATTTGGGGAATTCACGTAGCCGCTAATTCTAATTACAAAAAATTAGACGATTTAAACGGAACAAAAGCAGCTATATCGCGCTACGGTTCAGGTTCGCATTTAATGAGTTTTGTAAACGCACAAAATCAAGGTTGGAATACAAACAATCTTCAATTTGAAATTGTAAATACTATTGAAGGTGCGGTTGATGCACTAACTACCCATAAAGCCGATTATTTTATGTGGGAACGCTTTATGACCAAACCTTTGGTCGATAACGGAACGTTTCGCAAAATTGCCGACTGCCCTACTCCGTGGCCATGTTTTGTAATTGCTGTTAGAAATGAAATTTTAGAAAAAGAACCGCATATTATAGAACACATTTTAGAAATTATCAATACCACAACAGAAGAGTTTAAATATATTCCAAGTATCGATAGAACACTAGCCTCTAAATTCAATCAAAAAATTGAAGATATTCGAGAATGGCTTTCGCTAACGCAATGGTCTCAAAAACAGATTGATAAAAAAACAATAGAAAAGGTACAACAACAATTATTTTCGTTAAATATTATTGAAAAAATAGCTCCATTTGAAGCAATCGCTAAATAAAAATGTACTTTTGTCGTTTTGAATTAAAATGATAACCTTTCCAAAAATTTCATTACAACAATTAAAAGAAAAACTTTCTTTACCAAAACCTTGGGACTCGGTTATTATTTTAACCCTAAATATACTTATAACAATTCCTGTTTTTATTATTGCACATCAAAATTTAATTGAGTTAAATTGGCCGTTTCATCTAGATAGAATACTGCTTTTTACATTTATTCTAATTGTTATTCAGCTTGTTTTACGTCTTATGAAAACCATTCTTGTTGTTTGCATTTTTATATATATGCTAGTGCTAACCTACGGAACATTGTTTGGAAATTATGGCTTTCAACGCGTTTTCGACGATTACCGTTATATGATTTATGCCATGGCCGAAAATCCGAAACCTCAAGATATTATTATTTCTAAACTACTGCCTTTTCCTAACAAATCAAAAATTATTGATGCTGTAGATTACACCAATCCAAAAGTTAGAAATTTTGCAGTTTACGCCACAACACAACACTTTAAAAACATTAAACATACCGAAAAAGACAGACGAATGATTCAATGTTTTGCTGTTTTTGCCGAAATAAAAAAAAGGTGGAATTACGTAAACGACCCAAAAGGAAGCGAATATATAGCCTACGCTTCAGAAAGTTTACAACATTTTTCTGGCGATTGCGACGATCATGCCATTTTAATGGCGGCTTGTATAAAAGCTATTGGTGGTTCACCCCGATTAATTCATACAGGCGGACACATTTACCCAGAAATGCTCATAGGCAATAATAGCGATTTAGAAACGGCCATTTATTTAATTAAAGAAGTTTTGTTTAGTGCCGAAAGTAAAGGTAAAGATATTCATTACCACATAGACGAACGCGGAAAAATTTGGTTAAACCTCGATTATACAGCAACCTACCCTGGCGGACCATTTATGAAAGAAGAAATTTTAGGAGAATTAACATTATAATTGCGAAATAAGTTAAAAAACTTTGCCCATTTAAAAAGTTTGTAATACTTTTAAGTTACAAAACTATTTGCATGTCAGAACTAGAATTAGAAGCCGAAAACAAAGCCATTGCGCAAGAATATAAAGAACTACTTCGCATCAGCTATCAAACACTTTCAAGTGACGATAAAAAACTCATTCGAAAAGCCTTTGACGTTGCTGTAGATGCACACAAAGATCAGCGTCGAAAATCGGGAGAAGCCTATATTTTTCATCCTATTGCTGTAGCTAAAATTGTAGCATCAGAAATTGGTTTAGGTGCTACTTCTATAGCCGCGGCATTAATGCACGATGTAGTAGAAGACACTGAAATTACAGTAAAAGATATCGAAAATATGTTTAATCCTAAAATTGCAAAAATTGTAGAAGGATTAACCAAAATTGCTAAAGTAAAAACCGAACACGATGTATCGTTACAAGCCGAAAATTTTCGTAAAATGCTGCTCACACTACACGAAGATGTTCGAGTTATCCTAATAAAAATTGCCGATCGTTTACACAATATGCAAACAATGGACAGCATGGCCGATTATAAACAGGCAAAAATTGCATCGGAAACACTTTATATTTACGCACCACTCGCTCACCGTTTAGGACTCTATAACATAAAAACGCAACTTGAAGATTTAGGATTAAAATATACTGAACCAAAAATTTACAACGAAATTGTAAGTAAAATAAAAGAAACCAAGCAAGAACAAGATGCGTATATAAAATCTATTTCCGATGTTTTAACCCAATCGTTACAAGATGAAAATATAGATTTTATTATAAAAGGACGACCAAAATCTATTTATTCCATTAGACGAAAAATGCGAACACAAGATGTAAGTTTTGAAGAAGTTTACGACAAGTTTGCACTTCGCATTATTTACAAATCGAAACCAAACGATGAAAAATTTTTAGCTTGGAAAATTTATTCCGTTGTAACCGATCATTACAGACCAAGTCCTAGCCGTTTGCGCGATTGGATTTCATCGCCAAAATCTACAGGGTACGAAGCATTGCATATAACCGTTATGGGACCAAAAGGCCGCTGGGTAGAAATTCAAATTCGTAGTGAACGTATGGATGAAATTGCCGAAAAAGGCTACGCAGCGCACTACAAGTATAAAAATGCCGATGCAGAAGAACACGGTCTCGAAATTTGGCTCAATCAATTAAAAGAAGCACTTGAAAACCAAACCACGAATGCAGTAGATTTTGTAGAAGATTTTAAATTAAATTTATACGCCAAAGAAATTTATATTTTTACACCAAAAGGTGATATAAAATCGTTACCAAAAGACGCTACTGCACTCGATTTTGCTTTTGCAATTCATACCGATGTTGGTTTAAAAACAAGAGGAACTAGGGTAAACGGAAAATTAGTACCACTTAATTATGTACTAAGTAGTGGCGACCAAGTAGAAGTAATTACTTCTCCAAATCAAAAGCCTACGTTACAATGGCTAGATTTTGTTACCACAGCAAGAGCCAAAACTAAAATAAAAAATGCGCTTAACGAAAATGCTAAAAAAATTGCCGAAGACGGAAAAGAAATCCTTACACGAAAACTTCGACACTTAAAAATAACACTTAACGAATCTACAACTAACGAATTAGTTAATTATTTTAAACTGAAAACCAGTTTAGATTTATTTTATAGAGTTGGCATAGGCGCAATAGACAACCAAAATTTAAAAGATTTTGCGGCACAAAAAAGTAATACTTTAGTAAACTTTTTTAAGAAAACTATTAAACGTAGCGGAACAAATGTAAATTCCGAGCAACTAAACGCTAATGTATTAAGCAAAAACTACGACTTATTAGTATTTGGTAAAGATGAAGAAAAATTAGATTATAAATTTGCAAATTGTTGTAACCCTATTGCTGGCGACGATGTTTTTGGGTTTGTAACCATAAACGAAGGTATAAAAGTTCATAAAAAAGATTGCCCAAATGCTATTAGTATGCAATCCAATTATGCGTATCGTGTAATTCAAGCTAAATGGATAGATTCTAGCCAAGAAGAATTTAAAGCTATTATACAAATTCAAGGAATCGATACAATGGGATTAACTAACGAATTAACACGAGTTATATCAAACGAAATGCTCGTTAACATTCAAAGTTTATCTTTAAATGGAAATGCAGGTATTTTTAATGGAAAAATTACCGTTGTAGTACCTAACAACAATGTATTAAAAAAACTTATGGACAACATTAAAAAAGTAGATGGTGTAGATAAAGTAATTCGTTTAAATAAAAATTAAGTTAACCGTTATCTGTTTTCTGTTAGCGTTTTTTCTAATTTCTAAATTCTAATTTCTAAATTCTAATTTTTAAAAGTATCTTTGCAACGATTTATAAAAATTTCCGATGGAAAACAATAACAATCAAGAAATTGTAAAAAACGTATTTACCAATTATTTAGAAGAAAAAGCACATCGTAAAACTCCAGAACGCTACGCTATTCTTCAAGAAATATACAACTCTAACGAACATTTCGATATAGAATCATTATATATCAAAATGAAAAATAAAAATTACCGCGTAAGTCGTGCCACTCTTTATAATACTATCGAACTATTACTTGATTGTGGCTTAGTGCGTCGCCATCAATTTGGACAAAACCAAGCGCATTATGAAAAATCGTATTTCGACAAGCAACACGATCATATTATTTTAACCGACACAGGTGAAGTTATCGAATTTTGCGATCCTCGAATTCAACAAATAAAACAAACCATGGAAGAAATTTTTGGTGTTGAAATTCAAAACCACTCACTATATTTTTACGGAACAAAAAAGAAATAATTTTAATTCATAAACACACAACAAACAACACAAAATGACTGTAGATTTATTACTCGGATTACAATGGGGCGACGAAGGCAAAGGAAAAATTGTTGACGTACTTACTTCAAAATACGATATTATAGCTCGTTTTCAAGGCGGACCAAACGCAGGACACACATTAGAATTTGACGGAATAAAACACGTTTTACGCACTATCCCTTCAGGAATTTTTCATAAAAACGCTATAAATATCATTGGAAACGGTGTCGTTATTGACCCTGTGGTTTTTCAAAAAGAATTAGAAGGGTTAGCAAAATTTGACATGGATGTAACTTCTAAATTATTCATTTCAAGAAAAGCACACTTAATTCTTCCAACGCATAGATTGCTTGATGCTGCTTCCGAAGCTTCAAAAGGAAAAGCAAAAATTGGTTCTACTTTAAAAGGAATTGGCCCTACTTATATGGACAAAACAGGTAGAAACGGTCTGCGAATTGGCGATATTGAACTAGCCGATTTTAAACAGCGCTACCGCAATTTAGCCGATAAACACCAAGCAATGATTGCTTTTTATGATGTCGATTTACAGTACGATTTAAAAGAAATGGAAGAAGAATTTTTTGAAGCTATTACTGCATTAAAACAACTCACTTTCATAGACAGCGAAGACTATTTAAACCAAGCCTTAAAAAAAGGAAAATCTATTTTAGCAGAAGGCGCACAAGGTTCTCTTTTAGATGTCGATTTTGGCACTTATCCTTTTGTAACATCATCAAACACTACTGCTGCAGGCGCTTGTACAGGTCTAGGAATTGCACCAAACAAAGTAAAAGACGTTTTTGGTATTTTTAAAGCCTATACTACTCGTGTAGGTTCCGGACCTTTCCCAACAGAATTATTTGATGAAGTAGGACAAACAATGGCAAAAGTAGGTAACGAATTTGGCTCTGTAACAGGTCGTGCTCGTCGTTGTGGCTGGCTCGATTTAGTAGCGCTAAAATATGCCGTTCAAGTAAATGGCGTAACCGCATTATATATGATGAAAGGCGATGTGCTTTCGGGCTTTAATACTTTAAAAGTTTGCACTGCATACAAATATAAAGGCGAAACTATAAAACATCTTCCATATACTATTGAACCCGAAAATCTTGAACCAATTTATACCGAAATGAAAGGATGGAATGCCGATTTAACCGAAATGACATCGTATAATGAATTACCACAAGAACTTAAAAATTATATTTCGTTTATAGAAGAAGAACTTGAAGTTCCTATTACAATAATTTCTGTCGGACCCGATAGAACGCAAACCATTTCAAAATAATTTAAAATAAAAAAGTGCTTTTATAAAGCACTTTTATTATAAAAATTTCTTAATACTAACTGCCTTCATTACTTTTTACTTATTTTTGACTTAAAATAAAACTGAATTGAAAAAAGTAATTTTATACCTTATAATTCTATTGTTTGGTGTGCAATTTGCACACTCGCAAGAAGAAGAAAACACGAATACTATAAAAATTGTAAAAAACGATTTTGTCGATAGAAATGAAGATGAAATACCTGGCGCAACAGTATTTACAGGAAATGTAGAAGTAGTACATAAAGGCGTTATAATTAATTGTAATAAAGCATACTATTTTGATAAAGAAAATTACGTAAAAGCCTTTGGAAATGTGCGTATTAACCAAGGCGATAGCATTACATTAAATAGTCAATATGCCGAATACGATGGAAAAAAAGAATTAGCCATTGCAACAGGAAATGTGCTACTGCGTTCGCCAGAATCTACATTAACAACCGATACCATTTATTATGACAAAGCTAGGCAAATGGCATTTTATAATAATTCTGGAACTATTGTAAATAAAGAAAATACGCTAAAAAGTAGATCGGGTAAATATTATGTTAATGCCAAAATGTACCAATTTACTACACGCGTAGTTGTTACAAATCCTAAAGCGAAAATAGAAACCAATAGGTTAGATTATTACGAAAACTCGGGGCATGCCTACGTTTTTGGACCATCAAACATTTACAATCAAGGAAATGTAATTTATACCGAAAACGGATTTTACGATACAAAACGAAATACAGGTATTCTTAAAAAGAACTCCAAAATTTACTACGATAATAAAATTATAGAAGGCGACGAACTTTTTTACGATAGAAACAAAAATTTTTCAAAAGGAATAAACAATGTAAAAATTACCGACACCTTAAACAATATGGTAGCAAAAGGACATTATGCCGAATTATGGCGCAATGCTCAAACCCGAAAAGATTCTATTATTCTTACCAAAAAAGCACTTGTAATAACTAAAGTTGAAGGCGATTCTCTTTATATGCACGGAAAAAAAATGTTAGTTACCGGACCTCCAGAAGACAGGGTTATTCGTGCTTTTAACAACGTTCGTTTTTACAAAACCGATATGAGTGGAAAATGCGATTCTATACACTCTAACAATAAAACGGCGCTAACAAAACTTATTGGAAATCCTGTAGTTTGGAACAACGACAACCAAATGACTGGCGATATTATGCACCTAATAGGAAATAACAAAACCGAAAAACTCGATTCGTTAAAAGTACTTAATAACGCGTTTTTAATTCAAAAAGACACATTAAGCAAAAATGGCTACAACCAAATGAAAGGTCAAAATTTATACGGTAGATTTGAAGACAATAAACTTCGTGAAGTTGACATTATAAAAAACACCGAATCTATCTATTATATGTATTCCGAAGACAATGAACTTATAGGAATAGATAAGAAAAAGTGTAGTAAAATAAATTTACAAATTACCGATAATCAAATTGAAACCGTTACAGCTTACAAAGATGTAGAAAGTAACTTATATCCAGAAGACGAATTTCCAGAAAACGCCAGAAAATTAAGAGGATTTACTTGGCGTGGCGATGAACGTATTAAATCGAAAAACGACATTTTTCCCGAAGAAGAATTAGAACTCGACAAACAAATTCAAATAGAAGCCAAACAAAAAGCCGAAGAAAACGAAACGCCAATGGAAGTTTTGCCTGAAACTTTGGAATATGATGAAAAGAATAAAAGTGAAAAGTAATTAGTGAAGAGTGATTAGTGATTAGTAACTATTCATTAGTATTATACAATTATGAAAAAAATCTTGAAATTTTTAATATTCATTTTAATAATAGTAATAATTGTAATCATCTATTTTTATATAAAACCAGCCATACAAGTTGAACAACTTGAAGTCGAAAATAACATTCCTATTAAAATTGCTCCTTATTCCTCTTTTGAAGGTAATGATAGCATTGTCATTTTTATTCCTTATAAATTTAGAGTATCTAATAATAGACTCAAACAAATTAAAATTAATCATGTAACGTTCAAAAATAAACTTTCTACAGGTATTGAACGTGATTTATTATTTGATAAAAAAGGTTATCTTTTAGGTAAAGGTTATAATTCACAAGCAATTGACAGCTTATTATTTAATAAAGAAATAATCAATTATTTACAACTCAAACATAACAAAGAAGTCTTCCCTTTTTCTGATAAAGAATATTATTTTTATAAGCCTTTTTTATTTAGCAAATTTTCTATTAAGGGATTAGACAACAATGACGATTATATAAAATTAGTTCATAATTTTTTTAAACATCAAACACTTAAACTTCACAATAAAAGCAATCTTAATATTAATGAAAAAATTATAGATAGTTTATATAAAAATAGTTTGAACACCAAAATAATTCTAAATTATGGTTCGCTTAAAACTAATGATTACATAAATGATTATGATGTTGAATTTTATTTGGGAACTAAAAAACAAAATTTAATTGATTTCTCTAAAATGACAACAGATGAAATAATAAAATATTTATCTAATAACCGTTTCGACAAATAACAGATTATAATAATAGTAAATATTAACTTTACTAATTACTCTTCACTAATCACTCTTTACTAAAAAATGCTTAACGACTTTTTTAAATACCAAGCCCAAACATCGCCACACCCGCTAGCAATAGCAATATCAAAAGCCGAAGGAAGTTACATTTACGATACTGATAATTATGCTTATTTAGATTTCGTTGCAGGCGTTTCCGCAAATACTTTAGGGCATCAACCAAAGCGAGTAAACGACGCCATAAAAGCACAACTCGATAAATATTCGCACGTAATGGTTTATGGCGAATACGCCCAACAACCCGCAACCGAGTTTTGCAAACTATTAGCTTCTCTCCTACCGGAACCTTTAAATAAAACGTATCTAGTAAATTCTGGAACCGAAGCCATTGAAGGCGCTTTAAAATTGGCTCGTAGAGTTACTGGGCGTAGCCAATTAATTTCGTGCCATAATGCTTATCATGGTAATACGATGGGCAGCATGAGCGTTATGGGGTTTGAAGAACGTAAACAAGTTTTTCGTCCGCTTATACCCGATGTCGATTTTATTACTTTCAACAACGAGGCTGATTTAGAAAAGATTACTACAAAAACAGCGGGTGTCATTTTAGAAACCATACAAGGTGGCGCAGGATTTATCCAACCAGAAAACGATTTTTTGAAAAAAATCCGTCAACGATGTACCGAAGTTGGTGCAGTTATGATTTTAGACGAAATCCAACCTGGTTTTGGGCGAACAGGTAAATTATTTGGTTTTCAAAACTACGATATCGTTCCCGATGTTGTTGTTATGGGAAAAGGTATGGCAAGCGGAATGCCCGTTGGGGCTTTTACAGCTTCAGCCGAAATGATGGATTTGTTAAGTCATGATCCAAAATTAGGCCACATTACCACTTTTGGTGGTCATCCAGTTATTGCAGCAGCATCCTTAGCAACTTTGCAAGAAGTTACCGAAACTAACTTAATGCAAAAAGCATTAGAAAAAGAACAAGTATTTAGAGAACTTTTAGTTCATCCACTTATAAAAGAAATTAGAGGAAAAGGCTTAATGTTAGCCGCCATGACACCAAGTGCCGATATTACCAACCGCGTTATTTTAGAATGCCATAAACGTGGGTTAATTTTATTTTGGTTATTATTTGAAGAAAAAGCCATACGCATAACGCCACCACTAACTATTTCAAAAGAAGAAATAAAAAAAGGTTGTGGCATTATTATTGACGTATTAAATAGTATAGTTTAATGATTCTAAAGTATATAAAATTAAATAAAACCTTTTATCCAAAATCAAAAATTGTTAATTAAATTGTTTAAAACAATTGGTTTCTTACGAATGAAACCGTGTTAAAATTCTTACCTTTATTAAGTGGTAAACTGTAAAATTGAAAGCTATGAAATGCCCATTACTATAATTACGAAACCACCGAAGATGTTCAAAATGGGCATTCCATCTTCCATAATTTAAAATATTTTGTAAAGATGAAAATGAGTTTTGATGAAGACGACAACAGCCTTTCGTTATCAAAATTTGAATCGATGCTAAAAACCAACAAAGTTTTCTTTTTCGATTCAGATGAATTTGAAGGAATTATACTTCATTATATGGATACGGGAAGAATAAATTTAGCCAAAAGAGCCTTAAAAATTGGCTTAGAACAACATCCAAAATCTACTGGAATAAAATTGGTACAAGTAGAAATGCTTATTTATGAAGATAAGCTAGAACTAGCCGAAAAATTACTAACCGAACTTTTTGCAATAGAACCCACTAACGAAGAAATTTACATTCAGCAAGCTAATATATTTTCAAAGCGCGACCAACACGAAAAAGCCATACACTCGTTACAAACTGCCCTAAAATATACTGATGATTTAGCCGATATTTATTCTATGATAGGAATGGAATATTTATTTATGGACGATTTAGAAAAAGCTAAAGACTATTTTATTCTATGTTTAGAAATTGATGAACTCGATTATTCTGCTCTTTATAACGTGGTTTATTGTTTTGATTTTCTAGACCAAAATGAAAAAGCGATTGAATACTTAGAAAAATTTATCGATAAAAATCCTTATAGCGAAGTGGCTTGGCACCAACTTGGGCGCCAATTTTACACACTAAAAAAATACGAAAAAGCAGTTTGGGCTTTCGATTATGCTACGCTTATAGACGATACTTTTTTAGGCGCTTATATGGAAAAAGCAAAAGCATACGAAAAATTAAAACGCTATGAAGAAGCCATAACAGCTTATACCATAACTACAGAATTAGACGATGTTACTTCGTTTGCACTATTGCGAATGGGAAGATGCTATTTAAAATTAGGAAACAAAGAAAAAGCATTAGAATTTTACCATAAAACAGTTCACGAAGATCCGCTTTTAGATAAAGGTTGGATTGCTATTACCGATTTTTACATTACCGAAAAAAATTATCGAAAAGCTTTATATTATGTAAATAAAGCATTAGGAATTGACGATACTAATACGTATTATTGGAAACGTTATGCCGCTATTAACCAAGCCTTGCATTTTTATGAAGAAGCCGAATTAGGCTACCGAAAAGCATTCGAAAATGGCGATATTAACTTAGACACTTTCATACTTTGGGCAGATACGCTTCAATATACAGGCGAATTTGAAAATGCTATTGATATACTACTACAAGCATCCGATGTTTTTCCTGAAGAATACGAATTAGAATATCGATTAGCAGGTTTGTATTATTTGATTAACGAAATAGAAAAAGGAAGCTTTCACTTAGCCAATGGTTTGCGTTTAAACTATCACAATCATACCTTTATACAGTATTTTTTTCCTTCAGTTTGGCAATTAGTCGAAGTGCAAGATAAAATTAAAAATTTCAAAAATTAACCTTTACATAATATAAATACAATCGTTCTAAAGTATATTTAGCTTGATTTTTTTAACCTATGAGAAAACTTTTTCCCGACTATTTATTAATTACCCTAAAAGGAATGGCAATGGGTGCTGCCGATGTTGTACCTGGTGTTTCTGGCGGAACAATTGCATTTATTTCTGGCATATACGAAGAACTGCTCGACAGTATTAACCGAGTTAATTTTGATACTCTAAAAAATCTACGAAAAAATGGATTAAAAGCAACTTGGGCTGCACTAAACGGAAACTTTCTTTTAGCCTTACTCACTGGAATTGGAATTAGCGTATTAACATTTTCAAAAGTAATTACACATTTATTAGCCACGCAGCCTATTTTAGTCTGGTCGTTCTTCTTTGGTTTAGTCATTGCTAGTATTGTATTTATTTGGAAAGAAATTACAAAATGGTCGCCTAAAGCAATTGTTGCATTAAGCATAGGAACTTTCATTTCATATTACATCACAATTGCACAACCCACACAAACACCAGACAGTTTACCTTTCTTATTTTTATCAGGCTTTTTAGCCATAATTGCTATGATTTTACCTGGTGTTTCTGGTGCTTTCATTTTACTCTTATTAGGCTCGTACCAATCTGTTATTGGAACTATAAATCAGTTTCGAGAAGGTTTAACACAATTAAATGTCGAAATTTTAGCACAAGCCTTATTAAAATTAGGCGTATTTGCAATTGGCGCTATTTTAGGTTTAAAATTATTTTCAAAAGTTTTAAAATGGATGTTTTCGCATCATAAAAACACAACTTTGGCTTTATTAATTGGCTTTATGATAGGTTCTTTAAATAAAATATGGCCTTGGAAACAAGTTTTAGAAACCAGAATCGATAGCCATGGAAAAACCGTTCCTTTTATTGAGAAAAGCATTTTACCACAATATTTTAATGGCGAACCAAAGATTGCAATGGCTATACTTTTAGCAATAGTTGGCTTTCTTATTATTTTTATTCTTGAAAAAGTAGCCGTAAGAATCGGAAAAAAATAAACCAAATGAAAAAAGCAAAAAAGCAATTGAAATATGGCTTAGTCGGACAAAATATTTCATATTCTTTTTCAAAACATTATTTTAGTAATAAGTTTTCCCAATTTCATTTTGATAATTGCGAATATCTAAACTTTGATTGCAACTCAATTGAAAATTTTCCAAAAATAATTGCAAAAAATAAAAATTTACGTGGTTTAAACATAACCATTCCATATAAAGTTACGGTTATTCCATATTTAGATAAACTATCAAAAACAGCACAAAAAATTGGTGCTGTTAACACCATTAAAATTACTAAAAACAAAACCCTAAAAGGCTATAATACTGATTATTACGGGTTTAAAAAAGCATTAAAACCATTACTGAAAAAACATCATAAAAAAGCATTAATTTTAGGAACTGGTGGCGCAAGCAAAGCAGTTGCTTATGCCCTACGAGAATTAAAAATTGAATACGATTTTGTTTCACGAAACCCTTCAGAATATGAATTGGCTTACGATGAGCTAAACACCGAAATATTTAACGATTACCAAATTATTATTAACACTACTCCACTAGGCACTTTTCCTAATATTTCAAATTGTCCGCCATTAAATTATAGCTTGTTTACAACCCAACATATTGCTTTCGATTTAATTTACAACCCCGATGAAACAACATTTTTAAAACAAGCAAAAGCCAATGGTGCAACTATTAAAAATGGTTACGAAATGCTTGTTTTTCAAGCCGAAAAATCATGGAAAATTTGGAATAAATAATTTTCTTATCAAAAAAAATAATCCGTAGTGCATTTAGAAAATTTTATTTGTTTATTTCGTCAGTTCGAGTATTTCTTAGATAAATTTTATGCAAAATTATCTACGAAATGTATCGAGAACTTACAATTTAATACTTCTCGATACAATTTTTCTTGGCTTTACTACGAAAAATTACTCGAATTAACGTCGTCGTTTAATAACTTTTAGCTTCTAAATGCACTATAGGTAAAAAATTACTAAAAATGTACTCGTTATAATCTGCAATTTATTAATTCCCTAAAAAAATAGCAGATTTAGTAGTTTTTTTTTGAAATATCAAGTGGCTTTAGTATCTTCGGCATATAAAATTATAGTAACCTTAAACATTTTACAATGTTAGAAGAAAAGAATGATAACCTGCAAGAAGCAGACGGACAAGAACAAATAGAATCGCAAGAAAACGTTGTGGCGCAAAACCAATCTGCTCAAGATGAAATTGATAATTCTAATGCAGAAGAAAACGAAGACGACTCTATTAAAGACAAGCATAATATACCTATGGAAGATTATGAGTCTATGCCAATGGAAAAATTAGTTTCAGAATTAGAAAAACTAATTAACAACCATAAGGTAATGGCTATAAAAGATCATGTAGAAGAAATTCGGAAAGCGTTTATGAATCATTATCATCATCTTATCGATGAAAAACGTGATGAATTTAACGAAAACAATACCGATGAAAATGCTACGTTTGAATACGATTTTCCATTAAAACATAAATTTGAAGAAGCTTACACCGATTACAAAGACAAACGCAATCAACACTATAATCAGTTACAAAAAAATTTAAAGGGCAATTTAAACAAACGCAACGAACTAATTGAAGAGTTAAAAGCATTAGTCGATAATACCGATGAAAATCTTTCTATTGCCGATATGTTTAAGCGCTTAAACGAAATTAGAGATCAATGGAAAGTAGCCGGTGCAATTCCACGAGATAAATACAACATTGTTTGGAACAATTATCATTTTCATATTGAACGTTTTTACGATTTAATTCATTTAGATAAAGAAGCGCGCGACCAAGATTTTAAACTTAATTTAGAGGAAAAACAAGGCATTATTGCACGTGCAAAAGAATTGCTTAACGAGAACGACACACTAAAAGCGTTTAGAGAATTACAATTGTTACACCGTGTATGGAAAGAAGAAATTGGCCCTGTAGATAGAGAACATCGCGAAGCTATATGGAACGAATTTAGCGACATTACCAAACAAATGCACGACAAACGCGAAGCTTATTTTGGTGCAGCTCGCGAACGAGAAAGCGAAAATTTAGTAGCTAAAAACACTATAATTGAAGCTATTATTGCGCTAGGCGAAGAGCCTATAAACTCGCACAACGGCTGGCAAAACCAAATTAAAAAAATGGAAGCACTACGCGAACAATTTTTTAAAGCAGGCCGTGTTCCAGTAGAAGTAAACGAGCAAACTTGGGATAAGTTTAAAACAGCTGTTCGCGGTTTTAATAGTAAGAAAAATAATTTTTACAAAAATATTAAACACGAGCAACAAGAAAATTTAAACAAAAAAATGGCGCTTGTAGCGCAAGCAGAATCGTTAAAAGATAGCGACGATTTTGCGAGTGTTACGCCTATAATGAAACAAATACAAGAAGATTGGAAAAAAATTGGTCATGTGCCAAGAAAATTTTCCGATAAAATTTGGAAAGAGTTTAAAAACGCTTGCAACCACTATTTCGACCGACTTCACACTGTACGAAATGCCGAAAACAAAGAAGAAATTGAAGCATTTGATAAGAAAAAAGAGTTTTTAGTTGAACTAAAAGAATTTGAACTTACTGGTAATCATAAAACCGATTTAGATGCAATTAAAGCGCATATAGAAACTTGGAAAGGATTAGGCAGAGTGCCTCATAATCGCCGTCATATTGAAGGAAAGTTTAATAAAGTGCTCGACGCCTTATTTGAAAAACTTAGCCTATCTAAAAAAGACACCGAGTTAATGAAGTTTGATGCCAAATTAGAGCAATGGGTTGAAAATGACAACGAAAGAGCTATAGAAAAAGAACAGTTTTTTATTCGTAAAAAAATAGACGAAGTTCAAAACGAAATTTTTCAATTAGAAAATAACATTCAGTTTATTACGAATGCTAAAAAAGATAATCCACTTTTAAAAGAAGTTCAAAAAAATATTGAACGCCACAAGGAAGAATTAAAATTGTGGAAAGAAAAACTTAACAAATTAAGAGAAATTTAATACCAAACCCCAAGTGAAAGCTTGGGGTTTATAATTTATTATGCAAGGAAAAATAAAATATCAATTCATAGGAAAAGTGTGGCAGTACAAAATGGAAAAAGGCGGATGGTATTTTATTTCTTTACCAGTTGAAATTTCATCAGAAATTAGAAAATTGTTACAATGGCAAGAAGAAGGTTGGGGTCGATTAAAAGCAACAGCAAAAATTAACACTACCGAATGGGAAACAGCTATTTGGTTTGATTCTAAGGCTAAAACCTATTTACTTCCACTAAAAGCTGCTATTCGTAAAAAAGAAAAGCTAGAAATTGATACCGAAGTTAGTGTTTTCGTTTCAGTGTAAATCAAAACTCATATTCTCGCTCCACTTTTGCAATTCTAACTTTATAGTTTTTGTACCACGTCGATTTTCCTTTTTCTTGAGCTAAAAGATGTTCTGTGTTTGCTTTCCAAGATTTTATAGCTTCTAAACTTTCCCAATAGGAAACGGTTATTCCTATTTCATTTCGTGCACTTTCCATTCCTAAAAAACCGGGTTGTTCTTTTGCTAATTCCACCATCTTAATTGCCATTTCAACATAGCCCTCTTCTATTTCTGTTCGTGTTGATGTGAAAATTACTGCGTAGTACATGTTTATATGTTAATATGTTAATCTGTTTTTTGTTAATTTGAATTCTTCGAATAACCAAATAACCAAATAAACAAATCAATAAATTCACTAAAGTTTTTTCGCTTCTTCCCAAAATACATCCATTTCAGCTAAAGTCATATCAGCTAAAGGTTTTCCTAGTTCGGAAGCTTTACTTTCTAAATACATAAAGCGCTTCATGAATTTTTTATTGGTACGTTCTAAGGCATCTTCAGGGTTTACTTTCAAAAATCGAGCATAATTAATCATCGAAAATAAAACATCACCAAACTCAGCTTCAATTTTATCTTGATTGTTATTTTCTACTTCTACTTGTAGTTCTTGTAACTCTTCTTGTACTTTATCCCAAACTTGGTGCGGCTCTTCCCAATCGAAACCTACGCCTTTTACTTTATCTTGAATACGGCTTGCTTTTACTAATGCTGGCAAACTTTTAGGCACGCCTTCTAAAACCGATTTTTTTCCTTCTTTTAATTTTAGTTTTTCCCAGTTTTGCTTTACTTCTTCTTCATTTGCTACCACTACATCGCCATAAATATGCGGATGTCTTTCTATTAATTTATCGCAAATAGCATTGGCTACATCGGCTATGTCAAAATCGTTACTTTCGCTACCTATTTTGGCATAAAACACAATATGCAACAACAAATCGCCTAATTCGTTTTTAATTTCTTGCAAATTATTATCGAGAATGGCATCGCCCAGTTCGTATGTTTCTTCAATAGTTAAATGGCGAAGACTTTCTAAAGTTTGCTTTTTATCCCAAGGACATTTCTCACGTAAATCGTCCATAATAGTTAACAATCTATCAAAGGCTTGGAGTTGTTGTTGGCGTGAGTTCATTTTAAAAATTTATAGTTAAAAACTGAAACAAGTTTAGTTAACAGGTAAAGGTAAAAATGTAAATAAAAAATCCCGCATTTAAAACGCAGGATTTTGACATATAATTACTAAGTATTACTCGGCTGTTTCTTCTTTAGCGTCTTCTTTCGATAAAGCTTCAACCGTTACCAAACCTTTTGGTTGTAAGGTATTGTACCAATTTAGTACTTTTTTAATATCTGATGTATATACTCTATCTTCATCAAACTCGGGTAAAATTTCTCTAAAGTACGATCGTAATTTATCGTCGTTTTCTTTGTGAGAAATTGCTAATCCGTCATTTTCTTTAGTTGCAATAGCTTTAAAAACATCGAACAAACGAATTTCTTCCGAATACGTATAAACTGCAATTTCAGAAAGTAAACTAACGTTGCTACGCATTCCTACTGTAATTCGTTTTCCATCTAATAACGACTCGGCTACAAAGCCTGTACGGGTTTGCAATTTTAACTCGTATAAACCTGGCTTGCCAGAAATGGCTAATATTTTTTGAACACTCATATTTTTTATTTAAGGACAGCAAATATATAATTTTGTTGAAAGTTATAAAACTAATCGTTTAAATTTTTAATATTTTAACTTTCCAATTATTTTTTATATTCGTATTAAAATATTTCAATTCAAATTTAAATTATAATAGAACCATGAAAAATATAATTTATACACTATTTGTAGCAACAGTAATTTTTACCAGTTGTTCAAAAACATCGCAAACTGTAGATATTATTCCTAAACACGATACATTTACGTTACAATCGGAACTGGTACATGAAAAACGTATTATTAATGTATGGACGCCTACAAACTATACCACAAGTCTAGATTCTTTACCCGTTATGTATATGGCCGATGGTGGTATAAAAGAAGATTTTCCTCATATAGCGAATACATTGGCAGAACTTATACAAGAAAACAAAATTAAACCTATAATTTTAGTAGGTATAGAAAATACCGAAAGACGAAGAGATTTAAGTGGTTTTACCGAAGTTGAAAAAGACAAAGAAATTGCACCAGTTATTGGCGGATCTGAAAATTTTAGAGCTTTTATTAAAAATGAACTTTTTGCTGAAATAGCCAAACGCTACCGTATAACAAATGAAAGTATTATTGGCGAGTCGTTATCGGGGTTTTTGTTATGGAAACCTTTTTTTTAGAACCTGAAATGTTTGATAATTACATAGCATTTGACCCATCGCTGTGGTGGAACAATCATTATTTGGTTCGCAAAGCAAATGAGCATTTAAAAAAGTTTCCTTTAAATGAAAACTTTGGTTTGCTGGTTCTAGCGCAACCGATATTTCGCCTTATACAAATGAATTGTCTGCTATTTTAAAAAATGAAAATTATCCGAATTTAAAATGGAAATATGCTGATGAACCTTCAGAGAAACATACAACTATTTTTAGAGCAACTAAAGAAAAAGCTATAATTTGGACATTAAATTAAAAATTTAAATTCCAGCAATAGTTTTTAATTCGCTAACAAAACGTTTGGCTAAAGCATCGGCTTCTTTTTGTGTTGGTGCTTCGGTATAAATACGAATTATTGGTTCGGTATTCGATTTACGAAGATGTACCCATTCGGTAGGAAAATCGATTTTTACGCCATCAATTGTAGTACAATTTTCAGATTTATAATTGGTTTCAATTGTTTTTAAAACGTTATCTACATCAATTTGTGGTGTTAACTCAATTTTATTTTTACTCATAAAATACTGCGGATAACTGGCACGTAACTCGGCCACCGTTTTTTCTTGATTGGCTAAATACGTTAAGAATATACACCTACAACCGCATCGCGACCATAATGAATTTCTGGGTAAATAATTCCGCCATTGCCTTTGCCACCAATATCGGCATTGGTTTTCTTCATTAATTCTACCACGTTTACTTCGCCTACAGCACTAGCTTGGTAACTTCCGTTATGTTTTTCGGTAATATCGCGCAATGCGCGAGAAGACGACATATTTGAAACCGTATTTCCTGGTGTTTTGCTCAATACATAATCGGCAATGGCAACCAAAGTATATTCTTCGCCAAACATTTCTCCATCGTTTGAAATAAACGCTAAACGATCTACATCAGGATCTACTACAATTCCGAAATCGGCTTTTTCTTCAACAACCAATTTACAAATATCGCCCAAATGCTCTTTCAATGGTTCTGGATTGTGCGGAAAATGCCCGTTAGGTTCGCAATACAATTTTACAACCTCTACTCCCATTTGCTCTAAAACTTTAGGAATAATAATACCGCCCGACGAATTTACACCGTCAACTACAACTTTAAATTTCTTTTGTTTAACAACATTTACATCGACCAAAGGTAAATTTAGCACTTCATCAATGTGAATATCCATATACGCATCATTTTCAGTAATTTCGCCTAAATTATCTACCTCAACAAAATCGAACGCTTCCTTTTCGGCAATTTCTAAAATTATAGCACCATCGGCGCCACTTAAAAATTCGCCTTTTTCGTTTAACAATTTTAGCGCATTCCACTGTTTTGGATTATGCGAAGCCGTAAGAATAATACCGCCATCGGCTTGTTCAAGTGGTACGGCAACTTCAACGGTTGGTGTTGTAGAAAGTCCTAAATCAATAACATCAATTCCTAAACCTATTAAAGTATTCACTACTAAATTATGAATCATTGGACCCGAAATTCGAGCATCGCGACCAATGCAAACTTTTAATCGCTTGTTTGGTTTTGCTTGTTTTAAAAACATTCCGTAAGCCGAAGCAAATTTTACCGCATCTACTGGTGTTAAATTATCGCCTACGTTTCCGCCAATTGTTCCACGAATTCCTGAAATTGATTTTATTAATGTCATATAAATTATGCGTTATGAATTTTAAATTTTAAATTGCAAACAAATATACTAATTGACCTTTAAACTACTAGCATTTTAAGTTTTAAATAATGAATTTTTTGGCACACATCTATTTATCTGGCGACAACGAAATGCTCAAAATTGGCAATTTTATGGCCGATAGTATAAAAGGGAATAACTATTTAGAGTACACTGGCGATTTACAAAAGGGAATTTTACTACACCGAGCCATTGATTCGTTTACCGATACCAATGAAATATACAGAAAAAGTAAACATCGGTTACATAAAAAATACGGGCATTACTCGGGTATTATTATGGATGTAGTTTATGACCACTATTTGGCTAAAAATTGGAATCGGTTTTCAACTGAAAATTTATCTGATTTTGTATTGCGTTTTTATCAATCTATTTCGAAAAACAGTTCACTTTTACCTGTAAAAACACAACGATTAGTTCCATTTATGATTGATCAAAATTGGTTAGAATCGTATGTTACTTTAGATGGTTTACAAACCATTTTATGGCAAATGAGTCGCAGAATAAACTATACAATAGACATGAGTGAAGCGATAAGTGAAGTACAAGAGTTTTACTTAGAATTTGAAAGTGAATTTTTTGAATTTATGGTTGAAATAGAAAAAATGTGCAAAGAAAAACTAAAAGAACTTGGGTAGCATTTCAATTAAAAGTAACTTTGTTTTTTATTTGAAATTGACACAATGCCTACTAGAAAAAAAAATAAAATTGTTCGTTTTTTGTATAAAACTTTTAAACGATTTGAACAGTTTTTATTTTTAATAAAATCGTTAATTACACCGCGGCAATTTATTTATGTTTCGTGTGTGCTTGTTGGTATTTCATCAGCTTTAGCCGTAATTGTATTAAAGTTTTTTGCGCATTCGGTTTATAATTTCGCGCAATATTTAGACAGTTTTTTGCACCTGCCGTATAGCAATAGTATTTTTCCAATAATTGGCATTTTACTAACGGTTTTTATTATTAAAAAGTTCTTAGATGGTTCTATACAAAAAGGATCGGGTGCTATTTTACATGCAATAGCTAAAAAAGGCGGTATAATGCCTCGAAAACAAATGTATTCGCAAATAATTACGAGTTCATTTACCGTAGGTATGGGTGGAAGTGCTGGTTTAGAATCGCCTATTACTGTTACAGGAGCTGCATTTGGCAGTAATTATGCGCAAAACTACCGCTTAAGTTCTAAAGATAGAATTTTACTTTTAGCGTGTGGCGTTGCTGCTGGAATTTCGGCCGCTTTTAACGCACCCATTGCGGGTGTTTTATTTGCTATTGAAGTGGTTTTAGCCGAAATTAGTATTACTGCTTTTATACCTATTATGATAAGTGCGGCAACAGGCGCTTTGGTTTCGGCTGTTGTACTTAATGAAGATATTTTGCTTAATTTTAAACAAGGCGAAGTTTTCGATTATCATAACATTCCTTATTATATTCTATTAGGTTTGCTCTCGGGGTTTGTTTCTATAAATTATGCCCGAACTTTTAGAAAAATAGAAAAATGGTTTCACAAAAGAAAAAGCTCCTATAAAAAAGCTTTTTTTGGAGCATCTATTTTAGCCATTCTAATTTTCTTTTTCCCTACACTTTTTGGCGAAGGGTACGAAAGTATAAAAATACTCGCCAATCAACATCCTGAAACTATTTTAAACAATACCATTTTACAAGATTTTAAAAACAACCAGTGGGTTTTACTAGCATTTGTGGGCGCTACTATGCTTATTAAGGTGTATGCAACCGGACTTACACTAGGTTCGGGCGGAAATGGTGGCAATTTTGCACCTTCGTTGTTTGTAGGTTCCTATTTAGGCTTTGTAGTAGCAAAATTAATTAACCTTATAGGAATAACCGATAATGTTTCGGTTAGCAACTTTACATTAGTAGGAATGGCTGGCATTTTAAGTGGTTTATTTCACGCACCATTAACGGCTATTTTCTTAATTGCAGAAATTACTAGTGGTTATAATCTTATGGTGCCGTTAATGATTGTTTCTTCTATAAGCTTTGCTATTTCGAAACGATTTGAACCGTATTCGTTCGATATTAAAGATTTAGCTTATAAAGGCGATGTATATACAAATGATAAAGATAAAAACATACTAAATTCATTAGAAACTTCGCAATTTATTGATACGCATATTAAAGTTATTTCCGAATCGAACTCGTTGCTTGAACTTCATAATATTAGCCAGCAAACCAAGCAATTTTTATTTCCTGTTGTGAATAACGATAAGCAACTTTTAGGAATTATAAATATCGATGCTATTCGATCGGTTTTGTTTTCAAATTTTACAATACGTTATACAAGTACAAAAGAAGTTATGCAGCCTCCAAAAGAAATTGTTTTTTTTAATGAGAGTATTGATGCGATTATGGATAAGTTTGATGCTTCGCAAGAAGATGTACTTCCTGTAATAAAGAATGGTGTATTTGTTGGTTTCATATCTAAAATACGAATTTTAGAAAAGTATAGAGAAAAGCTAAAAGCCATGATTATTGAATAAAAAAACTAAATAGGTAAAAATGAAAAATCCCGATTATAAATTATAATCGGGATTTTTTTATGATTAAATGAACGGAAAATTATTTTCCTTTTTCCATTTTCTCTTTTAATTCAGCTAAAGCATCAATATCGCCTAAAGTAGTTTTTTCTACGTTAGCGGTAGTTTTTTCAGCTGCTTCTTTAATTGCTTTTTCTTCTTCTTCACGGAAAATAGCCGTATGAGAAGCTACAACTCTTTTAAATTCTTTGTTGAACTCGATAATTTTGAAATCGGCAGTATCGCCTTTTTTCAATTTTTTACCGTCTTCTTGCTCTAAATGACGAGTAGGAATAAAAGCAACAACATCGTCACCGAAGTCTACAGTTGCACCTTTGTCAACCATTTCTCCGATTGTTCCATTGTGGATAGTTCCAACAGCAAAAGCTTCTTCATGTTTATCCCAAGGGTTTTCTGTAGTTTGTTTATGACCTAATGATAATTTACGACCATCAACATCTAATTCTAATACTACAACGTCTAATTTATCGCCTACATTAACAAATTCTGATGGATGTTTAATTTTCTTAGTCCAAGATAAATCTGAGATATATACTAAACCATCTACACCTTCTTCTAACTCTACGAAAACACCAAAGTTTGTAAAGTTACGAACTGTTCCTGTGTGTTTAGAACCTACAGGGTATTTAGTTGTAATATCAGTCCAAGGATCGGTAGTTAATTGCTTAATACCTAACGACATTTTGCGTTCGTCTCTATCTAATGTTAAAATAACCGCTTCTACCTCATCGCCTACTTTTACGAAATCTTGTGCGCTACGTAAATGCGTTGACCAAGACATTTCAGAAACGTGAATTAAACCTTCAACACCTTCAGCTACTTCAATAAAAGCACCATAATCTGCTAAAACAACTACTTTTCCTTTTACTTTGTCGCCAACTGCTAAATTAGCATCTAAAGCGTCCCAAGGATGTGCGTTTAATTGTTTTAAACCTAATTGAATACGTGTTTTCTCATCATCAAAATCTAAGATAACAACGTTTAATTTTTGGTCTAATTCTAATACTTCAGATGGGTGGTTAATACGAGACCAAGATAAATCGGTAATGTGAATTAAACCATCTACACCTCCTAAATCGATGAATACACCATAAGAAGTAATGTTTTTAACTACACCTTCTAATACTTGACCTTTTTCTAATTGACCAATAATTTCTTTTTTCTGTTCTTCGATATCAGCCTCGATAAGCGCTTTATGAGAAACAACAACGTTTTTGAATTCGTGGTTAATTTTTACCACTTTAAATTCCATAGTTTTGTTTACGTATTGATCGTAATCACGAATTGGTTTAACGTCAATTTGTGAACCTGGTAAGAATGCTTCGATTCCGAAAACATCTACAATCATACCACCTTTTGTTCTACATTTTACAAAACCATTAACAATTTCTCCAGTTTCATTTGCTGCAATAACTCTATCCCAAGCTTTAATAACTCTTGCTTTTCTGTGCGATAATACTAATTGACCTGTTTTATCTTCACGAATATCGATTAAAACTTCTACTTTATCGCCAACTTTTAAGTTAGGATTGTAACGAAATTCGTTTAAAGAAATAACACCTTCCGATTTAGCATTAATATCAACAATAGCATCTCTATCGGTAATTCTTACTACTACACCTTCTACTACTTCTTGATCGTCTGTAGATACGAAAGTTTTTGATACTAAATCTTCAAATTCTTGCAAGTTTTTTTCATCTACTGCATCAATTCCTTCTTCGTAATTGTGCCAGTTAAAGTTTGCTAAGAATTCTTCTTGTGTTTTGTTAATTTCAGACATGCTGATTAAATTATTTGTATGTTGCGTTTTTATTGGATTTTTTATGCAGCTAAAAACAACAACAGTTGTTTTACATAAATAATTGATTCCTAATGAAAATCCATTCCTGCCAAAAGGTTGGCAAAGGTACAAATAATTATTTGTTTTACAAATATTTAAAAATAAATTTAGAGGTGTTTGTTTACTATTTGGAGAACAACTTTAAACTGCTCTTCTTTAGTTAAAACAGAGTTATCTATTACAATTGCATCTTCGGCTTTAACAAGAGGCGAATCTTCGCGATGTGTATCAATATAATCGCGTTGTTGTACATTTTCTAAAACTTCGGCAAAACTTACCCGTTGGCCATTTTCAACTAATTCATTAAAGCGTCGTTGTGCACGTGTTTCGGCAGATGCTGTCATAAAAAGTTTAACATCAGCATTAGGAAATACAACAGTTCCTATATCTCTTCCGTCCATTACTATTGCTTTATTTTTACCCATTTCTTGTTGTTGTTGCACTAATTTTGCTCGTATTTCAGAAATCTCGGCTATTCGACTTACATTTTGAGAAACTTCAAGTGTTCGAATTTGTTTTTCTACATTTTTGTTGTTCAAATACATTTCGGCGTAACCTAATTGTTCATTAAATTGAAAATGCAAATTTATTTTGTCTAAATTTTTTACAATCGCTAGTTTATCAATTTTGGTTGGTGTTATCCAATTGTTTTGCATTATAAAATAAGTAACGGCACGGTACATAGCACCAGTATCTACATAAACATAACCTAACGTTTTAGCTAACTGTTTTGCTAGTGTACTTTTTCCAGTAGATGAAAATCCGTCTATTGCTATTGTAATTTTTTTCATACTTAACGATAATAATCTCGATCTAAATCAATCATTAAACCAAACAAACTTGTATTTGCAGCCAGTGTATAACGCGAATACGAATAGTTAAAACGAACTCTTCCAAATTTTAAGCCTACGCCTACTGAAATTCCTGAAAAATTGCGTTGATCTACAATTCGAAGTTCTTCGGCTCTACGAAAATTATAGCCTAATCGAATATTAAAACCTTTTTCTGGGAATAATTCTGCACCAACAATTACGTGACGTAATGCGTTATTAAAAAACGATATCTTTTCTTCTTGAACCTCTCCATCTAATGTTTCTTCGGCTCTATTTGGATTTGAAAACCCAATATTCCATTCTTGTAAATTTTCAAGCGTTAAATGCCAACGAATAGGTACGTGTTCGAGTAATTGTGAAATTCCAGCATCTACAGCAAGTGGCAATTTTTCGTTGGTTTCGGCATACGGTTTTAGTTGAAACCCAAGATTTCTTACTGTTAAACCGTAGTTTATATCGTTTTTTTCATCAATGTATAAAAAACCTATATCGGTAGCGGCACCCCAAGAATTATAATTTTCTAAAGTTGAAGAAATTAGCTTTACATTTGCGCCCATGTAAAAATCGGTCCACGGCACATTGTAAGCATAACCAAATGACAAAGCAGCTTCACTTCCAGTAAAATCTGCAGTGCTATTACCTAATTCGTCGTAACCTTGAAACGTACCATAATTTATATATTGAATTCCACCATAAAACGTCATTACATGTTTATCCCAGTGGTAAGCATAAGCACCTGTTCCGTAGGAAACTTCGCCATAATAGTTTCCGTAATTTAGAGCCAGTTTATTGTCCATTTCTTCGTTAATAACTGCCGGATTGTAGCTAGCTTGGTTTACATCGTAATCTACAATTGTAACGGTTTTACCACCAAGTGCTGCTTGGCGTGGCGATTGTGCTAAGTTTAAAAACTGATATACATACTTTCCGCCAATTTGTGTGTAGCTTGGAAGCGTAAAAAGAATAAAAAGTAAAATCAGTTTTTTAGATTGCATTACTTGTGTTTAGTAAACTTAACGTAAATGCGAAGATAAAATTATATTACCACATAAAAAACAAATCCTAATTATTTTGACAATTAGGATTTGCATTTACTAAAAGAATATTAGTGAAGAAAAATTAAATCGCTTTCGCATTTTTAACTTTCTGATTGGTAATAGCAATATCTAAAACTTCACGCATAGTATCTACATAATGAAAAGTTAACCCTTTTAAATATTCGGGTTTAATTTCATCTATATCGCGTTTGTTTTCGTTACATAAAATAATCTCTTTAATATTGGCTCTTTTTGCGGCTAATATTTTTTCCTTAATTCCGCCTACAGGTAATACTTTTCCACGAAGTGTAATTTCGCCTGTCATAGCTAACGATTTTTTTACTCGCTTTTGCGTAAAACTTGAAACCATAGACGTTAACATAGCAATACCAGCACTTGGGCCATCTTTTGGTGTAGCACCTTCGGGAACGTGAATGTGAATATTATGAGTTTCTATTGTTTCTCTTTTAATGCCAAGGTCTTCCGCATTAGTTTTAATATACTCCATTGCTATAGTAATAGATTCTTTCATAACTGTGCCTAAATTCCCCGTCATTGTTATATTACCTTTTCCTTTAGAAATAGTCGATTCTATAAACAAAATATCGCCTCCTACACGTGTCCAAGCTAATCCTGTTACTACGCCAGCAATTTCATTATTTTCGTATTTATCGCGTTCTAGTCGTGGTGCTTTTAATATTGCAACTATATCTTCATCGGTAACTTTTATATTATACGATTCTTCCATAGCAATAGATTTTGCAGCGTGGCGAACCATTTGTGCAATTTTCTTTTCTAACCCACGAACGCCCGATTCTCTTGTGTAGCCCGAAACTATTTTTTCTAATTGTTTTTTACCTATTTGCAAATCTTTTTCGGTTAAACCATGTTCTTTTAACTGTTTTGGTAACAAATGACGTTTCGCTATTTCTACTTTTTCTTCAATAGTATAACCCGACATGGTAATGATTTCCATTCGATCTTTTAATGCAGGTTGAATAGTCGATAAACTATTAGAAGTAGCTATAAACATTACTTTCGATAAATCGTAACCAATTTCTAAAAAGTTATCGTGAAACTCGCTATTTTGCTCTGGATCTAAAACTTCGAGCAAAGCTGAAGATGGATCGCCATTATGGCTACTCGACAATTTATCGATTTCGTCTAAAACAAATACTGGGTTTGATGTTTTTGCTTTTTTTATAGCTTGTAAAATTCTACCTGGCATAGCACCAATATACGTTTTACGATGACCTCGAATTTCGGCTTCGTCGCGCAAACCACCAAGCGACATACGCACGTATTCTCTACCAAGAGCTTCGGCAATTGATTTTCCAATAGATGTTTTACCTACACCCGGAGGACCATACAAACATAAAATAGGCGATTTCATATCGTTTCGCAATTTTAAAACTGCCAAATGCTCTATTATACGTTGCTTAACATCTTCTAGCCCGTAATGGTCGCGATCAAGTATTTTTTGAGCTCGTTTTAAATCGAAATTGTCTTTTGAATAGTCGTTCCAAGGTAATTCGAGAAACAATTCTAAATAATTACGCTGAATGCCAAAATCGGGCGAATTAGGATTTGTTCGTTGTAATTTTGATACTTCTTTTTCGAAATGTTGTGCTACCTTTTCGTTCCACTTTTTTGTTTTCGCTTTTGCACGCATTTCTTCAATTTCTGCTTCATACGAAACACCACCCAATTCTTCTTGAATGGTTTTCATTTGTTGCTGTAAGAAATATTCGCGTTGTTGCTGGTCTAAATCGGAACGTACTTTAGATTGAATATCGTTACGAATTTCTAATTTTTGCAACTCTATATTCATAAAACGTAACGTTTCTAATGCGCGTTCTTTTAAATTTGGAATGGCTAATAAATCTTGTTTATCTTTTACCGATAAATTCATATTAGACGATACAAAATTGATTAAAAACGGACTGCTTTCTATATTTTTTATAGCAAAAGTAGCCTCGGTAGGAATATTGGGACTTTCCTTTATAATATCGATAGCCAGCTCTTTAATTTGTTCTACTATAGCAGTAAATTCAGAATCGCTTTGTTTTGGTCTTACTTCTGGAACTTCTTTAATTGTTGCTTTAAAATACGGTTCTTCTTGTGTAAATTGGTCTATTTCGAAACGTTTTTTACCTTGCAGAATTACTGTTGTATTACCATCGGGCATTTTTAGAACACGAATAATTCGGGCCACAGTTCCTATCGTATAAATATCATCTTTTGTAGGTTCTTCTACAGCCTCGTCAAATTGCGATACTACGCCAACAACTTTTCCTTTTGCATTGGCATCGTTTAGTAATTTAATCGATTTATCGCGTCCTGCAGTAATAGGAATAACCACACCTGGAAACAACACGGTATTTCGCAAAGGCAAAATAGCAATGTCTTCGGGTAGTTTTTCTTGGTTCATTTCTTCCTCGTCTTCTGGTGTTAAAAGCGGAATTAATTCGGCATCTTCATTAATTTCTTGTAGTGACAAACTGTCAAAACCTAGTATTTTTGTATTTGGCATAGTCGTAATTAAGTCATTTTGTCATTGTTTTTAGAGAACTTTACCGTTATAAAAAAAGTATAGCATTCTATAAAACAACAACTTATATGTTTTTTATTTATGTTTTCAATTTATATAGTCAATAGTTATGCCAATAAAAAAATCCGCACAAAGCGGATTTTAAATTTTGATAGATTATTTTTACTAGTAACTTACATCGAAACTTCCTTCGGTAATTGAATACGAAGTTCCACTATCGGTTGCTACAAAACTAAATGTTCCTGATATTCTGTCTGCGGTTTTGGTACTTATAGTTACTGAGCCAGAAGTGGCTAATATAGAATTACCGCCTATTTCGTATGTAGCTTGTACTTCGTCTGATGAAGTATTACCTGTAATAGTGTATGTTCCTACTCCTAAATTTTCATTTACGCCTACTGTAATATTTTGGTCGTTATCATCTGAAGCTCCTATTCCTATTACCTCGTTTATAGTTGCTACAAAAATATCGGTAGCTGTAAAACCCACACCATCTACTTTTGCAAAAAAAGAATCGGCGCCAGGATCATCATAACCTGTATATGGAATATTTTGAAAAACGCCATTTGTGAAATTTAATGGCGCAATTGAAGTTTCATCAATATTCGACCAATAACCTGTAAATTGGAAAGTTCCTGATATTGTTTTATTTGCTGTATTAATATTTGTTATGGTTATAGAACCTGTGTCTTCTGTTTCATTATCTACATTGATACTCCAGTAACCATAACCACCGCCGCTTGCAGGATTGTAGCTTAAAATATTTTCGTTTGCTGGAAATGTTCCCAATTGATTTGCTTCTATAATAAATGAAAAACTATCGCCTGTACTATTTATTCCTGCAATGGTAATAAAATCGCTTCCTAATTGTGCCGATGCCTGATTGGCATTCCAAGTAGTACCGTTAAAATCGGCTTTAAAGATGAAATTTCCATTACCTGTAGAACCTGTTTGACCAATTAAGACTGGATCAACGGGCTCATTGTCATTAGAACAAGAAAATAGAAATAGTATTGAAAAAATTGTAACTAATAAATTTATTTTTTTCATTTTAATTGTTTTTAATGGCTAAAGTTAATTATTTTTTTGGTACACGCAATAATAAAAATATTCCTGCAGTAAAAAACAAAGCTAAAAATACTATGGAATTTCGCATAGAACCTGTAATTTGGTCTATGAAACCGTATAACAACATTCCTATTACAATTCCTATTTTTTCGGCTACATCATAGAAACTAAAGTAAGAAGTTGTGTCAGAAGTATTGGGTAAAAATTTAGAATAGGTAGAACGCGATAACGATTGTATTCCGCCCATAACTAACCCTACAATTCCTGCTGTAATATAGAATTCTATTGGTTCTGTAATAAAAAAAGCAATTATACAAACTACAACCCAAATAAAATTTACAAACAATAGTGTTTTAATATTACCTATTTTTTTTGCTAAAAATGATGTTAAAAGTGCTCCAAAAATAGCTACTATTTGTATCATTAATATGCTAATAATTAATCCCATTGTTTTTTGGGTATTGCCACCCCAATTAATTTCTTGCTCTCCAAAATAAGTCGCCACTAGCATAACTGTTTGTACCGCCATACTATATACGAAAAATGCAATAAGATAGCGTTTTAATACTATATGTTGAAACAGCTCTTTTTGAACTTTTAGCAATTCTTTAAAGCCATTAAAAAGTATATGTTTACTTATTTTGCCACTATTTTTATTACCTATTGGTAAATAATAAAATGAATATTGGCTAAATAGCAACCACCAAATACCTGTTAATACAAACGAAAAACGCATAGCTTGTAGCGCCTCTGTTCCTTCCTTTGTCATAATTAAAAACAAGCAAGCTAAAAGTAGTAATACACTACCGCCATATCCTAATGAATACCCTTTAGCACTTAACTTATCTTGTTGCTCTGGGTAGGCAACATCGGGCAAATAGGAATTATAAAAAACGATACTTCCCCAAAAACCAATTAATCCTAAATAAAAACATAGTATTCCGAAATAAATATTTTCGGGTGTGAACCAATACATTCCTATACAAGAAAATGCGCCTAAATAACAAAAAAATTGCATAAAACGTTTTTTATTACCCACATAATCGGCAATACCCGATAATAAAGGTGATAGTATTGCAACCGTTAAAAATGCAAATGCAGTAACAAAGCTAATTAGTGCTGTATTTTTAAAATCGTAACCTAAAAAATGTACCGTTGGATTTTCCTTTGGAAATAAAAAACCATAATACAACGGAAAAATTGCCGACGATATTACAAGAGAATAAACAGAGTTTGCCCAATCGTAAAACGCCCAAGCATTGCGAAGCTTTAAATTTCCTTTTTCTAATAATGGCATAAAATAGTAAATAAAAATCCCGACTAATATCGGGATTTGATTTTAATATTTCTAATGTTTTTTAAAACTTAACACCAAATTTAGCTGCTTCGGCTTTAGCTTCAGGAATTAAGGCCTTAATATTTGCAATACGAGTAGCATTACTTGGGTGCGTACTCATAAACTCTGCGGGTTCTTGTCCGCCAGATTGTGCTGCCATTCTTTCCCAAAACGGTACGGCTTCATCTGGATTATACCCTGCAATTGCCATTAATGTTAAACCAATCATATCGGCTTCGCTTTCGTGTTTACGAGAAAAGGGTAGCATACCTCCTACTTGAGAACCCATACCATAGGCTTGCATCCAAAGTGCTTGTTCTTCTGCCGATTTTCCTCCAGTAGCTACTGCTACGCCTACAGCGCCAGCTTGTTGTAAAACACCTGCACTCATGCGCTGTTGCCCGTGATTTGCTAATGCGTGTGCTACTTCGTGTCCCATTACGGTTGCTAAACCTGCATCGGTTTTTGTTACGGGTAAAATACCACTATATACTACAATTTTACCACCTGGCATACACCATGCGTTTACAGTAGGATCGTCAACCAATTTATATTCCCATTCATATCCTTTTAAATAATCTGAATACCCGTGTGCATTTAACCAACGTTCTGCAGCAACTTTAATTTTTGTTCCTACAGTTTCTACACGCTTTGCATCTGTAGTACCTGTAATTACTTTATTTTCAGATAAAAACTGATCGTATTGTTGAAAAGCCATTGGCAAAATTTGACTATTAGGTACTAATGCCATAGTGCTTTTTCCAGTGAACGGATTTTTAGCGCACGATAAAACCAATGCGAACAATAATCCTAAAACAAGTTTAATTTTAAAATTCATTTTTTTATTATTTTAAACAAAGTTAATTAATTCTTAAAAATACATTGCAAAAATGATTCCATTTTTTAAGCATAAGTTTATTCTTTACTTTTACATAAATTTTAAATTCAGTAAAATTGAAACGAAAAAAAAATCTTTCGACTATACCAAAACCTATTCTATGGTTAGCTAAATTTCTTGAAAAAGTGGCACCTTCTTTGGCTGTATCTTTTGCTTCGCGATTATTTGTAACACCAATAAAATATAAAATTCCGAAACGAGAATTTGAAATGGAAAAACAAAGCCAGCAAGTTTTTATAAATGTTCCATCGCTAAATAAAACTATAAGAATTTATCATTATGGAAATTCGCCAAAAAAGGTTTTGTTAGTACACGGTTGGTCGGGTCGAGGTACACAATTAGTTAAAATTGCCGATATGCTTGTTGCAATGGGTTACAGTACTATTAGTTTTGATGCGCCAGCACATGGTAAATCGCCAGGAAAAACTACTGTAATGATAGAATTTATTGCAAGTATATTAACAATTGAAAAACAATTTGGCCCGTTTGAATTTTGTATTGGTCATTCACTTGGTGGCATGGCAACATTAAATGCAATAAAGCAAGGTTTGCAAGTTAAAAAGGCAGTTATAATATCGAGTGGTAACAGTGTAACCGATATTCTTTTAGATTTTGTTTCTCGTTTAGAATTACAGCCAAAAATTGCAGAAAAAATGAAATATTCTTTTGAAGAAAAATATAATTTAGACATGGAAAGCTACTCGGCTTATGTAGCGGCTAAACATGTTGCTATACCTGTTTTAGTTATTCATGATCAAGATGATGATGATGTTCCTGTTTCGGCTTCTGAAAGCATTCATAAGCACTTAGAAAATAGTCAACTTTTAATTACGAAAAAACTTGGTCACCGAAAAATTTTAGGCGATGCCAATGTGCTTAAAAAAATTAAACAGTTTTTAGAAAATTAATCCTATTTTAACCCATAGTGCATTTAGAAGCTAAAAGTTATTAAACAACGTAGCTTCGAGTAATTTTTCGTAGTAAAGCGAAGAAAAATTGTATCGAGAAGTATTAAATTGTAAGTTCTCGATACATTTCTTAGATAAATTTTATGAAAATTTATCTAAGAAATGCTCGAACTGACGAAATAAACAAATAAAATTTTCTAAATGCACTACGGGTTATTTTATTTTACTATTTACGAAAACCAACTAGTATAGCATTTGTATAAATTAAAAATCGAACTTATAACTAGCACCTAACAAAACTTGAATTCCTTGTACTGGGTAATTTACCCATCGATTATATTGCTGGTTGGCTAAATTGTTGCCGCGTAAAAATGCCGTTAAACGTTCGTTGTATTTATAACCAATATGTGCATTTAAATCGAAATAACTGTCTAAAGTAATTTGTTTTTGTGTGTAAAGTATTGGTACAACAGCTGCATCAGTAGGAATAGTTATAATATCTTTTCTTTCCCCAACAAAAAAGATATTTGTGCCTGCATACCATTTTTTAGTAATAGTAACCTCTAGGTTAGCACCAATTTTAAGTTCTGGTAAATTCCAAGCTTCATCTTGCGTATTGGTAGAAAAACTATTAAATGTTCCGTTTAAACCCAAGCTCACTTTTTCTGAAAAATCGCCTTTAATTTCCCCATAAAAACTTATGGTTTTTACATTATCATAAACTACATTAAACGAGTTTCCATAAGCATAACCTTCGGTATTAGTATTTTCTAAAACAGTAGGGTTACTACTAAATAATGGTTTATTTTCTTGGTTATTGTAAGAACCCCTAATATTAAAAGAAACCGAATTGGTTAATTTTCCTTTTAAACCTGCATAAACGTCGTATTTATTATCGGTTGGGCCAACAAATAGCGTAGGCGAAACAAACGGATTTTCAGCAACAAAATCGGCATACGAATTTTGATGTAGCCCACCTTCGGCACCAGCGTAACCAATAAGTAAATCGCCTACAATTTTGTAAGAAGCTTTTACATTTGGATAAACAAAAAACTTAGCTTCGTTTTCGTTATTTATTTTTCCTATTCCATAAAATAATCCAGCTCCTATTTGAACTGACAAATCGTCTTGTTGGTATAAAAAGCTTGGTTTTGCGCCAAAAATTAAATTGCTATAATTTATTGCAGTTTCGTTTTCGTACATACTGTTAAAAGATCCGCCTACGTAATCTACAATTACATCAGTATCAATTTTATAATCGAGTATTTCTACATCAAAATTAGGTTGTATCCAAAAACGATTTTCTCCTGAACCAAAAGCATCTGAAAAGCGCTTAAACTGCATAGCAGCTTCGCTAAAAAAACTATTGCTCATTGCAGCACGACCACCAAGTGCTATAGTAGTATGGTTTTGTTTTGGGTCAATTGCATTACGAATTGCATCATCAAACATAACATCATCTATAGGTAAACCGTACCAATTGTAAGTATTGTGCTTAATCCCTAAATCGGCATTCCAATTTATGTCGCGGCTACGATTTCCGTAAGTTAAATCGAAGGCTGTGTTAGCATAGTTGTCGTCTAAAACCGCATCTTTAATGCCGCCTTGCGATGACAAATGACGAAGCATTCCGCCAATATAACTGTTTCTACTAAAATTTTTTGTTACAAAAAATTCGGCATTTACAGTTCCGTAGTTTCCAGCACCTATTGTAGCATAGTTGTTGTAAATACGTTCTTTAGTTTCTTTATCTACACCAGCTGCTTTTCCTTTAGCGGGTGTAAAAGTAGAAGCCACTGGAAAAGAAAAAATATTGTATTTTACTTCTTCTTTTTGTGTATTGGTATCGTCTTCAATTGTTGGTGTTTCTTTTACCTTAAAAGCATCGGAAATTGTTGGTGTATAAGGTTTTACCACATTTACTACTTCAGAGCCAATAGTTTCTTCTTGTGCTAAAGAAAATTGTGAAGCCATTGCTGTGATAATTATTGGAAAATATATTCTTAAATTCTTCATGTTCATTTTTAAATTACGAATTACAAATTTTCAATTTTGAGATTCCGAAACAATTGCGGAATGATAAAAAATTAATTGGTAATTGATGAATTAGTTTTAGCTTCTTCGGTTTTAATTTTTGTTAATTCGGTTTGGGCTTCATCTACAATATCTGTATAATCTTTAAAGTTTTTAATAACACTTTCTAATATATAAGTAGCTTGAAAACTATCTTTTAATCCGTAGAAATTTTTAGCCATAATAACTAAACCTTTTGCACCGTAATACTTATAGCCCGAATAATCTTTGGCTAATTTTTGCACTACTTTATTTGATTCGTCAAATTTTGCATCTTTATTTTTAAAATACGCATCGTAATATAAAGCTTCGGCAGCCAGTTCGCCTTGAGCTATGGCAAGCAAATTAGCATACGCCGAACGCGCTTTTGATTCGTTATTGGTTTTAATTGCCGAACGGGCAATAATTATCTGTGCATCGCTTTTAATTCTATCATCAATTTTATCGTTAGCCAATACCTTGTCGGCATAATTACCTGCATTTGTATAATCTTCTTTTTCGTAATATGCTTTCATTAAATTAGACTGCGCATAGGTTATATTTTGCGGATAATCGGCTTCGGTTTCTAAACGTTTTAAAACAGGAATTGCTTTTGTATAATCTTTTGTTTTTAAATGCACTTGGCACAAACGAGCCAGTGCTTGTTCGGTATATTCGTTTCTTGCTTGATTAATTACATACTCGTAATGCTTTATTGAATTATTTTCTAAGCCATCTGCAAAGTAAAGCTGGGCTAAATAAAAATTGGCCTGCAAAGCGTGTAATCCTTTAGGAAACTTGGCTAAATAATTACTAAAACCAGAAATAGCCTGCTTACTATTATTTAATAAATATTGTTTTTCAGCCGATTCGTATGCGGTATTATCTAAATCTACATCGGTTACTTCTACAAAAGACAAACCTTTAACCCAAGTGGTATATTCGTCTATTCTACCATTATCTACATAAATTAATCGAGCCGTTGAAACAGCTTCTAACGATTCTGGCGTATTAGGAAAATCGGCTACAACTTTTTTAAATTTAGCCAAAGCTGGTTCATTTTTATTATTGTTATAATAAATTAATCCTTCTTTTAGAATGGATTTAGAAACATACGAACTTTTTGGATACGAAGCAATTAATTTATCGTATGTGGCAATTGCTTTACTTTCGTTATTTTGGTTTACATAAGTATTTCCTAATTCGTAAAGTGCATCATCGGCATATTGTGAATTGGGATATTTTTTAGCAAATGCTTCTAAATCTTCTATTTTCTTTTCGTTTCTACCTACAAAACCATAGCTAATTCCTTTTTGAAATGCCGCATAATCGCTATGAACGCCATTCATATCGATAGCCTTGTTATAAGCTTCCATTGCTGGCCAATATTTTGCCGAAATAAAATTACAATCGCCCAAACGCAAATACGCATCGGTTTTTCGAATATTATTGTTTTTAACATCGGCTATAAAATTTGTAAAATATTTAATGGCGTTATCGTAATCTTTTAGTTTAAAGTAAGCATACGCTAAATTATATGCTAAATTCTTATATTCTGGTGTTGAAATAGCTTCTGAAGAAGTTTCAAATTGACGAAAACTTAATACAGCATCATTATATTGATCTAAATTATACTCGGTTTCACCTTTCCAATAGGTAGCGCGAGTAGTAAACAGAGCATCTTTATTTTCGGTTATTGATTTTTTAAACAAATCGTAAGCTGCATTATAATCGCCATCGGTAAACAATTCTAATCCGCGATAAAAGGCTACTTTTTGGTAGGCCAAACGGTTTTCTGCCGATTTATTTTTTTCTAATAATGTTAATGCTTCGGTATAATTTTTTGAAGTAATGTATGAACTTATCAACAAATTGTTTATTTCTTGCTTATACGAAGTATTTGGGTATTTTGCCAAATACGCATTTAAAACTTCTGGAACCGATTGATACGGATTTCCTAGCTCATAACTTAATTTAGCATAATTCAAATACGCATCTTCCTGAATTTTGGTATCAAATTCCATTTCAGAAGCCGTTTTAAACGCATTTAATGCTTGTTGTTTTTTATTGGTTTTTAAATAACATTCTGCCAAATGATAATAGGCGTTTTGTGCCACAACATCTTGACCGTTTATAATTTTATTAAATTGATTTATTGCACTTTCGTAATCGCCATTTTTATAGTAGGTATAACCTAATTGATAAAAATCGGTATTGTTCCATTTGCCTTGTTTTCCTTTATAATCTTGCAGATATGGCAAAGCTTTATCGTATTGCTTTAAATTGAAATAACTTTCGCCAATAATTTTAGACAATTCGCTTTTTTCTGAAGCAGGCGATTTTGGCATTTGAGCTAATCCTAAATCGATAGCTTGTTGAAAATTACCCAATTTAAAATTCATATCGGCTTGAAAATAGCCCATTTTTTCTTTGTACTTATCTTGGTCTGAAACTTGGTCGAAATATTGATTGGCATTTTTATAATCGTCTGTTTCGTACGACATATAACCCAAATAATACTTCGCTTGGCTACCGTATGCTTTAGAATTTACCACACGATTTAAATATTTTTCGGCTTCTTTTTTATTTTTAACCGTAAAATAAGCATACCCTTTTTGAAAATTATAGCGTTCTTTTTCTTCGTTAGACATTGCCGAAACATTGGCTTTATCGAACCATTCTAACGATTTTGGATAATTTCCTTGATCAAAATAGTAATGTGCTACTTCTATATAGGCTTGGTTTTGCTTGGTGCTTGTTGGATAGTTTTCTACAAAACGTTCTACCATTTCATCGGCACCAATTTGGTTTAATCGAATGGCACAATTGGCAATATAATAGGCACAATCAGCTTGAACATCTGTATTAGAAGTGTTTTCTTTTACTTTTTCAAAAATAATTTGTGCCGATTGGTATTGTTTATCTTTATAAAGTGCTTCGGCTCTATCGAAATATTGCAAATTATGAGTATAAATTGCCGATTGTTGTGCTGTTGCAATGGTAGTGCTAAAAGCCACTACTAAAAAAGAAAATCTGAAAATTTTATTCATTTTATCTGTTTTGTTTTAAACTTCAAATATACGTTTTACTATAGTGAATAACGAACCTTTACCCTATTATATTGTAAGACTTTTGAACAGATTTATTAACGATTTTCTTTTTCGCAAACAAAATTTTGTAGCCCAAAAAATCTTCTTACTTTTACAGTCTAATTTAACGCATTATGTCTTCTACAATTCTTTCTTTACAATCGGTAAATATTTATCAAGAAAAAAATCCGATATTAACCAATGTGAATCTTGAAGTTAATAGAGGCGAATTTATATATTTGATAGGAAAAACGGGCGCTGGAAAAAGTAGCTTTTTAAAAACACTTTATGCCGATTTACCTTTGAAAGAAGGAAATGGAACTATTGTAGATTTTGAATTGCATACTTTAAAAGAAAGTAAAATTCCGTTTTTAAGACGCAAATTAGGTGTTGTTTTTCAAGATTTTAAATTATTACCCGATAGAAGTGTTAAAGACAATTTACTTTTTGTTTTAAAAGCAACTGGCTGGAAAGAAAAAGCTGAAATGAACGTTAAAATTGAAGAAGTGTTGGATAAAGTAGGTATGAAAAATTACCAAACCAAAATGCCGCATCAACTATCGGGTGGCGAACAACAACGAATTGCAATAGCTAGAGCTTTGCTAAACGACCCAGAGCTTATTTTAGCCGATGAACCTACTGGAAATCTTGATCCACAAACAAGTGTTGAAGTAATGGAATTACTGCGAAAAATTAACGTAAATGGTAAAACTATAATTATGGCTACACACGATTATGCGCTTTTATTAAAGTTTCCATCGAAAACCTTAAAAATAGACGAAGGAAAAGTTTTTGAAGTAGTGCAAAGAACAGTTTAAGTTAGCTATTAATAAAAATACTTTTTACTTTTTACTTTTTACTTTTTACTTTTCTTATAAACGTGTGGATTTTCTTTTATTCCTTTTTTAAAAATTTTTCTAATTCCCATTCTTAAAAAAGTATCGACTTGTAGTAGCACATCGGTAAATTTATTTTCTGGTCTGCCTCTAAATGAAGTTACATGAAACGTATCTTCTTTTCGCAACGGCTCGTTTGAAAAATAATAATTCGAAATACATTTACGCAACACATTTTCTTTAACTGGCGAAACCGAATGCAATGAAGCATTATGCGTTGCCATAACGGCCAATCTATTAAATTTACTTTCTATTGTAATAGGCGAATTAGCCAACCCATTTGGCCATAATTCTAAATTTCCACCATTTTCTAGTTTCCAATTTGGCGAAATGTAATACAACAAATTTAGCACACGCCACCGTTCTCTGTCTTTATCGTGAGAATTGTCTAAGTGAGGATTTAAAAATTGATTTTGTTGCATTAAAGAAATTCCTCCAGCATATAAATTTTCATCTGGAAAAAGCCCGCTTACTTTTATAATTTCTCCAATAACTTTTACAATACGTTCGTCTTGAAAAGCATACAAAACCTCTTCAAGTAAAGGATTGTAATTATTCATTTGAACGCCAATAAATTTGTCTTCTCTTAAACTCTTTTTTAATACCATTTCTTCCGAAAGTGGAAAAACCTCATTTAGTTGGTAAACCAAATCTTCAGGTAAAACATCGTCAATAAAAAAATAACCAATTTGAGTTTTAGAATGCTCAAAAAAGTTACTTAAAGTTTCTTTTTCTTCAAGTAATCTATTTAAAATTATATCGGCTAGTTGCTTTCTATTCATAATTCCATTAGTTTTTGTGCATTTTTTAAATCGTTATATTCATTTAAAAGCATTTTTTGTTTTTCTAAAATATGATGTTGCTCGTATGGCATTTTCATTAATTTATGTATGCTTGCAGTTAAATCTTCTTCGGTTAAAGCTAGCTCGCACAACTTATTTATACTAGTGTCGTCTATAATATTTTGGTTAATTATTGAAAATCTAGAATTAAACAATGCGTTTAATAGTTTTAATTTTGTTCCCGATTTTTGAAAAGACCAACTAATACAAATATGTGCTTTTTTAAACAAAAGCAGTAAATCGTTAAACGATTGTATTTCTTCAAACGAAATATTTGATGATGAACCTATTTTATTTTCAATTTTTTGTTTTCCACTTCCAGATGCAATTACTAACTTATAACTTGGTAATTTTTTAAAAATTTCAATTAAAAAAAATGCCGATTTTACATTATCTGACGTGGACAAATCGCCATGGTATAACACTATTTTTCCAAAAGCAGAAAGCGACTGCACTTTAGTATTACCATGAAAAACAGGTACATATTGAGCATGAAAGCCTTTTTTAACTAAATATTCGTTTTCAAAATTAGCTAGCGTTTTTATGGCTGTAAAATTATTCCAAACCAAATAATTGCGGTATTTTAAAAATTCTCTATAATAAAAATATTTCTTTATAATATTGCTTTCATTGTGTGCAATTCCTTTAAAATAATTATGTTCAAGATTATGTAACCGTAAAATTTTTATTCTATCTTTAATACGAATATCTTGAATACTGCAAGTTGTTTTTAAACCTTCAAATAAAATAGGATAACTATTTTGAAGTAAATTATTGACTAATGCTTTGTTATTTCGCGAAATTACAGATAATGGAAGTTTACTTAGTATGTAGTACCATTTTTGATTTATAGTATAAAAATAAACCGAATGTGTTATTTTTTTTAAATCATCAAATGCAGTTGGTATTTCTTTTGCAAAACAGTGTAAATGTACTTGGAAACCAAGTTCGTGTAATGCTTTAATTTTAAAATACACATCGATTACACCGCCATAATTTGGCGGGTACGGATTATCGAACGACACAATATTTACACTTTTTTGTTGCATTAGGTGTCAAAAATAGTATTTTTACGTTTAATAAAATTGTGTTTACTTAATTGATGCCAAAAATTTCCGTTGTAATACCCCTTTTTAATAAAGGTTTTTCGATTAAACGAACAATAGAATCTGTTTTAACACAAAATTTTACCGATTTTGAATTACTTATTGTTAATGATGGTTCTACAGATAATTCTTGTTCCGTTGTTAAAACGTTTACAGATTATCGCATTCATTTAATTCATCAAGAAAATAAAGGTGCAGCGGCAGCTAGAAATTTAGGAATTGAAAAAGCAACTAGCAGTTTAATTGCTTTTTTAGATGCTGATGATTTTTGGAAAACCAATCATTTAAGTGAATTATATAAGTTATATTTAGATTTTCCAGATTGTGCTATTTATTGTAGTCGATATACAACAAAAATGGCAAAAAATTTATATGTTAAAACTAATTTACTCGATATTACAGATGATTATAGAGGGATTATTACTGATTTTTTTAAATCGAGTTACGTAAATAGAGTAGCAACTACTTCTTCTGTATTACTTTCTAAAAAAATACTAATTCAACATAATGGTTTTGATACTGCTATATCGAGTGGGCAAGATTTAGATTTATGGATTAGACTAGCAATTGATAATAAAGTTGCTATTAACAATGTAGTTTCTGCTATTTATGAGTATCAAATTCCTAATTCGTTATCGAAAACAAAAATAACCCACAAAACATTACCCGATTTCTCTCAATTTAAAATAGCAGAACAAAAAAATGAAAGTTTAAAAAAATTTCTCGATTTGTATCGTATAGAATATGGTTTGCATTTTAGAATTTATGGAGAAGTAAAAAAATCGAATAGTTATTTAAAAGACGTAACTACTACAATTCCGTTTAAAACTAAAGTATTGTTAAAAATGCCACCTTTTATATTGCAAAAATTACTACAAGCAAAACATTGGTTACGCAGTAAAGGAATTGATTTTACGGTTTATCATTAAATTTCCATTCTAAAAAATCGTTATAATTTCGAATGTAATCTTCTTCTTCAAATACTTCTGAAGCCACAACTAAACAAACTGCTCCAGAAGAAAAGTTTTTAAGTTCTCGCCAGTAACCATTTGGTATAAGCAAACCCTCATAAGGTTTATTTAATGTAACTATTGTTGTTTCGGTTCCGTTGTTTAGTACAACTTCAAAACTGCCCGAAAGAGCTATTAAAAATTCGTGTTGTGCAATATGAGCATGACCGCCGCGTTCTGCACCAGCTGGCACGTCGTATAAATAATAGACCCGTTTAATAGCAAACGGCACTACATCTTTTTCAATTACCGATAAGTTTCCTCTACGATCTTCAATTTTGGGTATTGGTATAATTTTATGTTTCATTGTTTGCTTTGTTAAATACTAACAGCCATTTTTTTAATATAGTGGTAAAAGTAAACTTTTCTACACTTTTTCGTGTATTTTCGTTTAGCTTGCTACTATAATTTAATTTATTTAATGTTGTTGTTAACGCATTAAAATTTTGATTTTCAACTAAAATTCCATTTTTTTGGTTATGAATTATTTCATTAACACCCGATTCTAAGTGAAAACTAACAACTGGCGTTTCGCAAGCTAAACTTTCTATTAATACATTTGGAAAACCTTCATAAGCACTGCACAACACTAAAAAATGAGCCTTTTTCATATACGGATATGGATTGTTTGAATAAGGAACAAATTTTATATTTTCTTCTGCATTATTAATTTGTACTAATTTTTTTAAATTTTGTTCTTCTTCGCCTTTTCCTAGTAATAGCAGTTTTACATTTTGTTTGGGTAAATTCGAATTGAGATAGGCTAAAATTAATTTATCAAATTGTTTAATTTTTCTAAAATTACCAACAGCTAATATATAATTAAAATGAAATGGAATTTCTTCATTTTTCAAGGTATCAATTTCATCAAAATTTAGAGCATTATTTATTGTTATTACATTTTTAAAACCGTATTTTTCTTTTACGTTTTTGGTAACAAACTGGGAAACACCCACAAAAGCGTAGGCCTTTTTATATAAAAAACGAGTTTGCCAAGTACTTTTAAGAAAATAGGTTTGCAAATTAGAACTCGCTACTCTGTAAATTACTTGTTGGTTTTTATAAATCCATTGCGTAAAAACAAATTCACTTATCGGGTTTAAGCGGTAGCGAAAATCAATAACAAAATCGAATTTATTATTCTTCAAAAACGTTCTTAATTGTGTATATTTTTTAATTTTCCGTTTAAAAAACGAAGTGTTTTGTGCACCAAAATTCACTAAATTTCCTGCAAACTGATAGGCTACGCTATCTTCGAGCACTACTACATAAACATCAATAGCGTTTGAAGTACTTAACACCATAGAAGTATTTGCCATAGCACGACCAAGACCACCATTTGCTAATTGATAACCTATTAATGCAATTTTATAGTTTGTGTGTTGTATGCTCATTAACTATTAACTAATTTAGCACAAATATAACAACTCTGCTCATACGCTATGAAAAACGAACCGTTAGTTTCTGTTATTTGCATTTCTTACAATCATGAAAAATTTGTTGAAGAAGCCTTAAATTCGGTTTTACAACAAAGTTACACAAATATTGAGTTAATAATAACCGATGATTGTAGTACTGATAATTCTAAAACAGTTATTGAAAAATGGTTGTTGCAACACCCAACTATTCTTTTTTTACCCAATACAAAAAATTTAGGCAACACTAAAACCTTTAATAATGCGGTAAAATATGCAAATGGCGATTATATAATTGATCTAGCTGCCGATGATGTACTTAAGCCCGAATGTGTGGCAACTCAAATGGCTACTTTTTTAAATTCTAAATATGAAAAACTAGGAATTGTTTATAGCAACATTAATATCGTAAATGAAAATGGTGCTTTTATGAATACTTATTATACTGAAAAAGACAAGCCCGAAAGTGGTATGATTTATAATATGATTATAAGCCGAAGTGCTAAAATTTGTTCTGTAGGTTCTATGGTAAAAAAAGAAGTTTTTGAAACCGTAGGTTATTATAACGAGAACTTGGCTTATGAAGATTTAGATTTATGGGTTAGAGCATCTCGAGTTTTTCAGTTTAAGTATATTCCAGAAACATTGGTTAATAAACGAGAGTTTTCTTCTAATTTGTCGAGTTACTTTTATAAAAAATTAAACAAAAAAACGTGGCGACTAAACTATTCTAGCTATTTAATTCTTAAAAATATTTTTGTTATAAATACTACAAAAGAAGAGTATAAACTTTCCCTAAATAGAATAAACGAATTGCTTAATGTTACGCTAAAAAATTTAAATGTAGATATTAGTGTAAAACTACTTTGGTTAAAAATTAAAACCAAAGCAAAACTACTATAATTTTTGTTTCAATTGATAAACAGAATAAAAGACTGCTACTATAAATGTTATAATTAAAATAGGATTACTTATTGAAAATCCTGTGTAAAAAACGGCTGCAATAGCTACACTTCCAAAAAGAAACGATATTGCAATAACTTTTTTTGTATCGGTTCTAAATCTAAATTGGTAGGTTCTGGCTACTGTCCAATAGGTATAAGCACACGATATTAAAAACATTAACGCTATTGCAATTCCTAGTCCTTGTAAGTTTAAATAATGATATAAAATTATAGAGAAAATAATATTTAAAGCATCGCCAATTATATTTTGTTTAAAAAACAAAGACTTGTTACCCTTTGCTAAAGCAATATAACCTATTGACCAAGCTACTCCTTTTAAAATTACCGAAAAAAGACCAATATGCAAAATGTTTAAAACAGGTAAAAACGTATTTGAATATAAAATAGGAATTAATGTTGGTAGTACTAAATATAGTGCTAAAATGGCCGGTACTATTATAAAAAGTGCAATTTCGGTTTGGTCGTTTACTAAATTATTAAATTCTTTCGTGTTTTTTTCGTAATTGGTTAATCGCGGATAAAAATCTTTAGACATAGTTATAAAAACTACTCCTAAATAGCTTACTAAAAAAGTATTGCTAACCTGATAAAAACCCAATGCTTCTTCAGAATTATTTTGTAGAAACCATCTAATAATATAAAAACACAATTGCCCAAAAATAGCATTTACCGAAAGCAAAAGACCTAATTTAATAATTGGTTGTAAAGCATTCACAAATTCTTTATTAGGCAACTTTGTATTAGTAATTGAAATATTTCTTGTAAAATACAAACTCAACAAAAAACCAATAAACGATGTAATAATAAATGAAGGAACTATTCCTTGTTCTTTAAAAAAATAGTACAATGCAATAGTGCTTATGGCCGAAAAAATAGCAAATAAAAGTTGGTACAATACCAAGCTATTTACCTTTCGCATACCTGTTAATACCGCTAAACGAATAGAAGAAACCGAAGCAAAAAGAAAATAAACGCTAAACGCTAAAAATACCAACTTATGATTCTCGTTTTTAAAAACCAACTGACTCATTGTATTGGCAAAAAGCAAACAAATTACAACACCTGCTAAGCCCGATATCCAAGCCCACTTGTATAAAATTTGTAGTAATCGTTGTTCTTTTTTAGCATCGTTTAATACTGCAATTTCTCTTACACCACTTTGTGTTACACCTAATGTTGTAATACTTTGAATTAAATTTACAGTATTTTCAAGCAAGCCCACTTTACCAATTCCTTCTACACCTATAAAATAAGCCGCCACTTTATTGGTTATAACACTAATAGCCATAGTTAGCAATTTTGAAACTCCAAAAAGCCCAGTACTTTTAAATAGTATATTATGAAAGCTAAATTGACTCATATAATCTCTATTGCTTGCGGTAAAACAAAATTCTTTTTTTAATTTTTAATACTAATAATGAAACGTTTATATTTTTAATATGAAATTTATTTTCTAAAACCTCCTTTTTAAATGTTGCTAAAAAAAAGAATACTTTCATTTTTTCATCTAAACTAGAAAAGTTATAACGCTTAGCTTTCTGTTTATATTGAAGAAATTCAATTATTATGTTTATTTTTTGATTTAACAAGTATTTTTCGCCTACGTTAACACTAAACAATAGTTCATAAAGTTTTATTGAAGTATTTAATCTATAAAAATTTTTTACACAAAATGTTTTCGTTATTGCATTTAAATTATCTTGTCTATAAAAAAAAACTCCTTCAGAAAATACAATTTTATTACTTTTTGAAAAGATTTTTCTTGTAATATATTCATCAGAATCGAAAGCGTCTTCTGGAAACTTCTCGCTTTTAACCAAATTTGAGTGAAACAAAGCCGCGCCGTGTATATTCCAGTTCAAAGATTGTATAAGTGCTTCTTTACCTGATAAAATTACACTTCTATCGCCGTTTAATCCTATAATTCTTTTATTATTTATTCTTTCTTCAAAAAAATATTCCATATCTGGTAAAACACAATTTGCCTTTGTTTCAATGTGCCTATTTACCATTTTTTCTATTAAATTTTCTGAAAAAATATCATCTTGAGAAGAATAAAAGAAGAAATCGCCCTTTATATTTGGCAGTATAAAATTAATAGATTTTGAAACCATACCTCCGTTTTCTTTAACAAAAATTTTAAATCTTTCATCTTTGGAAGCAAAATTATTTAATATTAAAAGACTTGAATCTTCGGAAGAATCATCTACTACTAAAACTTCTATATGCTGGTAGGTTTGATTTTTTATAGAAGTTAATGTTTTATGCAGATATTTTTCTCCATTATAAACTGGAATAAATATGGTAACTAATATTTTTTCCTTTTTCATTATTGTCTTAAGTTTTACTAAACTTCTTATATTTTTTTTATAATTTGGGCTGGATTTCCTGAAACTACAACATTATTTGGAACAGTATGCGTTACTAAACTATTACTACCAATTACTGAATTTTCTCCAATAATTACACCTTTTAAAACGGTTACATTATTACCTATAAAAACATTTTTACCAATTAAAACCGGCTGTGAAACTGGATTTGGATGATTTCGTTTAGTAGGCTCTAAATGATGAAAATTACTATCCATTACAGAAAAATTAACTCCTATAATACAATTATCCTGAATTTCAATTCGGTTTAATGCAACAATCGAAAAGTTATTATTTATAACTACATTTTTTCCTATAACAATTTCCGAATTTTGAGTGCGTGCTTCAATATAACCATAAGTATTAAAAAAATGAGGCGATTGACTATAACCAAATTTAATTTTATCTTTAATTACAATTTTTCCTTTCCCTGAAAACAAAACAGGATAAGTTAGAATCAATTTACTTCCCGTTGTTTTATTTTTAGAAAGAAACTGATACTTTATAATTCGTAATCGTATAAAAAAGAAGTTTTGTATTTTAGAAATAATATTCATTAAAACCGATTTAAAATTTTGATAATAAAATTCAATTCTTCATCTGTTAAACTACTATTTAAAGGTAAACTAAGTACTTCGTTATGTATTTTTTCAGAAATTGGGAACGATAAATGGTTTAAAAAAGTCATTGCCTTTTGCTTGTGTGGCGCAATTGGGTAATGAATCATGGTTTCTATTCCATTTTCGTATAAATATTTTTGCAAATTGATTCTATTTTCGGTTCGAATAACAAACAAATGAAATACATGTTTTTGAATATCGTTACAAAATGGCAGTTGCAGGTTTTTGTTCTTAATTTCAGATAAATACCGTTTTGCTATTTCTCTACGATTATTGTTTTCCTTATCTAAATAGGGTAATTTTATATTGAGAAAACTCGCTTGAAGCTCATCTAACCGAGAATTTACTCCTATAATTTCGTTTTCGTACTTTACTTGTGAACCGTAATTGCGTAACATTTTTATGGTTTCGTATAATTTTAAATCATTGGTTACAACTGCACCAGCATCGCCTAAAGCACCTAAATTTTTACCCGGATAAAAACTAAACGTTTTGGTATGGCTTAGATATGATTGACTAAACTGTGAAAATGCTCCGTGGTATTGCGCCGAATCTTCAATAATAATTAAATTATATTTTTTTGCAATGGCTTCAATATTTTCCATTTCACATAGTTGACCATACAAATGAACCGGTAAAATAACTTTGGTACGTGGTGTTATTTTTTCCTCAATTAAATGAGGGTTTATATTGAATGTTTCTAACTTAGGTTCTACTAAAACAGGTACTAAATCGGCTTGTAGTATGGCTAAAATTGTAGCAATATAGGTGTTTGATGGAACAATAACCTCATCGCCTTTTTGTAATTTTCCTAGTGCTATATATGCCTTTAAAGTTAAGGTTATAGCATCTAATCCGTTTCCAACACCTACACAATATTTTAAACCGCAATATTGGGCAAAATTTTCTTCAAACTTTGTAACTTCATTTCCTAAAATATACCATCCTTCTTCAAAAAAATGTTTCAACTTTTCTTGGAATGTAGCTTCAAATGGTTTGTTTATTTTTTTCAAATTGAGAAATTTTATCATACGCAAAAGGAATTTAAATCAAATTCGTAACAATCTTGATTGTAAACCACACCGCCTAATTCTTCTTTTTGTTGTAAAAGTCCAGCATTATAGTCTTGTTCAAAAGAAAAATCGGTAACTGTGCCCATATCGAAGTAAAGTATATTGGTAGTGACAAATTTTTCATATAAACTAAAATATAAAAAATCTAACGCACGAATTTTTTCGCCTAAAGCTGTTGTAGCGCCGTATTGCGATTTAACCGCATATTTATCTATAAAAAGTGTTATTCCTGCAACAATAGTGTTTTCAAAATACACATCGAACTGTTTTATGTTATTAGGAAATTTTTGGGCTAGCAATGTTATTTCTTCTAAAGTATGTACTGGTTTCGTTTGGTGTTTTTCGGCTAATCGTGGTAGTAAAACCATATTCCAAAACGCATTAAAACGAGTACTTTCTTTTATTTCTAAAGCTAATTTACTGGTTTTGGCAAAGTGTTTTAACTTGCTTTTCGAAAGCAATTCGTTATAACCTAAAGGAAAAACCAAATTCATTTCGCGCTTTATCAAATTTGCTTTATTTTTAAAACAATAATAATCGAATTCGCAATTGCCAAATGGCGAATAAAAAACAGGAAACTTCTTTATTTGAAGTTTTTCGATAGCATTATTTTTAAAAAAATGTAAAACGGTATCTAATAATTTAAACGTATCGTTAGTTTTAGTTTTTGGCGCAAGTACTAATCCGCCATACGTTAATCCTTGATGCGAATAAACAGTGTTTTCTACTCTATTTGCTGGTAATATGGCTTTTAGGTTTTCTTTTTCATCAAAAATTAAAAGCGAATAATCTTGGAATCTATCGTTGTGATAGTCCATAAAATTACGATGAAATAAAAAAGTAGCGTTTTTAGCTTTTCCTACAAATTCGTTCCAAATAGTGTAATATTTTTCATTATATAATTTTACTATAAACAATGCAAATCTTTTAAAATAATGCCGAAAATTAATGATTTTTATATGAGTAATAAAACGAACAATGGTTTTTATTATTATATTTTGTAAATTGGTTGCAGAATTGTAGATGTATGAATACCTATAAGTTTGTTTTTTTATTTCTTTTGTTTTGTTCACAAACAGCTACTGGTCAAAACGTTACGCTATACGAACAACTTAACGGAAGATACGATTTTACCTTTATAGGCAATACTATGAATAGTGCCGAAAATAATGTATCTAATTTTTATGTAACAGGTACAACATCTTCTACAACTTTAAATTTAGAAAGCGATGAAACTGTAATTAGAGCTTATTTATATTGGGCTGGTTCTGGCGATGGCGATTTTGATGTTACTTTAAACGAAAATGCAATTACTCCAGAACGTACATTTTCTTACACACGCACCTTTACTATTCCGCCTTATTCTCTTAGTTATTTTAGTGCTTTTAAAGATATTACGTCTTATGTGCAAACAACAGGAAACGGAACTTATACGCTTGCCGATTTAGACATTTCGCCTTATGAAAGTGATCATTTTATGCGAAAAACAAACTTTGCCGGCTGGGCAATTATTATTGTTTATGAAAAACCAACCTTACCCTTAAACCAACTAAATATTTACGATGGTTTACAAAGCGTGCCCAATACGTTAACTATTAATTTAACCAATTTAAATGTTCTAGATAATAACAATGCAACTGCTGGTTTTTTAGCTTGGGAAGGCGATGTAGATTTACCTACAGAACATTTTTATATAAACGGACAAGAATTAAGCAACAATCTTAACCCTGTTAATAATGTTTTTAATGGTACAAATAGTATTTTAGGTGTGGGGTCAAGCCAATATTATAATATGGATTTAGATATTTATGCGATTGAAGATTATATACAAGTTGGCAACACAAATGCAACAATTGAATTAACATCAACACAAGATGTAATTTTAATGAATACCGTTGTTACCAAAATAAATAGCCAATTGCCAGATGCAACAGTTACGTTAGAAAATTTTACTACAAGTTGCAACACCAATGCTGTAACAATTGATTATACGGTTTATAATGTAAACAGCACCGATGTGCTGCCTGCAAATACGCAAATTGGTTTTTACATAGCGTCCGATTTAGTTGGAAGCACAACTACACAAAACGACATTGCCATAGGCGATAATGAAAGTGGAACTATAGTAATAAACTTACCTGTAAATACTCCAGAAAGTTTTATATTAACTGCCTTTGTAGATAATACTAATCTAGTTTTCGAGTTAAATGAAGATAACAACAAATCGAACGATTTAAGCATTACACAATTATTGCCCCCTACTCCACTTACTTTTAACAATATAAGCAACTGTAATTTAGGATTTACGAGTAGTTATTTCGATTTTTCTAATTATGCCGAAAACGATACCTATACTATTTCATTTTTTGAAACCTATGAAGACGCTAACAATAACACAAACCCAATTAGTAATAGTTCTAATTATTTTGCTAGTCAAACGCCTTTTCAAATTTTTGTGCGAATAAAAAACGATACGAGTTGTTATAGTATAACATCGTTTTATTTAAATACAACAAATTGTTTACCTAATATTCACAACGTAGTTTCAGTAAATAACGATGGTGTAAACGATGCTTTTTTTATTGATGGTTTACGAGATGTTTTCGTAAATTTTAAACTCGAAATTTATAATCGATGGGGAAAACTCGTATGGACAGGAAATAATAACACAGCAGATTGGAATGGCACTACAGAAAACGGATTGTTTACTAATAAAACTTCAACAGGAACTTATTTTTATATTCTTTACTTAAACGATCCTGCTTATCCCGATGCTCTTTTAGGATATTTATATGTAATCAATTAAGCGTTTTTTTTATTTTTGTGTAAATTTTCAAAATGAAAAAAATAGAATCTATTCAAAATTCCTATATAAAATTGCTTGTACAATTGCACGAAAAATCGAAAGCTCGCAAGCAAACGCAAACTTTTTTAATTGAAGGCTTACGCGAAATAGAATTGGCTATAAAAGGAAATTATGATATAGAAACAATTTTAGTATATTCTGAAATTTTTTCGATAGAAAAACTAAAACAATTACCTATTCGTAATGAAGTTGCGTATATCGAAATATCAAAAGACGTTTATCAAAAATTAGCGTATCGCGATACTACCGAAGGAATTTTAGCCGTTGCCAAAACAAAACCATTGCGTTTATCCGATTTAAAATTATCTAAAAATCCGTTGGTATTAGTTGCTGAATCTGTTGAAAAACCTGGCAATTTAGGCGCTTTATTGCGAACTGCCGATGCGGCAAATATTGATGCGGTAATTATTGCCAATCCAAAAACTGATTTATACAATCCAAATACCATTCGTTCTAGTGTTGGCTGTTTGTTTACCCGTCAAATTGCTGTTGGAACATCGGAAGAGGTTATTGCTTTTTTAGAGGCTAAAAACATTGCTATTTATAGTGCTACACTTCAAAATTCTAATGCTTATTATAAAGAAAACTACACGCAAGCTACAGCATTAGTTGTAGGCACAGAAGCTACAGGTTTAACCAAAATTTGGCGTACAAAAAGCACTCAAAATATAATAATACCTATGCAAGGTGTTATTGATTCTATGAATGTTTCGGTTGCAGCAGCCGTTTTATTGTTTGAAGCAAAACGGCAACGCGGTTTTTAATTTTACAATTAACGTCCTTTTTTATTGGCAAATTTCATTTTGTAATCGGGTCGGGCTTTGCCGTCCATAATGTTTTGTAATTTTTTACCAATTAGCTTTTTCTTAAGTGTCGATAAATGATCGGTAAACAAAACACCGTCTATGTGGTCGTATTCGTGCTGAATAACTCGTGCTCGTAAGCCGTCGTATTCTTCTGTTATTTTTGTAAAATTTTCGTCGTAATATTCAATAGTAATTTTGTCGTGTCTAAAAACATCTTCTCGCACATCTGGAATACTTAAACAACCTTCGTTAAAACCCCAAACATCGCCTTCTTCTTTTAGTATTTTAGCATTTATAAACACTTTTTTAAAACCATTTAATTCTGTTGCTTCTTCTTTAGAAACATCGCCACCTTCTGCAAAAGGTGTGGTATCAATAACAAATAAACGAATAGGCAAACCTATTTGTGGAGCTGCAAGACCTACGCCATAAGCATTGTACATTGTTTCAAACATATTGGCTATTAGTTCTTGTAAATTAGTATAATCTTTATGTATGTTTTCTCCTACTTTTCGTAAAACTGGTTCTCCGTATCCGTATATTGGTAAAATCATGATTGTATATTTTTTCTAGGTGCAAAAATAGAGATTTTTTTAGTAAAAAACTTCGACTTTTGACTTTTGACTTTCGACTTTCTACTTACAATTTTCTATAATGTAAATAATCTTGTAATAAAATTGTAGCGGCAATTTCGTCTATTAAACTTTTATTTTGTCGTTGTTTTTTCTTTAATCCACTATCAATCATTGTTTGAAATGCCATTTTTGATGTAAAACGTTCGTCTATTTTTTCTATAGGTAATTGTGGAAATTCTTTTTGAAAAAGTTTTATAAAACTAGTTATTAATACAGTACTTTCCGATGGTGTTCCATTCATTTGTTTAGGCTCGCCAATAATAACTTTTTCTACTTTATGGGCTAAAAAATAATTTTTTAAAAACGAAACAAGTGTGCTCGTTTCTACTGTTATTAAACCCGAAGCTATAAGTTGAAAATCGTCGGTAACCGCAATACCTGTTCGTTTTTTTCCGTAATCTATAGCTAAAATTTGTGGCATCGTTTGGTTCTAAATTTTTGGTAAATATACAATAACTTAACTAGATGTTACTTATAGAAAGTTTAGCTTATAAATTTTCTGAAACAAACTTTTTGCAATAGTTTTTTATTTCTTGTCGAACTTGTGCAAATTGTTGGTTAATTTCGGCTTCTGTACCTGTAGCTTTAGCTGGATCGGTAAAATTTTGATGTAGCATTTTTGCTTTTGATGGAAAAAACGGGCATCGTTCTTTAGCGTTATCGCATACGGTAATAACATAATCAAATTCAATTTTCGCATACTCATCAATGTGGTTCGATGTGTGTTTGGTTATATCAATTCCGTCTTCTTTCATAGTGGCAATAGCTCTTGGGTTTACTCCGTGAGTTTCTACTCCTGCGCTATAAATTTCGACATCTGAATTAGCAAAATGTCGCAAATAAGCTTCTGCTATTTGGCTTCTACAACTGTTACCTGTACAAAGTACTAAAATTTTCTTACTCATAATTTAAACGAATAACCATATAATATTAATAATACAAAACTTAGGATCGAAACCCCAAATAAGCTGTAGCACAATTAATGCTGTGGTAATAATAATTGGCTTTTTATACTTATTTATTTTACTTTTCATTTTTAACAACAATTTGAATTTGGCAAACAAACGTTTTCTTTTTTTGATGGCAAATCTTTTAAATTTAACTTTTCTTTATCGGTTAAAACACCACATTTATCGACGGCTAAACAAGCTGTTTTTTTGTTCATTAAAATAAAATACTCGCCATCAAATGCTAAATCGTATTTTCCTATTGTTTCCAATTGATATTCTACCTCTATTATGGCATCTTCAATATTTAACTCTTTTTCAGAAAGCTCTATAATTTGCAATATTTTTTGAGGCTGTAAACAATGTTCAAAATCATTTGCACTCCAAAGTTGAAAGTTTATTACTGTTTCATTGCGCAATGTTCCGCCACAATCAATAAACTTTTTTGTTACCACGCCTATTTCGGTTATGTGAAAATGTTTGGGAACAGGCATTCCGTTTTCTAATTTAAATGCAATAGCATTTAATGTTGGCAATAGTGCTTTTAGTTGCGATAATTTCATAATTTTTCGATGTATTAACAGCAGTTATCTTGCTTTTGTAATAATTTAGTTAATGTATTTGAGAAATATTCTTGTAATTTTTGCATTGCCTCTTCATTAATACAATAACAAATTGCAGTTCCTTCAATTGTTCCTTTTATTAAACCTGCATTTTTAAGCTCTTTTAAGTGTTGTGAAACAGTGGGTTGCGCAAGAGGCAGCTCGTTTACAATGTCGCCACAAATACAGGTTTTAACCGCTAAAAGATACTCAATTATAGCAACTCTAGCCGGGTGAGCAATTGCTTTAGTTAACCTTGAAATTTCATTTTGTTCTTGGGTAAAATGTTCTGTTTTTGTTACGCCCATCATATTTAATTTAATATTGCAATATTACGATAAATATTTTAATCTAAAAATAAATTATTACCTAAATTTTAAAACCATTCGCTAAAAAATAGATTATACAGTATATTTGCTAAAATTTAATTTTGATGAACGCACTACAATTAACTATAGAAAAAGCTTGGGAAAACCGAGATTTATTACAAGAAACGGAAACCCAAAACGCAATAAAATCGGTAATTGAATTACTAGATAATGGTGATTTACGGGTTGCTGAACCCACGACTTCGGGTTGGCAAGTAAATGAATGGGTAAAAAAAGCAGTTGTCATGTATTTTCCTATTCAAAAAATGGAAACTTGGGAAGCGGGTATTTTCGAATATCATGATAAAATGGAGTTAAAACGCAATTATGCCGAAAAAGGTGTACGTGTTGTTCCGCCAGCAACTGCACGTTACGGAGCTTATGTTTCTAAAGGAGTAATTATGATGCCGAGTTATATTAATATTGGCGCCTATGTAGATGCGGGAACTATGGTAGATACTTGGGCTACTGTGGGTAGTTGTGCACAAATAGGCAAAGATGTCCATTTAAGTGGTGGTGTTGGAATTGGTGGTGTACTAGAGCCCTTACAAGCGGCTCCTGTAATTATTGAAGATGGCGCATTTATAGGTTCGCGTTGTATTGTTGTGGAAGGCGTTCGTGTTGAAAAAGAAGCTGTATTAGGTGCAAACGTGGTATTAACAGGCTCAACAAAAATTATTGATGTTACTGGTAATGAACCCATTGAATATAAAGGACATGTTCCAGCGCGTTCTGTTGTAATTCCGGGAAGTTACACTAAAAAATTTGCTGCTGGCGAATATCAAGTTCCTTGTGCGTTAATTATAGGTAAACGTAAAGAAAGTACCGATAAAAAAACATCGTTAAACGATGCGTTACGTGAATATAATGTGGCTGTATAATTAACCGAATTAAAAATTCTACAAATCTAATTTTTATGCAAAACTATTATAGCCATGTAAAACTATTTACCAAACGTTTTTTGTTGATTTTTGCTTTTTATCAGGTTTGTAGAGTTTTGTTTTATCTTTTTAATAGAAGTGCTTTTACCGATGTAAGTTTAAAAGCTTTTTTAGGCGGCATTCGATTTGATTTTTCGGCTCTTGGTTTTATTAATTTACTTTTTGCTTTATTGCACTTAATTCCTGGGAATTTTAAAAACAATGCAACCTACCAAAGAGTATTGAAAGTTAGCTTTTATGTAGTGAATTTGGCATTTATGCTAACTAATTTTGTAGATTTTGAATATTTTAAATTTACCGGACGCCGAAGTACTTTCAGTATGATTACCGCAAACGGAATGGAAAACGAAATTGGCGGATTAGTACTTTCTTTTCTAACTGAATTTTGGTATTTTCCAGTTATAGCGGTTCTATTAGCTATATTATTATGGAAAGTACTGCCTAATTTACAATTTTCGGAAACTGAAAAATTCACAAAAATTACCCTTTTAAAACAAAGTGGAATTTTTATTTTACTAATGGGAATTGTTTTTTTATTGGCTCGTGGTGGTTGGCAAAAAAAACCAATTAGTATCGTTACCGCTGTAGAATATGGTTCTATCAATCAATCGGCATTGGTTTTAAATACGCCTTTTTGCATTTTAAAGACGATTGGGAAAAAAGGAAATTTAGATGCTACAAAATATTATTCGGAAGAAGAATTAAACACTATTTTTAATCCAGTTTTAGCATTTAATTCGGAAGAGAAACCTACAAAAGAAAATGTAGTTATCATTATTTTAGAGAGTTTTGGTCGCGAAAATATTCAATGCGGACAAACGCCGTTTTTAGATTCATTAATTACCAAATCGTTGTTCTTTGAAAATGGTTTTGCTAATGGCAAACTGTCAATTGACGCCGTACCTTCTACCTTATCGAGCATTCCAAGTTTAATGAATCAGTCGCTTATTACCTCGAGTTATGCTGTAAATAAAATGTATGCCTTGCCTCAAGTTTTAAAAGACAATGGCTATTATACGGCATTTTTTCACGGTGCTTTTAACGGGAGTCAGAATTTTGATCAATATTGTAACGCCATTGGTTTTGATAATTATTTTGGTAAAAATGAATATGTAGGTCCGGAATCTTTTGATGGAAAATGGGGCGTATTTGACGAAGATTTTTTTCAGTTTTATTGTAAAAAAATGGGGGAATTTAAACAGCCGTTCTTCACTTCAATTTTTAGTATTTCGTCGCATAATCCTTATACTATCCCAGAAAAATATAAAGGAAAATTCCCGAAAGGAACTACTAAAATTCAGGAAAGTATTGCGTATTCTGATTTTGCTTTGCAAAAATTCTTCGAATCGGCCGCAAAACAAGATTGGTTTAAAAACACCTTATTTGTTATTACTGCCGATCATACTTCTTCGGAGCCAACTGCGGAAAAATTCAGAACAAATGTAGGTAAATTTAGAGTTCCTATTCTTTTCTATAAACCAACCGATGCTGCTTTAAAAGGCAAACTAGACAAGAATTTTCAGCAAATAGACATTATGCCATCGGTATTAAAGCATTTAAATATCAACACAAAAATTGTTACTTTTGGTAAACCTTATCAATCTAATAACGATTTTGTAGTATATTATTTAGATAACATTTACCATTATATAGATAGCGATTATTATATGGCATTTGACGGAAAAAATGCAATTGGTCTTTATAATTTTAAAGAAGATGAATTACTGAAAAACAATCTTTTGCAAAAAGAACCAGAAGTTGCAAAAAAAATGGAACGCTTTATAAAAGCTTACATTCAATCGTTTAATGAAAGAATGATTAACAACGAATTAACGATTCAGTAATTTTTCTTCTCTTTGCAGTTTTAATAATTTAGCATATTTCATATACGAAAAAAAAGCTTGAATCATGGCTATAGTTAAACCATCTAAACCGTTAAAAATTCCTTTTTTAAAGAAGTAACATCTAACAAAAGCAACGGTTCCGTTTAAAACAGGTTTTAAACTATTTATTCTTTTTCCTTGATCGAAGAGTTGTTGTGCATGCCAAGTTGAATATTGATTTTTTTTAGCTAAAATTTGGTCAAACGAACTCCAACCATAATGCAAAATATGCACTGGAACGCTTTTCTCATTTGTAGTAATAATTTTTTGGTGCACTTTAGCGTCTGACGGATGAGCTGTTTTTTTATTAAAAAAACGCACTTTACTATCTGGATACCAACCCGAAAAATCGATTAGCTCATCTTTTAAAAAATTCTTAACTCTAAAAGCAAACGCATCGTAATTCCCAATTAAATATTTTTCTTTTAAAATAAAGGCTTCAGCATCTTTATCTAAAAATTCATCGGCATCAAGGTTTAATATCCAATCGTTTTTACAATAAGGTAAACCATGAGAACGTTGTGGACCATCTCCTAAAAATTTTTGCAAAATAATTTTTGCTCCTTTTTCTTCGGCAATTTTTACAGTATTATCGCTACTTAAAGAATCAACAATTATTACTTCATCACAAACTTTAAAAAGTGCATCAATACATTTACCTATATTTTTTTCCTCATTAAAAGTAATTACTAAACCACTAATTGCCATTTTATATAAAATTTTAGCAAAAGTAACTAAATTATTTTGTTCGTTAAGTTCCAAAATCTTGCTTAGTTGTGTATTTTAGCACAAAATAAATTGAACATGAAGTTTTTAGTCATACAACAAAAGAGAATAGGCGATGTATTAACCTCAACTATTATATCAAATAATTTAAAAAAAGCGTATCCAAATGCGCAGGTTGACTATATGTGTTATGCCAATTGTGTTGATGTTTTAAAGAATAACCCAAATATTGATAACGTTATTGTTTTAGAAGAAAAAGTTAGGAAAAATTATCTTTCTCTTTTTAAATTTATTTTTCAAATTCGTTCTAAAAAATATGATACTATAATTGATGCTTACAGCAAACTGGAAACCAATTTAATTACTTTTTTTTCAGGAGCAAAGTATAAAATTTCGTATAAAAAAGGCTATTCCAATTTATTTTACAATTATAATATTGAACGTTTAAAAAATGGGACAAAATCTGATATAGGTTTGGCTATAATTAATCGTTTACGCTTATTAAAACCTCTAATCAAGAAAGAATTTACCGATTATAAACCCAAAGTATTTTTAACTGAAACTGAAATTAAAGAAGCTAAAGCTCTAATCGATAAATTTTCATTACAAAAAGATGCTCCCACTTTTATGATTGGAATTTTAGGAAGCGAATGGTACAAAACCTATCCGTTTGAAAAAATGGCAGAATTATTAGATTTTACTGTAGAAACGACTAATGCTAATTTACTTTTTAACTATATTCCGAAGCAAAAAGAAGACGCTTTAAAAATTTATAATTTATGCCAACCCGAAACACAAAAACGCATTTATTTTGATTTATATGCAAATGATTTACGTTCGTTTTTAGGTTTATTATCGCAATGCGACGCTTTAATAGGTAACGAAGGTGGTTCGGTAAATATGGCAAAAGCTTTATTTATTCCTACTTTTTCGTTGTTTTCGCCAAGTGTAGATAAAGAAACGTGGCAAATTTTTGAAGATGAAAAAAATATTTCCATTCACTTAAAAGATTTGAAACCTGAAATTTATACCCAATACGATGAAAAATATATAAAAGAACACACTTTTAACTATTTTGACGAATATCCTATCGAATTAATAAAAGAAAAACTGAAGTCGTTTTTTGAAGAAATTCTAAAATAAAACACGCCCCTAACCCACCTCAATAGGAAACTTAATCTATATACTGATTAATCCCTTTTTCAATTTTTACAATTTTGTGTTTTTTATTAAACGTGCGAATTGCATTATTTTTTTGCCAAGTTTCTGCTGTAGCATAACTTCTTTTATGGTCTAAATGAAGACAAATGGCACTATAACGGATTTGCTTCCCTAAAATTCCGTAATTAAATAAACGTTCACCTACTTCTCTATCTAATCCTCCATATTGCATTTCTTCGTTAAACCCATTAACTGCTATTATGTCTTCTTTAAAGCAAGAAGTATTATGCCCATTAAACGTTTTTTTAGTGGGTGTAACCCAATTCATAAAAGCAGCAAGCCATTTATTTTGAGTTAATTTCGATAATTTAAATGTTTTTTTTACACCATTATTTACTAACCATCTTTTAGAAAATGCCTCTTGAGTTTTAATATTTTTATCAGTAATAGCAACTGAAGTTTTCATAGGAAGTTTAAAATAACCTCCTGACAATAAATACCCTTTTTCTTGATGCTTTAGGTGCTGTGCAACAAAATCATTTCTAGGAATACAATCGCCATCTGTAAAAAGCAAATAATTTGCATTTGTTCTTAAAATAGCTTTGTTAAGTATTTTACATTTTTGAAAACCTTCATCGGGTTGCCAAACATGAATTATTGGGTTTTTAAATAAATTTTGAAAAGATTCAATTATTTTTTTAGTTGCATCAGTTGAACCATCATCAGCTATTACAATTTCAAAATCCTGCTCGGTTTGTACACTGTAACCAGTAAGCACTTTTTTGAGCCATTCTTCTTGATTGTATGTTGTAATAATAATAGAAACCTTCATGAAAAAGTTTAAAAAGTGAAAATACTACTTTTTCCAGAATTTTAGTTTCTTTTTAATTCTTTTTTTACGGTAAAAACGATATTGAAACTCCGAAGTTAGTTTCCACATTAACTCAAAAATTTCTTCTTCTGTTTTTTTGCTATATAATGTTGCATATTCGTTACTCATCGTTGCCACCATATTTTCTTTAGGTGTAATTTTCGATAAATTTTTCATTCGGGTATAAAAATCGAGTGGTTGGTTGTGAAATTTCATTCTATTTAAATCGACTAAATAGAACGAATAATTGCCATTTCCTTCGTTTTTAATTAAAGTATTTCCTGGTGAATGATCGAGAAATTCAATTCCTTTTTCGTGCATATCGAAAGTAAACTGCGTAAACTGACGCAAAATATTTTCGGCATCGGGATAATTGGTTTCTACTAACTCTCTATATGTTAAATCGCAAATTAAATGTTCGCAAGCATAAAAACTTTCTTTTAATCCAATAATATCGTAGTTTTCTTGATAAGCAATAGGTTCTGGAGTTCCAATACCTTTTTCTTTTAATATGGAAGCATATTCAAACGAACGACGCGCTTTCGATTTTCGAAAATAACGATAGACAATTTTGTTTATTAAGTTTGGCTTTTTAAAAGCTTTTACATTAACGACCAAATTATCAATAGAAAAAAGTTTTATAGCATTACGAGAACCACGAATAAACCATTCGCCTTGATTATCAAAATTAAGGAAGCAATTACGAATTTGTGTTGCTATAGTCTGGTATTTTGTAGAAATTGTAAACAAATATTTTTTTGTCAAAAGTAGATAATGGTTTTAATAATTGCAATTAAATGAATAATTTTACAAAAAAAATGAAACAAGTGTTACCAAAATGTTCTTTAGTTACGCCAACATACAATTGGCCTAATGCTTTAGAATTGCTGTTGCTTAGCATTTTAAACCAATCTGTTTTACCCAATGAAGTAATTATTGCTGATGATGGTTCAAAAGAAGAAACAACGCAATTAGTACAAAAATTTCAAAAAAAATTTCCTGTACCCTTAATTCATATTTGGCACGAAGATAATGGCAACCAAAAACCAAAAATAATGAATAAAGCAATTGCCAGAGCTAAATATGAATACATTATTGAAATTGATGGTGATATTATAATGCACAAAGATTTTGTGAAAGATCATTTACATTTTGCTAAAAAAGGATTTTACTTATTTGGATCAAGAGTAAATATTCAGAAAAGTATTTTACCTCAAATTTTTAATGAAAAGAAAATTACTTTTGGTTTGTTTTCTAAAGGAATTAAAAAAAGATTACGTACAGTACGAATGCCTTTTTTTATGCTATTTGAAAAACCACACACTTCTATTTCAAAAAAATTACGCGGTTGTAATATGTCGTTTTGGAAAGCCGATTTTATAAAAGTAAACGGTTTTAATGAAGGTTTAGTAGGTTGGGGTGTTGACGATTCAGAAATGATTCAGCGTTTGCACAACATAGGTATTTGGGGTAAGCGTTTAAAACACGTTGGAATTGCGTATCATATTTATCATAAAGAGCAAGATAAAAGTCATATTTCTTTAAATAACGCTATAGAAGATGAAGTGCGAGAAAATAAAATTGTTTATATAGAAAAAGGGATTAATCAGTATTTGAATTAATTTTTAGCTGCAATTTTTTCAAATTCGTTTTTAATTTCACCTGCAATATAAGAAGCTGTAAATTTTTCTTGAATTAATACTTTACTTTTTAAGCCAAATTGTTGCTGTAACAACTTATTATCAACCAGTGTAATAACATATTCCGCTAATTTTTTATAATCTTTTATTTCGGCAACAAAACCATTAACTCCGTTTTCAATAACATCGGGTACTACTCCTACTTTTGTAGAAACTGTTGGTGTTTCCATTAACATAGCTTCGAGTAAAGAAGTTGGTCCGCCTTCTCTTTGCGAAGTCAATAAAAAAATATCGAATTGCTTATTAAGGCTCGATGCGTTTTTTATTTTATTCATAAAAATAACATCTTTTAAAACACCTTTTTGTGTTGCATAATTTTTTAATTTATCTGTTTTCTTAGAGAATTCTCCTACTTGAACGAAAATAATATCATCTCTATGATGCTTAAATTTTACTTCAGCTAATGCGTCAATTAGAGTAAAAAGATCTTTTGCATTAGTATGATTAGCAATATTTCCTACTAATACTTTATGGTTTGGTATATTATAGAGTTCTCTAATATTTAATGTTCTTTCAAAATTTAAAACATCTAGTGAAACACTATCGTTTATAATTAGTGTTTTTTGTTTCGTTTTTTCATTTAAAATTTTACCAAAAGAATCTTCAACCATTTTAGAAACACACAAAATAGCATCAATTCGTGGATGATTATATTTTATTTTACTAAAAAAACTGCCGCTTACTCCTACTCCTTTTTTTGAAAAAACCAATTTACCTTTAATGTTAAAAAATAAATCTGCCAAAAGGAAAAACATCAGTGAATCACTTGTGTGAAGTTGAATAATATCAGGTTTTTCAGTCTTAGTAAGTTCAGAAAGCTGTTTAAAATTGGAAAACTTTTTTAGTTTTTTCCCTTTAAATGGAACAAAATTAATTTTATGCTTTTTACATTCTTTTTCTAAAATAGAACCACTCAATCCACAAACAACATTTTCAATCCCTAATTCGTTTAATTTTGGAAGTAAATATATAATTTGTTGTTCATTTCCTCCCCAACCATTTGCACCCGATATATGAAGTATTTTCATTTATATTGTTTAAATTAGTCTAAAATATAGTCTTGGTAAACTAAAAAAAAGTAATTTATCAACACATTATTTGTAGTGTTTTTCATCAAATTATTTAGTACTTTTACGGCGTATAATTTATTATCTGTAAAGCTAATAAATTTTACATAAATTAAAAGGATATATTGTAACTTGCTTAAAAAAGCTTCTGAATTGGATTTAACAATTGTAATTATAAATTATAATACTAGTAAATATACTATAAACTGTTTAGAAAGTATTATAAAACATACTTCAGAAACACTAAATTATAGTATTGTTGTGGTTGATAATCATTCTAGTAGCGATGATTATTCAAATTTAAAAGAAGCAATTTCAGCTTTAGGCAATAATAAAATTAAGTTGCTCCGAAATCATATAAACACTGGGTTTGGCGGTGGAAACATGATTGGTTGTCAATTTTCAGATGCTAAATATTATGCCTTTGTAAATAACGATTCTGTTTTGCTAAATGATTGTTTCTCTATTATTATAAATGCAATGGAAAACAATCCAGAATATGGAATTTGTGGTCCACAAAGTTATAAAGAAAATGGAAATTTATTACCCACACTAGACCATTTTTCATCGCCACTTAAAGAACTTTTTGGGCGTTATTTTTTAGAAAAAATTAATCCACAAAAATACCCAAATAGAAAACTTGAATATACAAAACCAAAAAGAGGGCAATTTGTGTCGGGAAGTTTTATGGTGGTTAGATCGGAAGATTTCTGGAAAGTAGGTGGTTTTGATACTAACATTTTTTTATATCAAGAAGAAACTGATTTATGTATTCGATTATCGAAAATTAATAAATATGCCTATTTAATTCCAAGTGCTAAATTTATCCATTTTCATGGTAAAAGTACACCAAAATCGATAGCTATAAAAACCGAATTAAAAATATCGTTATTATATGTAATACGTAAACACTACGGCTATTTTAATTATAGAATAATTTTACTTTTTTTACAAATAAAGTATTTTATAAAAAGTATAAGAAAACCAAAATACTGGTCGCTTTTTAAAGTACTATTCAGAGGCGGACGATTAAATGACTCCTTGAAACATAAACAAACAAGTGATAATAATTAAATTTTGAAAAATAAAAAATCAATACTTTTTGTTAGCAATATTTTACCATTATTTGATAAAGATTCTGGTTCTAACAGATTAAAAGAAATTATTGAAGCTTTTATAGAGAATAATTTTAACTGTTATTTTTTAGTTGATTCAATTTTTGAACAAGAAAAATACTATGCTTTTTTATTTCAAAAGGACTAAAAATCGTTATTAAAAAGATAATAAACTATATTGACGATTTAAAAAATATAATTTCAATTGATTACGTTTGGTTTAATGGTCCTAATTCATTTAAAAAAATTTAAATTTATTTAGAAAATAATTTACCAAAATCTAAGTTAATCTATGACATGGTTGGTATTCATTTTTAAGATATAATAGAGCAATTAAGTTAAATCCATCAGTGATTTCAAATTATAAACGCTATTTTAAATACAAAAAAATTGAAACACAATTAGCAAAAAAATCGAATTTAATAATTGCAATTTCTGAAAGAAAAAGAAACAATGTTAAAATACATTGAATTTGATAAAATAAAAGTTATTTCAAATATTCATTACCCAAAAATTGACGATAAAAACGTAAAATCATTCTCCGAAAGAAATGATTTATTATTTATTGGCTCTACCCACTAATATAGATGTAAACTACTTATATAAAGAAATTATGCCTTTAGTTTGGAGAGAAAACCAAAATATTAAGGTAAATATAATTGGTAATGTTAATGAACAAATACATGCTAATGATAATCCTAATTTTAGATTTTAGGTTATGTTGAAAATATTGAATCTTATTTTTTAAGTTCAAAATTTATGATTGCTCCATTACGATATGGGGCTGGTGTAAAAGGCAAAATAGGACAAGCATACGAATATTTTTTTTACACCTTAATTACTACATCGATAGGAGCTGAAGGGATGAATCTTAAAAATAATGAAACAGCATTAATTGCTAATAATACTGTTGAATTTGCTAAAAATATTTTGAAGTTATACAATGATGAAGAACTTTGGAATAAGCTTTCTAAAAGCTCTTCATTAATTTTAGAATATTTTCAAAAAATAGGTTAGTAAAATAATAAAAGAAATTAAATAAAATGGGATTAAAAAGAAAATAAGCCTTTTTTTTTTTAGACGAAGAAGAAAAGTTAAACAACTTGACGACCGATTAAAAAAAATTACTCCAAGACAATTAACTACAATTGATAGAAGCTCTATCTCTTTTAATCCTTCAAACAACCCTAAAAGTTTCAATTATAATTCCATTTTACAATCAAGAATTATACAAGAAATTGCTTACAATTTTTAAGTAAAAATCTTACCAAATAATTATCCTTATGAAATAATTCTAATAGACGATAATAGTAGTGAAGAATATGATTTTTCAAACATATCTGGTATTAATTTAATTAAAAACAGGAAACTAATTTAGGTTTTTAAGAAACGTAAACAAAGGAATTAATTTTGCCAAAGGTGAATATATTTATCTGTTGAACAATGACACGAAATTATATGAAAACTTTTTAGACGAACTTTTATGTATTTGAAAATTTTGAAAATGTTGGTGCTGTTGGCTCAATGCTTTTAAATCCTAATTTAACACTACAAGAAGCAGGTTGTGTTTTTATGAAGATTTTACGATTCATCAAATCGTAAGAAACAGAAAACCTTTTTATCCTGAGGTAAATTATATCAGAAAAGTAGATTATTGCTCAGGCTGTAGTCTACTTTTTAAAAAACATAAAGAAAATGGTACGATTAACTTATTAGACGAACAGTTTGCTCCTGCTTATTTTGAAGAAACTGATTTGTGCTTTGATTTAAGTATAATCAAAAAAAACACATTTATTATACGCCTTTTCAAAAGTACTGCATTTTAATGGCATTACTTACAATAGTAAATCAAAAGAAAATCAAGAAAGTTTAAACCGAAAAGAAATTCTTTTTAAAACAAATCAGGAAAAGTTTTACAATAAATGGGAAAAACAAATTAATAGTATTAACTCTATCTGTGTTGAAGAAAGAATTTTAGAATTAAACAATAATAATTCTATTGTTTTTTTAATGATACTGTTCCAGAATTTGATAAAGATTCGGGATCTAATCGTTTAAAGAAATTATGGATTCTTTTATAAAAGAAGGTTTTCATGTAACATTTATAACTAAAGATATTTTATTTGGCAAGCCTATTTAAATACTTACCAAAGATTAGGAGTAAACATCTTTTATGAATATAAGCAATATAAAGATTATCAATTTTTCATAGAATCATTCTGTAAAAGTACCAATTATGTGTGGTTTTATGGACCAAATGCGTTTAATCGTTATTTTAATAAAAGTAAAATCATTATTTACAAATGCGAAATTTGTGTACGACATGGATTTGATATTCATCATTTGAGATATGAAAGAGCATTAGAGTTTGATATTAATAATAAAAAATTGAAAAAGAAGCTGATAAATATAAAAAGATAGAGGTTGAAGCTTCAAAAGTTTCTGATATTATCATTACTATTTCTGATGCTGAAAAAGAATATATGAAATCTTTCACAAATGAAGATAAAATGATCACAATTTCTAATATTCATTATCCAAAAGTTGATAATAAATCCATACCAAATTTTGAAGAAAGAAAAGATTTAGTATTTATTGGTTCCACTCATCACCCAAATGTTTGATGCTTTACAACTACTTTACAAAAAAATAATGCCAAAAGTTTGGGAAAATATTCCTGAAATAATAGTTCATGTAATGAGCAATATAAATACAGTAATAAATAATATTAACGATGAACGATTTAAATTCCATGGTTATGTTGCAGATATTGAACCCTATTTTTTAAATTCAAAATTTATGGTTGCCCCACTTTTAATAGGTGCTGGTGTAAAAGGAAAAATAGGGCAAGCCTTTGAATATTATTTTGTTGTAACAACATCGAAGGAATGTTTTTAAAAAATAACGAAAATGTAATAATATCAGATTCGTCTGAAGATTTTGCTAAATCAATTATTGATTTATATGAAAATCAAGAAAAATGGAATATACTGTCAAGTAATTCTGAAAAAAGTCTATATCCAGTCTCAAAACAAAAAGTTGAAGAAATAATTAAATCATTTTTTGCAGATAATATTTAAAAATTCTTAAATTGATTTTTAATTACCTTATATATTTTTTTAAAAAGTGAATTTCTTTTTTGTCTTAATTTTATTAGTTCCAATTTCTTTTCCTTTACATCATTATAATAAGAACATTCTTTTAACTTAAATTTTACTTTAACAAGTTATTAGTCATTCTATTAAAAAAAGCCTCTTTTTGCGAATCGTTAAAGTCTTAAAAATAAAGTTTGTAACCATAATAAAATTTTTATCCATCATTCGTGTGGTTTCCATATTCATTAACTCTATAGTAAGCTAAATACTCATTTAAAAATATTGTTTTTAAACCATTACAAAAATTGATAACCACATAACCCAATCTTCTTTTGATTGTATGTTTTTCTTCGAATCTTAAATTACCTATACAGTTTTTTGAATAAAGCACAATGCAAGGTATCGTATACTTTATATCCCAATCTAACAGCAAAGAATCGTAATTAAATATTTCATTTTCTAAATTACAATAAGGTAACGAAGCATCTATATTACTATCATTTTGAAACATTTTAAAATTTGTAATAACAATATTTGAATTTAAATCTTGTTCCGAAAGCTTCAATACTTTTAGATAATTTAACGCTATCCAAGTAATCATCAGAATCTAAAATTGTATATAATTACCTTTTGCTTTATCTAATCCTAAATTTCTTGCTGAACTAGCTCCTCCGTCTCTCTTTTTTAATGTAAATAAATCTGATATCATCTTTTATAAAATTCTTTACAATTTGCTCTGTGTTATCTGTTGAACCATCATCTATAATAATACATTTCCCCAATCTTGATAAATTTGCTTTTGTACAGATTTTAAAGTGTATTCAATATAATTGGCTTGGTTATATGTTGGAATAATTATACTTACTTTTCATTCATCATTTTTTCAAAATTTAATTTTCCCTTTTAATTTTAGAATCTATAAAGGACAACTCTTAATTAATTCATTTTTCTTTTTTTAAAATTGATTTTGATGGTAAAACTATAGGCATATTAATGGTGAAAAAAATCATTTACTGAAACATAGGTCAAATTTGAAAGTATCGATATTATAAATTTCATTATAAATAATATCAACTGATTCAAAATAATCAAAAAATTTTACATTATCTCCAGATAATTTATTTGAAAATTGCACCCAAATTGCAGAATTCCATAAGCACTTGAGGAACTATAACCCCGTGCAAAGATGAAGAAATTATTCTTTTACACGATAAAATTTCTTTTGTTTTGACTCTATATCATTAGTCAATAAATTAATTATTTTTATATTTTCATTATTACCAAATGTTGAAGTTACATAATCTTAATCTACATAATGGGGTATTATTCCTATTTCATATTATTTTTTTTAACATTATCACTAAGAAAAAATTGGTAATAATAATGCTGGATCTGCCATATATCGCAGGGCATTTTTTCCTTGTTCAATTAATCTTTTTTCTCGTCCTTGGACCTCTAACAGCAAAAAATTTAGAGGCATTTACTTCTTCATTTGATATTATTATACCACTTCCCCATATCCTACTATTTGAATTTGAAAATTGTAAAATACTGCCTATTACAAAATAATTAAATTTCTTTTTTATATAAATTATTTTTTAATTCGTTTAAATTAATATGAATTATTTTCCTACTTGTTAATTTTTCTATTAAAAATGGATTTAATATATCACCATAATTTTCCATTCCATCTCCTCTATTAGGTGACCACCAAAAAGCATGTATATTATTTTCTAAGTTAAATTTTTCAAAAAATATTTTTTTATATTTTTCAAAGTTTCTCCTTAATCCCATTAATCTTATATTTGCAACTAATATAATGCAAAAATAGAATTATTAATTCAATATAATTTATATTTTGAATACCGAAATCCAAAAAGCACTTCAAATATTACAACAAGGTGGCATTATACTCTACCCTACCGATACCGTTTGGGGAATTGGCTGTGATGCTACTAACGAAGAAGCCGTAAAAAAAATATACAATTTAAAACAACGCGAAGAAAGCAAAAGCATGATTACGCTGGTAAACGGCGAACGCATGTTGTACCAAATTTTTAAAGATATCCCACAAGTAGCTTGGGAAATTTGGGATAATTTCGAAAAACCTACTACGCTTATTTTAGATAAACCTAAGAACATTGCTAAAAATATAATTGCAAACGATAATACTTTAGGCGTGCGTATGGTTACCGAACCTTTCTGTTATAAACTAATGGAACGCTTAAAACGTCCTTTAGTATCAACATCAGCAAACATTTCTGGAGAACCTACACCAAAATCCTTTAGAGAAATTGCACCCGAAATTATTAAAGGTGTGGACTATGTTGTAAATTTGCACCACGACAAAATTTGCGACAAACCTTCCACTATCATCAAATTAACGCTAGATAGCCAAGTGAAGATTATTAGAAAATAATAATTTGAAAATTTTCAAATTAAATTATGAACTATAAAGAACAATTAAATAACAAAATATTTAAAATCATTACACAAGCGGCACATGAGCTTCAATTAGAATCTTATGTAATTGGTGGCTTTGTTCGTGATATTTTACTACAACGAGACTACAAAAAAGATATAGATATTGTTGCTGTTGGTAGCGGTATCGATTTAGCTTTAAAGGTTTCTTCTCTATTACCTAATACTCCAAAGGTACAAGTTTTTAAAAATTACGGAACAGCTATGCTTCGCTATAAAGACATGGATGTGGAGTTCGTGGGAGCTCGAAAAGAAAGTTATAATTTCGAAAGCCGAAATCCTGTTGTGGAAAACGGAACACTTAAAGACGACCAAGAACGACGTGATTTTACCATAAATGCTCTTGCTTTTTCTTTAAATGAAAGCAATTTTGGCGACTTAATTGACCCGTTTAATGGTGTAACCGATTTAGAAAACAAAGTAATTCGAACGCCTTTAAATCCAGATATTACCTATTCTGATGATCCATTGCGAATGATGCGTGCTATTCGTTTTGCTACGCAATTACAGTTTGAAATTGAGAAAAATTCACTTGATTCAATTACTCGAAATGCAGAACGTATAAAAATAATTTCGGGCGAACGAATTGTTGACGAATTGAATAAAATTTTGGCTACGCCAAAGCCTTCAATCGGTTTTTTATTACTTTACCAAACAAAACTATTAGATATTATTTTACCCGAACTTACTGCTTTAAACAATGTAGAAGAAGTAGAAGGACAAACACATAAAAATAATTTTTATCATACACTTGAAGTAGTCGATAATATTTCCGCTAATACTAATGATGTATGGTTGCGCTGGGCAGCATTATTACACGATATTGGTAAAGCACCAACAAAAAAATTCAATAAAAAACAAGGTTGGACATTTCACGGACACGAATTTTTAGGCGGAAAAATGGTTAAGAAAATATTTACGCGCTTACATATGCCGTTGAACCAAAAAATGAAGTTTGTTCAAAAAATGGTTTCCATGAGTTCGCGACCTATTGTTTTAGCGCAAGATATTGTTACCGATTCTGCTGTACGCCGTTTGGTTTTTGACGCTGGCGAAGATGTTGATGACTTAATGACACTTTGTGAGGCTGATATTACCACAAAAAACCCTAAAAAATTTCAGAAATACCACAATAATTTTAAAATTGTTCGCGAAAAAATTATAGAAGTTGAAGAAAAAGATAGGGTTCGAAATTTTCAACCACCAATAGACGGCGAAGAAATTATGGAATTATTCAACTTAAAACCAGGCCGTGAAATTGGCATTTTAAAAGAAGCCGTAAAAGAAGCTATTTTAGAAGGCGAAATTACTAATGAATATAATGCTGCTCGTCAATTTATAATAAAAAAAGCTGAAAAAATGGGGTTACAAAAAAAATAATAATTTTTTAATGACAATTTGCTTCGCTTTGTACAAATAAATCTACATTTTTAGGCGAAATATAAGGAATACCAAGTGCTAATCCTCTTAAAATAAACAACATACCTATTGTAACAATTACATAAGGAATTACTTTTTGAAGTTTAGATCGAACCGAAGTTGTTAATAAATTTGCGACATAAACTACAATACTCATTAGTGGTATAGTACCCATTCCGAACAAAACCATATAAAAGAAACTACCAGCAATTGTACCCATAGACAACGCACCAAAAAGTGCTACATAAACCATTCCACAGGGTAAATATCCATTTAATAAACCAATGGTAAAAATAGAACCAAATGTTTTTTTCTTAAATTGCTTACCTAAAGAAACTTTAATTTTTGATAGTATTTTGTATATAGGCTTCGATAAATTGTATTTTGCAAATTCTTTTTCTGGAACTAGCGCAATTAGTATCATAATTATACCAATTGCAATAGAAATTTGTTGTTGCCAACTCCCTATAAATAATCCTTTTCCTATACTACCAAATAATAAACCTAAACTGCCATAGGCTGTTAATCGTCCTAAATGATAGGTTATAATTTGGAGTGTTTTTTTGGCTTCATTTTTTCGGTCAACAGGAAGCATTAGGGCTATTGGCCCACACATTCCTATGCAGTGTAAACTACTTATTAAACCTAAAATTATAGCCGTATAAAGCATTTATTTAAAAGTAAATAGTTTCTTTGTTTAAATAGGTTTCGTTATTATATGCCCAATCTACGGTAATGTCCCAAAGACCGCTAACCAAACTTTTTTTAGGTATGAGCAAATGTGAATTAGATAACGAAATAGGCATTTCAAAATCTAACTTTTGGCTAGACGGTCTATAAAAGGACACTTTTCCAGTTATGTTTTCTGATAAAAAATTTGATGGAAAAACAACTTCAATTCCTTCCGTTGTTTTTGTTATTTTTAGTTTTTCTTCTAGGCTATTAGCACGTTTTTGCTTTTCTATATCTTGCTCTACAAAAGCTTCTTCTTTATAGTATTCATTCGTTACCAATTCATTATCAAACTCTGGATTGGTTTGCGCTTTTATTACGAAATAGAGTATAAAGCTCATAAATAAAACAATTGCAATTACAATTCCTGTTCCCCAATTTATTTTCATTTTTCTTTTTTTAAAAATTACGTGGTCCTAAAAAATTAGACGATGTGGTTTCAATACGTTTATCGCCATCATACAGCTCTATTTTTAGTTTTGTTTTATCGCCTTCTAATAGAGCTTCATTTATTTCGATAAACAATGTTCCTTGCGATAAGCTGTTTTTTTCAACTTTAACTGTAGGGTTTCCTACCATTTTTATTTGGCCTTTAGGCGATACCAATTTAAACTGAACATTGTTATAATCGTTATTTGTTTTGTTTACAATTTTATAGGTATAAACATTACTAATATTTTCGCCTTTATGTTCGTATAACTGCCCAGGTAAACGTAAAACGGTAGCTTCGAGTTCGGTACGCATAAAAAGTAGCGCAATTAAAACACCTATTAAAATGGTAAGAACTGCAATGTAGCCTTTCATTCGAGTAGTTAAAGTGAACTTCTCATTTTTAGCTATTTCATCTTCGCTAGCATAACGGATTAATCCTGTAGGTAGCCCAACTTTTTCCATTACGGTATCGCATTCATCAATACAAGCCGTACAGTTTACACATTCTAGTTGTGTTCCATTTCTAATGTCGATACCCGTAGGGCAAACAACTACACATTGGTTACAGTCGATACAATCGCCGTAGCCTAATGCAGTTCTATCTTCATCTTTACGCCATTTCTTTCTACCATTTTTAGCTTCTCCTCTTACATAATCATAGGCTACATTTATGGATTTATTATCTAACAACACACCTTGCATTCTGCCATATGGGCAAGCAATAATACAAACTTGCTCTCTAAACCAAGTAAATACAAAATAGAAAACACACGTAAACACAAGCAGTGCTATTAAAGTACTTAAATGCTTTGCAGGGCCTTCTGTTACCATTTGAATTAATGTGTCGCTTCCTACTAAATACGCTAGAAACACATTCGCAATTATAAAAGAAATAATGAAGAAAATAACCCATTTGGTTATTCTTTTTCTTATTTTTTCGGCATTCCACTCTTGCTTTGCTAGTCGAATTTGTTTTCCTCTATCGCCATCTATCCAAAATTCTATTCTACGAAAAACCATTTCTAAAAAGATAGTTTGTGGACAAAACCATCCACAAAATATACGTCCAAAGGCTACCGTAAATAAAGTTAGCCCAACTACGCCAACAATCATTGAAATTACGAATAAGTAGAAATCTTGTGGCCAAAACGGAAAACTAAAAATATTAAATCGGCGTTCTAATACATTAAATAATAGAAACTGGTTGCCGTTTATTTTTATAAAAGGAGCCGAAAATAAAAACAATAATAATACATAGCTTACTATTTTTCTTTTATCGTAATATTTTCCAGAAGGTTTTTTAGGATGAATATAATTACGTTTACCGTCTTCGGTAATAGTTCCTATACTATCTCTAAAACTTTCGTCTGGTAAATGAGAGGTTGCCATAATTTTGTGTTTAGGGCTAAAAAAGGATTTGATAGTACCAAATCCTTTTTTAAAAATTATTCTGTTTTTGTTGAATCTACAACGGTTGTTATTGTTGCTTCTGTAGCATCAGTTGGTGCTGTTCCTTCTTCTATCCATTCATCGCCTTCTGCAGGTTTAGCATCGGGCGGATTGGTACCTTGTAACGATAACACATAACTTGACACTTTTTGAATTTCCTTTGGTTTTAAGGTTTCTTTCCAAGGCACCATACCTTTTCCTGAACGGCCTCCTTCTGAAACTGTATTGAATACATTTTTAATACCACCTCCTAAAATCCAGAATTTATCGGTCAAGTTAGGACCTATTGAGCCACCACCATCGGCTTTATGACACGCCATACAATTTGCCATAAAAATTTCTTTACCAGCGGCAATATCAGCAGCATCGGTGAGCAGTGTTACATTGTCTTTGTTTGTAATATCAGGAGCATTTTTTAAATATTCTTGTACTTCAAGTTCTGCTAACTCTACTTCTTGTTCATACTCTTGATCTTGCGTGTAATCGTTATAAATATGAAAGCGGAAAATGTAAATTAAACCAAAAACTATAGTGGCCCAAAAAAGACCTACCCACCATGGTGGTAATACATTGTCTAACTCTTTAATGCCATCGTAATCGTGATCTAACATTACATCTTTTTCTTCGTCGATAGATTTTGAACGCGTAAGCATTTTCATTAATTTACTATCTTCAAAAGAGAACGATTGTGCTTCGTCTAGCTTTTTCTTTTGTTCGTCTGTTAACAAGCTATAAGTAACCTTATCTACTGCATTTAAAACAATTTCTATAGCTATTAATAAAAACAGAAATACTAATAAAAACACAGAAACCATAGGGTATTCTATAAAGGCGGGTTTATCTCCTGAATCGATAAAATACTCCATTGCGCCAAATACTATGGCAAATATTAATGGAACTCTTACATATGCTGGAATTAATTTTCTCATAATTCGGTTGATTTTTTATTTATCTTCTTTAAATGGTAAATCGCTTAATTCGTTAATTTTTTCCTTACTGTAGGTCATTGCCCAAATAAAGAATACAACAAATATTATGAAGAATAAAGTTAATGATAGTATAGGATATACTTCAACATTGGCTATACCTTCTAGATTATGTTTAACAAATTTTAGCATAATTTCTATTATTTAGCTTCGTCTTTTACTTTTATATCAGTACCTAATCGTTGTAAATAAGCAATAAGCGCCACGATTTCTCTGTCTTTCATAGGAACAAATTTTTCGCCAGAAGCTGTAATACGCTTTTTACTATTTTCGTATTGTTTTACAAAATCTGGATCTGCATGTAAATTTTGTTCAATTTTAGCCGATTGCGTTTCTATACTTTTTCGAGCATTTGCAATATCTTCATTAGTATAAGGAACACCTAAGGTTTGCATAACTTCCATTTTCTTCTCGATTAAACTATTGTCTATTGGCTTATTTGCAAACATCCATTTGTAGCCTGGCATAATTGAGTTTGGCGAAGTACTTTGCGGATCGTACATATGGTTAAAATGCCAGTTATCGTTATATTTTCCTCCTACACGTTGTAAATCTGGTCCTGTACGTTTAGAACCCCAAAGGAATGGATGATCGTACACATATTCGCCCGATTTAGAATACTCGCCATAACGTTTAACTTCGTGGCGGAAAGGTCTAACCAATTGCGAGTGGCAGTTGTTACAACCTTCTCTTATATACAAATCGCGCCCTTGCAATTCTAGCGGAGTATATGGTTTAACACTTGCTATGGTAGGAATATTTGATTTTACTACTAACATGGGTACAATTTGAATAATACCACCAATAGCTACAGCTACAGTTGTTAAAAGAATAAATTGAACAGGTCTTCTTTCTAACCAAGAGTGCCATCCTTCTCCTTTTAATTGGTGTTTCGAAATTTTAGCAAGAGCTGGAGCTTCTGCTAAATCATCTTCTACAGCAGAACCTGCAGCTACAGTTTTAATAACATTATAAACCAATGTTAAAATACCAATAAAAAAGAATGTACCTCCAATTGCACGCATAGCATACATTGGCATAATTTCGGTAACGGTTTCTAGAAAGTTACCATATACTAACGATCCATCTGGATTAAATTGTTGCCACATAGACCACTGTGTAAATCCAGCAACATACATTGGTAACGCATATAAAATAATACCTAAAGTTCCAATCCAAAAATGGAAATTAGCTAATTTTATAGAATATAATTTCGTTTTCGTCATTCGTGGTATTAACCAATAAATCATACCAAAAGTCATAAAACCGTTCCATGCTAAGGCACCAACGTGCACGTGAGCTACAATCCAATCGGTAAAGTGGGCAATAGCATTTACATTTTTTAAGGATAACATAGGCCCTTCGAACGTTGCCATACCATAACCTGTAATAGCCACTACCATAAATTTTAATACAGGATCAACTCGCACTTTATCCCAAACACCGCGAAGTGTTAACAAACCATTAATCATACCACCCCAAGATGGCGCAATTAACATTACCGAAAACACAACCCCTAAGTTTTGTGCCCAATCGGGTAATGTAGAGTATAATAAGTGGTGAGGTCCAGCCCAAATGTAAATGAAGATTAACGACCAGAAGTGGATAATTGATAATCGGTATGAATATACAGGACGATTAGCCGCTTTTGGTACAAAATAATACATTAAACCTAAAAATGGAGTGGTTAAAAAGAAGGCTACTGCATTATGCCCGTACCACCATTGCACTAACGCATCTTGTACACCTGCATAAACAGAATAACTTTTGAACGCTGAAACTGGAATTTCAATACTGTTAAAAATATGAAGCAATGCAACCGCAATAAACGTTGCCAAATAAAACCAAATAGCAACATAAATATGGCGTTCTCTTCTTTTAATAATAGTTCCTATCATATTTACACCAAAAGCAACCCAAACTAAAGCAATGGCGATATCGAAAGGCCATTCTAACTCGGCATATTCTTTAGAGGATGTAATACCAAGTGGCAATGTTATAGCTGCTCCTACAATAATTAATTGCCAACCCCAAAAGTTGAATTTACTTAAAAAATCGCTATACATTCTTGCTTTTAAAAGACGCTGCATCGAGTAGTATGCG
>NZ_JAWKMX010000005.1:0-106448 GCF_041392005.1 Flavobacterium sp.
TCATCAATTCCTTTTTGTAATAGCAACTTTGTAGAATATTTCCTACTTATGGCTAATTCTTTTTGGTTTAAAATAATTTTGAAATAAAATTTACCGTTTCCCGATTTAAATTTCATGAAAATCAAATCGGGTAGATGTCTTTTAATATATTCAATTTCTTCCTCACATTCAAAGCGTAGTTCAAAAGAATTACTTGTAAAAATAGTTTTCCCTTTTCGCGAAACTAATTCGTATTTATACAAACCGCTAAAACGTTTACTAATAACAAAAGTTGCCATAAAATTTAGAAATAAAAAAAGCCCCAAGAAAACTTGGAGCTTTAGTACTCAAGGCGGGACTTGAACCCGCACGGACATTGCTGCCCACTGGATTTTAAGTCCAGCGTGTCTACCAATTCCACCACTCGAGCATTATATTTTGGTAGTGTTGAGCGAAAAACGGGGTTCGAACCCGCGACCTCAACCTTGGCAAGGTTGCGCTCTACCAACTGAGCTATTTTCGCATTTGTTAAGAACTTCGCAATGCTTAGTTGTTCATTGCGAGTGCAAATATAAAACATATTTTTATTCTTACAAGAACTTTTTAAATAAAAATATAAACTTTTTTATAATGTTTTGATAATTAATAATTTATTTATGTTTTAATATACGAAAATTTACTTTTTAAATTAATAAATCTTTTTTCGTATGTGGTATAAGAAAGATGAGCTATTAAAATTGTTAGAGAAAAAGTAGCTATAAACATTGTTATATCTTTTATTATCGGATTAAATTCTTTTAAATAAGGAACCAAATAATATAGTAAAAAGTAGATTACAATTTGATGAATTAAATAAAGACCAAAGGAAATTTTACCTAAATAGTTCATCGTTTTATTCTCAATATTAAAGAGAGGAGCTTTGTTAATGGACAAATTCAAAATGCAAAATCCAAAAAGCCAAGGATTAATTAAGAAGTTTACTATGTTAAAAAAATCCGAAGAATAGCTTGTAATAATTATTGAAAAAAAAGCTAAACCAAAGACCAATAGTTGCATATTTTTTCCGAAAAAATTTTCTAGTTTAAAAGTGAATTTTAAAACTTTTAATTCTTTGGAATAACCTAAAATTCCAAATAACCCGCCTACAGCCATAGCATCAAATCTTGTAACACTTAAAATACTGGATATTGTTTGATACAGTTCTATACTTGTAAATTTGTTTAAAGCCATAAATAAAAATTTTAAAGCTGGTATGGCTAAAATTATTAAAAATATAATTTTATTTCGCCATTTTTGCTTCAATTTAATAACCCATGGCCAAAAAATATAAAATTGTTCTTCAATTCCAATAGACCAAATTACCCTAATTATTAGTGGTGTCATTTTTAATATTAGTGTTACATTGGTTAAAAAGAAAATATTTAATAATACGCTATTAAAATTAAAACGATTTATCTCTTTTTGATAGTAGCTAGGAATAATAAAAGGGATAAGAATATAGGTAAATAATAGCACCAAAAAATATAGAGGCCATATTCTTAATGCTCTTCTAATATAAAAATCTTTAACTTTTATAGTTTTAAATTTTTCTTGTTCTGCTAATAATAAATATGTAATTAAAAAGCCACTTAGCGTGAAGAAAATAGTAACTCCAAGTCCTCCAAAGTGTCCTAAATGTTGACCTAGTTTAGTTTTATTATTTAATAAATGAGAAATAATTACCATACAAGCAGCAATTGCTCTTAATGAGTTTAAATTAGACAAGTAAACTTTATTCATTAATTTATTTTTTAGTCAACATTCGTTTTATTTCATTTAGTTTCATTAAAGCCTCTACAGGGGTTAGTGTGTTAATGTCGATAGTAATTATTTCTTCTTTTATTTCTTCTAAAAGCGGATCATCTAAATTAAAAAAGCTCAATTGCAGTTCTTCTTCTTTTGGTAGCGCACTCCGCTCAGTATTAGAATGGTTTTTTTCTAGCCTTTTAAGCATTTTTTGTGCTTTTTGAATTACAGTTTGCGGCATTCCAGCCATTTTTGCTACATGAATACCAAAACTATGTGCGCTACCTCCTTTTATTAACTTTCGTATAAACAAAACGGTATCTTTTAATTCTTTTACAGCTACATTATAATTTTGAATGCGTTCAAAAGTAGCTTCCATTTCATTTAATTCATGATAGTGCGTTGCAAAAAGAGTTTTTGGTTTATAAGGATGTTCATGTAAATATTCTGAAATTGCCCAAGCTATCGAAATACCGTCGTATGTTGATGTTCCTCTGCCAATTTCATCAAGAAGTACCAAACTTCTTTCAGAAATGTTATTTAAAATAGAAGCAGTTTCGTTCATTTCGACCATAAAAGTAGATTCGCCCATCGAAATATTATCGCTTGCGCCAACTCGGGTAAAAATTTTATCTACAATTCCTATTTGTGCGCTTTCCGCAGGAACAAAACTTCCCATTTGTGCTAATAATACTATTAAAGCGGTTTGCCGTAAAATAGCTGACTTACCCGACATGTTAGGCCCAGTAATCATTATAATTTGTTGTTTTTCTGTGTCTAAAAACAAATCGTTTGCAATATAAGGAACGCCAATAGGAAGTTGCTTTTCAATAACAGGATGTCTTCCGTTTTGTATAATAAGCTCTAAGGTCGAATTAATTTCGGGTTGTACATAATTATTTTCAATTGCTAATTGGGTAAACGATTGTAAACAATCTAACTGTGCTATTAAATTAGCATTGTGTTGTACGGGTTTTATGTAAGTTGCAGTCCAATTTACTAGTTGTTCAAAAATTTTAGTTTCGAGTAATTGAATTTTTTCTTCGGCACCTAAAATTTTGGTTTCATATTCTTTTAATTCTTCGGTTATGTAGCGTTCGGCATTAACTAATGTTTGTTTGCGTATCCATTGGCTAGGCACTTTATCTTTATGCGTGTTTCGCACTTCTATATAATAACCAAAAACATTATTAAACGCTATTTTTAACGAAGGAATTCCTGTTTGTTCACTCTCGCGCTGTTCTAATTCTTCTAAATAGGCTTTTCCGTTTTGTGAAATATTGCGCAATTCGTCAAGCTCTTGGTTTATACCATTTGCAATAGCATTTCCTTTATTTATATTTACGGGTGCATCTGAAAATAGTGTAGTTTCAATTTTTTCGCGTAATAACTCGCAAGCATGTAAATTATCGCCTATAGTTTTTAAGGCTTCATTATTGCTTTGTAATGCTTTGTTTTTTATTGGAATAATAGCGTTTAACGATTCTTTTAAGTAAACCATTTCGCGAGGCGATATTTTTCCAGCAGCAACTTTAGAAATAAGACGTTCTAAGTCGGAAATTTGTTTTATTTGGAACTGAAAATGTGTTAAAAAGTTATCGTTTTCTTTTAAAAAACGAACCACTTCGTGCCTATTTCTTATGTTGTTTTCATCTTTTAAGGGCAATGCTAACCAGCGTTTAAGTAGCCTAGCGCCCATTGGCGAAAGGGTTTTGTCAATGACATCTAAAAGTGTAACCGCATTTACATTTGTAGAATGAAGAAGTTCTAAATTACGAATGGTAAAACGATCCATCCAAACGTAGGCATTTTCGGCTATTCGTTGAATGTTGGTTATGTGCTGAATTTTACTATGTTGAGTTTCCGAAAGATAATATAATATAGCACCCGAAGCTATAATTCCATCAGTTAAATCGTCTATTCCAAAACCTTTTAAAGAATTAGTTTGAAAATGCTTGGTTAAACTTTCTATAGCGTAATCTTCTTTATAAATCCAATCTTCTAGATAAAATGTATGATAATCTTCGCCAAAAATTTCTCTAAATTTTGTTTTGTATTGTTTTGGAATTAAAATTTCACTTGGATTAAAATTTTGCAATAATTTATCAATATAATCTTCGTTGCCTTGCGCGGTTAAAAACTCGCCAGTTGAAACATCTAAAAACGAAACGCCTAAAGTAATTTTTCCAAAAAAAACAGCGGCTAAAAAATTGTTCGATTTAGCTTGTAAAACTTCATCGTTCATGGCAACTCCAGGTGTTATTAATTCGGTAACACCTCGTTTTACAATTGTTTTAGCCATTTTTGGATCTTCTAATTGGTCGCAAATGGCTACTCGAAGTCCTGCTTTTACTAATTTTGGTAAATAAGTGTTTAAAGAATGATGTGGAAAACCAGCTAATGCTGTTTCGCTTTCGCTACCACTTCCTCTTTTGGTTAGGGTAATGCCTAAAATAGCTGCCGACCGAACAGCGTCGTCGCCAAAAGTTTCGTAAAAATCGCCTACGCGAAACAGTAAGCAAGCATCAGGATATTTTGCCTTAATGCTATTGTATTGTTTCATTAAAGGCGTTTCTTTTTTTGCTTTGGTTTCCTGTTTTTTTGCCACAATTATTGTTTTAGTTGTCTTGTTGCGAAGGTACTAAATTAACTGTCAAAACCAATAACCAATAAATTCCATTTTATAATTTAGTTGTAAAAATAGAAACCATAAAGCAAAATAATTTAGCTAATATTTGACTAAGCGTTAATGGGTTTGTAGTAAAATAAAATAGCCTAAATCTTGGTTTAGGCTATTAATGTTTTAAAAAATTACTTTCGATTTTATAGTATTGTTATCTTCATCGGTCATTTGAATTAACAGTACTGAATTTGTTTTAAGTATTGTTTGCGTTTCGATGCGGTTTGCATCAATTCCTAATTTACGCCACAATAGCCTCCCCTGCATATCGTAAACTTCAACTTTTTGTAATTTAGCTATAGTGCTGTTAAAGACTAAATTATTGTTGTTAACAAATGCAAACATTGTATTGGCGTTTGTGTTAAAAAAGGTATTGTTTAATGCAGCGTTATAGATTATTTCAAACCGAGCATTTTCTTCAATTGCATTAGAATAAAAAGAATAGCTATTTTCAGAAAGGTTAATTATGCTACCTGTAAAGTTATCTTTTAAATAAATGTTTTGGTTGTTTACAAATATACCTTCGGTGGCGTCTAGCGAAATAGTGAAAGTGCCGTCAACGTTTGTTTTGTAGCCAAGAGGCACAATGTCATCTGTGTTAAATGGGGCCGCTTTTCCTTGAATTACAAGTTTATTATCTTCTACTACAGAATATAAGCTAGCGTTACTATTGTTATATAGTTTTCCGTCGTATCCGTTATCGAAACCGTTTGTTGCATTTTCTACATAACCAATAAGAATTTGATTTTGAGGAGTTTCATCTGCTGAAAAATTCAACCAAAATTTATTGTTCTCAGTAGTAGCGCTTATTGTTTTAGCCATAAATTGATTATTACTTGTGGCGTTTCGCATACTGTTAGTAAAATAAAGTGTTCCGTTTACTGGAGTGTCAATAAGAAAACCTTGCCCAGATTCAATATATAAATCGGGAATAATAGAACCGCCATAAGCAGCTGTTCCGCCTGTTAAATTGCGGGTTGCCCAGTTGTTTTGTATGTAAATACCGCCTACAGGATCGTTTGTATTGGTCCAAAAATGAAGTGTTCCGTTGCTTGTAGCTTGGTTTCCTTCAATAAATTCTTCAATGTTAATAGGCGATGGGTATGGATTTCCTACTAAATTGTAACCAAGTGTAGCGCCATAATTTTCTACAGTTTGGTTAATTCTTCCGTTAAAAGGTGTTCCGTTAAAACTACCTGTCCAGTCAGTAGGAGTTGTAGTCCAGTTGTTCTCTGCTCGAATAGTATAACCTTTTGCAGGCAAAAAATTATGGGTTAAAGGGTCTATATTTATATAAGCTGTTTCAGTTGTTCCTCCTGCAGGATTAAATTCATAAAAACGTTGATTTAATGTTTCAGGAGAAAAGTTTTTTAAATTTTGATTGGCAACAGGTGATGACCAAAACACATAATTTAATCGTTTAATTGTAACGGTTTTATCTAATAGAATATTGCCAGTATTAGCAATTTCTTCGATTTGATAAATATTTGCATTATCATTTATTTTTAGTTGCGCTGTAGCAGCTACATCAATTTTTCCACGAACTATTAAATTATCGCCAGATAAAAAAGTAACAACAGCATTTCCGTTAACAGTTACCGAACAAGCTTCTAGATTGCTATTAGAAGTATAATCGTCGTTAAAAACTACTTGTGTTTCTTTGTTAGGAGCTCCGTTGCTCCAGTTTGATCCATCCCAAGTAGTTATGTTAGGACATTTTAGTTGTATATTGTTTACAATTTCATCAATTGCAAAAGCTACGTTATTAGGAGTTAAAGTAACATGAAATTCATTTTGCGTAGGCGCATAATAGGCATCAAAATTGGTAACATCTGTATTTACAATGTTTGCATACCAATTATTTCCAGAGGAAATAGCTAATGAGCTTTTTGCAGGAATAAAATCAAATTTTTTAATTTGAAGCGCATTTAAAAAGTTCGTAAGTGTAGGGTTAGAGCCAGCATCGGCTGCCAAACCTTCCATATCGAATTGACCTCCAGGAGCCGAATCTAAACCAGCAGTATAGCTAAAAGACCTAGCATTGGTTGCACCTGTACCAATAGTAACCCAAAAAAGCGTCCATATTTGTTTTCTTACACGGCTAACTTGTATGTTTCCATTGGCATTAGGTGTAAATTTAAGATCGAGTAAAGCTCTAGAAAAACCTTCGCTATCGGGTACATCTAAGCCGTTTAAAACGGTCATTCCAGGTGTTCCTGTCATTGCGCCATTAGAGGCGCCATTAGAAATAGCAATTTTTCTACACTTTTGAGGGAACCCCATTGTGTTTAATTCGGTTTGGAAAACGTTGCGATATGTTGGGTGTCCCGTTGGTAAAAGCGCTGTTGAGTTTTGATTAAATTCGGTTGTGCTACCACTAACTAAATGGCCTTCGAAATGATCGATAAGCATTTGTCTAGCTGCCGGACTTTTAAGCATAGCATCTACTATGGCTCGCACTGTTAAATCGGCAATATCACTGTCGTAGGCAATATAATTAAACATATGTTGCATTCCTATAGGAACATTGGCCCCTAAATGTGGAGAATCAAAAGACAACCAAAGTCTTGTATGATGATTCATTCCGTTCATTTCCATATAGCGAAGTGCATAGCGCGAAATTAAACCACCCATACTAGGGCCTATAACAACTAATTCTTGGTTTCCTACTTTATTTGCATTTAAATAATTAATGAGTTCAATTAAAACTCGTGCATTTCTTTGGATATAATCGACACCGCCATCAATATTTGTTACGCCATCTGGGCGTGTGTATTGTGGAAAATTTAAAACGACTACATCGTAACCTAAATCGCGAACGGTATTGCCTAAGTTTTGAGTAGGACTTCCATAGTTTAATAAATTGTAGATAGCACTTGTGTCTCTACCATCGCCAGGATCAAAACCATCGCAAACAATAACTATTTTGTCTAATAATCCTGCTTCGTTATCGTAATAAATTTGGAATTCTCCTTGTCCTGCATGAGCTGCAGATTCGTCGTATCCTTGATAGGTTAAAGAAGAAGTAATAGTTGTTACAGGTGTAATTTCACTTGTTAATCCTTGCGAAATGTTTTTGGAATAATCTAGCGGTTGTGCTTGCGCAATAAGTTTAAACGATACGGTATTTGTAAAAACTTCGCCATTATTTAATGTTATTTTAAAAACACCTTCTTTTATACCCGTTGTTTCAAAATTAATGGTTATTATTTCGTTTTCATTAATGGTTTTAAAACCTAGATTGTTAAAATTTACTTCTATTTTAGAAATTGTTTTATTTGTAGTGTTAAAAATTAAATCGCTTTTGAGTTGAAATTGAATTGAAGTACCTTTAAGTTGTTTAATTAAGGGAGAAGCTAATCCTACTTTGTAAGTATCAAATAAATCAATAGCGTTTGAAACAGGTTCGTATTGATTGTTGTTGTTTAAAATTAATTGATTTTGAGCTTTTACACTAGGTTTTAAGGCTTCAAACTCGGAAACTAAAATAGATATAGGAATAATACGGCTTGCAAAACCTTCTTCGGTTGCTTTTTCTAAAGTAGTTAAGCTAGGAAGTCTATTTAAAAAATCGGAACGTTGAATTTCATAAAAGGCTTGTTTGTAATATAAAGTGTTGCAAGCATCTTCTTTTTTTGATGTTAATTTAGCTATAGGAGCAACTCTGTTATATAAAATTTTAGTTTGTGTTTTATCTTTTAGTAAATCAAATTGATTATTTCTAGAATCTTTATTTTGAGACCAAGAAATAACAACAAAAAAAAGTAAAGTTAGTAATGTAATTTTTTTCATATCGGGTACAATTAAAATAGGATAATTAGATTATAAAAATATAAAAAAATATTTTAAAAATGAGATAGTTACACTTTATTATGGAAAACAAAGTAAATATCTATATAAACCAAAAAGAGTTGCTTTTAGCAACTCTTTTTGGTTTGTAGTATTTTGTAAGAAACTATTTTAAAAAAGGATAACGATAGTTTTCTGGTGTTACAAAAGTTTCTTTTATAGTTCTTGGCGAAACCCAACGGAGTAAGTTTAAGGCAGAACCTGCTTTATCATTAGTTCCTGATGCTCTTGCACCACCAAAGGGTTGATTACCTACAACTGCACCTGTTGGTTTGTCGTTAATATAGAAATTTCCGGCGCTGTTTTCTAAAGCTTTTGTAGCTTCTTCAATTGCATAACGGTCTTGACTAAAAATAGCGCCTGTTAGTGCATATTCAGAAGTGGTGTCTATTAGCTCTAGTGTTTCATTCCATTTTTCGTCATCGTAAATGTAAACCGTTAAAACAGGTCCAAAAAGCTCTGTTTCCATGGTTTTGTATTTAGGATTAGTGGTTACAATTACTGTTGGCTCTATAAACCAACCTTTCGATTTGTCGTAGCCACCACCAATAATAACTTCGGCATCTGCATCTTGTTTTGCTTGGTCTATATAAGATGCTAGTTTGTTAAAAGAACCTTCGTGAATTACAGCCGTAAAGAAGTTAGATAAATCATCTGGAGCTCCCATTTTTATAGTGCTTATTTCTTTTTCTAATTCTGTTTTTATAGCATTCCATAAACTTTTAGGGTAGTAGGCTCTTGATGCGGCAGAACATTTTTGACCTTGGAATTCGAAAGCTCCTCGTATAGAGTTTGCTACTACTTGTTTTACATTTGCTGATGGGTGTGCTACAATAAAATCTTTTCCACCTGTTTCGCCAACGATTCTTGGGTAGGTTTTGTAGTTGTGAATATTAGTTCCAATTTTTACCCATAAATCTTTAAAAACGTGGGTAGAACCCGTAAAGTGAATTCCAGCGAAATCTGGGCTTGCTAAAATAGTATCTGTAATCATTATAGGGTCGCCATAAACTACGTTTATTACGCCATCAGGCACACCTGCTTCTTTAAAAACATCAACAATTACTTTTGCAGAAAATATTTGGCTATCGCTTGGTTTCCAAACCACAACGTTGCCCATCATAGCGGCACTTGCTGGCAAATTAGCTGCGATAGCTGTAAAATTAAATGGTGTTACAGCATATACAAAACCTTCTAATGGACGTTGCTCTAAACGATTCCAAACCGACGAATCTGAAATAGGTTGGTCTTTGTAAATTTGCGTCATAAATTCTACATTAAATCGCAAAAAGTCAATTAACTCACAAGCAGCATCAATTTCGGCTTGATGTACTGTTTTAGATTGTGCAATCATAGTTGCGGCATTAATTTTTGCTCGGTAAGGTCCAGCAATTAATTCGGCTGCTTTTAAGAAAATAGCAGCCCGACTTTGCCACGACATTTTAGACCATTTTTTGCGAACTTCTAAAGCTGAAGCAATGGCTTTTTCTACGTGCGATTTTTCGGCTAAATGGTATTTTCCTACAATATGTTGATGGTCGTGCGGTGCCGACATTGTTTTGGTATTGCCGGTTTTTATTTCTTCATTGCCAATATACAAAGGAACATCAATTTGTTGGTTCCACATTTTGTTGTAAGCCTCTAATACTTGCTCTCTTTCGGGTGTTCCTGGTGCATACGATTTTACTGGTTCGTTTACAGCCTTTGGAACATTAAAAAATCCTTTAGACATATTTTGTTTTTTTAAGAATTGTGTAAAAAATAAGTACAAAATTACTAAAAAAATATAGTTTTTTCAGTAATTAAAGTAACATTAAATAAATAGCATTAATTAAGAGCAAACGGAGCGCTTAATCGAAAAGTAGGCACATTAACTTTAAAGCTTTTAGAAGAAGTAAAATTAATCATGTTAAAATGACCTTTCATTGCCCCAATTGGCGAAGCTAAAAGACAGCCCGAAGAATATGCATGTTTTTCGCCTGGTTTTAAAACGGGTTTTTTGCCAACAACACCTTCGCCATCAACAATTTCTTTTCCGTTTAAAGCATCAAAAATTTCCCAATGACGCGATTTTAACTGTACCGAATCTTTACTTTGATTTTCTATAGTTATATGATAACTAAAAGCAAAATGAATTTTGTAGTTTTTAAAGTAAGTGCCTTCAAAACTAGTTAAAACCGAAATTTTAATACCTTTTGTTATTTGTGTTATCATAGCAATACAAATCCTAACGAAAACATGATAAAAGATGAAATTATCATTATAATTAGAAATAGTGGATGTAAAATTACAAATTTTAAAATGGTTTTCCAACGACTAAAATTATAAAAATTTCTTAAAGCGCGATATAAATAATAAGGTAATATAAGAAAGAAACCAATAGATGTAATAAAATTGGAAAGATTTATAGAAAAAATTGCAATTAGTTCTGTAAACAATACAAATAAAAATAAGAAGGTGTAGAAGGAATAAGTAAAAATTAAATGATCGGTATAATTGTATTCTTTTCTGTAAAAAGTAATCCAAAAAATTAAAGCGATAAATGGTATAGTGAGAAAAAGTAAAAAAGGTAATTTTTCTACGATTAAACCGCCAGCTTCTTGCATAATTTCTTTTGTTTTAAACTTTTCAGCTTTGTTGTATAAAAAAATATTCACATTTGAATTTTCAAATTGAAGCTCTTTAAAGGTTTCGCTTTTTCCTTTTTCAGGAAATTTTTCTCTAAAATTTTTAAAAGTAAGTATTTTGTTTGTTGCTAAGCTAACAATGTTGCTGCTGTTTTTTTTCAAAAAGGCTTCGTTGTAAATAGAATCTTTATTTATATGAGCTAGTTTTAAGGTTTTTTTATTGCCTAAAAATTGCTGATTTACAGTTACACTATCGAGTGTTTCTTCTTCTTTTGTTTCGTGCGAAGGATTTATTTTAACTATTCCACCGGCATATTGTTTTTCTTTATTTGGGTTATTATTGTCATAAAAATCACTTAAGATGCTCATTGTTAAAAACAAAATAATCGAAACATTTAAAAACAATCGAAACGGATTGGCAAATGTGGTACGCTGTCCTTTTATATAAAGTTTTGGTAATACACCAGGTTTTGTAAAAAGATAAACTATCGAATTCCGTATTTTAGAATCGTAGGCATAAAAATTAGATAAAAATTCTTCAAAAAAGTCTTTTAAAGTAATTTTTTTAGTTGAGTTTAATTGTCCGCAATGGTGGCAATATTTTTCACTAATATCTAAAGGAGTAAAGCAATTTAAGCACTTTTCTCCTCTGTATTGAACTTCTTTTCTACTCATTAATTTCGAATATTTTCACTATTGTTTGTAGCTCGTCCTATAACTCTATCGTAGCGTTCGGCATTACCGCGATAATACACTAAAACAGCGTAGTTGTTTTCTGTTTGGTAAAAATTTCCATCAATAGCATTTTTAAAATCGATAACATTTTGGTTGTTTGCAATAGTGTATTGATAGTTAGTGTAACCTTGTTTTATTAAAACGGCTTTTTCAAAAACATTTTTTTCTTTATTATAGTCTAATTTGTATTCGTTTGTTAACGCGTAGTTGTTAAACATACCGTTTACGTAAATGGCATTGTTAGAAAAAAAATCGGGTGCCGATAATGAAAAATAGACCCAAGTATAATCGGCTTCAATTTCATTGTCTTCTACCGCACCTACATTGGTTACATAAAAATTACCGTTAAAATCTGGCAAGTAAGTATATACTTTGTTTTTTCGAGCCAAATTAGTATATAAAAGCGAGTTGTAAATGTCGCCAGCCGTAACAGCTGCTACACTATTGTTTGTAATACGAATATTAGAAGTGTCTAGTGTGTAAAATTCGTTTCCTGCCCAAAATTGTGTTTCACTATCGTATCGATATACTAGTTCCGAACCAATGGTGTATTGTGGTTTAATATTGCCAATAGCTGTTTTTAAGTTTCCATTTTGTATTAGTAAAATATTCACATTGTTTTTAGGATCTTGTAGCAAATTATCGCCATAATTAATTACAATTTCCATATTTTGTTTCTCGTTAATTACATTAAAATCGCGAGCTCTTCTTATAGAAAGACCAACGTTAATAGCGTCTTCATATACAATAAATTTACGAGTAAAAACTACTTCGCCATCATCGTCTAAAATGGTAACAATATAGTTTCCACTTTTCGTTATCGAATTAAAACGATTAGGAAACGAAAGCGTATAATGCGAGTACTGCTGTAGGGTGTTGTACGAATTTTTGTAAGTCATAATTCGTTGGTTATCTATTCCTTTTAAAAATTCTACTTTAGCTAAGCCCGATGGTGTCCAATCGTAATTATAATGTTGAATGGTATAATAATAATCGGCTTCATTTCCAAATAAATCATCAAATTGTAGTTCAAAACTTTCTCCCAATCTAAAATAAGGATAAACGCTATTCCCTTTTTGAAAAAAAGCAACGGTTTTTATATTATACGGAGGATTTTTTTCTATAGCCACTTGACTATTAGCCGATAAAAAAGTTAAAAACACTATAAAAGAATAAATGCAATATTTCATAACCAATTATTTTAGGTAAAAATAAGAATTCTAAATGAAAAGAAGAACAAAAACTTTGCCGTAAAAAACAAATAATTTAGAATGAATATAAATAAAATAAAATATAACACTATATTTTTAAAAGAATTATGTAAATGGTTAAATTTGCACGTTTAAAAAATTAGTACTAACCATATCTTTAACAATATGTCACAAGACATTCGAATTAAAAAAGGTTTAGACCTTAAGTTAAAAGGAAGCGCGGCAAACAATACTGTTACCGTAGCTCGATCGAAAGTCTATGCTATTAAGCCTTTCGACTTTCATGGAGTAATTCCTAAAATGCAAGTTAAGGAAGGCGATACGGTAAAAGCGGGCGATATTATTTTTTCTTCGAAAGCAAATCCTGAAATTAAATTTGTTTCGCCAGTAAGTGGAACAATTCAAGAAATTGTTCGAGGCGAAAAAAGGGTAATTCTTGAAGTGAGAATTGCAGCCAACTCGCAAGATAACGCAGTAGAGCATAGCGTAAAAAATCCAAACGATTTAACAACAGAGCAAATAAAAGAAGTATTGTTAGCTTCTGGAACTTGGCCATTTATTAAGCAGCGTCCTTACGATGTTATGGCTAATCCAGCCGATTCGCCAAAAGCAATTTTTGTAACAGCGCTTCATTCGGCTCCGTTAGCGGTAGATTTAAATTACACGTTAGTTAATAAAAAAGAAGCTCTTATTGCAGGTTTCGATGCACTTAAAAAATTAACGGCAGGTAAAGTTCACGTTACAGTTGCGCCAAACGCTAGTTTTATGCCTAATGTTTCGGGTGTGGCAATTCATAAAGGAATTGGTAAGCATCCAGTGGGTTTGGTTTCTACACAAATTGCAAAAATTAATCCTATAAACAAAGGCGAAAAAGTTTGGGTTTTAAATATTGAAGATGTTGCCACAATAGGAGAGCTATTTTTAACAGGAAGAGTAAACTTTGAAAAAACGGTTGCTTTAACAGGTACAGGTTTTGAGAACCCGTCGTATGTAAATGTAATTTCTGGCGCACAAATGAAAGATGTAGTGGCAGGAAATTTAAAAGATGGAAATTACCGTATTATTAGTGGAACGGTTTTAACAGGCGATAAAAAATCGAAAGACGACTTTTTAGGTTTTTATCATAACCAAGTTACTGCAATTCCAGAAGGCGACGATTACGATTTCTTTGGTTGGAATTTACCACGACCAAACAAGTTTAGTGTGTACAGAGCAGGAATGTTCTCGTTTTTAACACCTAATAAAAAGTACGATTTAAATACGAATACCAACGGAGAACACAGAGGTTTTGTATTAACTGGCGAATACGAGAAAGTTTGTCCGCTTGATATTTATCCTATGCAATTGTTAAAAGCTATTTTAGTTAACGATATTGATCAAATGGAAGCATTAGGGATTTATGAAGTTGCTCCTGAAGATTTTGCTTTAACAGAGTTTGTAGATGTTTCAAAACAAGATCATCAACAAATTGTAAGAAAAGGATTAGACTTAATGATTAAAGAAGTTGGTTAATAGTCTAAAGTAATAAAATCACAAAAAATGAGTTTAAAACAAAATTTACATAATTTAAAAGAAAAGTATCGCGGAACAAAAATGGAGCAAAGCTTTAATGCGCTGCATACGTTTCTTTATATGTCTAACATTACCACACATGCTGGTTCACATGTTAGAGATGCTGCCGATTTAAAACGTGTGATGAACACAGTTATTATGGCAATGATTCCTGTATTATTATTCGGTATGTTTAATGCAGGTTACCAAATGAACGGACAAATTAATGGTTTCGATGCTATCGATTTTTTTACACTAGATAACTTTTTAGTAGGATTAAAAAAGATTCTTCCTTTGTTAATTGTATCTTACGGTGTTGGTTTAGGTATCGAGTTTATATTTGCGACAGTTAAAAAACACGAAGTAGAAGAAGGTTACTTAGTAACAGGTATGCTTGTACCATTAATTGTACCTATCGATATTCCATTATGGATGCTAGCAGTTGCCGTTGCATTTGGTGTAATTATCGGTAAAGAGTTATTTGGTGGAACAGGAATGAATGTCTTAAATCCGGCACTTACTATTCGTGCTTTCTTATTCTTTAACTGGGCAGCTTGGATGTCGGGCGATAAAGTTTGGGTTCACGGCGCAGTAGATGGCGTTATGAAAGCAAACGGAGTAGATGCTATTTCTGGCGAAACTATTTTAGGTCAATTGGCACAAAATAAAGTAGTAGATCATAGCACTTGGGATATGTTCATGGGGTTAATTCCAGGTTCAGTAGGAGAAACTTCTACAGTATTAATTTTATTATCAGGTTTGTTCTTAATTATTACAGGTATAGGTAGTGCTCGTATTATGCTATCAGCAGTTATTGGCGCAGCACTTATGGCATTTTTCTTTAATTTCTTAGTAGATGCAAATGTAATTGTAGAAGGAAGTAAATTTTATAGTTTAATGGCATTCGAATGGTGGCAACATTTATTGGTAGGAGGTATTGCATTTGGTATTGTGTTTATGGCAACAGACCCAGTTTCTGCTTCTCAAACCAATACGGGTAAATGGATTTATGGCTTTTTAATTGGATTGTTTTCAATCTTAATTAGAGTTTTCAACCCAGCGTATCCAGAAGGTGTAATGATGGCGATTTTATTGATGAACGTATTTGCACCTACTATCGACCATTATGTGGTTCAAGCTAATATAAAACGAAGAATGAAACGTTTAAAACTTAAAACTACTTAATTATGTCAGCAAAACGTACAGATTCAAACGGATATACTATCATTTTTTCAATAGTAATGGTAGTAGTAGTGGGTTCTTTGTTGGCATTTTTCGCAAATGCAACAAAGCCAATGCGCGATAATAACGATAAAGTTAAAACACAAATAGATATTTTAAGCGCTATGGGTGTTGAAGCTAATCGTACAAATGCCACAGAAACTTTTAATCAATACATCAAAAAACAGCTTGTAATTGAAGGTACAACAGCTACCGAAAATAACGAAGCTTACTTAATTGATATTAAAAAAGAACAACAAGCAGCAAAAGAAGGTAAAGTACAACGCTTACCATTATTTATTGGCGAAAAAGAAGGTAAAACCATTTATATTATTCCTGTAAGAGGTAATGGTTTATGGGATGCTATTTGGGGCTATGTGGCGCTAAACGACGATTTAAAGTCAATAAATGGTGTGTATTTCGATCATAAAGGCGAAACACCAGGTTTGGGTGCTAATATTACCGAACCATTTTTTGAAGACGATTTTAAAGGCGAAATGATTTATGATGCTGCTGGAAATTATAAGGCAGTCGAAATTTCAAAATCAAACGCCGATCCAAATAACGAAGACAAAACAGACAATCAGGTTGATGCAATTTCAGGAGCAACTATAACTGGAAACGGAGTAGGAGCTATGCTTAAAAAAGGAATTGGTTTGTATTTGCCTTATTTTGAAACATTAAAAAAATAAACTATGGCAGAAAATAAAACATCAGAAAAAGAGCCATTGTTCTCAAAAAAGAATCAAGAACTTGTTAAAGATCCACTATGGGATAACAACCCTATTACTGTACAAGTATTAGGTATTTGTTCTGCTTTAGCAATTACTGCCGAGTTAAAAGCCTCGGTAATTATGGCATTATCGGTAATGTTTGTATTAGCAATGGGTAACGTTGTTATCTCGTTAATGCGAAATATTATTCCAGGTTCTATTCGTATTATTGTACAATTAGTTGTAGTAGCTGCATTGGTAATTATAGTAGATTTAACACTAAAAGCCTATGTGCCCGATTTGGCTAAGAAATTATCAGTATTTATCGGGTTAATCATTACTAACTGTATTATTATGGGGCGTTTCGAAGCATTTGCACTTGGTAACACACCTTGGAAATCGTTTTTAGACGGAATTGGTAACGCAGCAGGATATGGTTTAATATTAGTAATTGTTGGTTTTTTCCGCGAATTATTAGGTTCAGGTAAATTATTTGGTTTTCCTGTATTTGGCGATCCAGTTGAAAAAACAGGATTGTATGCTATAGGATACGAAAACAATGGCTTTATGTTATTGGCACCAATGGCGTTAATTACATTAGGATTAATTATTGGTTTTCAACGTTCAAGAAATAAAAGTTTAATCGAAGAATAACACACTAAGAAATGGAATTATTACAATTATTTTTAAAATCAATTTTTATTGATAATATGGTATTCGCCACATTCTTAGGAATGTGTTCTTACTTAGCAGTTTCTAAAAAAGTATCAACGGCAGTTGGTTTAGGAGCAGCGGTAATTTTCGTTATGTTAGTAACGGTACCATTAAACTATTTGTTAGACCAATACATACTTCGACCAGGAGCATTAGTATGGTTAGGAGAAGAATATGCAGATTACGATTTAAGTTTCTTAACTTTCATTTTATTTATAGCAACTATTGCAACAATGGTTCAGCTAGTAGAAATGATTGTTGAGAAATTTGCACCAGCATTATACAACTCATTAGGTATTTTCTTACCATTAATTGCTGTAAACTGTGCCATTTTAGGAGGCTCATTGTTTATGCAGCAAAAAGAGTTCGCTAATATTACAGAAGCTACAGTTTACGGTGTAGGTTCGGGTATTGGTTGGTTTTTAGCAATCCTAGCCATTGGTGCTATTCGCGAAAAAATTCGTTATTCTAATGTTCCGCCAGCTTTTAGAGGTTTAGGTATGACATTTATATTAACCGGATTAATGGCCATTGGGTTTATGTCTTTCGGTGGTATGTTAACAGGAGGCGATGAAACGCCCGCTAAAAAAGATGTTGTAGAAAATGTAGCACCAGTAATTGAAAAAGAATCAATTATTGAACAAACTATAGATTCTACAGCTGTTGAAGTAGTAAAAGATTCAGTAACGGTAATAGCACAAAATTAATTATGATAGCATTAGAAGTTAGTACTACGGGATTAATATCAACAACCGTAATAGCATTTTTAGTATTACTGTTAATTTTAGTAGCTGTTATTTTGTTTGCAAAAGCAAAATTAGTCCCATCTGGTCCAGTTACTATTAAAATTAACGGAGAAGAAGAAATAGAAGTTGGTTCAGGAAACTCATTGCTTTCTACATTAGGAAGTGCAAAAATTTTCTTACCATCGGCCTGCGGTGGTGGTGGAACTTGTATCCAATGTAAATGTAAAGTATTAGAAGGAGGTGGAGAAGCACTACCAACCGAAACACCTCATTTTAGCCGTAAAGAGTTAGCCGAAGGTTGGCGATTAGGTTGCCAAGTAAAGGTAAAAGGCGATATGAAAATTGAAGTACCAGAAGAAGTTTTTGGTATTAAGAAATTTGAAGCCAAAGTATATTCAAACTACAACGTAGCCTCTTTTATTAAAGAGTTTATAGTAGAATTACCAGAAGATATGCACTACGAGCCAGGAGGTTATATTCAAATTGAAATTCCGCCTTGCGAAATTAAATATACTGATATCGACATTACAGCTCACCCGGTAGAGCATCCAGGAGAACCTGAAAAATTTAAAGTAGAATGGGATAAATTTAATTTATGGCCATTAGTTATGAAAAATAACGAAACTGTAGAAAGAGCTTACTCAATGGCTTCGTACCCTGCAGAAGGTCGTAAAATTATGCTAAACGTTCGTGTGGCTACCCCACCATGGGATAGAGCTGCTAACGGATGGATGAAAGTAAACCCAGGTGTTGCATCGTCGTATATTTTTTCTCGTAAAGCAGGCGATCCTGTAACAGTTTCTGGACCTTATGGAGAGTTCTTTATTAATGAATCAGATGCAGAAATGTTATACATAGGCGGTGGAGCAGGTATGGCACCTATGCGTTCGCATTTGTATCATTTGTTCCGTACAGTTAAAACAGGAAGAAAAGTTACGTATTGGTACGGAGGTCGTTCTAAAAGAGAATTGTTTTATGTAGATCATTTTAGAGCTTTAGAGAAAGATTTTCCTAACTTTAAATTTTACATAGCATTATCTGAACCATTACCAGAAGACAACTGGAAAGTAAAAGATGGAATTAATGGAGAAGGAGATGGTTTTGTAGGTTTTATCCATAATGTAGTTATAGATAACTATTTAAAACATCACGAAGCACCAGAAGATATCGAATTTTATTTCTGTGGCCCACCTATGATGAATAATGCCGTTGTTAAAATGTGCGACGATTGGGGTGTTCCTAAAGAAAATGTTCGTTTCGACGACTTTGGGGGATAATAACTCAAATACAAACATAAAAAAGTTCCACATTTGTGGAACTTTTTTTATAACGTAATTTTATAAGTTTATATTAAATAACGTGAGTTCGATACAAAAAATATTATAAAGCAATGCGTAGCATTGCATAGCTTTTACGCAGAATAGTTTGAAAAAGCTTTGAAAAACAGGAGCAAAGCGACGCAAAGTTTTTCAAACGGTTTTAATCAGAGATTAAAAATTCCTCGTAAAAGTGTCCTTTCTTTTGATTCGTTTTCTTTGGACAAGCAAAGAAAATGAATAATAAAAAGACAAATAAAGTGTAAAGTACTGAAAATGAGAAATACACTTTTAAAAATTAAGTAAAGTTATATCGAACTCACGTTAAATAATATCGAGTGTTTTAGCTTTAGCAAGTAAATCAATTAAATTGCTTACGCTAAGTTTTGCTAATAAACGAAGTTTGTAGGTACTAATTGTTTTTTCGTCTAAACCTAAAATTTGAGCAATTTCTTTATTTTTCTTACCATCATTTAAGTAGCGTAAAACTTCAATTTCTCGAGTCGATAGCTTTTTATGCAACCTATCGGTTTTATTTCCTTTACTTAAAAGGTCAATTTTTTTCTTTACTTCTTCGCTATATACTTTTTCGCCATTATTTACCTTAACAATTATTCTTTCTAATTCGTGTAGCGAAGTTGTTTTTTCCACATAAGCATAAACACCCGCTTTAATAGCGTTTGAAGCATACATTTTTTCGGGAACGGTAGTATATAAAATTATTTTAGAATCTGGGTTTTGAGCAACTAATTTTTTAATGTCTTTTATACTCAATACTCCAGAAAGTTCTAAATCTAATATAATAATGTCAGCTTTGTGAGTGTTTAAAAGTATATTCAACTCTTCGAAACTTGTAGCTTTTAAAGGAACATCTATTTTTGGATTGTCCTTAAAATACGACATAATTCCTAGAAGCACCACAGGTTGGTTATCAGCTATACATATTTTAATCATAGTAGCTTTTTTATATTTTTAAAGATAGGTGGTTTTTTTAAAAAATACCAAGGTTAAAGTAAATAAAAAATTACTAAAAAAGCAAGTTTTATTTCATCTTTTTAGGAATAATGCAAATTGGTATTGGATTCATTTTGTGTTGATTAGCTTTATTCAATTTAGTGAAAATAGCAAAAACTTCTGCTTCTCTTCCCGAAAAGTTAGTTATAGTACTTCCCTTTTCATATGCTAACATAGCCCATTCTAACTCGTCGTAACTAGCGCCTAATTGGTCTTCGTCGCTTCTATCATCGCCAAATAAACCATCGGTAGGCTTTGCTTTTAAGATACTTTCCGATATATTTAAATAAGCAGCTAGTGCTCTCACTTCGCTTTTCATTAAATCGGCTATTGGACTAATATCTACGCCGCCATCGCCATATTTTGTAAAAAAACCGACACCAAAATCTTCAACTTTGTTTCCTGTGCCTGCTACTAAAAACTGATGAATACCCGCAAAATAATATAAAGTAGTCATTCGTAATCGAGCTCTAGTGTTCGCTAGCGTTAAATCGAGCAAAGCAATGTTATCACTTGTAGGAATTTGTGATTTAAAAGATTCGAAAACAGGTGTTAAGTCTGCTCGCTGTTGTATAACATTAGAAAACTTATTCTTTAAATTGTTTATATGTTCGTTAGCTCTATCAACATGGCTTTGTGCTTGATGTATGGGCATTTCAACGCAAAGGGTTGGTAATCCAGTCTGTGCACATAAGGTCGAGGTTAAAGCACTATCTATTCCGCCCGAAATTCCTACAACAAAACCTCTTACTTTGGCATTTGTAGCATATTCTAGTAACCAATTAACAATGTGTTTATTTATTTCTTCTGCATTAAATGTTTTTGAAACAGCCATTTCTTAAAATATAAGGTTAAAATTTTAGTGTTAATTGTACCATTTTATTTTTCGCAATTAAATACTATAACGGTATCTTTGTCGTTTTTATTAAACGTACCAAAAATAAAAATTTACAATTGTTTTATGAAGAAATTAGTTTATTTTTCTTTACTATTCCTGTTGTTTTTTTCGTGTAAAACCGAAACAAAAAAACAATTTGAAACGATAAAGGTTGAGTCTGTTGCTGTTACAATTGAAAGGTTTGACAAGCTGTTTTACGAGTCTAAACCCGAAAACTTGGCTTTACTAAAAAAGGAATACCCGTATTTGTTTCCTAGCCAAGTTGAAGATACTGTTTGGACAAATAAAATTAACGATAAACTATTGCGTGAATTATACCAAGAAGTTCAAAAAAAATATCCAAACAATAACGAATTAGAAAATGAGTTAGGCAATTTATTTGCTCGCATTCAATATTATTTTCCTAAAGCAACTGTTCCTAAAGTAATTACTTTAATTAACGAAGTAGATAAAGATGCCAAAGCCATTTATACAGATAGTTTGGCTTTACTTTCTTTAGATTGTTATTTGGGCGAAAAACATCGCTTTTATGAAGATTTCCCAAGCTATCAGCGTATAGAATTTAATGAAGATCAAATGATGCCCGATTTGGTTAAAAGTTTTTCGCTATACAAAATTCGTTATCCTAACGATAATACCTTGCTTTCGCAAATGATTTACTATGGAAAGCAATTATACTTAAAAGATGTATTGTTGCAAGGTTTTTCAGACGAAGCTAAAATTGCATACAGCGAAAACCAGTTAAAATGGTGCCAAGAAAATGAAACGCAAATGTGGAGTTATTTTATAGAAAATAAATTGTTGTTTGATGCTAATCCAAAAAATAACTTCCGATTTATAAACGATGCGCCTTTTTCAAAATTTTACTTAGAAATAGATAACGAATCGCCAGGTAGAGTTGGGCAATGGTTAGGCTGGCAAATTGTGCGTAGCTTTATGAAAAATAATGCCGTATCTTTGCCCGAAATGTTAGCAATAGACGCTAAAACTTTATTTGAAAATTCAAAATACAAACCTGCAAAATAATGGCAAATAAAAAATCGGATATAAAAATTTCGGTAGCATTAGATGAAAATAATGTTCCCGAAAAATTGTTATGGTCTGCACAAGACGGAGGCGTAAATGCAGCCGAAGCAAAAGCCATGTTGTTATCTATTTGGGATCACAAACAAAAGGAAACACTTCGTATAGATTTATGGACAAAAGATATGCCAGTTGACGAAATGAAACAGTTTTTTCATCAAACACTTGTGGCTATGGCAAATACTTTTGAACGAGCAACTGCCGATGAAAAAATGAGTGCTACTATGCGCGATTTTTGCGATTATTTCGCTGAAAAATTAGAGTTAAATAGCTAGTTTAAAGCAATTTATTTGAGTGAAAGGATTCGTTTATTTCGTCAATAAATGTTAATAACTCGTCTTTTCCTTCAGTATTTAAAGACGATGTTATAAAGTATTGCGGCATTTCTTCCCAACCTGTAGCAAGTAATTTTTTACGATAAGCGGCAACATTTTGTTGTGCTTTTACTTTACCTATTTTGTCAGCTTTAGTAAAAATAATACAAAACGGAATTTCACTTTCGCCTAAATAAGTAATAAATTCTAAATCAATTTTTTGAGCTTCAAGTCGAATATCTATCAATACAAAGCCACAAACTAGTTGTTCTCTTTTTTCAAAATATTCGGTTATAAATTTTTGAAAAGTAGCTTTTGTCGTTTTCGAAACTTTAGCGTAACCATAACCAGGCAAATCTACTAAATACCAATTCTGATTAATTTTAAAATGATTAATTAATTGTGTTTTTCCTGGGCGAGCCGATGTTTTGGCTAATTTTTTCTGACCAGTAAGCATATTTATAAGCGAACTTTTACCTACGTTTGAACGGCCAATAAAAGCATATTCGGGCAAAGGCTCATTCGGACATTTTTTCACATCCGAATTGCTAATTATAAATTCTGCACTAGTAATTTTCATTTCACTTATTTTGTCATTCTGAACTTGGTTCAGAATCTAAATTCACTATATTCTATAAAAAAGAAATTCCGAAATCGAAGATTCAGCGCAGCTAAATAAATTCGGAATGACACTTTTAAATATTATTTTTTTGCAACCAAGCAAACAAAAGTTGGTTAAACTCATCTGGGTGTTCCATCATTGCTGCATGGCCACATTTGTCTATCCAAAACAAATCGGAATTAGGGAGCAATTTGTTAAATTCTTCGGCAACTTCTGGTGGTGTTACTTTGTCGTTTTTACCCCAAATAATACAGGTTGGTACTTGCATTTTGGGTAAATCTTTTGCCATATTGTGGCGAATGGCGCTTTTTGCAATAGTTAAAGTTTTTAATAGTTTTATGCGGTCGTTTACGGTTGCAAAAACTTCGTCAACTATTTCTTTTGTGGCTACTTTGGGGTCATAAAAAACATCTTCACTTTTCTTTTTTATGTACTCATAATCGCCACGCTTAGGGTAACTTTCTCCCATTCCGCTTTCGTATAAACCAGAACTTCCTGTAATTACCAAACCTTTTACAAATTCGGGATACATTTTTGCAAAATATAAAGAAATATGGCCACCAAGCGAGTTTCCTAAAAGAACTACTTTCTCAAAACCTTTGTAAACAATAAAATCTTTCACAAATTTTGAAAAATCTTTCACATTTGTTTTTAAAATATTCTGGGTGTACAAGGGCAACTCTGGAATAACAACTTTAAATCCGTTTTTCGGGAAAAAAGTAGCCACACCTTCAAAATTACTTAAACCGCCCATTAAACCGTGTAAAACTATAATTGGCGTTCCTTCGCCAGCTTCAAAGTAAGTATATTTTTTGTCTGTTTTTAGCATAAAATTATTTCAAAATAAATCAAAAATGAAATATAAGCAAACATACATAATTTTAATGTATGTGCCAATTTTGAAATTAAATAATAACTTTTAAACGTGTAAATTTTAATTAATTTTTAAAATCAATCTTTTTTGACTTTTAATTAACAAAATAAGAAGGTCTGTAAAGAGTTAAAGGCTAATCTTTTGGAAAAAGCATTGCAATATATTAAAGTTATCAACAAATTCTTATAAAAACTAATTTTTACAACGTATTCATTTTCTTTTTTAAAAGAATAAAAATAGGGCTTTAACGAAGTTTTGTTCAAAACCCAGTTTAAAAATGGAAAAACTTATTAACAAAGTGGGTTTTTGTGGTAAAAAGTGGTAAATAATTTTTATTTTTGTGGTAAACAAGTCTTAAAAAAATAGTTTTTGAACGCTTTAATTGGAACATACGAATGTAAAGTAGATGCTAAAGGTCGCCTTATGGTACCTGTGGCGTTGAAAAAACAATTAGGCAATTTAAACGAAGGGTTTGTTTTAAAACGTTCGGTTTTTCAGCCTTGTTTGGAGTTGTTTCCAATGAGTGAATGGAATAAAATGATGCAGAAAATCAATAAGTTAAATCGATTTAAAAAGAAGAACGACGATTTTATTAGACGATTTACAGCAGGTGTTAAAATGGTTGAAATAGATGCTAGTGGTCGTTTATTGATTCCGAAAGACTTGATTGTTTTTGCAAAAGTTAAAAAAGAAATTGTGTTGTCTTCAGCAATAAATATAGTAGAAATTTGGGATAAAGAATTGTATGAAAATGCAATTGAAAATGCAACCGATGACTTTGCTGATTTAGCCGAAGAAGTAATGGGAGATTTTAATGATGACGAAGATGGAATATCATAATCCTGTTTTATTAAAAGAAACGGTAGATGGTTTAAATGTTAAGCCTAATGGTGTGTATGTTGATGTTACCTTTGGTGGTGGTGGTCATTCAAAAGAAATAATGAGCCGACTTGGCGAAAATGGAAAGTTGGTAGCGTTCGATCAAGATGAAGATGCTTTGCAAAACGCAATTAACGATGAACGCTTTTTGTTGATAAATGAAAATTTTAGAAATATAAAAAGGTTCTTACGATTTCATGGAATTAAACAAGTTGATGGCGTTTTGGCAGATTTAGGTGTGTCTTCACATCAATTCGATGTTGCCGAAAGAGGTTTTTCTACTCGCTTCGATGCCGAATTGGATATGCGAATGAGCAAACGCGATAGTTTAAGTGCGTTTCATGTAGTGAACGATTATGATGAGAAAGACTTAAAAAGAGTGTTGTTTCAATATGGCGAATTAAAAAACGGTGGAGCTATGGCAAATGTTATTGTTTCGGCTCGAAAAGAAAAGCAAATTCGAAATACAGAGCAGTTAAAACAGGTGTTGGCTAAGTTTTTGCCAGCTCATAAAAGCAACAAAATTTTAGCTCAAATTTACCAAGCTATTCGTATTGAGGTTAACCAAGAAATAGAAGTTTTAAAAGAATTTTTAGAACAATGTAACGAAATTTTAAAACCAGGCGGAAGGCTAAGTGTTATTTCCTATCATTCGCTTGAAGACAGATTAGTAAAGCGTTTTATGCGCAATGGAATGTTCAACGGCGAACCCGAACGCGATATGTTTGGACGGTTTGAAGTGCCATTTAAGTTTGTGGAAAAACTAATTGTGCCAACCGAAGCGGAAATTGCAACAAATAACAGAGCTCGAAGCGCAAAGTTAAGAGTAGCCGAAAAATTATAAAAAATGAAGCAAGGAATTTATAGTTTATTAAAAGCTAAGTTTTTAGTAAGTGATGACGCTTTTAAAAATTGGAAATTTATTGTATTTCTAATTGTGCTTTGTATGATTATGATAGCCAATAACCATCGGTACGATGCAAAAAACTATCAAATAACCGAGTTAACAAATCGAGTGAAAGAATTGCGTTCAAAATTTGTAGATAATCGTTCTGAATTAATGAAGTTAAAAATGGAATCAACTATTGCAAAAAAAATGGAGGTACGAGAAATTTTTCCAGCAACTGTTCCGCCTACTAAAATAATTATAAAACAAAAAGAAGAAAAAAGTTTTTTTGACCAATTTTAAAATGGCAGTAAACCCAAAAAATACCAATTTGCGAATGTACATAACAGCTTTTGTAATTTTTACAATAGCTGCTTTGGTATTGATAAAATTGAATAATATTCAATGGGTGGAAGGCGATTATTATAGAAAATTAGCAAAAGAACGCACCGTACAAGATTTTGTTATTCCAGCTAATAAAGGAAATGTTTATTCGGCTGATGGAAGCTTACTTGCAACATCAATACCAGAATATACCATTCGGTTCGATGCTTTAGCACCAACACTCGAAACATTTAATCAAAATATAAAACCCTTATCAGATTCGTTAGCTAAAATGTTTGGTAAAACATCGGGTTTTTATCAACAAGAATTGCAGAAAGCAAGAAACAATAGAAGTCGTTATTTTTAATTGCACGAAAATTAAGTTATACCGATTATATGCGAATTAAAAGTTTTCCACTGTTTAAAAACGGACCTTATAAAGGTGGTTTAATTGTTAAACAAAAAACAGTACGTTCGCATCCTATTGGTTTGGTGGCACAAAGAACCATTGGTTACGAACGAGAAAATGAAGACGGAACCTTCAACGGGAAAGGTTTAGAATATGCTTTTAGAAAATATATTAATGGAAAAGATGGTTTTCAAAAACGACAAAAAATAGCTAAAAACCAATGGAAACCAATTAGTGATAATAACGAATTAGAACCACAAGATGGCTACGATATTATTTCTACTATAGATGTATATATTCAAGACATAGCGCACCACGCTTTATTAAAACAACTCGAATATTACCAAGCCGATCATGGTTGTGTAGTGGTTATGGAAACTAAAACAGGCGAAATTAAAGCTATTTCTAACCTAGGTCGTGCCAATGATGGTTCGTATTACGAAACCCAAAATTACCCGGTGGCCGAATCGCACGAACCAGGTTCTACTTTAAATTACTCGATTTAATTGCTTTGTGAACGATGAAAATAGATACCAGTAAAAACTTGATTTTCGACACGCACAACGGGTTGTTTTGTATGGAAGCGGTACGTTCGCGATTCTAAAAAAGGAGGCTATGGAAAAATATCGTTGGCACGCGGTTTCGAACTTTCTTCAAATACAGTTTTGGTACAAGCAGTTTACGATAATTATAAAGACAATCCAAAACAATTTATAGACAGAATAGATAGCTATGGTTTAAACAAACCATTAGGACTTCAATTAATAGGAGAAGGAAAACCAAAAATTCCGCAACCAGGTGAAAAAGATTGAGCATGGCACTACATTGCCTTGGATGGCTTTGGTTACGGTGTTTCGCTGCAGCATTGCAAGTGTTAACGATGTATAATACCGTTGCTAATAATGGTGTAATGGTTAAACCTTTATTTGTAAAAGGAAGAATTAAAGATAGAACAGACATTAAAAATACGACACCGAAGTTATTAATCCAAAATAGCTACCGATGAAACATTACTACAAGTACGAGCTATTTTAGAAAATGTAATAAAAAGAGGAACTGGAAAATCGTTGTATTCTAAAATTTTTTCAATGGCGGGAAAAACAACAGGAACGGCTCAAGCTAATTATATGATAAATCAAATTACACATTATGTAATGCTACAGGATATTTTCCAGCCGACGAACCAAAATATTCATGTATAGTAGTAGTGCATAAACCTAATGTTGAAGCAGGTTATTACGGTGCCGATGTGGCAGGACCAGTTTTTAAACGAATTGCACAAAAAATTTATACCGATTCGCCGCCTACTAATCACATAACCGATTTGGATCAAAAGCTTTCTAAACTCGATAAAAACTACGTAAATTATTATAAAAGCACGAAAATAGCAAAAATGTTGTGCCAAATCTTAAAAGGTATGCAAGTAATGGATGCTATTGCTTTGTTAGAAAATTTAGGATTAAAAGTAAAAGTAAACGGGTGGGTAAAGTAAAAACCCAATCTATTAACTCGGGAGAAAAAATAAGTAAAAATCAAATTATAGTTTTAGAATTATCGTTTGTTTTAAAAGACATATTGTATAAAGTGCATAATGAAATGATACAAGGAAGTACCAGTGTTTAATGTAATACAAAAATTGATTCGATTCTCGAAAAGTAGCATTGAACGATGTTTTTGTGGCTATAAAAAGGGTACTTTCAAACGGACACGATTTATAGAAAAAGCCGTAAATCAAGGGGCTGTTGCGGTTATTTGCGAAGAATTTCCAACTAAAATTATAAACGGTGTTACCTATGTAAAAGTTCAAAACACAAATGAAGCATTGGCTTTTTTAGCAGCAAATTATTACAACAATCCATCAAAAAATATTCGATTAGTTGGCGTAACAGGAACTAATGGAAAAACTACAATTGCTTCGCTTTTGTACCAAATGTTTAAAAAAGCAGGTTATAAAGTAGGATTACTTTCTACCGTAAAAATTAGGGTTGATGAAACCGAATACAAAGCAACGCATACAACGCCCGATTCGTTAACTATTAATTATTATTTAAATGAAATGGTCGAAATAGTTTTGTAATTTTGCTTTATGGAAGTTCCTCGCACGGTATTCATCAAAAACGTACCGAAGCACTTTATTATTTCGAAGGTGGAATTTTTGTTATCGCTTTGATCATTTAGACTATCACAACACATTTGCCGAATACCGCGACGTGAAAAAAGTTTTTTTCGACAATTTGCCAAAGTCAGCTTTTTGCGTAATAATATTGAAGCGTTTCGATAAAAACGGAACGATAATATTACAAAATACCGCAGCGAAAAGAAATTACTTATGCCTTGCATACCCAAATCGTATGCCGATTATATATTTAAAATTAGAAAATCAATTTACAGGTTTAATGGCAAAATAAATAATAACGAAGTTTATACCAAATTAATTGGTTCTTTTAATGCTTATAATTTGTTAGCAATTTACGCTACTGCTGTAGAATTAGGAATCGAAAAAAATGAAGCACTTCGTTTGTTATCCGAATTAGAAAGTGTTTCAGGACGATTTCAATATTTTATTTCCGAAGGAAAAATAACAGCAGTTGTCGATTATGCCCATACGCCCGATGCTTTAGAAAATGTATTGCATACACTAAATGATATTCGTACTAAAAACGAAGAATTAATTACAGTTGTAGGTTGTGGTGGCGATAGAGATAAAACAAAACGACCAATTATGGCAAAAATTGCTTCCGAATTAAGCACAAAAGCCATTTTTACAGCAGACAATCCTCGAACGGAAAATCCACAAACTATTATCGACGAGATGGAAGTTGGTGTTGAGCCGCAAAATTTTAAAAAAACACTTTCCATTTTAGATAGAAAACAAGCTATAAAAACCGCTTGCCAAATGGCAAATGCAAACGATATTATTCTAATCGCTGGAAAAGGACACGAAACCTATCAAGAAGTTAACGGCATACGAACCGATTTCGACGATTTAAAAATTGTAAAAGAACTGTTAAACCAATTAAATAAGTAAAAATGCTCTACTATCTCTTTCAATATTTAGACCAAACGTTCGATTTTCCAGGTGCGGGAGTATTTCAGTATATCACATTCCGTTCGGCAATGGCATTTTTATTGTCTTTATTTATAGCAACGGTTTACGGAAAAAAAATAATTAATTATTTACGCAAACAACAAATTGGCGAAACTGTTAGAGAACTCGGTTTAGAAGGTCAAAACCAAAAAGCAGGAACACCAACAATGGGCGGTGTTATTATAATTCTGGCAACCTTAATTCCAGTGTTATTATTTGCTAAATTAGAGAATATCTATGTTATCCTTTTATTAGTTACTACAGTTTGGATGGGAACCATCGGTTTTATTGATGATTATATTAAAGTTTTCAAAAAAGATAAAGAAGGATTAAAAGGACGATTTAAAGTTTTTGGTCAAATAAGTTTGGGTGTAATTGTAGGTTGTGCTTTATATTTTAGTCCAAATGTTACCATAAAAAATAATATTGATATTGTACGAAACCAATCAGGAAAAGTAATTACCACAACCGAAGCCGTAAAATCAACCGAAACAACGGTTCCGTTTTTTAAAAATAATACATTCGATTATGCTGAGGTTTTATCCTTTATGGGCGATGGTTACGAAAAGTATGCGTGGATAGTTTTTATTTTGGTTGTAATATTTATCATTACAGCCGTTTCAAACGGAGCAAATTTAACCGATGGTATCGATGGTTTAGCCGCAGGAACATCGGCAATTTCGGTGTTAACATTAGGAATTTTTGCATTTGTGTCGGGTAATATCATTTTCTCCGATTATCTCAACATTATGTACATACCCAATTCTGGAGAAATTACCGTTTTCATTTCGGCATTTGTAGGAGCATTAGTTGGGTTTCTTTGGTACAATACCTTTCCGGCCCAAGTTTTTATGGGCGATACAGGTAGTTTAACCATTGGCGGAATAATAGCCGTAATTGCCATTGCTATTAGAAAAGAATTGTTAATTCCTGTTTTATGTGGCATTTTCTTAGCCGAAAATTTATCAGTGGTTTTACAAGTTAGTTATTTTAAATATACAAAGAAAAAATATGGCGAAGGAAGACGAATTTTTTTAATGTCGCCTTTGCATCATCATTACCAGAAAAAAGGATTTCACGAAAGTAAAATTGTAACGCGTTTCTGGATTGTAGCCATAATATTAGCCATTTTATCATTAGTAGTTTTAAAATTGAGATAAAATGAAACGGTTGGTAGTTTTAGGCGGAGGCGAAAGCGGTGTAGGAACCGCAATTTTAGGAAAGAAAAAAGGATACGATGTATTTGTGTCTGATTTTGGAAAAATAAAAGAAAATTATAAAGAAGTTCTTTCAATTAACGGAATAAAATGGGAAGATGAAAAGCATACAGAAAATTTAATATTAAATGCCGATGTGGTTATGAAAAGCCCCGGTATTCCCGATAAAGTGCCAATTGTTAAACAATTAAAAGAAAAAGGAATTTCGGTAGTGTCGGAAATAGAATTTGCTTCTTCGTTTACCAACGCTATTACCATAGGAATTACAGGTAGCAACGGAAAAACCACAACTACGCTTTTAACCTATCATTTGCTAAAGCAAGCAGGATTAAACGTAGGATTGGCAGGAAATATAGGAAAGAGTTTTGCGTGGCAAGTTGCCCAAAACGAACACGAAGTGTATGTCTTAGAATTGAGTAGTTTTCAGTTAGATGGTATTGTTAATTACAAACCGCATATTGCCATAATTACCAATCTAAGTCCAGATCATTTAGATCGATATGATTACGATTACAAACAATACATCGCTTCAAAATTTAGAATAACGATGAACCAAACCAAAGACGATTTTTTAATAGTAGATGCAGATGATGTTGAAATCGAAAAATGGTTACAAAATAATACCACTAAAGCCAAAGTGCTGCAATTTTCACTAACAAAAGAGTTGCACGAAGGTGGTAGTGTACTAGAAAACAATTTGAATAACAATATAAACAACGACCAATTTACTATGCCAATTAACGAATTAGCTTTAGAAGGAAAACACAACGTTAAAAATGCTATGGCGGCAACCACTGTAGCGCAGTTGATGAAAGTTAGAAAACAAACCATTCGCGAAAGTTTAAGCAATTTTCAAGGCGCCGAACATCGTTTGGAAAAAGTTTTAAAAATTCAAGGCGTGCAATACATAAACGATTCTAAAGCGACCAATGTAAATGCTACATTTTTTGCACTAGATAGTATGACAGCACCAACCGTTTGGATTGTAGGCGGAATAGATAAAGGGAACGATTACGACGAATTAATGCCGTTAGTGCGCGAAAAAGTAAAAAGCATAATTTGTTTAGGTGTCGATAATCAAAAGTTAATTCACGCATTTAGCGATGTAGTTGACGTGTTAATTGAAACAACTTCAATGACGGAAGCCGTTAAAATAGCCGAAAAAATGGCAGAAAAAGGTGATACCGTTCTATTGTCGCCGTGTTGTGCAAGTTTCGATTTGTTTGAAAATTACGAAGATCGTGGTCGTCAGTTTAAAAATGCAGTACATAACCTATAAAAATGAAATATATTTTAAACAGATTAAGAGGAGATAAAGTAATATGGGCAATAGTTTTTCTATTGGCTCTCATTTCCTTTTTGCCTGTTTATAGTGCAAGCACAAATTTGGTTTATGTTATCGGTAAAGGATCAACAATAGGCTATTTAATTAAGCATTTAGCCCATTTGTTTATTGGTTTTATTATTATTTTTTGGATACATAAAATTCCGTATCACGTTTTTAGAGCTTTATCAATTATTGGAATACCAATAGTTATTGCTTTACTTATATATACTTTAGCGCAAGGTAAAACTATTGGCGGTGCTAATGCCAGCCGATGGATAGAAATACCATTTGTAGGCATTGGTTTTCAAACATCAACATTGGCATTTGCTGTTTTAATGATTTATGTTGCCCGATATTTAGCTAAAATAAGTAACAAAGAATATACGTTTAAAGATTCCTTATTAGAGCTTTGGCTACCTGTTTTTGCGGTACTTATTTTTATTTTGCCTTCAAATTTTTCAACTACGGCATTAATTTTTGCTATGGTGTGTATGTTGTTATACATAGGGCAATATCCTTTAAAATATTTAGCAGTTGTTTTAGGTTCTGGTGTTGCTATTTTGTTGTTGTTTCTCGTATTAGCAAAAGCCTTTCCAGATTCTAAATATTTTAGCCGTGTTAAAACTTGGGAAAAACGTGTAGAACGTTTTGTAGATAATACACCTAATGAAGACGATTACCAAATTGAAAAAGCAAAAATTGCCATTGCTTCAGGTAAAGTTTATGGTTTAGGCCCAGGTAAAAGCGTACAAAAAAACTTTTTGCCACAATCTTCTTCCGATTTTATTTTTGCCATAATTGTAGAAGAATATGGTTTTGTAGGGGCTTTTGTAATTGTGTTTTTATATATGTTGTTGCTCATTCGGTTTGTAATAAATGCACAAAAAGCGCCCACACTTTTTGGAAAATTAGTAATAATTGGTCTTGGTTTTCCCATTGTGTTTCAAGCCTTAGTAAATATGGCTGTAGCGGTAGAGCTACTTCCTGTTACAGGGCAAACTTTACCGTTAATTAGCGCGGGTGGAACTTCTATTTGGATGACTTGTGTTTCAATTGGTATTATTTTAAGCGTAACCAAAAAAGAAGAGGAAGTAGCCCAAGACGAAGCCGAACGAAAAGAACGCGACGAAGCATTGCAACGAATTATAGATAGAGAAATTGAACTTTCTTCTAATGACGATACTAACGATAATAATAATCCAAATCCTTTAGAACCTATATTAAATCAGTAAAATGGAACAACTTAAGTTTATAATTAGCGGCGGCGGAACGGGTGGACATATCTATCCGGCAATTGCTATTGCAAACGAATTAAAAGAACGTTTTCCTAATGCCGAATTTTTATTTGTGGGTGCAAAGGACAAAATGGAAATGCAAAAAGTACCACAAGCAGGCTATAAAATTGAAGGGCTTTGGATTTCGGGAATTCAACGAAAGTTGAGTTTACAAAATTTAATGTTTCCGATTAAACTACTATCAAGTTTATGGAAATCGTACCGAATTATTAAAAAATTTAAACCCAATGTGGTTATAGGAACTGGCGGTTTTGCTAGTGGAGCAGTTTTAAAAGTGGCATCAATGGCAGGTATTCCTACGGTAATTCAAGAACAAAATTCGTATCCAGGAATTACCAATAAACTACTGGCAAATAAAGCACAATCTATTTGTGTGGCATATGAAAATATGGAACAGTTTTTTCCTAAAGATAAAGTTAAACTAACGGGCAATCCAGTGCGTCAAGATTTAATTTTTGTAGATGACAAACGCATTCAAGGATTAACCTATTTCGAATTAAATTCCGATAAACGAACGCTTTTAGTTTTAGGCGGAAGCTTGGGCGCAAGAAGAATTAACCAACTTATCGAAAAGGAACTCGAATTTATTCTATCGTTAGGAATTCAAATTATTTGGCAATGCGGCAAATTATATTACGAAACATATAAACATTGGAACGAAAAAGAAAATGTACATGTGTTTGCATTTATTGATAAAATGGATTTTGCGTATGCGGCTGCCGATTTTATTATTTCACGGTCGGGCGCATCGTCAATTTCCGAATTATGTATTGTAGGTAAACCCACAATTTTAATTCCATCGCCTAATGTAGCCGAAGATCATCAAACTAAAAATGCTTTGGCATTATCAGAAAAAAAAGCCGCTATTTTAATAAAAGAAACAGAACTCGACGACAAATTTAAAACTACTTTTGCCGACTTGGTTCCAAACGATGCTTTACAAGAAAAATTAAGTAAAAAAATACATAAAAAAGCGCTGCCAAATGCTACAAAAGAAATAGCAGAGGAAGTGGTAAAACAATTCAGTAAGAAATGAATTTAAATCAAATACATAACATATATTTTATTGGTATTGGCGGCATCGGAATGAGTGCTTTAGCCCGATATTTTATGTATTTAGGTAAAAATGTAGCTGGTTACGATAAAACCCAAACGCAATTAACAAGCGAATTACAAACGCAAGGCATCAATATTCATTTTGAAGATGATATTGCGTTAATCGATAAAAAATATTTAGATAAAGAAACTACATTGGTTGTAATTACACCAGCTGTTCCAAAAAATCATACCGAGTGGAATTACTTTTTGAGCAATGGTTTTGAAGTAAAAAAACGAGCCGAAGTTTTGGGTATTATTACAAAAGGTACATATTCGTTTGCCGTTGCAGGAACACATGGTAAAACTACAACGTCTAGCATTTTAGGGCATATTTTATACCAAAGCAATGTCGATGTTACCGCATTTTTGGGCGGAATTGTAGAAGGTTATAATTCTAATGTAATTGGAACAGGAACTTCTGTTTCAGTTGTAGAAGCCGATGAGTTTGACCGTTCGTTTTTACATTTACATCCTAATTTGGCTTGTGTAACATCTATGGATGCCGACCATTTAGATATTTACGGAAATACAGAAGCAATAGAAAATTCGTTTCGAGAGTTTGCTTCAAAAGTAACACCCGAAAATTTATTTATTCCAATAGGATTACCATTAAAAGGAACAACTGTTGGCATAAACGAATCTGCCGATTTTTCGGCTCAAAATATTAGAATTGAAAACGGATTTTATGTGTTTGATGTAGTTACCAAAACGGAAACTATACACAATATACAATTTAGTTTGCCAGGACATCATAATTTATCAAATGCTTTAATTGCTTTAGCAATGGCAAAAAAATATGGTGTTTCAAATGAAAATATTAAAAACGCATTAGCCACGTTTACAGGTGTTCGTCGTAGGTTTTCGTTTCAGGTTAGAACGAAAAACGTAGTTTATATTGACGATTATGCACATCACCCAACCGAAATTAATGCGGTGCATCAAGCAGTACGAGAATTATATCCTGGTAAAAAAGTAATGGCTGTTTTTCAACCTCATCTTTTTTCTAGAACAAAAGATTTTGTTGATGGCTTTGCTGAAAGTTTATCAAAATTTGACGCCATTATTCTGTTAGCTATTTATCCTGCAAGAGAATTGCCAATTGAAGGTGTAACATCGAGCTGGTTATTAGAAAAAATTACAAATACAAATAAACAATTAGTAACAAAAGAAACACTATTAGAGATTATTAAGAAAAGCAACTTCGATGTGTTAGTAACAATAGGTGCTGGCGATATAGGCGAAATGGTAAAAGAAATTAAAAATATAATAAATGAAAAAAATCAATTGGCATAATATCCGACTTGTTTTAATCATTTTGTTAATGGTTTTTCTGTATTCTTTTGCTAGCAAAAGAAACCAAAATAGGGCTATTAAAAACGTTCAAATTTCGTTTGTAAACACAAAAGAAAACCACTTTTTAACCGATGAATTAGTTAATAACTTGTTGAAACAAAATTTAGGTGGTTCGTTCAGTATAGCAAAAGATAAAGTAGATTTGAATAGTGTAGAAACAGCCCTTAATAATCATGGAATGATAGAAAAAGCAGAAGTTTTTTCATCAATAGATGGTTGCTTAAATGCTCAAATTACGCAAAAAACGCCTATTGTTCGATACTTGTCTAGTGCAAATTCGTATTATTTAGATAAAAACGGAAGTATAATGCCTCTTTCAAGTAATTATTCGGCACGTGTGCCTATTGTGGTAGGAAATTTAACCGAACAAAATAAAGAAAAATATTTTGAGTTATTTCAAGAAATAGATAGCGATAATTTTTTAAAGAAGAATATTACAGGTATAGAAATTTTACCCTCGGGAAATGTAGTAATGAAAAACAGAACCTACAATTACAAAATCATATTAGGGAAGCCCGAACGAGTAAGACAAAAATTGAATAATTATAAAGGTTTTTACTATTTTTCGATAAAAGATACTTTAGCAAAAAAGTATAAAGAAGTAAATTTAATATTTACAGATCAGGTAGTTTGTAAAAAATAAGCAGTTATGAATAAAGACACTATTGCAGTAGGATTAGATATTGGAACAACAAAAATTGTTGTGATGATAGGCAGAAAAAACGAATACGGTAAGCTAGAAATTCTAGGTGTAGGAAAATCAAAAAGTTTAGGCGTGCATAGAGGTGTAGTAAACAATATTACACAAACTATACAATCTATTCAACAAGCCGTTTTAGAAGCCGAAAACAATTCTAATTATAAAATACACGATGTTGTTGTAGGAATTGCAGGGCAACACATTCGCAGTATTCAGCATAGCGATTATATAAGCCGTTCTAACGCCGAAGAAGTTATTGGCGATGCCGATATAGAAAAATTAATCGGTCAAGTTCATAAACTCGCCATGCTACCAGGCGAAGAAATTATTCATGTTTTGCCGCAAGAGTTTAAAATTGATGGGCAAAGCGAAATAAAAGAACCAATAGGAATGTATGGTGGCCGATTAGAATCGAGTTTTCATGTAGTAGTAGGGCAAGCAGCATCTATTAGAAACTTAGGGCGATGTATTAAAAGCTCGGGGCTAGAGCTTTCGGGCTTAACCTTAGAACCATTAGCTTCGGCAGATGCCGTTTTAAGCCAAGACGAAAAAGAAGCAGGTGTAGCATTAGTAGATATAGGTGGCGGAACAACCGATTTAGCGGTTTTTAAAGACGGAATAATTCGCCATACAGCCGTAATACCTTTTGGTGGAAATGTAATTACCGAAGATATAAAAGAAGGCTGCTCAATTATAGAAAAACAAGCCGAATTACTAAAAGTAAAATTTGGATCAGCTTGGCCAGGCGAAAACAAAGACAACGAAATTGTTTCTATTCCCGGATTAAGAGGCCGCGAACCAAAAGAAATTTCACTTAAAAATCTATCAAAAATAATACACGCCAGAGTAGTCGAAATTATAGAGCAAGTATATGCCGAAATTAAATTATACGGACACGAAGAAAGCAAAAAGAAATTAATTGCAGGTATTGTTTTAACAGGCGGCGGAGCCGAATTAAAACACATAAAACAATTAGTAGAATATATAACAGGAATGGATACTCGAATTGGTTATCCAAACGAGCATTTAGCTGGCGACTCTCACGAAGAATTATCGAGCCCAATATATGCCACAGCAGTAGGTTTAGTTATGAATAGTATTCGTAACAATACCAAAAGCGCAACACCATTATTAGAATTAAAAAAAATAGAAGAAGAACAAAATTATTTTGAAGCAAAACAAGCCGAACCCGAAGAAACAGAAGACAAACAACAAAACAATACTGTTGTAGAATCTTCCGAATCAAAAGTACGAAAATCGTTTTTTGATAAGTATATAGAAAAAATAAAAGAATTTTTAGATAATGCCGAATAATATAATACCAAACGCTATGTCAGACTTTACAGATATCAAATTTAATTTACCCAAAAACCAATCAAACGTAATAAAGGTTATTGGAGTAGGAGGTGGAGGTAGCAACGCTATTAACCACATGTTTAAGCAAGGAATAAAAGGAGTAGATTTTGTAGTTTGTAATACCGATGCACAAGCGCTGCAAAGTAGCCCTGTTCCCAATAAAATTCAGTTAGGGGTAACCTTAACCGAAGGATTAGGTGCAGGTGCAAACCCAGAAGTTGGCCACCAATCGGCATTAGAAAATATTTCCGAAATAGAAAAAATGCTCGATACCAATACCAAAATGGTATTTATTACCGCAGGTATGGGCGGCGGAACGGGTACAGGTGCAGCACCTGTAATAGCCCAGTTAGCAAAAGAACGCAACATTTTAACAGTAGGTATTGTAACTATTCCCTTTCAATTTGAAGGAAAAAGTCGTACCGAGCAAGCCATGATTGGTGTAGAAAAATTACGCAAGCAAGTAGATTCGCTAATTGTTGTAAACAATAATAAATTACGAGAAGTTTACGGAAACTTAGGCTACAAAGCAGGCTATTCTAAAGCAGACGAAGTATTAGCAACAGCAGCACGCGGTATAGCCGAAGTAATTTCGCAACATTATATTCAAAATATCGATTTGCGCGATGCCAAAACAGTACTTGCCGATAGTGGTACCGCAATTATGGGTTCTGCACTAGCAACAGGTACAGATAGAGCCAAACAAGCCATCGTAAAAGCACTCGATTCTCCGTTGTTAAACGACAATAAAATTACAGGAGCAAAACAAGTATTATTGCTAATTGTTTCAGGAAAAGATGCCGAACACGAAATTACAATAGACGAAATAAGCGAAATAAACGAATACATTCAAAGCGAAGCAGGAAATAGTGCCAATATAATTATGGGATTAGGAGAAGATGAGTCGCTAGACAGCGCTATTTCGGTAACAGTTATTGCTACTGGTTTCAATCTCGATCAACAAGCAGAAATTGTAAATACAGAACCTAAAAAAATTATTCATTCTCTTGAAGACGAGCAAAAATTAACACACGATTTATCGTCGCCAAAACCAACTACAGCGTTCAATAATTTGCAAGAAACTGAAAATGATGCTGTTGAGGCAAAAAATGAAACCAAAAATGTAGAAGCAGAAACAACTGCAGTTGCCGAAAAAGTAGTTTTTAATTTAGAGGAAGAAACGGTAAAAAAAAATGATTTTTCATTTGAAATAACAGCACCAAAACCCGATTTAATTGAAACTACACAAGAAATTCAAAATATAGATGTTGCATTTGAAATAGTTACACCAGCTGTAGAAACAACACCGTTTCAAAACAACGCCGTAAAAGAAATAGAAGTAGCCGAGCCAAAAGAAATTACACCAGCTACCGAAAATATTAATTTTTCTTTAGAATTGTTTGAAACCAATGAAACAACAAAAACCGAAGAGCCAGTTGCAGCAATTGAAACCGAAAATAAAGTTATTAAATATTCATTAGACGATTATTTAGAAAAAGAAAACGAAATGCTTTCGGCAAAACCAGTAGCGCAAGTTAAAGAAGAGGAAAAAATTGACGAAACATTGCAGTTTCAAGTAAAACAAAAAGAAACTACGCCAGTTGTTGAGCTAAATGAATCTACAACTTCGCCAATTGAAATGACCATTGAAGAATCGTTACGAGCAAGAGTCGAAGAAAGAAAACAAAGAATGAAAGAATTTAATTACAAGTTCAATACAGCATCATCTCAAGTTGACGAACTCGAAAAAGTTCCAGCTTATAAACGACAAGGCTTAGATGTAGAAACTAAAATTGCAACCAATAATCAGTCGCGAATGTCTTTAGATACCGATAGTAACGACGATTTGCAGTTGCGTTCTAACAATTCGTTTTTACACGATAATGTAGATTAAAACTAGAAATTCTATCGCAATAAAATCCCGATTAATCGGGATTTTTTTATTACTTTTGCAATGCAAAAAACACATAAAAATGAGTTTAGAAACACAAATAATGGGGCAAATGAAAGAAGCTATGAAAGCCAAAGACAGCGTAGCTTTAGAAGCATTGCGAGCCATAAAATCGGGTATTATTTTAGCCAAAACAGAAACAGGAGCTAAAGAAGAATTATCAACAGATGATGAAATAAAACTATTGCAAAAATTAGTTAAACAACGCAAAGATAGTGCGGCTATTTATACCGAACAAGGCAGAGCCGATTTGGCAGATCCCGAGCTAGCACAAGTAGCAATAATAGAGAAGTTTTTACCAGCACAACTATCGGAAGCAGAAATTGAAGCCGAAGTATCAAAAATTATTGCCGAGGGCAATTTTTCGGGTATGGCTGCAATGGGACAAGTTATGGGATTAGCCTCTAAAGCTATGGCGGGTAAAGCCGATGGCAAAACCATCTCAAACATTGTTAAAAAACTTTTAGCATAAAATAAATTTTGAATTCCAATTTCAAAATTGATAAGGCCTCGTAGTTCAACTGGATAGAATAACGGATTTCGGCTCCGTTGGTTGGGGGTTCGAATCCCTCCGAGGTCACAATTAAACAAAAATAGGATGTATAATTTTTAATTGGTAAAAATGAAAATAGTTATTACACTTTTAGTTACAATCATTACTACTATTAGTTTTTCTCAGGAAATTGATTTTTCTAGAAATGAGTTGATTGTTGAGTTTAAGGAAAACAATTATAAAGATAAATTAAAACTTTTTAAATCAAATAGTAGGTTAAATAAAATTAATGATTCATTGGAATTGGATTCTTTTAAAATAATTGGAAATAAAAAAGATAAGAATACCTTTCTTTTAAAATTCAAAAAAGAAATTGATGTTGAATCTATAATTAAAACGTATTCAAATACAAATCTATTTAATTATGTTGAGCCAAATTATATAGGAAAAGGACATGGGGTTTTACAAACTACTCCAAATGATCCTTTTTTTTTAAGTCGTCAATGGTCTCATTATAATGATGGTAGTTTTTCACTCTCACCATCCATAAATGATGCAGATATTGATACAGATTTAGCTTGGGATATTACTCAAGGGAGTACTAATTTAATTGTTGCAATTTTGGATACAGGTATAAAATTAGATCACCCTGAATTTTCTGGACGAATAGTTGCAGGTTATGATTTTGTAAATGAAGATACTAATCCTACTGACGATCAGGGTCATGGAACTAATGTTGCTGGGATTGCCTTGGCTAAAGGAAATAATTTTATAGGGTATGCCGGTGTAAATTGGAACTCTAAAATTATGGCTTGTAAAGTTTTAGATTATAATAATTCTGGATATTACAGTTGGTGGGCTGATGCTATTTATTTTGCAGTAGATAATGGTGCAAAAGTTATCAATTTGTCAGCAGGGGGTAATGGTTCTTCGACATTGCTTGAAAACGCAGTAAATTATGCGTACAACAATAATGTTAGTGTAGTTGTTTCAACAGGTAATCAAAATTCAACTATTCAATATCCAGCTAAATATGTAAATTCTATTGCCGTAGGTTCTACAAATTCAAATGACATTAGGTCAAGTCCTTTTTTTTGGAGTGCAACGAGTGGAAGCAATTATGGTGCTGAATTGGATTTTGTTGCTCCTGGAAATTATATTTATGGCTTAAGCCATACATCAAACACAAACTATGATTATTATTGGGGAGGAACTTCACAAGCTGCACCACATGTAACAGGTGTAATTTCACTTTTACTTTCAGTTAATCCATCATTGACAGTTAGTCAAATACGCTTTATTTTACAACAATCATCTCAAGATTTAGTTGGAGATAGTTTTGATACAGTAGGTTGGGATCAATATTACGGTTTTGGAAGAATAAATGCTTTTAATGCAATTTCTAATCCTTTATTATCAAATACTGAATATTATATAGCATCTAAAGATTTGAAAATATTTCCAAATCCAATTATTAACGAAAATTCATTTTCAATTTCAGGTTTAGAACCAAATGTAATTTATGATATTAAAATAGTTTCTCTTGATGGTAAAATAGTTAAAGAAATTAATGATTTAAAAACAGATGGAGTATTAAAAGTTGAACATGAGTATTTGATATCTGGCATTTATTTTGTTAATATTCATGATTTAAATTCTAATTTAACTTTTAATAAAAAAATAATTATAAAGTAAATTAAAAAACAAGAACTTTACTTCTTTTTTACTGTTTGTATAAGAAGCTTTCAAATTCGCCAAATGTAAAAATATATAACCAAGATTATTGCAATTTAATTACTTTTTCTAGTGCTGTAGTAGTTTTAGTAGTAATTTTTATAAAGTATAATCCAGAAGGTAATTTAGATAAATTTAGAGTAGTTTCATTGTTTTCTATTACAACGTTTGTAAGAACAGCTACAGTTTTAAAATTGGCATCGAAAACCTCAATAGAACGTATTTCAGTAAGTGGTGTTTGCAAACGAATAGTTTCCTTAAACGGATTAGGATAAAACACAGTAGAAATAGTAGTAGCTGAATTTTGATTTAAAGCAGCACAATAAGAAGCTCTTGGATTTAAAGCATTTGTGCAAGGACTAGAATAATTAGACTCGGGAAATTGCGGTGCTAAAAAATCGTTAACCACTAAACTCGATAAACCACCTGATAGCTGTGTTTGCACCGTTGACCCATTGCCTAAAGCAATGTCTTTTGCAGTTGCGTTACCCGTAAAAGTATAATCCGCTAAAGCATCAACAAGTCTATAAATAGCATAGTAATCAAGCGCATCGAAAGAAGAATTGGTTAAGCTAGTATAATGATCTGCCGTATAATTGTATCCGCTAATCACATCGGTGTGTATGTAAACAATATCTTTTTCTGTGTTGGCAATATTAATATTTTGAAAAATATCTATCGCCATACGATGATCGGTTACATTTTCATCTTCGGTTATTATACTTAATAATTTAGTAGAATTGTCAAAATTTTCGAGTTGGCTTTGCGAAATATTATACGAATACCATTGCGATATAGGTACTAAAAATTTTCCAGAATTCCCCCAGTTGTTAGTTGTAATCAAATTATTGGCAATAGCAAAAATAGCGCCTGCGCCAAACGAATGCCCTATAAACCCAACTTTTGAAGTATCTAATATAGAAGGATAATTAGTTGCAGCGGCTAAAAACCCTTGTTCTAACACTGTGTATTGATTGGTTCCCGAGATTGGATAAGGTACAAATACAACAGCATAACCTTTAGAGACTAAAAAATTAATAAAACCTAAATAACTAACAGGAGAACTTAACGAAAAACCATGTGCAAAAAAAATAGTGGGAACACTACTTGTTATGCCTGTTGGGTAATAAATTTGAACATTTTGTGTGTAAACAGGATTGGTAACCGATACATTTGTTAGCGAATAAGCACCATCAGCACCATAACCCGATAGTGGTTTTGCTATAGGGCCAGTATAGGTTTGACCAAACGCTAAAGTACAAAATAATAGACTTATAATTAAAGTTGCTTTCTTCATTGTTAATCTACAATCATTAACTTTCCTATATCAGTTCGGTAAAGCATACCTGTTTCTAAACCAGCATTTTTCGCTTCGTTGTTTGAGTTGTAAACAGGGCAATTTTCAATCATTAACGGCGATAAATCCTCTGCTTTAGCCGTAATATGTGCTGTTACAAATTCATTTGTTAAATTATCTTCAGAGTTTATAACAATTTTATCAGCAATTAATTTTGTGTTGTTTGCTTGTTTTTCAGTTTCTCTTTCTATAGATACTAATTCTTGGTTTCCGTTAGCATTTGTGAAATTAAAAAAACCATTACCTATATGCGTTAATTTATTAGGCGAAGCCATTCGTAAACTAGAAGCATTTATAGTTTTAAGATAACCGTTTGCGTCTATAGCTACAATTTGTGTTTGCAAGTTATCTGTAGCCCAGCGGTTATTTTTATTAAAACTAATTTTACCGTCTTGGTGCAATTCCATTTTTAGTTCAGGGTTTTCTGCATCAGAAGTATAGCGTTCAATATAAAATTGCAGTTTACCTGGTGTTGAACTTGCCGTAATTGTTCCTTCAGCAACACTTTGTATATTTCCTAATGTGATAAATTGTGGTGTGCCACTAACTACATCGCCAACACCTCTATAATTAAGCGCACCTATAATGTCGTTATCTTCAACTTTAGTGGCATTTTCGTAAGAAGTTCCTCTACCTCTTAAAAATTGTATAGTTGTGGCTTCGTTTGCATTATTACTGTATTTGCTAAAATAGGTTTCTTGTTCACTATCTACCGATTCGGCAATAGCTGTTAATTTTCCCAAAGAAACTGTTGTACCCACAGAAACATTTCCTTTATGGTAAATACTACTATTATTGGTTGCGTCGGGTAAATCTGTTGCTACGTTTAACCAAGGCAACGATTTTTCTCCTAAAACAGCAGTTGATAAAAGGCGTACCCACAATGTTCCGTTCCAGAAATAAAAACCAGGAGTTACGTCATTTACAGTAGCCGTATTATAAACTAATAATGATTCTTTAGGTGTATTTAAAATAGGGCTAGTGCTATTTGTTTGTATAAGCCTTACTTTTGGAATTAAAATTCCTTTATCTGTAGCAGTTACATCTAGTACACTACTATTATGTGGCGTTTGCGTACCAATTCCAACTTGTGCGTGTAAACAAGTTGAGAAAAGAATAAGTGTAAGTAATATTTTTGCTGTATTCATCTTAAAAAACAATCATTAAGTCGCCCTCTTTATCTTTGTATAACATACCTTCTTTTAATCCAGCTTTTTTAGCCTCATCATTCGAATTGAATGTTGGAACTTTAGAAAGCAGTAAAGGCGATAAATCGGTTGCACGTTTTACAATATGTAACGATGTACTTTTATTAGAAAATAATGTTCCTACAATAACTTTTTCAGTATTGTTTGCTTCTTTTTGAAGGCTAGTGCTTTCGGCTGCAGCAGGATAAAGGTTTATTTGCTGTTTGTTTAAGCGGTTTGATAATGTATAACCTTTCTCTTTTTTAACAATGGTTTGTGGTGATGTTCGTAACAGTGAAGCATCAATTTTTACTAATGTACCATCGCTTTTTACTGCAATTGCAGTTTCTGAGCTTAAATTTGATTCGTCCCAATTAGTATGTTTTGGAAAATGAATTTTTCCGTCGTTTAAAATTCGCATTACAAGTTCTGGTGCAGTTGCACCTATGGGTGTTGTAGAAAACTCTAATCGAGAAGGAAAATCGTCTGTTCCAGTTGCTCCATCTACTGCGGCTTCAATTTTTGCAAAAGAGCCAAAAACAGGTTCATTAGCAATAACTTCTTTAACGCCTTTCCATTCCATAGTGCCTACTTTATCGCCATCTACTAATGCTAATTTTGTATCGTAATTATTTCCTCTAGAACGCACTAAATCTAAATCGCAACCCGAATCTTTGTCGTTTTCAATACTCATAAAATGAGCTACAGGATTTTCGCTATCTTCTGTAAGAACAGTAAGAGGACCAAAAACTTTATTAGTACCAATACTTACAGTACCATTTGTATAAATATTATCGGTATTGGTGGCATTTGCCGTGCCCGAACTATAATTGTACCAAGGCGAGTTATACGTTTTACTATCGGTACCATCTAGTAACTTTACCCATTTGTTTCCGTTCCAATAATAAAATCCTGGTATAACATCATTTGCAGTTGCAGTGTTGTAAACCAATATAGATTCTTGCGGCGTTACACTAACAGGAATTGGCGATTGGTTTGTGGTTGAAGTTAGTGTAACTCTAGGTATTAAAACACCTTTATCTGTAGCTACTACATCTAAAGCAGAACTGTTATGAGGCGTTGTTGTATTAATACCAATTTGCGCCACACAAGTAAAAGACGTTACAAAAACTAAAATATAAATTAACTGTTTCATTTAAATTACAATTTTTAAGTTACCCGTAGTGGTTTTATAAACCATTCCTTCTTGTAAACCATTTTCAAGAGCTTCTTCGTTCGAATTAAAAACAGGGCAATCTTCAAGTGTTACAGGCGATTTCTTGTTTTTTCCTGAAATGTTTACTGTAGCAAAATTCTCAGTGATATTTCCTATGTTTAATTCAGATTTGTTATATGTAAACGTGTCCAAATCTACAGCGTTATTATTTTGAGTTCTGTTTGCCATTAAGGCAGCTTTGTCTATTTTAATAAATTTATCGTTTTTAATTCCTACTATTTTGTCGGTAGCTAAATCGCTTGTAGCCCAGTTAGCAACACTTCTGTTGTAATTAAATTGCACAACTCCATGAAGGTTTATTCTGAAAACTCTTGTAGAATCGTCGAATCCATCTTCGCAAGTTTCAAACCACATTTGTGCAGGTGCTCTTGTAGCCGATATGTTTCCGTTGCCCCAGCTTTTTACTTTTATTTCGGCATAAGTATCTCTTCCTAAATATGAAAAAATACTAAAGCTAAGCCTTGCAGTACCCACAAAGCGAAGACTTCCTACGTCCCAGTCGCCACTAATTCCATGACCACCATTATCGTCTATAGACATAACAGTGCTATAACTAGTACCGGCTCCATGGCAAATATTAATATTAAAACTAGTGTTGGTATTTGAAAAATGACCAAAAGTGTTAATGTCTAAATCGCCAGCATACGATTCTGTATATAGAATTCTACCTAACCCTAATGCTAAAAGACCAGAGTCTGGTTTAACGTATGTAGTGCCAAGGGTGTAAACATTGTCTAAATAGCTAGATGATGGCGTGTTAGTGCTTAAAATGTTCCAAGGCGTGTTTGCTGTAACGGTTAAATCATTAAGGTTCGTTATAAAAGGACTCCATTGGTTATTTTTTTCCCAAAAATAAAATCCTTTTTTTACATCATTTACAACAGAAGTATTGTAAATTAGTAACGATTCTGAAGGAATATTTCCTAAATTTGTAGTAGTATTTGTTAAACTAACATTAGGAAGTAGTACACCAGAATTTGAAGAGTCAATATGCAAAATTGAAGAACGATCAACAGTTGTAGTTCCTATACCAACTTGTGCATACGAAATGGCACTAAAAATTATAAGTGAAGTACAAACACTTAAAATTTTTATTTTTTCTGAAATAACAATAAAACAAGATCGTAACATAGCAATAGTTTTAAGGGTTGTTAAACGCTTAAATTTTTTGCAAAGGTAAGAACTTAACGTGTTAAAAAAACAAAAAATCGGTAAAAAGAATAAAATTCTGACAAATAACAGTGTTTTTAAGCTGTTTTGTTATGGTTAATAATTAAATTCTTACACCGTTTTGTAGGTAAAAATATAGTAATAAATGGTTTATTTTTTAATTTTTATAGCAGTATTATTCTCGCTTTTTTTTCTTTTTAATGTAATTTTAGAACCTGCTTATGCTTATTTTTTTAGAAAACCTGTTTTTGTTCATTTTTATCCATTTCCAAAAAAATTAACACTAGTCCAACTACAAATATTAAATAGCGAATTTGAGTTTTACCAAAAACTACCGCCGCGATTTAAAGGTTATTTTGAACACAGAACGGCCACTTTTATCAGGCAATATCCTTTTTATGGTAAAGAAAATTTAATGGTAACCGATAGAATGAAGGTGCTTATTGCTGCAACAGCTGTTATGCTTACCTTTGGTATGCGTAATTATCTTTTCGATGTTATTGATAAAATTATTATTTATCCCAATATTTATTATTCAAGTTTTAGTAAAGATTATCACAAAGGCGAATTTAACCCAAGAATGAAAGCTATTGTTTTTTCTTGGAAGCATTTTTTAGAAGGATATGAAATTTCAAATGATAATCTGAATTTAGGTTTGCACGAATTTGGTCATGTGCTTCATTATCAAGGATTAAAAAGTACGGATACTTCGGCTACTATTTTTTCGGTTACTTACGATGAAATTATGAAACAAATACAATATCCGCCTAATTATAAACGATTAATTGAATCGAATTACTTTAGAATATATGCTTACACAAATGAATTTGAATTTATTGCGGTAATTTTAGAACACTTTTTTGAAACACCCGAACAATTTCAACACGAGTTTCCGCAATTGTATGAAAAAGTAAGAATAATGATTAACTTCAGTAAGCTATAAAATACTAAAAAAATAGTTTATAAGCAATGATGTAATACTTTAAAAAACCTTTTTTTGTTTCGTAAATTTGATGAACAATTAAAATAACAACACTATGAAGCAGAAAGTTCCTATTTCGACAATAATGTCAACCAACGTCATTAAATTAAATACTACAGACGATTTAACTAAAGCAGAGTCTTTATTTAAAAAACATAAAATTAGGCATATACCAGTAGTAAATGGAAATAAAATAATAGGCATGTTAAGCTATACCGATTTGCTTCGTATTTCCTTTGCTGATGCAACCGATGAAGACGATGAGGTGGTAGATACAACGGTTTACAATATGTTTTCGGTAGAACAAGTAATGGCAAAAAAACTGGTAACAATATCGCCAGAAACCACAATAAAAGAAACTGCCGAAATTTTATCTAAAAAGGAGTTTCATGCACTTCCTGTTTGCGAAGGCGATATGATTGTAGGTATTGTTACTACAACCGATTTAATAAAATATTTAATAGACCAATATTAATTTTTTAGTAGTGCTAAGATATACCATAAAAAAATCTCGTAGCTTTCTACGAGATTTATCTTTTTTATTGTATTTTATTTGTTGTTGTATTTTTTTATTTTACTCACTAAAAATTACATATACGCTTCAATAGGTGCGCAAGAACATACTAAATTTCTATCGCCGTACGCATCGTCAACACGGCGTACACTTGGCCAAAATTTATTTTCAGCAATATAGTCTAACGGATAAGCGGCTTGTTCTCTTGTATAAGGAAAGTTCCATTCGTTTGCTGTAAGCATAGCTAAAGTATGCGGCGCATTTTTTAATACGTTATTAGTATCTTCTTTAGAAACCGCTTCAATTTCTTTACGAATCGCAATCATAGCATCGCAAAAACGATCTAATTCGGCTAAATCTTCACTTTCGGTTGGTTCAACCATAAGTGTTCCTGCAACAGGAAACGAAACCGTAGGAGCGTGAAAACCATAATCCATTAAGCGTTTGGCAATATCGGTTACTTCAATGCCTTTTTCTTTAAATGCTCTACAATCTAAAATCATTTCATGTGCTGCTCTTCCCATTTCTCCCGAGTATAAAACAGGGTAATGTTCCTCTAAACGCGCTTTCATGTAATTGGCATTTAAAATAGCATATTTCGTAGCATCGCTTAAACCATCGGCACCCATCATACAAATATAACCATATGATATTAAACAGACTAACGCTGAGCCATAAGGCGCTGCCGAAATAGCGGTAATGGCTTGGTCGCCACCCACAGGAATGATAGGATTACTGGGTAAAAATGGGACTAATTTATCGTTCACACAAATTGGCCCAACACCTGGTCCACCACCACCGTGAGGAATAGCAAAGGTTTTATGTAAGTTTAAATGACAAACATCGGCACCTATAGTTGCTGGATTGGTTAAACCTACTTGAGCATTCATATTAGCACCGTCCATATACACTAATCCGCCGTTATCGTGAATAATTTTGGTAATTTCTTTAATTGCACTTTCGTAAACGCCGTGAGTAGAAGGATAGGTAACCATTAAACACGATAATTTATCGGCGTTTGCTTGTGCTTTTTCACGTAAATCTTCGACATCAATATTGCCTTCAGGAGTAGTTTTGGTAACAATAATATCCATTCCTGCCATAGCTGCCGAGGCTGGGTTTGTGCCGTGTGCCGAAGAAGGAATTAAGCAAACAGTTCTGTGCTTATCGCCTCGTGATAAATGATAGGCACGAATTGCCATTAAGCCAGCATATTCGCCTTGTGCGCCAGAATTAGGTTGTAAAGTAGTTCCTTGAAACCCAGTAATTACATTTAATTGATGTTCGAGTTTGTTTAACATCATTTGGTAACCAATCGTTTGATCTTGTGGAGCAAATGGATGAATATTATTCCACAACGGCATACTCAATGGCAACATTTCTGCGGCAGCATTCAGTTTCATGGTACACGAACCTAAAGAAATCATCGAGTGGTTTAAGGATAAATCTTTTCGTTCTAGTTTTTTAATGTAGCGCATCAATTGGCTTTCGGAATGATGGCTGTTGAAAACATCGTGTTGTAAAAATGTTGAAGTTCTTATCAAGCCGTTTGAAATCATTACTTCATTCGCTAATTCGCTAATTGAAAAGGTTTCTTTTCCAAGTGCTTCTGCAAAAACAGTAATAATTTCATTTACATCAGCTAAAGAGGTGGTTTCGTTAAATGAAATAGCAATTGTTTCGTTATCTATATAATAAAAATTAATTTCTTTACTTTCTGCAATTGGTCGTACACGCACAGCATCGGCTTTTACTACAATTGTATCGAAAAAAGAAGTATTGGTTTGATAAATTCCTAATTTATTTAAAGCATTAGCAGCAGTTACTGCCATAGTATGCACTTTGTTTGCAATATAATTTAAGCCCTTTGGTCCGTGATACACGGCGTACATTCCCGCCATAACGGCTAATAAAACTTGAGCTGTACAAATATTTGATGTTGCTTTTTCGCGTTTAATATGTTGTTCACGTGTTTGTAATGCCATGCGCAAAGCACGATTTCCGTTTGCATCGACAGTTACACCAATAATTCGTCCGGGCATAGAACGTTTGTATTCTTCTTTAGTTGCAAAATAACCCGCGTGAGGACCACCAAATCCCATAGGAACACCAAAACGTTGTGTAGTTCCTACCACTACATCGGCTCCCATTTCGCCTGGAGATGTTAGTTTAACCAAAGATAAAATATCGGCAGCAACTGCAATTTTAATATTGTTTTCTTTTGCCTTTGCAATAAAACTAGCATAATCGTAAACTTGTCCGTATTTTCCAGGATATTGTAAAATTACTCCAAAAAATTCAGATGAAAAATTAAACTCTTCGTGGTTTCCAATTACCAATTCAACTCCTATAGGTGTAGCACGTGTTTGTAAAACCGATAAGGTTTGCGGCAAAATTTCTTCGGAAACAAAGAATTTATTTGCATTGTTTTTCTTTTGTTCCCTTGTTCTTACATCGAACAGCAAAGCCATTGCTTCTGCTGCGGCTGTTGCTTCGTCGAGTAAAGAAGCATTTGCAATTTCCATTCCTGTAAGTTCAATAATTGTAGTTTGAAAATTTAAAAGTGCTTCTAAACGTCCTTGAGCAATTTCCGCTTGATACGGCGTATAAGCCGTGTACCAACCCGGATTTTCAAAAATATTACGTTGGATAACAGCTGGAACAATTGTTGGATGATAGCCTAAACCAATATACGATTTAAAAACTTTATTTTTTCTACCCAAATCGCGAACGTGAGCTGCATATTCGTATTCTGACATGGCAGGCTCTAAATCGAGTGGATTTTTTAACTTTATATCGTCGGGTAAGGTTTCGTAAATTAATTGGTCAACTGTTTCAGAACCAATTGTTTTTAGTATAAAATTAATTTCGTTTTCACGAGGACCTAAATGACGTAGGGCAAAATTATCTGTTCTCATTTTTAATGAAATATTAAAGTAAAATTGTGTTGTTTTTAGCGAACAAATTTAATTATTAAATTCGTAATAATTTGCTTTTTAAATGTGTTTGATTGTGATTTTTTTAAACAAAATAATCAATTTGTTAACACTTTGATTATTTTTGTTTATGCACTTAGCAAAAATTTTTTTCAATTTTTATATAGATAGTAGTATTCATGTAGCTTTATCAGTGTATGCTTTAATAAGGATTACATTTTTTAAGTTACATCTTCCGTATGACGAACCTGTAGCCTATTTTGGTTTTTACGGAACTATTGTAGGGTATAATTTTATAAAATATGATGCGCTAGCTCGGGTAAAAAGAATAAAGCTAACACCAACTTTTAAAGCAATTATTGGATTGAGTTTTTTTGCAGCTTTGGCTACGCTTTATTACTTTTTTCAATTGCAACAAATAACGAAAATTTTTGGTTTTGGAGCCTTGCTGATTACCCTTTTATATACACTTCCGTTTATTCCGAAACGAACCAATATGCGCAATTGGGCTGGAGTAAAAATCTATTTAGTAGCGTTAGCTTGGGTTGTGGTTACGGTTTGGCTTCCTGTAATGAATGCCGATTATGGTTTTGATGCTATAGTGCTTATAAAAAGCGTACAACGATTTATTTTGGTTTTTGTTTTAATGCTAATTTTTGAAATTGTAGATTTACAAAATGACGCCGAAAGCCTGCAAACCATTCCACAGAAAATAGGTGTAAAACGAAGTAAGTATTTATCGTATTTATTATTGGTTTTGTTTCTTTTATTGGATAGTTTAAAACCAGAAATTACGGCTATAGATTGCACAATTACTCTTGTTGTATCTGTAATTCTAGTTTTGTTTACTTTTTTTGTTTCTCCACAAAAATCAAAATATTATACAAGTTTTTGGGTAGAAGCTGTACCTGTTTTTTGGTGGATTTTGTTATTAATAAATGGGTAATTCCAAGTAGTTTCAATTTGAGATGCCGTTTCTTTTTTTGTATTGACAGAAACATTTTGAATCCATTTTATTTTTTTAAATAAGAGAATACAATACCAACCTAAGTCGAATTCATACCATTTTAATCCTAGTTTAGCCGATTTTGGAAAAGCATGATGGTTGTTGTGAAATCCTTCACCAAAAGATATATACCCTAAAATTAAATTATTATAAGCACTTTCATCGGCATCATCAATTTCGTAATTAGCATAGCCGTATTTATGTGAAATATAACCAATAAACCAATGTCCTAAAATGGTTAATCCAATTCGGAAATTAATAATGAGTAAAGCTGAATTGATTCCAAAAATCAACCCAATAATTGTAAAAAATGAAGCGTTTAGTACGAACCAATATTTATCTAAAAAATTGATGTATTTGTCTTGTATATCTTCATTTGGAATTTTATAACGTTCTTCATTTTTTGGAGTAAAGACTAAATGTAAATTCCAGAAATAATCAGTTACTAAAGAATGTTTGTATTGAAAATATTTTGGACAATCTAATCGGTTTTGCCAATAATCTCTGTAATAATGCATTTTTAACCAATCTTTAGGACTACCAAGACCTGTAAACACAAAACAAGTAAGCAATAAATTTTTAAAAAAAGTTGAGGTTTCGTAGGATTTATGAATGATGCCTCTGTGTAAACCTACAGAATGTCCTAAACAAACCGTTATAAAGGTAAGTAGTAATCCAATAATTGATGTTTTTAAAGATATATTTTCCCACTTAATAAAGAAAATTGGAATTAAAATGAGATACAACCACAATGTTTTTGAAAAGGAAAATGATATTTTTCCAATTTCATTAGGAACTAAATTTTTCATACAATTCTATTTTTATTTTCAACTGAAATTTCAGAACCAATAGCAAAAATGGTAGATGCTGGATTTTGATAGTTAAGAAACTCAAATTCATTACCATAAGTGGCTTTAAAATCTACATCAATTACAGTTTGGATTATTTCTTTTTGTTGCCATTTAGGATGTTTTACTTCGTATTCAAATGTTTTGTTTTCATTATATTTTGTGTAGCCAAAATAATGTTCGGTAATAAATTCAGAAGTTGTTCCGCTTTCTATTTCTATAGCATTATCTTTTGTTTCCATTAAAATAGTATTCCATTTATTTTTTGTTTTCCATTGATAGACAAAATCGGTATTTAAATTTTTATTCTCAGTAATAGAATGTTTCATTGGTAAGGTTTGATAGTGTTCTTTATACACTGTGTTTGCAACCCATGTTAAAGCAGGTTTTGGAACAATTTCTTTTATAAACACCACACCTCGTTTCCATTCGCCATTTTCAAAGCGCTTAACGTAAAATCGAAGATTTACTTCTTCAAAATTGGTATGAAACGGAATTTTTATACCTAATAATTTTGTATTTTGAAATAGAAAACCAACCAAACTGATATAGCATTTTCCATTATAGAAATCGATTTCTGTACCTTTTGGAACATATTTTTCTAGTAAACTAGCCTCAATTTCATAATTGATTAAGGCTAGATTTTTCCATTGTGCATTTAAAAAACTCATAGTGTTATTTTTTATAAATTATTATGGATAGGTAAACGCAAAGCATTGGTGGTAAAATCCAAATTAAATCGCTGTTGAAACCACTAAAAATTGTTATAAAAAATAAGGCAACCAACATAAAATAAACTTGAATTTCGATGTTTTTTGGAAACATAATCCAAAAGATAACTCCAGCAACTACTTGTAAAAATCCTGTAACCATAGTAGCAACTATAGCATACAAAAAGTATTCTTCGAAGAAAAAACCTATAAATCCTAATAGTATAGGAATTAATAAGGCAATGGTGTTTAACGTTTTTAGTGCTTTCATTGTTATGTGTATTTTTAAACTTTCAGAAAAAAATGAAAGTTTAAGTTAAAAAAATTATTTCATTATTTTAACAACTAACTTTGTTAGCCAATTGTCTTTGTATTCTGTTATTTTATCTAAAACATTGTCGGCTTTTAATACGAAATCGTATAATTTTTGGGTTTGTTCTACAAAGTGTTTTTCTTCTTCATTGGCGTTTGCGTCAATTGAAGAAACTTCTTTTAATACTTTTAGAGTAGGTTTTATTTCTCTCTTGCTGCGTTCACGAGCAATTTTTACTGCTAATTCATCCAAATCTTTTTCTGCTGTAAAAAATTCTTTGCGTTCGCCCACTTTATACTCTTTATACACAATGCCCCAATCCATTAACGCGCGTAAATTCATAGAAGCATTGCCGCGGGAAATTTGCAATTCGTCCATAATGTCTTCCATAGAAATCGGTTCGTTTGACACCATCAACAAAGCATGAATTTGAGCCATAGTTTTGTTTATGCCCCATTGACTGCCTAATGCTCCCCAAGTTTGAACGAATTTATTTTTAGCTTCTTGAAATTCCATAGGACAAAGTTAAGCAAAAGTTTTTAAACTTTCAAAAATAAATGAAAGTTTATTTGAAAATAAAACCGAAGCTAATTTAACTTCGGTTTATATTGATGCTGTCAAGCTGAATTTATTTCAGCTTCTAAGATATGAGTTTAGATTTTGAAACAAGTTCAAAATGACAAAGGTTTCTAAATTAACCCAGCTCGTTTTAGCAAAGCATCTGGTGTAGGTTCTTGTCCACGGAATTTTTTATACAATTCCATAGGGTGTTCCGTTCCGCCTTTAGACAATACATATTCTTTAAATTTTGTAGCGACTTCGGTATTAAAAATACCGTTTTCTTCGAAATAAGCAAAGGCATCAGCATCGAGAACTTCTGCCCATTTGTAGCTGTAATAGCCCGAAGAATAACCACCTTGAAAAATATGTGAGAATGAAGTACTCATACAATTTTCAGCTACATCTGGATAAAGTTTTGTGTTTTCAAATGCTTCTTTTTCAAATGTCTTAACATCTTCAATTGTTTGCGGTTTACCATGATACGCCATATCGAGCAAACCAAAACTCAACTGACGCAGGGTTGCCATTCCTTCTAAAAAGTTAGCACTTTCTTTAATTTTATCTACATATTCTTGCGGAATAATTTCGCCTGTTTCGTAATGTTTGGCAAACAAAGCCAAAGCTTCGGGCTGGTAACACCAGTTTTCCATAATCTGGCTTGGCAGCTCTACAAAATCCCAAAAAACCGAAGTTCCCGATAAACTTGGATACGTTGTATTGGCTAACATTCCGTGTAAACCGTGCCCGAATTCGTGAAACAAAGTGGTAACTTCGTTAAAGGTTAGGAGTGAAGGTTTGGTTTTTGTAGGAGGCGTAAAGTTGCAAACATTAGAAATATGCGGACGTTCATTTTTGCCGTCTTTTATATATTGATTTTTAAATGAAGTCATCCAAGCACCGTTGCGTTTTCCTTTTCTTGGGAAAAAATCGGCGTAAAATAAGGCTATAAAATTGCCTTCAAAATCTAAAACTTCATATGTTTTTACATCTTCATGATATTTATCGATATCGAAAACTTCTTGAAAACGGATTCCATAAAGTTTTTCGGCAATAGTAAACGCACCGTTCAATACATTTTCCAATTTGAAATACGGTTTTAGTTTTTCATCATCTAAATTGAATTTCTTTTGTTTTAATTTTTCCGAATAATAGGCGCTGTCCCATTTTTGTAATTGGTCGATTCCGTCTAATTCTTTGGCGAAAGCCGTAAGTTCGGCAAATTCATTTTCAGCAGCGGGTTTTGCTTTTTCTAATAAATCGTGTAAAAATGCTTGTACTTTTTCCGGATTTTGTGCCATTCGTTCTTCTAAAACAAAATGAGCATGAGAAACATAACCCAGTAAATTAGCGCGTTCGTGACGTAAACGAACGATGTCTTTAATGTTTTGTTGATTGTCGAATTCGTTATTCTGAAAGGCTTTTTTTCCGTAGGCAATAGAAATTTCTTTTCGCAATTCTCGATTGTCAACATAGGTAACAAATGGCAAATAACTCGGAAAATCAAGCGTAAAAATCCAACCTTCTAAATTTTTAGTTTTTGCTAAATCGGCTGCAGCTTCTTTTGCGCCATCAGGCAAACCCTTTAAATCGGTTTCGTTAGTAATATGCAACTGATAATTATTGGTTTCTGCCAAAACATTTTCGCCAAATTTTAATTTCAATTTGGCTAGTTGCGTATCAATTTCGCGAAGTTTTTTCTTTTGGTCTTCGTTTAAAAGTGCACCATTGCGAACAAAACCTTTGTATTTTTTATCTAAAAGCGTTTTTTGTTCTATTGTTAACCCTAAAGAATCCTTAATGTCGTAAACCGCGTTTACTTTTTTGAATAATTCTTCGTTTAGCGTAATATCGTTGCCAAATTCTGTTAGCCAAGGCGAAACTTCTTGTGCAATTTTTTGCATTTCATCACAAGTTTCGGCAGAATTTAAATTGAAAAATATGCTAGATAAGCGGTCTAATTGTTGTCCGGCAAATTCTAATGTTTCTATAGTATTTTCAAATGTTGGGTTTTCTTGTGAAGTAACAATTGCATCAATTTCTTTTTTGGCATTAGCAATACAGCTTTTAAAATTGGGTATATAATCGGCAAGTTCAATTTTGGTAAAAGGTGCCGATTCGTGTTTGGTGTTAAAATTTTTTAAAAAATCCATTTTTAGTTTGATTATATCGATAAAAAGCTTAATTTTGACGATGAAATAATATTTTTATTTTAAAGAGTAAAATTTTTTTATAGTTGTCACGTAATTGTGAGTAGAAAAACCCTAGCGAAAGTTGGGGTTTTCTGCTTTTTTACGGTTTCTTTAACTCTTCGGCAGCTTTTAAAACAACTTGTTTTAAGCCTTCTTTGTAGGCTATAATTTTATCTAAAACACATTTGTCGTTTGTGCCAATTATTTGAGCCGCTAAAATCCCAGCGTTTTTTGCTCCGTTTAAAGCAACTGTTGCCACAGGAACGCCACCTGGCATTTGTAAAATAGACAAAACCGAATCCCAACCATCGATAGAGTTACTCGATTTAACAGGAACACCAATAACAGGAAGTGGACTCATAGCGGCTACCATTCCTGGTAAATGTGCGGCTCCACCAGCGCCCGCAATAATTACTGAAATGCCTCTGTTGTGTGCATTTTTACTGAAATCAAATAATTTTTCTGGTGTTCTATGTGCCGAAACAATATCGACTTCTACTTCAATATCGAATCCTTTTAATATTTCAATGGCATCTTGCATTACCGGCATATCCGATATGCTACCCATTACTATAGCTACTTTACTCATGTTTGTTCTTTTATAGTTTGTTGTTTATAATTTTTGAAAATCAATAATAATAATAAAGTAAAATCAAGCACCTAGAAAGTGATAAATTTTAAAAATCGTTTTGCTATTTTCAAATCTTCAAATTATCAAATTGAGACCACTCGAATAGAATTCTTTACATCTTCTGCAATTTTTCTAGCTCTATCCATATCTTCATTTACAATGGTAACGTGTCCCATTTTACGGAAAGGTCGTGTTTCACGTTTTCCATAAATATGTGGCGTTACGCCATCGATTGCCATAATTTTATCGATATTTTCATAATAAACTTGTCCGGTAAAACCTTCTTCGCCTACCAAATTTACCATAATTCCTGCAACTTTACTATTGGTGTTGCCTAAAGGTAATCTTAAAATAGCACGAATATGATTTTCGAATTGCGATGTGTAACTCGCCTCAATGCTATAATGCCCAGAATTGTGTGGTCTAGGTGCAACTTCATTAACCAAAATTTCATCGTTCATCGTTTGGAACATTTCAACAGCTAAAAGACCAACATGGTTAAATGCTTCTGAAACTTGTAAAGCAATTTCTTGTGCTTTTTGTGCTATAGTATCGTCTATACGAGCCGGACAAATAACATATTCTACTTGGTTAGCTTCAGGATGAAATTCCATTTCTACAACAGGATAAGTCGCAACTTCTCCATTAGCACTTCGGGTAACAATTACTGCTAATTCATTTTTAAACGGAATTAAATCTTCAACAACACATTCAATATCGGCAAGTTTTACTAAATCTAAAGCAGATTGACAAATTTTAACCCCATTACCATCATAACCACCCGTTGCACTTTTCCATACAAATGGGAAATCAAGTTCATCTTTAGCTAAACTTTCACGTAAATCGTCTAAGCCCACAAATCGTAAGTGTTTAGATGTTGGAATATCATTTTTCACATAAAAATCTTTCTGTTTTCCTTTGTTTTGAATTAATCGAAGTGTTTTAGGTGAAGGAAAAATAGGTAAACCTTCTTCTTCTAATTTATCTAAAGCATCGAGGTTTACATTTTCGATTTCAATAGTTAATAGATGCACCATTTTACCAAATTGATAAACCGTATCATAATCTAACAAACTGCCTTTGTAAAAAGCATTGCAACCAAATCGGGCTGGTGCTTCTTCGCTAGGGTCTAAAACAAAAGTTTGAATATCGAATTTTCGAGTGTCGTTCAACAGCATTTTACCTAATTGGCCGCCACCTAAAATACCTAATCTAAAATCAGAAGAAAAATAATTCATTTGTAGTATTATGTTGTGTGTTTTAGGTTACAAAGATAATTTTTTATACCTTAAACAGAAAAGAAGAAAGGTATAAAACAATAGAAAGTAGATTAAAAATAGACTTTATAATTTAAAACTTGCGCCTTAACTTATTAGTTATTTCAAATTCAGTACAGTATCTTTGCCGTTTCAAAAACAATTATATGAATAATATAGTAGCTATTGTAGGACGGCCTAATGTAGGAAAATCTACTTTTTTTAATCGTTTAATTCAGCGTCGCGACGCCATTGTAGATTCGATTAGTGGTGTAACACGCGATAGAAATTACGGACGAAGTGAGTGGAATGGTAAAGAATTTTCGATAATTGATACGGGTGGTTACAGTATAGGTTCAGACGATATTTTTGAGGGCGAAATTAGACGCCAAGTAGAACTAGCAATAGATGAAGCCGATGCTATTTTGTTTGTGGTTGATGTAGAAGATGGTATTACACCCATGGATAATGAAGTAGCGAATCTTCTTAGAAAAGTAGAAAAGCCTGTTTTTTTAGTAGTTAATAAAGTAGATAACGCTATGCGTGTTAGCGATGCAGTAGAGTTTTATTCTTTAGGACTTGGAGAATATTATACGATATCAGGTATGAACGGAAGTGGTACAGGCGAATTACTCGACAAATTAATAGAATCGCTACCAGAACTACCACAAGCAACTGAAGAAGAAAATGAATTGCCTAAATTTACAGTAGTAGGACGACCAAATGCAGGGAAATCGTCATTTATTAACGCATTAATTGGCGAAGATCGATTTGTAGTAACCGATATAGCTGGTACAACACGCGACGCTATAGATACTACCTATAACCGATTTGGTTTCGAATTTAAATTGGTCGATACTGCAGGAATTCGTCGTAAAGCAAAAGTAAAAGAAGATTTAGAGTTCTATTCGGTTATGCGTTCAGTACGTGCTATAGAACATGCCGATGTTTGTATTCTGATGATTGATGCTACTAGAGGTTTCGAAAGCCAAGACCAAAACATATTTTGGTTGGCTCAAAAAAATAGAAAAGGAATTGTTGTTTTAGTGAATAAATGGGACTTAATTGAAAAAGATACCAAAACAGCAAAACTTTTTGAAGCTACAATTCGTAAAGAAATAGAGCCATTTACAGATGTACCTATTTTGTTTGTTTCGGCATTAACAAAACAGCGATTGTTAAAAGCTCTAGAAACAGCTGTTGAAGTGTATGAAAATAGAAAACAACGCATACCAACTTCTAAGTTTAACGAGTTAATGTTGCCAATTATAGAGCATACACCACCGCCAGCTATAAAAGGAAAATACATTAAAATAAAATATTGTATGCAGTTGCCTACACCTGTTCCTCAGTTTGTATTTTTTGCTAATTTACCACAGTATATTAAAGAACCTTATAAGCGTTTTATTGAAAATAAATTACGCGATAACTTTAACTTTTCTGGAGTGCCAATTGATATTTATTTTAGAAAAAAATAATAATTAACAAACTTTTGTGTAACAATAGTTTAAAAACAAGTACTACTAAAGTACAATGAAAAAAATTAAGCTAATAATAGTTTTTTGTTTACTTGTAACACTTTCGTCGTTTGTAGTGTGGCACAAATTTTATGTTTCGGTTACCCAAGTTAACTATAACGAAAATAAAAACCGTGTCGAGATTTCTTCTCGTATTTTTATTGATGATTTAGAAAAAGCATTAGATGAAAAATACGATAAAAAACTAAATTTAGCGACTAAAATTGAAGATAAAAAAGCCAAAACATATATCGAAAACTATTTAACTAATAAAATAAAAGTAGCTATTAACGGAAAAGAAAAAGCAGTACTTTTTTTAGGGATAGAATATGAAGACGATGTGGTTATTTGCTATTTAAAAACCGATTTTTCTAAAAAAATAACTACATTTGAGTTTACTAATAGCATTTTAACAGAACTTTATAGCGAACAACAAAATATTACTCATATAACTATTGGCAATAAAAAAGAGAGTTTTTTATTTACAAAATCAAACCCAAAACAACTAATCAAAACAAACTAATATGAAAAAGCATTTCATTCTCGTTTTTTCTACATTTTTAAGCGTTTTTCTTGTTACAGCGCAAGAAACTAAAGTTGAAGAAACTAAAAAGCCAGGGCATTACAATCAAAATAAGTTTCGTCAATTAAACGAAGAATTAGCCACTCCTAATATGTTTCGCACAGCATCAGGAGCACCCGGTCCAGCGTATTATCAGCAACAAGCCGATTATAAAATGAATTTGGTTTTAGACGATAAAAATACAACATTGTCGGGCGAAGAAACCATTACATATTACAATAACTCTCCAGACAATTTAGAATACCTTTGGGTACAACTCGACCAAAATATGCGAGCTCCAGATTCTAATACACCATTAGTTGAAAACCAAAAAATGCAGGTAGCAACCTCTGTTAGTCAGTTTTCAAAAACCTATATAGAAGAATCTTTTCAAGGCGGTTTTCACATTGATTATGTAAAAGATGCAAAAGGCAAGAATATGAGTTATACCATCAATAAAACAATGATGCGTATTAATTTAGACTCGCCATTAAAATCGGGCGATAAAATTTCATTTTCAATAAAATGGTGGTATAAAATTAACAATTATATGGTAGATGGTGGTCGTTCGGGTTACGAACAATTTGAAGATGGCAACCGCTTATATGTAATTGCACAGTTTTATCCTAGAATGGCCGTTTATAGCGATGTAGAAGGTTGGCAAAATATGCAATTTTGGGGTAGAGGCGAATTTGCACTTCCTTTCGGAGATTTTGATGTTACTATATCGGTACCATCAGACCACATTATGGAAGCAACTGGAGTATTGCAAAATAGAAAAGATGTTTTTACAAGCGAACAATTAAAACGCTGGGAATTAGCCGAAAAAACTTTTGATAAACCCGTTGTAATTGTAACCCAAGAAGAAGCCGAAAATCGTGAAAAAGGTTTTGAAACTACTACAAAAACATGGAAGTATAAAGCAAAAAATGTTCGTGATTTTGGTTTTTCTACTTCTCGTAAATTTTTACTCGATGCTATGGCGGTAAAATTAGAAACAGCACAGCCTATGGCTATTTCTATGTACCCTAAAGAATCCAATCCACTTTGGGGCGAATACTCTACACGGGCTGTGGCACATACTCTAAAAACCTATTCGCATTACACATTCGATTATCCGTATCCAAAAGCAGTTTCAGTTTCGGCACAACGACAAGGTATGGAATACCCTATGATTTGTTGGAATTTTGGGCGACCAGAAAAAGACGGTACCTATACCGATAGAACTAAATACGGAATGCTAGGAGTTATAATTCACGAAGTAGGACATAACTTTTTTCCTATGATTGTAAATTCAGACGAAAGACAATGGACGTGGATGGACGAAGGTTTAAATACTTTCTTAGAATATTTAACCGAAATTTCATTCGACCCAAATTTTCCAGCCGATAGAGGGCCAGCCGCTAAAATTGTTCCGTATATGAAAGGAAACCAAGATTTTATTTCGCCTATTATGAGCAATTCTGAAAATATTTTTCAGTTTGGAAATAACGCCTACGGAAAACCAGCAACAGGTTTAAATATTTTACGTGAAACTATTATGGGGCACGAATTATTCGATTATGCTTTTAAAACCTACGCAAACAGATGGAAATTTAAACATCCTACACCAGAAGATTTCTTTAGAACAATGGAAGATGCTTCGGCAGTAGATTTAGATTGGTTTTGGCGCGGTTGGTTTTACTCTACCGATTATGTTGATATTGGAATTAAAGAAGTGAAACAGTTTGCCGTTACAACAGAGCCAACAGAAGAAGCTAAAAAACTTTTAGCCCGTTACGGTAGAAACTTAGACGATATGAAAGATATATTATTTTGGGTAGAAGAAAAAGATAATATGTCATCTAAAAGTTTTAACGCAGAAGCTATACAACCATTAAACGATTTTTTAGCGACTAAATATACAGTTGAAGAACGAGCAAAATTAAAAAAGCCAAATTATTTTTATGAAGTAGAATTTGAAAAACCAGGCGGAATGATAATGCCAATTATTGCCGAGCTACACTATGAAGATGGCAGTACAGAAGAATTTCGCTTTCCTGCTCAAATTTGGCGTATGAACAACGAAACTGCAAAACGTATTTTTGCAACCGAAAAGCGAGTAGTAAAAATTCAACTCGATCCAAAACTTGAAACTGCCGATATTGATGTAAATAATAATATGTGGCCAAAAGAAGAATTACCATCTAAGTTTGATGAATTAGATAAAAAGTAAATAAAAAATGGGGTTTTTTAACCCCATTTTTTATTGATATCAATAACGTTTTTTAAAACTAATAATTATATTTATTTTTCCATCTATTTTTTAAAAACTGTCGCAATTCTTTTTCACGAGCATTTTCGCCAGGTTCGTAAAATTTGGTTTCAGAAATTTCTGTGGGTAAAAATTCTTGTTCTGCAAAATTATTGACAAAATCGTGTGCATATTTATATTCATCGCCATAGCCTAATGTTGCCATTAATTTAGTTGGAGCATTACGCAAGTGCATTGGAACGGGTAAATCGCCTGTTTGCTTTACTAGTTGTTGTGCTTTGCCAATTGCCATATAGCTTGCATTACTTTTTGCCGACGTTGCTAAATAAATAGCACATTGGCTTAATATAATTCTACTTTCGGGATAACCAATTGTGGTTACTGCCTGAAACGTATTGTTTGCCATAATTAAAGCAGTTGGGTTAGCGTTGCCAATATCTTCACTGGCTAAAATAAGCATTCTGCGCGCAATAAATTTTACATCTTCGCCACCTTCAATCATTCGAGCTAACCAATATACAGCACCATTTGGGTCGCTTCCCCGTATCGATTTTATAAAAGCCGAAACAATATCGTAATGTTGTTCGCCAGTTTTGTCATACAAAACCGTATTTTTTTGCACCAATTGCATTACTTTTTCATTAGTAATTTCAACTAAATCGCCTTCTGTAGCATTAACAACCAATTCAAAAACATTTAAAAGTTTTCGCCCGTCGCCACCCGATAAACGAAGCAACGCTTCTGTTTCTTTTAGTTTTATAGTTTTACTTTTCAGTAAATCATCAACCTTAATTGCTCTGTGTAAAAGTGCTTCTAAATCTTCTTTTGTAAACGGATTAAGTACATATACCTGACAACGCGACAGTAATGCGGGAATAACTTCAAAACTTGGGTTTTCGGTTGTGGCACCAATTAATGTTATCCAACCTTTTTCTACTGCTGCCAAAAGCGAATCTTGCTGCGATTTACTAAATCGATGAATTTCATCAATAAACAAAATGGGGTTTTTAGTGGTAAACAAACCGTTATTTTGTTTGGCTTTTTCAATTACTTCACGAACTTCTTTTACACCCGAGTGTATAGCCGAAAGTTGATAAAATGGACGTTTGCTTTCTGCAGCAATTATTTGCGCTAAAGTTGTTTTTCCTGTTCCTGGTGGTCCCCATAATAGCAAGCTTGGAACAATTCCTTTTGTAATTTGATGTGTTAACGAACCGTTTTTGCCTACTAAATGCAATTGGCTTACATATTCCGATAAATTTTTAGGACGAATGCGTTCTGCTAATGGTGCTTCCATACGGTAAAATTAATCTTTTAGTTTTAGGTTTAAAAATTTTACGTTTAAAGATTTTAATAACTGCCATTTCTTCAGTAAATTATATTTGGTGTTATATTTGAGTATTCCTTATTTATGAAAAAGAAAAAGACCATAATTGGCGAACATCAATTTACATTTACTAAAGCAGTTGTGTTATTTCCGTTGTTTTTTGTGTTGTTGTTATGGTTGGTTTTTTGGTACGAAATGAAGTTTAATGTTAACTTACATCATTTCGGAATTTACCCACGCGAATGGTTTGGCTTAAAAGGCATTTTATTTAGTCCGTTTTTACACGGTAGCCTAAAACATTTGGCAAACAATTCGTTGGCTTTGTTGGTTTTACTGCCTGCTTTGCAATTTTTTTATAAAAAGCAAACTACTTTAGTACTTGTATTTGGTATTCTTTTTTCGGGCTTAGGAACGTGGCTTTTAGGACGACCAAGTTATCACATAGGTGCAAGCGGATTAATTTATGTTTTAGTTAGTTTTATTTTTTTTAAAGGAATTTTTACCCGTTACTATAGATTAATGGCGGTTTCTATGTTTGTGGTGTTGTTTTATGGCGGTTCGGTTTGGTATATGTTTCCTAATGTGGATAATTCTGTTTCGTGGGAAGGTCATTTAGCAGGTTTTGTTACAGGTTTAGCAATGGCATTACTTATTAAAACACCGCAGTTTGGCAAGCCGTTAATTTACGATTGGGAACATCCAAATTTTAACCCAAAAGAAGATGTTTTTATTCGTAATTTTGATGAAAATGGCAATTTTAATCCGCCGCCAAAACCAAAAGAAGGCGAAAGCGAAATTAAAAGTTATTTTACTTCCTCAATAAAAGTGATTTATGAATTTTTGAAAAGAAATTGAACTTAAGAATGAAAACTTTAAAATTACACAATTTAGGTAAGGCTGATTTAGAAAGCATATTGAAAATGGAATTTACTTATAGAAAGGCTGAAATTAAAAATAAAGACAAACTTTCTGAAGAAGAAAAATTAAAGCAAATTCAAGAGTTAGAAATTGAGTTAAAAAAGAAAATGCAAAAAGCAAAATGGTCTTTGTTTTGATTTCTCAAATATTTAATTCACTAATCCGCTGTCTAACAGCTTCATATAAAAAAGCACCGCAAGCTACCGAAACATTAAGGGAAGAAATGGTACCAAACATAGGTAATTTTGCTTTTTCATCTACAATTTTTAAAACCGAAGGGTTAACACCTTTATCTTCGCTACCCATAATAATGGCAATAGGTTCTTTAAAATTGATGTCGTATAGTGTATGGTTTGTTTTTTCGGTTGCGGCTACTGTTTTTATGCCGCTGGCTTGTAAATGAAAAACAGCGTCTTTAACGTGATCAACTTTACAAATAGGCACATTAAAAACAGCACCAGCACTGGTTTTTACGGTGTCGCCATTTACAGGAGCGCTACCTTGTTTAGCAATAATAATTCCGTTTACACCTGTACATTCTGCAGTTCTAATAATTGCTCCAAAATTTCGCGCATCGGAAACACCATCTAAAATTATGAAAAGCGGTTTTTTTTCGGCTTCTAATAACGATACAATTAAGTTGTCTAAATTAGCAAATGTAATGGGCGATATAGTAGCAACAGCACCTTGATGGTTTCGGTTGCCTAATCGGTTTAGTTTTTCTACAGGAACTTGCGAGTAGTTAATATTGTGCTGCTTTAAAACTTTAAAAAGCTCGCGCATTAAATCGCCTTGCGAATCTTTTTGTACAAAAACTTTATCAATTTCAGTTCCCGATTGTATGGCTTCGATTATAGCTCGAATTCCAAAAATTTGTTGCGCTTTTTCCATTTGGCAAATTTAGAGTATAAAAGTATAAAAGCATAAAAGTTTAAAGGCTTTTGTTGCAAAAAAACGAGTAAAAGGCTAAATAGCCCTGATGGAAGTGATACCGAGTAAAACGGACAGCAGGAATATGGATTGCTTAAATGCCTAGAGATTCGCTGCTAAAAATTGGTAGTAAAACTAATTTGTACTATAGAATTGGATAATTTTATGGCGTGGTCGTTTGTGCTTCCGTTTGCATACACAAATTGGAATAATCCGTTTTTTGTAAGCATACCAAAACCAAAGCCTAAACCGAGTAGATTTCCTTTTAAATTTGCCGTTTTATCTTGAAAGTAGCCGTAATCGGTAATAGAATTGACGTAAACACTAGGCGAAAGCAAGTAGCGGTATTCTGCCATAATGCCCGAAAAAAAGTTGGCTTGCAGCGTGTTTTCGCGAAATCCGCGTATAGAATTTATTCCGCCAAAACGGTAGAGTTCGTTAACAACATACGCATTACTTTCTAAATAAAAGGTTTCGTTTTTTAGGTTAATACTATTTTTTTCGTTGAGGTTAAGATTGTAAAAAGCATTAAGCTGTGCTAAAAACTGCTTGGTTTTTTGTTGTAAAATGGTTCTGTTTCCTATTCCGGTTGTAAGGAGTATTTTAGCTTTTTCGGGAAAAATAAACGATGTTATATTTCGCTTTGCGTAATCGAAAGTTAAGGTGTAAAAGACACTATTATAATTGTTTAAACTAATGCTGTTTGCATTTTGAATATCGGTAGAAACAATGCTTTGATAGCCCACAAATATTTTTTTGGTATAACTAAAATAATAACCTAAATCGAAATTAAATTGTGTGTTTTGAAAAATGCTATCTTGTTTAAAAATTTTTAAATTAGCTTTTGTGCCGATTGGACTTTTAAATACATACGGAATTTCGGTTCCTAAATGAAATGATGTTTGTTTGTTTCCATCGTTTCGCCAATTTAACTTAAATTTTTCGCCACCATTTAAAATATTTATTAAGTGCAAGTCGAGATAACCGCTAAAAATTAATTTTGTGTTTTCGGCATCGTTTGCAAAACCTATAAATCCGTCAAATGTATTGGGTTTTGTTTTTTCTAGATAAGTATATATTTTGGTTGAATCTTTAGTAAATAAAAGTTCTGGATTTCGGGTTTGCATTACAAACGGAAATGCTTCTATATCGTTAGTTATTTCGGTTAAAAGTGCCTGATTGAAATTTTGTTTTTTGTATTTTTTTAACCAATTTTTTTTAATGTTCTTTGGAAATTTAGTGTAGCCTAAAACAACTAAATCGTTAACCATTCGTTTGTTGTTTAACGATAAATTTAACTCAGCAAAAATAGTGGTATTACGCTGTTTTTGATTGATGAGTTTAAGTTTACTTAGCGCATACCCATTTTGTTCTAAAACAGCGAGTTTTAGTTGTATCCACGATTCAACTTCGTTTGGTTTTAAATAGATGGTGTCGGTTTGTAGCGAAAGTAATTCTTTTTCTTCGTTTTTAATTTGATTAGTTACAATTGCAATACTGTTTATGCGATTGCCTAAAGAGTAAAAAAAGGTAAAAGTGCTATCGTTTACTTTTTTTTGGTCTTTTAACTGATAGGAAAAAAAACCATTTGAAAGTAATTTTTGTTCAAAAGTTTTTTGCGATTCTAATACTAAGGCAACCGAGCTATTTTCTTTTTTATAACCAATACTATCAATTATATGCGTTTCTTTTGCCGAACTTCCATTTATTTTTAAATAAAAGTTTTGACTTGAAACCCATAGCGGAATAAGAAATAAAATAAGTAGTTTCCATTTCATTTGGTAAATTAACGAAAAATATTGGCTATTCGTATAAATAAAAAAAGCACCCGAAGGTGCTTTTTCAAACTAACTAAAACAAATTCTATTACTTTTTTATAAGTTGTTTAGAAACTGAGTTATTATTTTTAGTAGCTTTTACAATGTACATTCCTTTAGTTAATTCGGAAATATTTATAGGTGTAAAAGCGTTAACTTGGCTTATTGAAATTACTTTTTGCCCTGTAATTGTGAATACTTCTAAAGCATCTACATCTTTAGAAAGAAATAATTCGGTATCGGCAGGATTAGGGTAAATAGCAAAGTTGTTTTCTAGCGACACAAGATCTGTAGAAAGTAGCGCGGGTTGGTTACCATAAACTTTATATCCACCAGACGGAATAGCAATTTGCATATTAGTAGCCGTAACATTTAAAGTAGAGTTATCCATTAAATTGTACCAAGTTCCTGTATAAGGGAAATCGGCTGTTACGTTTAAGTTTGCTACCGAAAAATTTGCTAAAACTACAACATTTTTTAAACTAGTAGCGGGTAAACTGTTGTCGTAAATGTATATTCTAGGTTTAATATTGTTACCATCTGGGCTAATAGAATAATCGCCATTAAAAACAGGTTCTGTAGTTTTTAATTTAATAAAACGAGCATATTGTTCATAAATAGCACCTCTAATAGCATCGGCAGGCCAATTTTCTACCCATTGTGGTTGTGGTTTGGTATCTAATTTGCAATCGCCTGCAATAGGGTCACTTTCATTATTAACCGAACCATTATTACATGTATAAATAGAATCGTCCATTCCTAATTCTTGAAAATGCCAAATCATTTTAGGTCCTGGTACTAAAATACTTGTAGCTCCTATTGATGGCATTCTGTTTAATGTATTGGTTAAATTTCCTTGTACTGGAAAAGCACCATTTCCGTTGCCATAAGTAAAGGCTTCGTACATTAAACGGTCTTTGTCATGACTTTCAGGATAGCCAATTAATCGTTTACCAGAAAAACCACTGCTTACATGTCCAATTCCTGATATATCGGCACCTGTAGCATAGCCCTGTGCTAGTTGTTTGTAAGGATAAAATTCTTCTCCCCAAAGCATAATTCCTTTTCCTTCGCCTAACCTATAGTTTGCCCATTCTACTTCTTCGGCGGCAGAACCACCTGTTCCTAAATGTTCAAAAATTACATAATGATTGGTATCTAAACTCCAACTATAATCCGCATATTGCTTTAGTACAGCAACTCTATCCGATTGATAATTATTGGTACACGTATCATCTCCAGAATTACATGCTTGCGTAAATCCTTTAGTTAAATCCCAACGAAATCCATCTATTTTAAACTCTTGTATCCAATGTTTAATAGTACGTTTTACATAGTCTTGAGTATGAATAGATTGATGGTTAAAATCGTCGCCAACGCCATAACTATGTTTAGCTACAGTATTAAAATAAGGATTGTCGGTATTAGGACCGCCCCAGCCGTCTCCATCAGGATCGTTCATCCACATACGAACCATAGGGTTTCTACCAAAAGCGTGATTAAAAGCTAAATCTAATATTACAGCAATTCCATTTTGATGGCATAAATCAATAAACTCTTTTAGTTTATTTTTTGTTCCGTAATACTTATCTAATGCCATGTGAAATGAAGTGTTGTATCCCCAACTTTCGTTGCCTTCAAATTCCATAATTGGCATTAATTCTATAGCATTAATATTTAAACTTTTAAAATAATCGATTTTATCAATTAAATCTTGATAATTTCTATCGGCATCAAAATCGCGTATAAGCACTTCATAAACTACTAAATTATCTTTACTTGGTTTCGTAAAATTTGGTACTTGCCAGCTGTAAGGTGTTTGTCCTGTTTGTAGCACTGTAACCTCTCTTTCTTGTCCGCTAGGGTAGGCATAGGTAGTGGTTAAATCTGGAAAGCTGTTAGCCGAAATCCAAGGATCATCGTAAGGGGAAAGTACTAAGGTAGAACAAGGATCAGCTATTTTAACAATACTTGGCGAGTTTGTTGTAGGTGTTTGATCACCAACCCAATATTGATATGTATATACTTGCCCTGCGGTTAATCCAGTTAATTCAATCCAAAATTTATCTGATGCCGTATCTTTTTTCAAAGCATAAGCACCAGTAGGTTGCCAATTGTTGAAAGAACCAGCCACATATACAAAGTCTTTTCCTGGTGCATTTAAAACTAATGTCGCTTTTGTAGCATCTGAAGGATTATAGTTTATACCAATATCTAAACCAGTAGGTAAAGCTTCTATAGTTGTAGCAGCAGCAATTACTACGTAAAACCTTTTACTGTAAGTTACAGCGCCTTGTGTAATTTGTAATTCGTAAGTAGTATTAGTAGTAATACCTGTATGTGTGTAACTGTAAGAGGCTGTTGTAGCTGTATTTATACTTGCGCCATTTGCTATTAAATTATAACTAGCATTTCCGTTAGTGTTTGATGCAGTTACGGTAAGATTTCCTCCCGATGGCAAAACGGTATAACTGTTTTGGTCAGGAGTAGCTAATGTTACTTGAAATGCTCCTACATTTAAAGCTAAATCGGTAGTTTGTTGTGAACCATCGGCACTACGAAAAACCAAATTAATTTTTGTGATACTACCCGATGGGTTGCTATAAAAATCTTGAATAGTTGGTGTTAAGTCTAACTTATAAATATTTCCAGAAACCAATGTTAATGCTGGTTGACTAGTGTTGTTGCCCCAACTACCAATTACATTTTGCCAGTCTGTTCCATCTACATTTACCCCAGTATGTGCATAAATTGTACCCGAGTATGAAGCCAATCCTGTACCTGTTTTATCGAATAAAATGGTTGCACTTTGGTTAGCTTCGGGGTTAGTTCCGCCTTGCCAACTTACTTGTGCGAAAGAAATTGTAGTAAAAAATAATAGTAATAATAGATATTTTTCTTTCATTTTCATAGAGATTTAAAAGGGCTACCTTAGTAGCCCTTTTTGTTTAAAATATTTTATTGTGGTGTAAGCGAGTACGTATAAGCTCTTGGATTCGATAAATCTAATTCTATTAAATAAGTACCAGCTGTAACTGCGATGTTTTCACCGCCATAAGTCATCATGTCGCCAGCGTAATTAAGTGTGCCATCTTCACTAGCTTTGTAACCACCTAAATTCCATTGGTCTGCACCGTTGTTCCAGTTGTTGTTGTAGCGGAATTTAATTTCACCATCGCCTAAAGTTATTACTATTGACCATACACCTGTAGCAGCATCATAAGTCATATCGGCATCACTATCCCATCCTGAACCTCCTGTTACTGCAGCAGTTGCAGAACCAATAACTCCCCAAGAAACTTGTGTAGCATCATAAGTTAAACTAGTAGTGTTAGCACGTAGTCTGTAGTAACCAGCAGTTGCATTACAATTACTTTCGCCTTGTTCAACTAAAGTATTAGTAAAGGTCCCATCATCGCCCCAGTCTGTATTTCCCCAATCGTAAACACCAGAAGCGTTAGCTGCAATAAATTTAAATTCGCCATCTAACCAAACATAACCGTCGTAGTCTGTGTTCCCATATTCGTAAGCAGCTAATTCTGGAGCTGTTCCAGGCGACCAGCCTTGGTGATTTCCTGGTACAGCTATTTTTGGTAAATCAGTTGAATAAGGTGTAATGGTTAATGTTATAGTATTTGAATAAGCTACTACATCTTCATTTGTTCCTAAAGAAGATTTAATTCTCATATCAACATCTGTAGGAGTGTAAGGAGTAGCACCTAAAGCCGTCATAGCGCCATTTAATTCTTCTACTTTCCAAACTAAAAAGCGGTTGCTAGTTGTACCCGCAGATACAACTTCTGCAAAGTCTGTATTAGCTAAGGCTAATTCAATTTCGTAGTTTACTTGTGTTTGCACACCATAATCGGCATGATTCCATACTAAAGTAACTAAATCGTTGCTTGCGTTTTCGGGTAATAGAACATATTCGCTACCATCTTCAGGAGTTAATAATTCTGGCCCACCACTAGGGTTTATAATAGTTTGGTCGTCGTTTTCGCACGAAAATGCTGCGAAAAAAACTAATAATAAAGCTGATATTTTTAAAACTTTTTTCATTTTCTTATAATTTTATTAATATTAATAACCAGGGTTTTGCGTTAAATTAGGGTTTGCTTGTAATGCAGTAAGTGGTATAGGGAACAGATTATAGGTGTTAGATATTGCTGCACCATTTACACTATTACCTTTCCAAGGCCATAGGTATGTTCCACCTGTAAATTTTCCAAAACGGATTAAGTCACTACGTCTATGTCCTTCTAAATTTAATTCACGACCTCTTTCGTCAAGAATAAAATCTAATGTTAAATCTCCTGCAGTGATTAAGTCTGCGTGAGAACGATCTCTTACGTCATTTACATAGTCTAAAGCTAATGATGAACTACCACCACCACCACGTAGGAAACACTCTGCATACATTAAATACGCATCTGCTAATCGGAATAAAGGAAAATCTGTATTTGAGAATACTGTTGCAGCTCCTGAAGCGGCATAATAATTAGTGTTTCTAAATTTAATAGAAGGATAACCATTTGTCCATTCTTTATAATCATTCATTTCATAAGTATGCCCCGATGTCCAAAACAATTCTCCTCTTTCATCATTTGTTTCGTAAAGACCATACCAAGCTTTTGTAGCTCTGTGTCCTGCCCAAGCATCGTTTCCACCAGGATTTCCAAATAATGAAGTATCCATTGTAGCACTGTTCATACTTCCACATATAATATAAGTTGTATTCCCATAACTTTGACTGGTAACAGCATCAGCAATTAATGGTAAAATAATTTCACTTGATGAATTGTTGTCTCCAGAAAATAAAGCACCATAGTTAGGTTCTAAACTGTAGCCGCCTTCACTAACTATCATGTTAATGTATGGGTAGGCATCAGTGTAACGATCTGTTCCGGTATAAACTTTACCATTCATATAAAGTTTGGCTAATAGCATAGCGCCAGCGTATTTGTTAGCTCTACCATAAGTATTTGATGTTGGTAAATTATTAACTACATCGATTAATTCACTTTCAACAAAATTAAACAGGTCAACTCTTGAAGATTCGGGTAGAGGTAATGTAACACCTGCTTCAGCTTCGGTTACTAAAACACCTTTTCCAAAACAATCAATAAGATAGTAATAGGCTAAAGCTCTTAAAAAACGAACTTCAGCAATAATTTGTTCCTTGTTTTCAACATCTACATTTTGAAGAACAACCAATAAGTTATTACATTGTGGTATTGTGTAATATATACGATTGTATAAATATCTGAAAAACTTATTGTTTTCGTCCCAATTTGAAGTAGTTGTCAATTGGTCTAAACCATCATCTCCCCAACGGTTTTTCATGCCATCGGCAGTAAAATCTTGTAGGTTAATAATTCCACGTAAAAACGGAGATTCTCCTGGATCGTCAGAAATATCGGAACTGCCAGGCCCATTAGGTCCAGATAAAGCATACGAACCGTATAATTTTGATAAAATACCTGTTATGGCATTTGGGTCTTGCGCTAAAAGTTGTTCTAATGAAAGCTCAACTTTAGGTTCCGTATTCAAATCGTCGGTACACGAAAATAGTATCGACAATAGTGTAAATAAACTTAATACTTTAATTATTTTCATAACATTTTATTTTAAAAATCTAAACTTAAACCAAAAGTATAAACTCTAGGTCTTGGATAAAAATTAGTATCAATACCACCAAAAACTTCTGGGTCTTGACCAGAATATTTAGTAACTAAAAAGGCATTGTTTACTGCACCGTATAAACGTAATGATGTACTATCATTATTAAATAATTTGTTGAAACGATATCCTAAAACAATATTTTCACAACGTAAAAATGTTGCATTTTGGAGCATATAGTCTGAAAATTTTTCATTTCCGTTGAAGTTTACAAAACTTGAATCTGCAGCACCGTCATAAAAATTAAGTACGTTTGTTAAATTACTACCTCTAACAGGTTTAACAGCGTCTGTCCAACCAGAAGTTAAAATTCTTGAGTTGTAAGTTTGTCCGTCAAATTGGCCTCTAAAACTAGAGCTAAAATCCCAATTTTTATAATTAAAATTGAAACCAAAACCAAATGTAAATTTAGGTGTTCTTTCAACAATATAACGGTCGTCGTTTGTAATTTTACTATCCCCGTTTCTATCAACAAAGGCTCCAGGTATTACTTTTCCATTCGCATCGTAAAGTTGTTGAAATACCCAAAATGAACCAGGTTGAAATCCTACTGCATGAACTTGACTGTTTACGTTAGTTCCTGTTGGTAAAGTACCGCCAGCACTAATCATAGTAACATCTCCTAAGTTAGTTATTTCAGTATAATTATATGCTAAATTGGTGTTAAATTTTAAACTTGTAACATCAGTTTGAACAGGTTTAATATTTAAATTTAATTCAAAACCTTTGCTTTCGGTTTCCCCTATATTACTTACAAAGCTGTCTTTTAGGTATTGACCAGGAGCAACAGGAATAGTTGCCAATAAGTCTTTAGTGTAGCGTTTGTATATTTCAAATGATCCTGATAACAAATTGTTTTTAAAGAAATCAAAATCTAAACCAGCATTATATGTCGTTGTTTTTTCCCAAGTTAAATCTGGGTTGTATGCATTTGCCGAAAATAAATTAGAACCAGGTAAGTACTGGCTGGTAGTTCCTGCAACTGTAAATAAAGGAATTGAAGGATAAAAGCCTTGTGAGTTATATCTTGTTGTCCTGTTTTACCAGCATAATCGATTTTTTAAGTCGTTAACAAAGTTTGAGTCTTTTAGATGTTTCTTCTTTTAACTTCAAGCAACAGCTGCAGCAGGAAAATAGCCCCAACGATTATCTTTGTTAAATAATGAAGAACCGTCAGCTCTTAATGATAACGTAACTAAATATTTATTATACCGTCAAAATTTGTTCAAAAGAAAAGACTGAGAAGATTTAATTCATTTGTAATATCTATTGTTTGGATTATTCGGGTTGTAAAATTCATTAGTAGGATCCGAGGTGTATTCAATTACACCAGTAGTAGTATTTGTATTAGCAGATGTCTTTGTATCCATCATTTTTTAAAATTTTTAATTACGAATAACCTCCTTGAATATCAAATTTTCGTAAGCACCATTAATTCTTTACTATAAACTAAATAGCTATCAAAGTGAGTGTTTGTTGTAGTTTGGTGTTCTTCATAGTTTTTCCATAATTGAAAACTTGATAGTTTCCACTACTATATCTGTATAAAGCTAAATTGTTTTCTGAAAAAGTTTCTCTTAATTTGGCCTGAGAAGCATCTAGACCTAAATTTACAACTGCACGTAATTCTGGTAAGAAGTGCATTTTGTAGTCTAATTCTAAATTACCTAAAAAGCGAAGGTTTCTTTCCGGTCTTTTACGTTGATTTAATAATGCAACAGGGTTATATTGCCCACTTATAATATTTGGATCTGAATCGTCCATGGTTTGATAATAATTTCCAAAAAGACTAGTTCCAAATTCATCATATATAGGTTTAGTAGGATCCATATTCACGGCTCCAGCTAAAACACTACCTTCGTCTATAGCATTTTTATAGGTGTATGTTCCTTTAGCATTCATGTCAATTTTTAAATGATCATCAAAAATGCTTGGCGTCATTTTTACAGAATATGAAAGCCTTTCGTAGTCATTAGTTTTAACTAAACCTTCATTTTTAGTATATCCTACAGAAGCTCTAAAAGGCAAATAACCATAAAGATTTGCCCTTGCACTAAAGTTATGGTCGGTAGAAATTGAGTTTCTATAAATAGCATCTTGCCAATCGGTATCATAAATAACTCTTTCACCGCTAGATGGGTTTTCTACTCCTAGCTTATTAACTAAATTAGGGTGAAATTCTTCTATAAATCGAGTAAATTCGCTACTGTTCATAACGTCAATTTTTTTAGTTACTTTTCCAGCGGAAACATTAGCAGAATAATTGAATTTAGGGTCTCCAGAAGTACCTTTTTTAGTCGTAATTATGATAACACCATTAGAAGCTCGAGAACCGTAAATAGCAGTTGCAGAAGCGTCTTTTAAAACCGTAAAACTCTCAATGTCGTTAGGGTTAATTAACGTTAATGGATTGCTAACTCCTGCAGGAGATGTGTTATCGATAGGAATACCATCAATAACAATTAGCGGACTACTATTAGCTGTTAATGATGCACCTCCACGAATTCTAATATTTGGTGCAGAATCGGGCTGTCCGCCGTTGTTAGTAATTCTAACACCAGCAGCCTTACCTGTTAACAGCTGGTCTGCAGAAACAATTGTTCCTTTATTAAATTCTTTCGCTGTAATAAGATCTACAGAACCTGTAGCATCTTCTTTTTTTACAGAACCATAACCTATAATAACTAAGTCTTGGAGCATTTCTGAACTTTCTGTTAAATTAACAGTAACTTCTTTTTGCCCTGTGTAGGTTAATGTGTAATCTGTAAAACCTAAATAACTAAAAACGATAACATCGTTTACTTTAAGATTGTTTAATGTAAATTTTCCATCAAAATCGGTAGCTGTACCGTTCGATGTTCCTTTAACTATTATGTTTACTCCGGGTAATGGCTCTTGCATAGAAGGGTCAATAACCACACCTTTTAAAACATTTTGTGCTAGCATTCCTAATGGGAATAAAAACAACATAAATAGTAACTTTTTTTGCAGTGTTTTCATACAAAATTTTTAAATTTAACGCTTTTTTAAATTCGCTTATATTTACTTCAAGTGTTAAAGTTATGTAAATAAATTGTAAAAAAAGACATCGGGTGTGAGCTAAGGCTTGCGAAAACGTTTTCGTGTTGAAAACTTTATGTTTTCGGCGTTTTTTTATTCGTTTTTTGCGAAAATTAAAATTTAAATAGTACATTTATTGCAAGAATATAATACATTGAGAAAAAAGGTAACATTAAAACAAATTGCAAAAGAGTTAGATGTTTCGGTTTCAACCGTGTCTAAATCTTTAAAAGATAGTCCAGAAATTAGCGAAGATACAAGGCTAAAAGTTCAGGCTTTTGCTAAATTGTACAACTATAAACCTAATAATATTGCATTAAGTTTAAAAAATAGACGCACTAAGACTATTGCAGTTATTATTCCAGAAATTGTACATCATTTCTTTGCAACGGTTATTACAGGTGTAGAGCAAGTAGCTAATGATGAAGGTTACAATGTATTAGTTTGTTTGTCTAATGAATCATTTACAAAAGAAGTTATTAATATGGAAACTCTTGCAAGTGGAAGTATTGATGGTTTTATAATGTCGTTATCAAAGGAAACACAACAGAAACAAGATTTTCATCATATAAAGGAAGCTATTAGTCAAGGAATGCCCGTAGTTTTATTCGATAGGGTAACTAATAAAATAAATACCGATAAAGTAATTATTGATGATTTTATGGCAGCCTATAATGCAGTTCAGTTTTTGTTAAATACAGGGGCTAAAAAAATTGCACTTATTACAACTGTAGATTATGTTAGTGTAGGTAAATTACGAACAGACGGCTACAAAAAGGCATTAATCGACAACGGAATAGCAGTAGAGGATAAGTATATTGTTAAAATTGAAGACATGGATACTTGCGATACAAAGATTCATTATTTAATGAGTACCGAAAAAATTGATGCCATTTTCGCAGTAAATGAGTTGTTTGCAGTTGTAGCCATAAAAATTGCGAATAGTTTGCAAATTAAAATTCCAAACGATTTAGAAATAATTGCATTTACTGACGGTATTATTTCTAAGTTTTCTACCCCAACCATTACAACAGTTAGTCAAAGTGGTGTAAAAATGGGAAGAAAAGCAGCCCAAATTTTAATTAAAAAATTAGAAGACGAAAACGAAGAACAAGAAAACGAAGTTGAAGTTTACGATACGGTGGAAATAGAAACAGAATTAATATTAAGAGAAACTACGAAAACGTTGTAACTTGATTAATTTACTGAAAATCAGATTTTTGTTTTTGTTTGATTCTTGTAAATAAAAAAAATAAACCTTCTTTTTTTGCGAGCTACATTAAAAAAATTACTTTTGAAAAATCAAAGCTTATATTTACTTCACAAAAGTTTTGATAAGCATAGCTTATCGTAAATAATAAAAATTACGATAATGGAAAAACGTAGATTAAGTTTCTGGGAAATTTGGAACATGAGTTTCGGTTTCTTGGGAATACAGATGGGCTTTGCCTTGCAAAATGCCAATGCCAGTAGAATTTTACAATTGTTTGGAGCCGATGTGCACGAATTGTCTTGGTTTTGGATAATTGCTCCTTTAATGGGGTTAATTGTTCAACCAATAATTGGTCATTATAGCGACAATACTTGGACGCGTTTCGGCAGACGTAAACCTTATTTTTTAGCAGGGGCATTATTGGCGTCAATTGGTTTGGTTCTTATGCCACAAGCCGAAATTTTCATAGCTTTTCTGCCAGCACTTTGGGTTGGTGCAGGTATGCTTATGATTATGGACGCCTCGTTTAACATTGCCATGGAGCCTTTCCGTGCGTTAGTAGGCGATAATCTAAGAGCAGATCAGCACACTTTAGGTTTTAGTGTTCAAACAGCTTTAATTGGTATTGGTGCTGTAGTGGGTTCATGGTTGCCATATGTTTTAAATCATTGGTTTGGCATCAGTAATCAACCTACAGCAAATTCTGTTGTTCCCGAAAATTTAATTTATTCTTTTATTATTGGTGCTATTGTTTTAGTCGTTTCTATTATAATTACTATTACTACAACAAAAGAATATTCCCCAGAAGAATTAGCAAAGTTTACAGAAGAAATTGAAAGTAAAGAAGCAGTTGGTGAGGTTAAAGAAGCAAAACTTTCTGATATTTTTACCGATTTTGTAAAAATGCCCGAAACTATGCGCCAATTAAGTTGGGTGCAGTTTTTTTCATGGTTTGGACTTTTTGGTATGTGGGTTTTTACCACACCGGCTATTGCACAACATATTTATGGACTTTCAATAGATGATACAAAAAGCCCCGCATTTCAAGATGCAGGCGATTGGGTAGGAATCATTTTTGGCGTGTATAATTTTGTTTCAGCAATTGTTGCTTTTGGTTTACCTTATATAGCGAAACAAATTGGTCGTAAAAAGACTCATGCAATTTCATTAGTATTAGGAGGTATTGGATTACTTTCTATGTATTTTATGCCAAATAAAGAAGCGCTTATTTTTTCAATGGTTTTGGTTGGTGTTGCTTGGGCAAGTATATTGGCAATGCCATATGCTATATTAGCGGGTTCTATAAAACCAAAAAAAATGGGCGTTTATATGGGAATTTTTAACTTTTTTATTGTAATTCCTCAAATTATCAATGCACTAATAGGTGGGCCATTGGTTAAATATGTATATAACGACCATGCTATTTATGCTATTGTTATGAGTGGTATAAGTTTTATTATTGCTGCAGTTTTAGTATTAAAGGTAAAAGATAAAGAAAGTTTGTAATGAAACAAAAAACATTTATTTTCGATTTAGATGGTGTAATTGTTGACACGGCTAAATATCATTTTTTAGCTTGGCAAAATTTAGCCACTCAATTAGGAATACATTTTACGAATGAAGATAACGAACAATTAAAAGGTGTTAGCCGAGTTCGTTCACTTGAAATTATTTTAGGACTAGGCAATCAAACGGCTTCTGACGAAAAAAAAGAAAAATGGTTGGTTCAAAAAAATGAAGAATATTTAGCCTACATCGAAAAAATGGATGAATCAGAAATTCTACCAGATGTAAAGCGAGTATTACAGTTTTTGAAAGATAACAACCAAAAAATAGTTTTAGGTTCAGCAAGTAAAAATGCTAAAGTTATTTTAGATAAAGTGCATCTTACATCTTATTTTGATGCTCTTGTTGATGGTAATGCTGTTTCTAAAGCAAAGCCAGATCCTGAAGTTTTTTTAGTTGGTGCTAAATTAACAGCATCAACCCCCGAAAATTGCATTGTATTTGAAGATGCTTTTGCTGGAATTCAAGCAGCAAATGCTGCAAATATGTTAAGTATTGGAATAGGAGATAAAGCCGTTTTACATGAAGCTAACTATTGCTTCAATGATTTTACAGCTATATCAAATGAATTTTTAAAAGAATTAATTGAAAAATAAAAATGAATCAAGATTATATCATACCAAATAACTGGTCGATTATTGAAGAAGGATTTAATGCAGAAACTGTAAAATCGTCTGAAAGCTTATTTAGTTTGGGAAATGGTGCTATGGGGCAACGTGCCAATTTTGAAGAAGCATATTCCGGAAAAACATTCCAAGGAAGTTATATTGCTGGCGTATATTATCCCGATAAAACTAGAGTAGGTTGGTGGAAAAATGGTTACCCTGAATATTTTGCAAAAGTATTAAATGCGCCAAATTGGATAGGAATCGCAGTTGAAATAAATGGAGAATCATTAGATTTGGCAAAATGTAAAGCCGTAAATAACTTTCGTCGTGAATTAAACATGAAAGAAGGGTGGTATAAACGTCAATTCCAGGCAGTTTTACAAAATAACACTGAAATTGAGGTTAATGTTACTCGTTTCCTCTCTTTAGATTTAGACGAAGTTGGCGCTATTAAATATAGTATTACGCCATTAAACGGTAAAGCAAACATTACATTTAAGCCTTATTTAGATTCGGGAATTCATAACGAAGATACCAATTGGGACGATCAATTTTGGGAAACACTTCAAGTAAAAGAAGAAGCGCAGTTGAATCAAGCTTTTATTGTTTCTAAAACATTAAAAACGAATTATGAAGTAGTTACTTTTATGCATAATTCTGTTTGGATTGAGCAAGAAAATATTGCAACTAATCCATCTAATGTTACTAAAGAAGCTACCAAAGTAACTTTTACCTATGAAGTAACAGCTGAAAAAAATAAAACCGTTTCACTTCAAAAATTTGGAGGTTATACCACTTCTTTACATTATAATTTTGATAACTTAATACCAGCAGCTCAAAAAGCAATTTCAAAAGCAAACGAATTAGGTTTTCAACAATTATTAGAAAATCAAATTAAAGCTTGGGCTACAATTTGGGAAATGAGTGATATTACCATTGATGGCGATGTTAAAGCGCAACAAGGTATTCGTTTCAATATTTTTCAATTAAATCAAACCTATTCTGGTAAAGATTCACGCTTAAACATTGGACCAAAAGGATTTACTGGCGAAAAATACGGAGGTTCTACCTATTGGGATACCGAGGCGTATTGTATTCCATTTTATATGGCTACAAAAGATCAACAAGTTGCTCGTAATTTATTAACATATCGTTACAATCAATTGGATAAAGCTATCGAAAATGCTGAAAAACTTGGTTTTAAAAACGGCGCAGCTTTATATCCAATGGTTACCATGAATGGAGAAGAATGTCATAATGAATGGGAAATTACTTTTGAAGAAATTCATCGTAATGGCGCTATTGCATTTGCCATTTATAATTACCACCGTTTTACCAATGATTATTCATATATTCCAGAAAAAGGATTAGAAGTTTTAATCGGAATTGCACGTTTTTGGCATCAAAGAGCCACTTTTTCAACGGCTAAAAATAAATATGTTATCTTAGGTGTAACTGGCCCGAATGAATACGAAAACAATGTAAACAATAACTGGTACACCAATTATATTGCCAAATGGTGTATTGATTATACATTGGAACAAGTTGAAAAAGTTAACCAAGAATATCAAAACGATTATCAACGTATACAAGCAAAAGTTAATTTGAGTACTGAAGAAATGGAAGCTATGAAAAAAGTAGCAGATGCTATGTATTTTCCATATTCTGAAGAACACGGCGTGTATTTACAACAAGATGGTTTCTTAGATAAAGAATTAGTTACAGTAGCCAATTTAGAAAAATCGCAACGACCAATTAATCAAAAATGGAGTTGGGATAGAATCTTGCGTTCGCCTTATATTAAGCAAGCCGATACTTTGCAAGGATTTTATTTCTTTGAAGATCATTTTACAAAAGACGAATTAGCAAAACATTTCGATTTTTACGAACCATTTACTGTTCACGAAAGTTCGTTATCGCCTTGTGTACACTCTATTCAAGCCGCAGTTTTAGGAAGAATGGAGCAGGCTTACACCTTTTATTTACGTACATCGCGTTTGGATTTAGATGATTATAATAAAGAAGTACACGAAGGTTTACACATCACTTCAATGGCTGGAACATGGATGAGTATTGTTGAAGGTTTTGGAGGAATGCGTATTAAAGATAACACTTTATCTTTTGAACCGCGAATTCCATCACAATGGCAAGCATATTCGTTTAAAGTCAATTTCAGAAATCAAATAGTAACAGTAAAAGTAACGCAAAACGAAACAACTATTTTAGTTGATGGAGAAAAAGAATTGCCAATTCTTTTAAACGGTATTGAAACTGTAGCGAAAACAACTTTAAACTTAATTTAATAAATAACCTCAAAGGTTTTCAAAACCTTTGAGGTTTTGCTTTTTAATTAAACAACACATGAAAAAATCATTCGTATTTTTCTTTTTTTTAGTTTCAGTTTTTGGAATTGCTCAAGAATTGATGTCGCCCAATGGAAATTTTAAAATGAAATTTTATCTTTTGGAAGATGGCACACCTACTTATCAATTGTTTTATCATAATACAGAAATTATAAAACGGAGTAAATTAGGTTTAGAATTGAAAAACGATACAAAATCATTATTAAATGATTTTCAATTGGCAGATTCAAAAACAGCTTCTTTTGATGAAACATGGAAACCTGTGTGGGGTGAAGAAACAAAAATAAGAAATCATTACAATGAGTTAGCAGTTACTTTACAACAAAGACAAACGGATAGAAAAATAATAATAAAATTCAGACTTTTCGATGATGGTTTAGGTTTTCGCTATGAATTTCCAGAACAAAAAAATCTTGTCTATTTTGTTGTAAAAGAAGAACGAACAGAATTTGCCATGACGGGCGATCATACTGCTTTTTGGATTCCAGGCGATTATGATACACAAGAATATGATTATACAGAAAGTAAACTTTCAGAGATAAGAAAATTATTTAGAGGTGCAGTAACCGAAAATGCTTCGCAACAACAATTTTCAGATACGGGTGTACAAACTTCTTTAATGATGAAAACTACAAATGGAATCTATATTAATATACACGAAGCAGCGCTAATCAACTACTCTTGTATGCATCTTAATTTAGATGATAAAAATTTTGTGTTTCAATCACATTTAACGCCCGATGCAAAAGGTGATAAAGGCTATTTACAAGCACCATGTGTGTCGCCATGGAGAACTATAATTGTGAGCAATGATGCACGCTATATTTTAGCTTCGCGAATGACATTAAATTTAAATGAACCTTGTAAAATTGAAGATACTTCATGGATAAAACCTGTAAAATATGTTGGTGTTTGGTGGGAAATGATTACTGGAAAAAGTGCTTGGGCTTATACCGATGATGTGCAAGCCGTTCAACTAGGTGTTACAGATTATACCAAAGTAAAACAAAGTCCAAAACACGCTGCAAACACAAAACATGTTAAAGAGTATATCGATTTTGCAGCACAACATGGTTTTGATGCTGTTTTAGTAGAAGGCTGGAACGAAGGTTGGGAAGATTGGTTCGGAAAATCAAAAGATTATGTATTTGATTTTATTACACCATATCCTGATTTTAATGTGCAAGAATTGCATAAATACGCCGCTTCTAAAGGAATCAAAATGATTATGCATCATGAAACTTCGGGTTCAACTCGTAATTATGAACGCCACATGGATAAAGCATATCAATTTATGAAAGACAATGGTTATGATGCAGTAAAAAGCGGTTATGTTGGTAATATTTTACCACGTGGCGAACATCATTATAGCCAATGGATAAATAATCATTATCAATACTCCATTGAAAAAGCTGCTGATTATAAAATAATGGTCAATGCACACGAAGCGGTTCGTCCTACTGGAATTTGTCGTACGTATCCTAATTTAATAGGTAACGAATCGGCTCGTGGAACAGAATTTCAAGCTTTTGGTGGTTCAAAACCAAATCATACTACTATTTTACCTTTTACACGTTTAATGGGTGGACCAATGGATTATACACCAGGTATTTTTGAAATGAATATTTCAAAATTAAATCCAAATAATAATTCTCATGTAAATACAACTTTAGCCAATCAATTAGGATTGTATGTAGTAATGTATAGCCCATTACAAATGGCGGCTGATTTACCAGAACATTACAATCAATTTTTAGATGCTTTTCAGTTTATAAAAGATGTGCCAGTGGAATGGGAAAAATCGGTTTATTTAGAAGCAGAACCAGGATATTACACTACAATTGCTCGCAAAGATAAAAATTCAAATGACTGGTTTGTAGGTAATTCGAATGGATTAAAAGAAAGAGTTTCTGAAATTAATTTAGATTTTTTGGATAAAGGGAAAAAATACGAAGCAACCATTTATGCTGATGCTAAAAATGCTGATTATAAAACCAATCCTCAAGCTTATACTATTTCTAAACAAAAAGTAACACAAAAATCAAAGCTTAGTATTAATACTAAAATAGCGGGTGGATTTGGAATTAGTATAAAAGAAATTAAATAAAATCTAATGGGTTTTTAACAAGGCAAGACCTCAAAGGTTTTTAAAACCTTTGAGGTCTGGTTAAAAAAAAATAAAAAATGAAAAAAATAACAACCTTATTATTAATATCACTTACAATTTTATCATTTGCTCAAGTTGATAAAATGGAACCGCCATTTTGGTTTGAAGGAATGAACCATTCAGAAGTTCAAGTAATGTTTTATGGAAAAAATATCGCCCAAAATGCTGTTTCGGTTTCCAATAACGTAGTAATAACGAATGTTGTTAAAACTGAAAATCCAAATTATTTATTCGTAACAATTGAGACTAAAAATGTAAGTGCACAAACTTTAAAATTTCAATTCAAAAACGGAAAGTCAACTTTTACTAAAGATTTTGAAATTAAAAAACGCAAAGAAAATTCTTCTTTACGAAAAAGCTTCACTTCGGCAGATGCCATGTATTTAATCATGCCCGATCGATTTGCAAATGGTAATTCAGCCAACGATTCGTCTTCTGAATTAAAAGAAAAAGCAGATAGAAACAACCCAGGTGGGCGTCATGGAGGCGATATTCAGGGAATTATTAATCATTTAGATTATTTAAAAGAATTAGGAATTACAGCACTTTGGAGCACGCCACTTTGCGAGGATAACGACGAAACCTACTCGTATCACACTTATGGTCAATCAGATGTTTATAGAATTGACCCGCGTTATGGAACTAATGACGAATACAAACAATTAGCTGCCGAAATGCACAAACGCGATATGAAATTGGTAATGGATTATGTAACCAATCATTGGGGTGCCGAGCATTGGATGTTTAAAGATATGCCTACATACGATTGGTTTCATCAATTTCCAGGGTATGCACAAAGTAATTACCGCATGACAACGCAATATGATAATTATGCTTCAAAAAGAGATGCACGTTATTGTATGGACGGGTGGTTTGTACCAAGTATGCCCGATTTGAATCAATCGAATCCGTTGGTGTTAAATTATTTAATTCAAAATGCAATTTGGTGGATTGAATTTGCCGATTTAGATGGTTTCCGTGTAGATACCTATTCTTACAATGATAAAGAAGGTATTGCAAATTGGACCAAGGCAATTACCGATGAGTATCCTTATTTTAATATTGTAGGTGAAGTATGGATGCACGACCAAGCTCAAATTTCGTATTGGCAAAAAGATAGTCCGATTGCTAAAATTCAAAGTTACAATTCACATTTACCAAGTGTGATGGATTTTACGCTTCACGATGCTTTTGGTGAAGTTTTCAATCAAAATAGTGCCAGTTGGTTTGATGGAACCATTAAGTTTTACGAAAATTTTGTGAATGATTTCTTGTATGCCGATCCAAATAATTTATTAATTTTTTTCGAAAACCACGATACTGCACGTTTCAATCACATTTACCAAAACGACATCAAGAAATATAAAATGGCGATGACTTTAATGGCTACTATGCGTGGAATTCCTCAATTGTATTATGGTAGCGAAATTGGAATGGCTGGCGATAAAGGTAAAGGCGATGCTGCCATTCGTCAAGATTTTCCAGGTGGTTGGAAAGGCGATGCGAACAATGCTTTTTCTGCTTCAGGTAGAAATGATTTACAAAACGATTATTTTAATGTAACAAAGAAATTATTGAATTGGCGAAAAAATAAAAATGTTATTCATTCTGGAAAATTAACACAATACATTCCAGAAAACAATGTGTATGTATATTTCCGTCATAACGATACAGAATCAGTAATGGTAATTATTAATAATTCATTAGAAAAACAAAAAATCAATTTAGCTCGTTTTCAAGAAAATATTAAAACTGCAAAAAGCGGATTTGATGTGATTTCTGATAAAAAAATAGATCTTACTCAAAACATTGAAATTGAAGCCTTGACTTCTTATATTTTAGAATTACATTAAAATGAAATATATTTTTTTACTTATGGTTTCTTTATCACTTGCTCAAAATTCAATAAAAAGTGAGCAATTAAAAGATTCGTCCAGATTTTTGGGAACCATTGTAAGAATACAAGATTTTCCGTCAAAATTTGTTGAAAAAAGAACGGTTGATGTTTGGTTACCAGACAATTATGTTGCCCATAAAAAATACAGTGTATTGTATATGCACGACGGACAAATGCTATTTGATGCAACAACGACTTGGAATAAACAAGAATGGGGAGTTGATGATGTGCTAACGCAATTAGTTTCAGAAAATAAAATAGTAGATGTTATTGTTGTGGCTATTCACAACGTGCCACAAATTCGTCATACCGATTATTTTCCACAAAAACCTTACGAAAATTTAACAAAAGTTCAACGAGAAGAATTAAAGGCAGCCATTAAAAAATCAGGTTTTTCATTTGATGAAAAAAAGTTGAATGCTGACAATTATTTAAAATTTATAGTAAAAGAAGTAAAACCTTTTGTCGATAAAAATTATTCCGTTTATACCGATGCTCAGCATACTGCTATCATGGGTTCTAGCATGGGCGGATTGATTTCGATGTATGCCATTTGCGAATATCCAAAAGTATTTGGTGCTGCCGCATGTCTGTCTACACATTGGCCAGGTTTTCGAGATTTTGATGGCAATCCAATTCCCAATCAATTTTTTAATTATATAAAAAAACATTGCCCTTCACCTAAAACACATAAATTGTATTTTGATTACGGAACAGTTGAGCTTGATGCTGAATATGTAAAATATGCACAGCAAGTAGATGAAGTTTTTGATCTAAAAGGTTATGATATTACGAATTATGAAAATTTAAAATTTGAAGGCGAAAATCATTCTGAAAATGCTTGGTGCAAGCGATTACATATTCCTCTTGAATTTATATTTGGAGAAAAAAATAAAAGATAATAAAAAGAAAAAGATCTCAAAGGTTTTTAAAACCTTTGAGGTTAAAGAAAAAAATAAATATAAATTAATAGCAATGAAAAAAACAATTGTAACTCTAGTTGCCCTTTCTTTTTTATGGAGTTGTAAAAGAGAAAATAAAGAAGGTGTAGTGGTTGACAATACACCAAAATTAGAAGCATTTAACGATAAAACCACTGAAAATGCAGTTATTTACGAAGCTAACATTCGTCAATATTCTCCAGAAGGAAGTTTTAAAGCCTTTACCAAAGATATTCCGCAGTTAAAGGAATTGGGTGTAAAAATCATTTGGGTAATGCCTATTTTTCCTATTTCGCAAACTAAAAGAAAAGCTACAGGTGGCGAAAACAGTAAGTTTGCTTCAGAAATGCCCGAAGCAGAGCAACATAAATATTTAGGAAGTTACTATGCAGTTTCCGATTTTACTAAGGTAAATCCGGAGTTTGGTACTATTGAAGATTTTCGTGAATTGGTAAAAACAGCTCACGATAATGGTATGTATGTTATTTTAGACTGGGTGCCAAACCATACCGGTTGGGATCATAAGTGGATAACAGAACATCCTGAGTTTTATACTAAAAATGATAAAGGCGAAATTATTGATCCAATTAATCCCGAAACTGGAGAATCTTGGGGTTGGACAGATGTTGCCGATTTGAATTATGATAATGCAGAATTGCGTAAAACCATGATTGCCGATATGAAACATTGGATAACTAACGAAAATATTGATGGTTTCCGTTGCGATGTTGCCAGTAATGTTCCAACCGATTTTTGGCAACAAGCTATTCCTGAATTACGTAAAGAAAAAAATATTTTTATGTTAGCCGAGGCTTGGGAACCCGAATTATTGAAAGATAACTTATTCGATATGTGTTATGGTTGGGAAGGTCATCATTTAATGAATGAAATGGCACAAGGTAAAAAACCTGTAACCGATTGGGCAAAGTATATGGAAAAAGTTTCAAAAGAATATGAAGCCAATGATATTGTGATGAATTTTGTTGATAATCACGATGAAAATTCTTGGAATGGAACTATAAATTCACGCTTAGGTAAAGCCAGAGAAGCAGGAATTGCTTTGTCTTATGTTATGCCTGGAATGCCGTTAATATATAGTGGTGACGAATATGGATTAGATCATAGTTTAAAATTCTTCGAAAAAGATTCCATTCCTAAAACAAAAGGTAATGAATGGGCTTTGCTAGAAAAATTAGGGAAACTTAAAAATGAAAATCCTGCATTAGCTGGTGGAAAATCAAAAGCAGAATATATGACAATGCTTACACCTGATAACGATAAAATAATTGCATTCTCTCGAAAAAATGGAGGTAATGAGGTAGTTTATCTAGCTAATTTTTCGGATAAAGAACAAAATGCAACGGTAAAAGTTGAAGGAAAATACAAAGACTACATCACTGGAAAAGAAATTGAATTGAAAAGTGATGAAACTATGAAGTTTCAGCCATGGCAATATTTTGTTTTAACAAACTAAAAATTCAATATTTTTATATAGAATTAAGACAGTCAATTAATAAGGCTGTCTTATTTTTTTTGAATTGTATTGAAAATTAATATATTAAGATTTGGATTATAAAAAATAATTTTTACCTTTGCATCCCCTAAAATAGGGTAGATAAACAAGTATTAATTTATAAGTAATTATGCCAACAATTCAACAATTAGTAAGAACTGGAAGAGCCAAAATAACTAAGAAGAGTAAATCGGCTGCTTTAGATTCTTGTCCTCAAAGAAGAGGGGTTTGTACGCGTGTTTACACTACAACACCAAAAAAACCAAACTCGGCAATGCGTAAAGTTGCCCGTGTTCGTTTAACAAATGGTAACGAAGTAAACGCTTACATTCCTGGTGAAGGACACAATCTACAAGAGCACTCGATAGTATTAGTTAGAGGTGGAAGGGTAAAAGATTTACCAGGAGTTAGATACCACATCGTACGTGGTGCTTTGGATACTGCCGGAGTTAACGGTCGTTTACAAAGAAGATCTAAATATGGTGCAAAACGCCCTAAAGACAAAAAGTAATTTTTAATTAAGTTAAAAGTTGAAAGTTAAAAGTTGAAAGTAAAAACTTTGCAAACCTTAAACTTTGAAACCTTAAACTTTAAAAAAGAAAAGACATGAGAAAAAGACAGGCCAAAAAAAGACCTCTTTTACCAGATCCAAAATTTAACGATCAGTTAGTAACGCGTTTTGTGAATAACTTAATGTGGGACGGTAAAAAATCAGTTGCTTTCAAAGTATTTTACGATGCTTTAGAAATCGTAGAAACTAAAAAGCAAGACGATGAAAAATCGTCATTAGAACTTTGGAAAGATGCTTTAACCAATGTTATGCCGCACGTAGAAGTACGTTCGCGTCGTGTAGGTGGTGCTACGTTCCAAATCCCAATGCCAATTCGTCCAGATAGAAAAATTTCTATGGCAATGAAATGGTTAATTCTTTATGCAAGAAAAAGAAACGAAAAGTCAATGGCGGCTCGCTTAGCATCTGAAATTTTGTCAGCAGCTAAAGAAGAAGGTGCTGCTGTTAAGAAAAGAATGGATACGCACAAAATGGCTGAGGCTAATAAAGCATTCTCTCACTTTAGATTTTAATTCATAAAGAAAAAACAAAATGGCAAGAGATTTAAAATATACAAGAAATATCGGTATTGCAGCGCATATTGATGCAGGTAAAACTACGACTACTGAACGTATTTTATTCTATACCGGTAAATCGCATAAAATTGGAGAAGTTCACGAAGGTGCTGCAACCATGGACTGGATGGAGCAAGAAGCAGAAAGAGGTATTACCATTACTTCTGCTGCTACAACTTGTGAATGGAATTTTCCAACAGAACAAGGTAAGCCAACAGCAGATTCTAAAGGTTACCACTTTAATATTATCGATACTCCAGGTCACGTTGACTTTACAGTAGAGGTAAACCGTTCACTACGTGTGTTAGATGGTTTGGTATTCTTGTTTTCTGCAGTAGATGGCGTTGAACCACAGTCTGAAACCAACTGGAGATTAGCTGATAACTACAAAGTGCCTCGTATGGGATTTGTTAATAAAATGGACCGTCAAGGATCTAATTTCTTAGCAGTATGTCAGCAAGTAAAAGATATGTTGAAATCAAATGCAGTGCCATTGGTTTTACCAATTGGTGATGAAGCTGATTTTAAAGGAGTGGTTGACTTAATCAAAAATCAAGCAATCGTTTGGCACGATGATACACAAGGTGCTACTTTCGATATTGTTCCTGTACCAGACGATATGATTGCAGATGCAAAGAAATACAGACAACAATTAATTGAAGAAGTTGCTGCTTACGATGAAAATCTTTTAGAAAAATTCATGGAAGATGAAGATTCTATTACAGAAGATGAAATCAATAACGCGTTAAGAAGAGCAACTATCGATATGGCTATTATTCCAATGTTATGTGGATCTTCATTCAAAAACAAAGGAGTACAGTTTATGTTAGATGCTGTTTGTAAATTCTTGCCTTCTCCATTAGATAAAGAAGCTATTGATGGTACAAACCCAGACACAGAGCAGCCAATATCAAGAAAACCATCGGTTAGCGAGCCTTTCGCAGCATTAGCATTTAAAATTGCTACCGATCCTTATGTAGGTCGTTTGGCTTTCTTCCGTGCGTATTCAGGTGGTTTAGATGCAGGTTCGTACGTGTTAAATACTCGTTCTGGTAACAAAGAACGTATTTCGCGTATTTATCAAATGCACGCTAATAAGCAAAACCCAATCGATAGAATTGAAGCTGGAGATATTGGAGCAGCAGTAGGTTTTAAAGATATTAAAACGGGAGATACATTGTGTGATGAAAAACATCCAATTGTATTAGAATCAATGGTGTTCCCTGATCCAGTAATCGGTATTGCAGTTGAGCCTAAAACAAAAGCTGACGTAGATAAAATGGGTATGGCTTTAGCAAAATTAGCAGAAGAAGATCCAACTTTTACAGTACGTACAGACCACGCTTCAGGACAAACTATCATTTCTGGTATGGGTGAGCTTCACTTAGACATCATTGTTGACCGTATGCGTCGTGAGTTTAAAGTGGAAGTAAACCAAGGTGAACCACAAGTTGAGTACAAAGAAGCATTCACTAGACAAGCTGAACACAGAGAGGTTTATAAAAAACAATCAGGTGGTCGTGGTAAATTTGGTGATATCGTATTCAAAATTGGACCAGCTGACGAAGTTGACGGAAAAGTGCCAATGGGCTTACAATTCGTTAACGAAGTAAAAGGTGGTAACGTACCAAAAGAATATATACCAGCTGTTGAAAAAGGTTTCCGTGAGGCTATGAAATCAGGTCCTTTAGCAGGATATGAAGTAGATAGTTTAAAAGTAACTTTACTAGACGGTTCATTCCACCCTGTGGATTCAGATGCGCTTTCATTCGAATTGGCTGCTAAATTAGGTTATAAAGAATCAGCAAAAGCTGCTGGTGCTGTTATCCTTGAGCCAATTATGAAGTTAGAAGTGTTAACTCCAGAAGAAAATATGGGTGATATTGTAGGTGACTTAAACAGACGTAGAGGTCAAGTAAACAATATGGACGATAGAGCAGGTGCTAAAGTAATTAAAGCTTCTGTGCCACTTTCTGAAATGTTTGGTTATGTAACTACTTTAAGAACATTATCTTCTGGTAGAGCAACATCAACAATGGAATTTTCACATTACGCTGAAACGCCTTCTAATATTTCAGAAGAAGTTATTAAAAAAGCTAAAGGTAACGCTTAATTTTAAAGAAAATGAGTCAAAAAATTAGAATAAAACTAAAATCATACGATCATAATTTAGTAGATAAATCTGCTGAAAAAATCGTTAAAACTGTAAAAAGTACAGGTGCAGCGGTAACAGGGCCAATTCCATTGCCTACGCATAAAAAGATTTTTACTGTATTACGTTCTCCGCACGTAAACAAAAAAGCGCGTGAGCAGTTCGAACTAAGTTCGTACAAAAGATTGTTAGACATTTATAGTTCATCTTCAAAAACTATCGATGCTTTAATGAAATTAGAATTGCCAAGCGGTGTTGAAGTAGAAATCAAAGTGTGATAGATACTAAAATTGAGTAATAGAAAACCTCGACATTTTGTCGAGGTTTTGTTTTTATAAAAAACTTATAAAAAAGAAAATCAATTGTTTGCAAAATAAAATAAAAAGATTACCTTTGCACCCCATTGGGAAACATATATATTGTTTTCAAGTAAATTAGTAATTAATAATTATTTTAAATATGTCTGGGTTAATCGGAAGAAAAATCGGTATGACAAGCATTTTTGACGAAAACGGAAAAAACATTCCGTGTACAGTTATTGAGGCTGGTCCATGTACTGTTACCCAAGTCAGAACCACTGAGGTTGACGGGTATGAAGCTCTTCAACTTGGTTTCGATGACAAGGCAGAAAAGCAAACAGTAAAAGCAGAAGAAGGACACTTTAAGAAAGCGGGTACTGTGGCTAAGAAGCAAGTTGTTGAATTCAAGTATTTTGAAGAAAAACACAATCTAGGAGATGTGTTAACTGTTGATTTATTCAACGAAGGAGAATTTGTAGATGTACAAGGTGTGTCTAAAGGTAAAGGTTTTCAAGGGGTTGTAAAACGTCACGGATTTGGTGGTGTTGGTCAAGCAACTCACGGTCAACATAACCGTTTAAGAGCACCGGGTTCAGTAGGAGCATCGTCTTATCCTTCTCGTGTATTCAAAGGAATGCGTATGGCGGGAAGAACAGGAGGAGAGAAAGTAACAATTCAAAACCTTAGAGTTTTAAAAGTTGTGGCAGAGAAAAATCTTTTAGTAGTAAAAGGTTGTGTACCAGGTCATAAAAACTCTTACGTAATCATTCAAAAGTAATGGAAGTAAAAGTATTAGATATCAACGGAAAAGATACAGGGAGAAAAGTACAACTTTCTGACGCTGTATTTGCAATTGAGCCTAATAAGCATGCTTTGTATTTAGATGTAAAACAGTATTTAGCTAATCAAAGACAAGGTACACATAAGTCTAAAGAAAGAGGAGAAATTGCAGGAAGTACTCGTAAGATTAAAAAACAAAAGGGTACAGGTACTGCACGTGCAGGTAGTGTAAAATCGCCTGTATTTGTAGGTGGTGGTAGAGTTTTTGGTCCAAAACCAAGAAACTATTCGTTTAAGTTAAATAAAAACTTAAAAAGATTGGCTCGTAAAACAGCTTTAACTTTAAAAGCGCAAGAATCTAATTTAGTAGTGGTAGAAGATTTTACTTTTGAAACACCAAATACTAAAAATTTCATTAATGTATTGAAAGCTTTAGGGTTAGATAATAAAAAGTCGTTATTTGTGTTAGGTAATGCAAATAAAAATGTATATTTGTCGTCGCGCAATTTACAATCGACTTCAGTTGTAACTTCTTCAGAATTAAATACTTACGGCGTTTTAAATGCTAAAAGTTTAGTGTTGACTGAAGGTTCTGTAAGTGGAATTGAAGCTAATTTAAGTTAATATATAAGGTTATGAGTATCATTATTAAACCCATTATAACTGAAAAAATGACCAAAGATGGTGAGGTTTTTAATCGTTTCGGTTTTGTTGTTGCTAAAAATGCTAACAAAATTCAAATCAAAAATGCAGTTGAAGCTGCGTATGGTGTGAATGTAGTTGCTATTAATACAATGAACTATAGAGCAGATAGAAGCGTTAAATACACCAAAAACGGTTTAATCAGTGGGAAAACAAATGCTTACAAGAAAGCAGTTGTTCAAGTTCAAGAAGGAGAATCAATAGATTTTTATACTAATATCTAATTAAAAATGTCAGTTAGAAAATTAAAACCTATTACCCCGGGTCAGCGTTTTAGAGTTGTAAATAGCTTTGACACTATTACAACTGATAAGCCGGTTAAGTCATTATTGGCGCCGAAAAAAAACTCAGGAGGTAGAAATAGTCAAGGAAAAATGACCATCCGTTATTCAGGAGGTGGTCATAAACAAAAGTATCGTATAATCGATTTTAAAAGAGCTAAAGATGGTGTTCCAGCTATAGTGAAAACTATCGAGTACGATCCAAATCGTTCTGCTTTTATTTCGTTGTTAGCGTATGCTGATGGAGCTAAGACTTATGTTATTGCTCAAAACGGAATGCAAGTAGGGCAAACTGTAGTTTCTGGTGAAAACGCATCTCCAGAAATTGGAAACGCAATGCCTTTAAGTAAAATTCCTCTAGGTACTGTAATTTCTTGTATAGAATTACGCCCAGGTCAAGGTGCTGTTATCGCACGTTCAGCAGGAACTTTTGCTCAGTTAATGGCAAGAGATGGTAAATATGCAACAATTAAAATGCCTTCAGGTGAAACAAGATTAATTTTGTTAACGTGTTCGGCAACAATTGGGGCTGTATCAAATTCTGATCATCAACTAGTGGTATCTGGTAAAGCAGGTAGATCTAGATGGTTGGGCAGAAGACCTAGAACAAGACCAGTAGCTATGAACCCTGTAGATCACCCAATGGGTGGTGGAGAAGGCCGTTCATCTGGAGGTCATCCACGTTCAAGAAAAGGTTTACCAGCTAAAGGTTATAGAACTCGTTCTACAACCAATCCGAGCAACAAGTATATTGTAGAACGTAGAAAGAAATAATTTAGAAAAACATGGCACGTTCATTAAAAAAAGGACCTTACGTACACTATAAATTAGAAAAGAAAGTTTTAGAAAACGTAGAAAACGGTAATAAAGCTGTGATCAAAACTTGGTCAAGAGCTTCAATGATTACTCCAGACTTCGTTGGGCAAACTATCGCAGTACACAATGGTCGTCAATTTGTACCAGTTTACGTTACAGAAAACATGGTAGGTCATAAATTAGGAGAATTTTCACCAACACGTTCATTCCGTGGTCATGCTGGTGCAAAAAATAAAGGTAAAAAATAATAAGAAGCTATGGGAGTTCGTAAAAGAGAAAGAGCAGAGCAAATTAAAGAAGCTAAAGCACAAGTGGCTTTCGCTAAATTAAACAATTGCCCTACTTCGCCTAGAAAGATGCGTTTAGTAGCTGATTTAGTAAGAGGTAAAAAAGTAGAACAAGCTCTAAATATATTAAGATTTAGTCAAAAAGAGGCTTCTAGAAGATTAGAAAAATTATTGCTTTCTGCAATTAATAACTATCAGCAAAAAAATGCTGAGGCTAATTTAGAAGAAGCAGGCTTATTTGTAAAAGAGATTCGCGTTGATGGTGGTATGATGTTAAAAAGACTTCGCCCAGCACCACAAGGTCGTGCACACAGAATTAGAAAACGTTCTAACCACGTAACAATCGTGTTAGGAGAAAATAATAACACACAAAGCTAATAAACAGTATGGGACAAAAGACAAATCCAATCGGAAATAGACTTGGGATCATCAGAGGATGGGACTCAAACTGGTATGGTGGAAATGATTACGGTGATAAAATCGCAGAAGATTACAAAATTCGTAAATACATTTACGCACGTTTAGCAAAAGCAAGTGTTTCAAAAATAATTATCGAGAGAACTTTAAAACTTGTAACCGTTACTATCACTACGGCTCGTCCAGGTATCATTATTGGTAAAGGCGGTCAAGAGGTAGACAAGTTAAAAGAAGAACTTAAGAAAATTACTGACAAAGAGGTTCAAATTAACATCTTTGAAATTAAACGTCCTGAGTTAGATGCTTATTTAGTAGCTAACAGTATTGCTCGTCAAATCGAAAGCAGAATTTCATACCGAAGAGCTATTAAAATGGCTATTGCGGCTGCAATGCGTATGAATGCTGAAGGTATTAAAGTAATGATTTCGGGTCGTTTAAATGGTGCTGAAATGGCACGTTCAGAACATTTTAAAGATGGTCGTATTCCTCTATCTACTTTCAGAGCCGATATCGATTATGCTTTAGCAGAAGCTCACACTACTTACGGTAGAATGGGTATTAAAGTATGGATTATGAAAGGTGAAGTTTACGGAAAAAGAGATCTTTCACCGTTAGTTGGTATGGACAAACAAAAGTCTAAATCTTCTGGAGGATCAAAATCAGGTAAACCAGCTCGTAAAAGAAAGTAATTATTTTAAATTAAAGAAAAATGTTACAGCCTAAAAGAACAAAATACCGCAAGGTACAGAAAGGTAAAATGAAAGGAAACTCGCAAAGAGGTCATGAGCTTTCAAACGGTATGTTTGGAATCAAATCTCTAGATTCTTCTTTCATTACTTCTCGTCAAATTGAAGCAGCTCGTATTGCAGCTACTCGTTTTATGAAAAGAGAAGGACAATTATGGATTAAAATCTTTCCAGATAAACCTATTACTAAGAAACCTCTCGAAGTACGTATGGGTAAAGGTAAAGGTGCAGTTGAATATTGGGCTGCAGTTGTAAAACCAGGAAGAATTATGTTTGAAGTAGGTGGCGTGCCATTATCAGTTGCTAAAGAAGCATTACGATTGGCAGCTCAAAAACTTCCAGTAAAAACTAAGTTTGTTGTTGCTAGAGATTTCGAAGCATAATTTACAAAAAAATTATTACGATGAAACAGTCAGAAATTAAAAATCTATCTTCAGCTGAATTACAAGAGCAACTTAGTCAATTACAGAAAACGTATGCCGAACTAAAAACTGCTCACGCAATTTCACCTATTAACAATCCACTTGAAATTAGAGGAGTAAGAAGATCAATAGCAAGAGTTGCTACTGAAATTACCAAAAGAGAGTTACAATAATAGTTATTCTGTAAGATGGAAAAAAGAAATTTAAGAAAAGAAAGAATTGGTGTTGTTACCAGTAACAAAATGGAAAAATCTATTGTTGTTTCTGAAACCAAAAAAGTAAAACACCCATTATATGGTAAGTTCGTGTTAAAAACTAAAAAATATGTGGCACACGACGAAAAAAACGATTGTAACATTGGAGATACTGTAAAGATCATGGAAACACGACCATTAAGTAAATCTAAATGTTGGAGATTAGTTGAAATCATTGAAAGAGCTAAATAATTATGGTACAACAAGAATCAAGATTAAAAGTAGCAGATAACACGGGAGCTAAAGAAGTTTTAACTATTCGTGTTCTAGGAGGAACCAAACGTCGTTACGCATCAGTAGGAGATAAAATTGTAGTATCTATTAAAGATGCAACTCCAAACGGAAACGTAAAAAAAGGAGCTGTTTCTACAGCAGTTGTTGTTCGTACTAAAAAAGAAGTAAGAAGAGCAGACGGTTCATACATCCGTTTCGATGATAACGCATGCGTATTATTAAATGCAGCAGGTGAAATGAGAGGAACTCGTGTATTTGGTCCTGTTGCCAGAGAACTTCGTGAAAAACAATTCATGAAAATTGTATCATTAGCACCAGAAGTGCTTTAATTCTAAAAATGATGACAAAGTTAAAAATCAAATCAGGAGACGTAGTAAAAGTAATTGCTGGCGAAAGCAAAGGCAAAGAAGGAAAAGTATTACGTGTACTTCGTGAAACAAACAAAGCGATAGTTGAAGGTTTAAACATGGTTTCAAAACATACAAAACCAAGTGCTAAAAACCCTCAAGGTGGTATCGTTCAAAAAGAAGCACCTATTCATATTTCTAATTTAGCTCTAATTGATTCTAAAACAAAATCAATTACTAAAGTAGGGTATAAAATGGAAGGTGATAAAAAAGTAAGGTTCTCAAAAAAATCTAATCAAGTATTATAGTTATGGCTTATATACCAAGATTAAAAGAAGAGTATAAGAGTAGAATTATTGCTGCTCTTAAAGAAGAATACGGTTACAAAAGTATTATGCAAGTTCCAAAACTTGAAAAAATAGTAGTAAGCCGTGGCGTTGGTGCAGCTGTATCTGACAAGAAATTAGTAGATTACGCAGTTGATGAAATCACAAATATTACAGGCCAAAAAGCAGTGGCAACTATTTCTAAAAAAGACGTAGCGTCTTTCAAATTAAGAAAAGGTATGCCTATTGGTGCTAAAGTAACATTACGTGGCGAAAGAATGTATGAATTCTTAGATAGATTAATTACATCTTCACTACCTCGTGTACGTGATTTCGGCGGAATTAAATCTACAGGTTTCGATGGTAGAGGAAATTACAACTTAGGTGTTGTAGAACAAATTATCTTCCCAGAAATTGATATTGATAAAGTAAACAAAATTGCCGGTTTCGATATTACTTTCGTAACATCTGCAAATACAGACAAAGAAGCACAATCATTATTAGCAGAACTAGGTTTACCTTTTAAAAAGAATTAAGACATGGCTAAAGAATCAATGAAAGCCCGTGAGGCAAAAAGAGAGGCGTTAGTAGCTAAATATGCAGCCAAAAGAAAAGCGTTAAAAGAAGCAGGCGATTATGAAGCATTACAAAAATTACCAAAAAATGCTTCACCCGTACGTTTACACAATCGTTGTAAATTAACAGGACGCCCAAGAGGCTATATGCGTCAATTTGGAATATCACGTGTAACTTTTCGTGAAATGGCCAACCAAGGATTAATTCCAGGCGTAAAAAAAGCTAGTTGGTAAAATAAATTGCTTTAATAAATAAAAAAGTTTATATTTGCACACTTTTTTATTGAAAAAGTTTAACTATAAGTCGCAAAAACACCAATTTTTGGGGTGTTTGCGACTTATAGAATTATAAAAATGAATTAATTGGTTTCAGGTTCAAGAAGTGGGTTGCCTCTTGAAAACCAAAACCGCAATTTAATAAATATGTATACAGATCCAATTGCCGATTTCTTAACAAGAATTCGTAATGCGTCGAGAGCTAACCATAAAGTGGTTGAGATTCCGGCATCTAACTTGAAAAAAGAAATCACAAAAATTTTATTCGACCAAGGATACATCTTGAGTTATAAATTTGAAACAGAAACCCCACAAGGTTCAATCAAAATTGCTCTTAAGTACGACAAAGAAACGAAAGAGCCAATAATTAGAGATATCCAAAGAATAAGTAAACCAGGTTTGCGTAAGTATTCAGGTTCTACAACGTTACCAAGAATTTTAAATGGTTTAGGTTGTGCTATCGTGTCAACTTCTAAAGGAGTAATGACAGGAAAACAAGCAAAACAACTTAATGTTGGAGGAGAAGTTATTTGTTACGTATACTAATTAAAAGACGAAAGCATGTCAAGAATAGGTAAAAATCCAATTGCAATTCCAGCAGGAGTAACAGTAGAAGTTAAAGATGCTGTGGTTACAGTAAAAGGAAAATTAGGCGAGCTTTCTCAAGAGTTTTCTGATGTTACTGTAAAGGTAGAAGACGGTCAAGTTATAGTTGAACGTTCATCAGACAACAAAAACGAGAGAGCGAAACATGGGCTTTATCGTGCTCTTATCAACAATATGGTTGAGGGAGTTTCAGAAGGTTTTACAAAACAATTAGAACTAGTGGGTGTTGGTTACCGTGCTTCAAACCAAGGTCAAAGACTTGATTTAGCATTAGGTTATTCACACAATATAGTTTTAGAAATTGTTCCAGAAGTAACTGTAGAAACTATTTCTGAAAAGGGTAAAAATCCAATAGTGAAATTATCATCATTTGACAAACAATTATTAGGACAGGTTACTGCTAAAATCAGATCTTTCCGTAAACCAGAACCTTATAAAGGAAAAGGTATTAAGTTTGTAGGTGAAGTATTAAGAAGAAAAGCAGGTAAATCAGCTTAAAAATTAAGGCTATGTCATTAACAAAATCGGAAAGAAGACAAAGAATCCATTACAGAGTTAGAAAAACGGTTAGCGGAACTACGCAACAACCAAGACTATCTGTATTTAGATCAAATAAAGAAATCTATGCGCAAATCATAGACGACGTAAACGGTGTTACATTAGTTGCTGCATCTTCTCGTGAAAAGGGAGTAACAAAAGGTACAAAAATTGAAACTGCAAGCGCAGTAGGTAAATTAGTAGCAGAAAGAGCTCTTAAAGCAGGTGTTTCAAATATTACTTTTGATAGAAGTGGATATTTGTATCACGGACGTGTAAAATCATTAGCAGAAGGAGCTAGAGAAGCAGGACTTAAATTCTAAGAAATTATGTATCAAAATTATAAAAATGTAGAACTAGTAAAACCAGGTGGTCTCGAATTAAAAGATCGTTTGGTTAGTGTAAATCGTGTAACCAAAGTAACAAAAGGTGGTAGAGCTTTCGGCTTTTCTGCTATTGTTGTTGTTGGAGATGAAAACGGTGTTGTAGGTCACGGATTAGGTAAATCTAAAGATGTTTCTGAAGCAATTGCTAAAGCAGTAGAAGATGCTAAGAAAAATTTAGTGCGTATTCCATTAAACAGTGCTACAGTACCTCATGAACAAAAAGGAAAATTTGGTGGAGCAAGAGTGTTTTTAATGCCTGCATCTCACGGTACTGGAGTAATTGCTGGTGGTGCTGTACGTGCAGTATTAGAATCAGTTGGTATTCACGATGTGTTATCAAAATCTCAAGGTTCATCTAACCCTCATAACGTTGTTAAAGCTACTTTTGATGCTTTATTACAAATGAGAAGTGCTGTAACAGTTGCAAAACAAAGAGGTATTTCTCTAGAAAAAGTATTCAAAGGATAAAAATTCAAGGAAAATGGCAAAAATTTTAGTAAAACAAGTTAGAAGTAGAATTAACTGTCCTGAAACTCAAAAAAGAACATTAGATTCTTTAGGGTTAAGAAAATTAGGACAAGTTGTTAAGCACGACGCAAGTCCTGCTATCCTTGGAATGGTAAATAAAGTTAAACACTTAGTTTCTGTAGAAGAAACTAAATAATAAATTTCGTTATGAATTTAAGTAACTTACAACCGGCTGAAGGTTCAACACATAATCAAAATAAAAGAGTAGGTAGAGGACAAGGTTCTGGAAAAGGTGGTACCGCTGCACGTGGTCATAAAGGAGCAAAATCTCGTTCGGGTTACTCTAAAAAAATTGGTTTTGAAGGCGGGCAAATGCCGCTTCAAAGACGTGTTCCTAAGTTTGGTTTCAAAAACATAAACAGAGTAGAATACCAAGGCGTAAATCTAGATACATTACAAACATTAGTAGATAATGGTGTAATAGTAGATACAGTAGATTTTGCTACATTAGTTGATAATCGTTTAGCAACAAAAAGCAGTTTAGTAAAGATTTTAGGAAGAGGTGAGTTAAAAGCTAAACTTAAAGTTAGTGCTCACAAATTTACAGCATCTGCAAAAGCCGCTATTGAAGCAGCTGGAGGAGAAGTTGTAACTTTATAAAATTTTAGTACATGAAAAAGTTTATAGATACTTTACAAAATATTTGGAAAATTGAAGAGCTAAAAAATAGAATTCTTTTAACTCTAGGTTTGTTATTAGTGTATCGTTTTGGTGCACAAGTAACGCTTCCAGGTATTGATGCTACTAAACTAGGAAAACTGGCAGAGCAAACAGATCAAGGTATTGGTTGGTTAATTAATGTGTTTACAGGAGGTGCGTTTTCGCAAGCTTCCGTATTTGCATTAGGTATTATGCCATACATTTCGGCTTCTATTGTGGTGCAATTAATGGGATTAGCGATTCCATATTTGCAAAAACTACAAAAAGACGGCGAAAGCGGACGAAAAAAAATCACTCAAATTACGCGTTGGCTTACTATAGCTATTACCTTAGTACAAGGTCCTGGGTATATATATAATCTATATAACCAGTTACCAGGAGAAGCATTTTTATTAAGCGGTCCAACGTTTATATTCTCATCAGTACTTATATTAGTTACAGGTACTATATTCGCTATGTGGTTAGGAGAAAAGATTACCGATAAAGGAATTGGTAATGGTATATCTCTCTTAATTATGGTGGGTATTATTGCTCGTTTACCACAAGCATTTGCTCAAGAATTTGTTTCGCGAACTTCTCAAGAATCAAGCGGTAGTATCATGATGATTGTTATCGAAATTATTTTATGGATTTTGGTAATAGTAGCTTGTGTATTATTAGTAATGGCAGTTCGTAAAATACCAGTTCAATACGCAAGAAGAACTACTTCGGGTAGTTTTGAACAAGATGAGTTAGGTGGTGCAAGACAATTTATTCCATTAAAGTTAAATGCTTCTGGAGTAATGCCAATTATATTTGCGCAGGCTATTATGTTTATACCAGCTGCTTTAGCAGGTTTAGCAACAGAATCTGAAACAGCTCGAAACTTAGGTACAATGTTTAGTAATCCTTTCGGATTAGTATATAATATAGTTTTTGCATTGTTAATTGTAATTTTTACATATTTTTATACCGCAATTACTGTTCCTACAAATAAAATGGCAGACGATTTAAAACGTAGTGGTGGTTTTATACCAGGAATTCGTCCTGGAGTAGAAACAAGCGATTATCTTGATAAAATTATGTCGTTAATTACTTTCCCAGGTTCATTATTTTTGGCTTTAATAGCTGTTTTTCCAGCTATTGTAGTTAGTTTATTAAATGTACAAGGTGCTTGGGGGTATTTCTACGGTGGAACATCGTTATTAATTATGGTAGGTGTTGCAATTGATACAATTCAACAAGTTAATTCGTATTTGTTAAACAGACATTACGATAGTATAATGAAAAGTGGTAAAAACCGAAAAGCAGTAGCTTAATATTATGGCAAAACAATCAGCAATAGAACAAGATGGAACCATAATTGAAGCATTATCAAATGCAATGTTTCGAGTAAAATTACAAAACGAACACATCGTAATTGCTCATATCTCAGGTAAAATGCGTATGCACTACATTAAATTACTACCAGGAGATAAGGTAAAACTTGAAATGAGCCCTTACGATTTATCAAAAGCTCGTATAACATATAGATATTAATAAAATATTAAGTCGTAAAGTAAAAAGTCGAAAGTTGCAAAGAGAGAAATCAACTTTTAAACTTTAAACTTTAAACTTTTAAACTAAAGTAAAGATGAAAGTAAGAGCATCAGTAAAAAAGAGAAGTGCCGAGTGCATTGTTGTGCGTAGAAAAGGCAGAATTTATGTGATTAATAAAAAAAATCCTAGATTTAAACAAAGACAAGGATAATTATGGCTAGAATTGCAGGGGTAGATGTACCTAAACAAAAAAGAGGAATTATTGCTTTAACTTATATCTTCGGTATAGGTAAAAGTAGAGCTAAAGATATTTTAGCAAAAGCTCAAGTAAGCGAAGATAAAAAAGTTCAAGATTGGAATGACGATGAAATTAGCGCTATTCGTGATGCTGTTTCATATTACAAAATTGAAGGAGAATTACGTTCTGAAATTCAATTAAACATCAAACGTTTAATGGATATCGGTTGTCAAAGAGGAATTCGTCATAGAGCTGGTCTTCCATTAAGAGGACAAAGAACTAAGAACAATTCTAGAACTAGAAAAGGTAAAAGAAAAACTGTTGCTAACAAGAAAAAAGCAACTAAATAATAAGTAAATAATATGGCTAAAACAGCAGCAAAAAAACGTAAAGTTATAGTTGAGTCTACAGGAGAAGCACATATTAATGCTACTTTTAACAACATTATTATTTCGTTAACAAACAAAAAAGGCGAAGTAATTTCATGGTCTTCAGCTGGTAAAATGGGCTTTAGAGGTTCTAAAAAGAACACTCCATATGCCGCTCAGTTAGCAGCAGAAGACTGTACAAAAGTAGCTTTAGAAGCAGGGCTTAAAAAAGTAAAAGTTTACGTTAAAGGTCCAGGAAACGGAAGAGAATCAGCAATTCGTTCTATCCATAACGGAGGAATCGAAGTTTCTGAAATTATCGACGTAACTCCTATGCCGCACAACGGTTGTCGTCCTCCTAAAAGACGTAGAGTATAATTAATTATTAGTATAACCAAGGTAGGTTAACGATTATCGAAGGATAAATTTTAGACCTGAATTCATAATCACTACCTTAATTATTTTTTAAAATGGCAAGATATACTGGTCCAAAAACTAAAATTGCTCGTAAATTTGGCGAAGCAATATTCGGAGACGATAAAGCCTTCGAAAAAAGAAATTACCCTCCAGGGCAACACGGTTTAGCTAAGAGAAGAGGTAAAAAATCGGAATACGCAATCCAATTAATGGAAAAGCAAAAAGCTAAATATACCTACGGTATTTTAGAAAAACAATTCCGTAATTTATACGAGAAAGCATCTGCTGCTTCTGGTGTAACAGGTGAAATTTTATTACAATTGTGTGAAGCACGTTTAGATAATGTAGTGTACAGAATGGGAATTGCCCCATCTCGTAGAGCCGCACGTCAAATTGTATCGCACCGTCATATTACTGTAAACGGAGAAGTAGTTAACGTACCGTCTTACCACCTTAAACCAGGAGATAAAGTAGCTGTTCGCGAAAAATCGAAATCGTTAGAAGCTATAACAAATTCTTTGGCAAGCGCTTCTCAAGTTTACGAATGGATAACTTGGAACAACGATACCAAAGAAGGAACTTTTGTTTCTGTACCACAAAGATTACAGATTCCAGAAAATATTAAAGAGCAACTTATTGTTGAGTTGTATAACAAATAATAATAACAGACTTTAGTCGACTATGGCATTATTTAATTTTCAAAAGCCCGATAAAGTTATCATGATCGATTCAACCGATTTTGAAGGGAAATTCGAATTTCGACCTTTAGAACCTGGTTACGGATTGACTGTTGGTAATGCATTAAGAAGAGTTTTACTTTCTTCATTAGAAGGTTATGCAATCACTTCAGTAAGAATTGAAGGTGTAGAACACGAGTTTTCAACTATTGCTGGTGTAGTAGAAGATGTAACAGAAATTATCCTTAACTTAAAACAAGTACGTTTTAAGCGTCAAATAGATGAAATCGATAATGAAACTGTTTCACTTTCACTTTCTGGTAAAGAGCAAATTACAGCGGGAGATTTCCAAAAATTTATTTCTGGTTTTCAAATATTAAATCCAGATTTAGTTATCTGTAATTTAGACAGTAAAACAAACATAAATATGGAACTTACTATCGAAAAAGGTAGAGGTTATGTTCCTGCTGAAGAAAACAAAAAGGCAAGTGCTCCTATTGGAACTATTTTTACAGACTCTATTTACACTCCAGTAAAAAATGTAAAATACACTATCGAAAATTACCGTGTTGAACAAAAAACCGATTACGAAAAATTAGTATTCGAAATCGTAACAGACGGTTCTATTCATCCAAAAGACGCTTTAACCGAAGCAGCTAAAACATTAATCCATCACTTTATGCTATTCTCAGATGAGAGAATTACACTTGAGGCTGATGAAATTGCACAAACAGAATCATACGATGAAGAATCGTTACACATGCGTCAATTGCTTAAAACTAAGTTAGTTGATATGGATTTATCTGTTCGCGCATTAAATTGTCTTAAAGCGGCAGAAGTTGAAACTTTAGGAGACTTAGTTTCTTTCAATAAAAACGACTTAATGAAATTCCGTAACTTCGGTAAAAAATCACTTACCGAGTTAGACGAATTAGTAGCTGCTAAAGGCTTAAATTTTGGAATGGATTTAACAAAATACAAACTAGATAAAGAATAATCGCTTTCATAATTTGCTCTCCAAAACGGATTGATGCAAGATGAAAGATAAACCAAAAAGTCATGAGACACGGAAAAAAAGTAAATCACTTAAGCAGACAAACTGGACATAGAAAAGCTATGTTAGCCAATATGGCTTGTTCATTAATAGAGCATAAGCGTATTAATACTACAGTTGCTAAAGCAAAAGCGCTTAAACAATTTGTA
>NZ_JAWKMX010000006.1:0-90788 GCF_041392005.1 Flavobacterium sp.
AATATATTAAAAGACATCTACCCGATTTGATTTTCATGAAATTTAAATCGGGAAACGGTAAATTTTATTTCAAAATTATTTTAAACCAAAAAGAATTAGCCATAAGTAGGAAATATTCTACAAAGTTGCTATTACAAAAAGGAATTGATGAAATTATGCGCAGCACAGTTGCTGCTGAAATTTTAGATTTTTCAGTACTACCAAATATTTTTGACGAAACTGCATAAAAAAAATCCCGCAACAAGTGCGGGATTATTTTTTTAAGGTAAGTAGTATTAATTACTTAACTGCATCTTTAACATCATTTGCAGCACCTTCAACCGCATTAGCAGCATCAACAGCAGCACCTTCAACCGCAGCAGCTGTAGAATCAGCAGCAGCCTCAACAGCGTCTGCAGTATTTTCCATAGCTTCTTGTGTAGCGTCAACAGCTTCACCTGCAGCAGCTTCCATATTTTCACCTGCAGCTTCAGCATTTTCTTGAGTTTCTTTACAAGATACAAACATCATAGCAACTAATGCTAAACTTAAAACAACTTTTTTCATCTTACTAAATTATAAAAGGTTAATTATTAATTCGTAGCAAAGATATAAATTTTTTAACTTGACAAAATATTTTTACACTTTTTTTTTAAATATTTTTTATTTTTTTAGAAATCCTTATAATCAGTGGGTTATAAGCCAATAAAAATAAAAATAAAGCATATTTTTTTATTTATTTTTTAGGATAAACCAAGTGCATTTCATCAATTAAGTGCTTTGCACCTGCATATTTGTCAATTATAAATAAAACATATCGAATATCGACCATGATATTTCTACATATTGCTGGGTCATAATGAATATCACTCATAGTACCTTCCCAAACGCGATCGAAGTTTAATCCTACTAAATTTCCATGTGCATCTAAAGCTGGGCTTCCTGAATTTCCACCTGTTGTATGATTGGTTGCAATAAAACAAACTGGCATTTTTCCATCTTTTGCAGCATATTGCCCGTAATTTTTAGTATTTATTAATTGAATCAATTTTTCTGGCACATCAAACTCGTAATCATTTGGTACGTATTTTTCCATTACACCTTCTAAATGGGTTACAGGTTCATAATAAACCGCATCGCTTGGGCTATAACCTTTTACCTGACCATAAGTTATACGCAAAGTGCTGTTAGCATCTGGGAAAAAACGTCCGTTTGGAAACATTTCGAGTTGGGCTTTCATATACTCGCGCTGCAAAGCACTAATTTGCAAATCTATTTCATCGTATTTTGGACCAATATTAGTAAAGTAATTATCGGCCATTTTCTTAATCAATATAAAGCCTTTGTCTTTGTTTAATTTTTTTAAAACTTGTTTAGCATCGCCTTTTAATAATTCTTGAACGCCGCTATACGATGCTAATTTCGATTTTGCATAAACCTCATTAGTAACTTTAGCATAATCCATCGTTTTAAATTCGCTAGGAATTAACGGCGATTTTTGACCATAAAGTGTTATCAGTTTTTCGAATACATTTTTATCAACTGTAGCATTAAAATCTTTGTAAAAACTTTCTAAGCCTTTAATTGTATTGTTTTTTCTATCGTTAAAAGCTTGCTCGCCCTTTGTTTTATACACTTGTTCTAATTGATATAAGCGAAACCCTGCACTTAACAATTCGGTGTTTCTAAGTGCCACTTCAACAAAATAATCGCGCGCTAAAGCATAATCGTTTATTTGGTTATAGTATTTTTCAAAATCAGAAAGTAAATTTCCATAATCGGCTGATTTTCCTTTTGCAGCAACATTTTTAGAAAACTCGTTTTCGTATTCTTTTTTAAGTTGAATAGCATTTGACTTTTTTAAACCTAGATTTTCGCCAATCCATTTTTTCCAATAATTTGCCACACGAGCATATTTTGAAGCGTACTGAATTTTAATTGCTTTATCTTTTCGCATAAAGCCGTCTTGTACTTTAAGTGCTGCATCTCTAATTTCTATTTTTGCTGGATTTAAGGAATTTACAATTTGCTCAACAGCAAACGATGGCAAATACTCTTGTGTTCTACCTGGAAAACCAAACACCATGGTAAAATCGCCTTCGGCAACACCATCTAATGAAATAGGAAGAAAATGTTTTGGCGTGTACGGAACATTATCTTTTGAATATGCTGCTGGTTTATTGTCTTTGCCTGCATAAATTCTAAATAATGAAAAATCGCCTGTGTGACGTGGCCAAACCCAATTATCTGTATCGGAACCGAATTTCCCTATAGCACTTGGTGGTGCGCCAACTAAACGGATATCTTTAAACGTTTCGGTTACAAATAATAGATATTGATTACCTTCGTAAAACGTTTTAATTTGGTTTTCTTGCCAGTTTTCTTTTGGAAAAGTAGTTTGAATTTTTGAAATATTTTCTTGTATTTTCTTTTGTTTTTCTGCTTCCGAATTTAATTGTGCTACACCTTCTAAAACCGAATTTGTAACATCGTTAATACTAACTATTAAAGTTGCTACCATGCCTGGATTTGGTAATTCTTCCGAAAGGCTCATTGCCCAAAAACCGTCTTGCAAATAATCGTGCTCTACAGAAGAATGACTTTGAATTTCGCCATATCCGCAATGATGATTGGTTAAAAGTAATCCTTTAGGCGAAATAATTTCAGATGTACAACCGCCATCGAAATGAACAATAGCATCTTTTAAACTCGATTGGTTTACATCGTAAATATCTTCGGCTGTCATTTTCATTCCTAGGCGTTGCATTTCGGTTTCGTTCATACCTTTTAGCATACTTGGAATCCACATGCCACCTTGTTGCGCAAATAAGGGTACTGCAATAAACAGTAGTAAAAATTTAAAAATTCGCATAATATTTGTGTTTAGTGCTGCAAGATACACAAATTTAAAAAAAAATTAAAGCGAATTTTTGCGAATAATATAACTTACAATTTTGTCTGTAGCGCCTTTGTTTATTTGCACAAATGTTTCGCAAATATGGCCTTTTTCATTTCTTTCATCAAGATTGTTTAGCAATAAATCAAAGGTGTTATTTAATTCAGATTGATTGTTAATTGAAATACAACCACCCAAATTAACTAATGCTGTTGCTTCTGCAAAATGGGAATAATTTGAACCAATTACAATTGGTACACCATAGGTTGCGGGTTCTAAAATATTATGCACACCTGGATTGCCAAAACCGCCACCTACGTAGGCAATATCGGCATAGCTATAAATTTTTGTAAGCAAACCAATGGTGTCAATAATAAAAACATTATAGTTTTGAAGTTGTAGTTCGGTTTGATTTAAACTTATAAACTCGCTGTATAAAACAGTTGATTTATTTATTTTTAATTTTAAATTCAATATTTGTTCTTCCTTAATATTATGTGGAGCCATTATAAATTTTACATCATCAGCTGCATTATTTATATATTGAATTAATAAATCTTCATCTTTAGGCCATGAGCTTCCTACAACTATAGTTGTTTTATTATTAATAAAGGTTTCAATAAATGGCAACGAAGTGTCGCTATTTAATATGGTAACAACCCTGTCAAAACGAGTGTCGCCAGACACTGTTACATTTTGAAAACTTAACGATTGTATCAATTCTTTAGAATTTTCATTTTGTACAAAAAAATGTTCGAATGTGGAAAGTGCTTTTTTGTAAAAACCGCCATACCATTTAAAAAAGGCTTGGTTTTTTCTAAAAATTCCCGAAATTAAATAGGTTGGAATTTTTTGTTCTTTTAATTCGTTAAGATAATTGGGCCAAAATTCATATTTTATAAAAAATGCCATTTTAGGCTGAACCAACGCAACAAATTTTTTAGCATTTTTCTTAGTGTCTAACGGCAAATATATGGTTACATCTGCAATTTTATTGCTTTTTCGAACTTCATATCCTGAAGGTGAAAAAAAACTGACAACGATTTTATAGGTTGGAAATTTTTCTTTTATTTTTTCAATTACTGGTAAACCTTGTTCGTATTCGCCTAAAGAAGCTGCATGAAACCAAATAACATCATCACTAGGCTGTAATTTATCTTGAAGTATTGTAAAAACATTTTTTCTTCCGTTTACAAAAAGTTTCATTTTTGGACTAAAAAGGGCTACAAACTTCAAAAGTTGTGACACTAAAACGACTACTAAATTGTATAGAAATAACATATTGGTAATATATCTATTGCGAAAATACAGTTTCTTTATGAAAATTCATTGCCAACTAATCAATTATTGACTATTTTTGTTCATGTTAAGAGTGAAAATAAAGGAACCGCAACCTTAAACTTTTTAACTTTAAACTTTTAAACTTATTTTTTAATGAGAAAACTACAAATGGTTGACTTAAAAAGTCAATATGATAAAATAAAGGACGAAGTTAATGCTTCAATTCAAGAGGTTTTAGATACAAATACATATATCAACGGACCTTTGGTTCACCAGTTTCAAGCCGATTTAGAAAAATATTTAGGTGTAAAACATGTAATTCCGTGCGCTAACGGTACTGATGCTTTGCAAATTGCCATGATGGGACTAGGCTTACAACCTGGCGATGAAGTTATCACTGCCGATTTTACCTTTGCTGCTACCGTTGAAGTAATTGCATTGCTACAATTAACACCCGTTTTGGTTGATGTTGATTTACACAATATGAACATATCAATTGAAGCAATTAAAAAAGCCATTACCCCAAAAACAAAAGCAATTGTTCCTGTTCATTTATTTGGTCGTGCAGCAAATATGGATGCCATTATGGAAATTGCAAATGAACACAATTTGTATGTAATTGAAGATAATGCACAAGCAATTGGTGCAGATTACACTAACAAAGAAGGTAAAAAACAAAAAGTAGGAACCATTGGGCACGTTGGTGCTACGTCTTTTTTCCCTTCAAAAAATTTAGGTTGCTATGGCGATGGCGGTGCCATTTTTACTAATGATGATGCTTTAGCACATACACTACGAGGTATTGTAAATCATGGTATGTACGAACGTTATCATCATGATGTGGTAGGTGTAAACTCACGTTTAGATAGTATTCAAGCTGGCGTATTAAAAGCGAAACTACCGCATTTAGACACCTATAATAAAGCAAGACAAAAAGCTGCCAGAAAATATTCTGAAATATTAGGTAAGAATTCAAATTTATGGGTTCCTACCATTTGCGAAAATTGTGATTGCCATGTATTTCATCAATATGTATTTCGAGTTTTAAACGGAAAACGTGATGGTTTATTAAAACATTTACAAGAAAAAGGAATTCCGTGTGCAATTTATTATCCAATTCCTTTACATAAGCAAAAAGCCTACGCTGATGCTCGCTATAACGAAGCCGATTTTGCAATAACCAATCAGTTATGTGATGAAGTAATTGCTTTGCCAATGCATACCGAATTAGAAGACGACCAAATTAAATTTATTACTGATTCGGTTTTAGAATACGTTTAATTAAGTTGACAGTTTAAAACTGTTAGTTGTTAGCTATAAAAAATGAAAATACTTGTTACAGGTGGATTAGGATTTATAGGTTCACATACTGTAGTAGAACTACAAAATGAAGGATTTGATGTAGTTATTATTGATAATTTATCGAATTCTTCTCTTGAAGTTTTAGACGGCATTGAGAGAATTACTGGAAAAAAACCACATTTTGAAAATATCGATTTGCGTGAAAAAAAATCGGTTCAAGATTTATTTGTCAAATATCAAGATATAAACGGTGTAATCCATTTTGCTGCAAGTAAAGCTGTTGGCGAAAGTGTAGAAAATCCATTGTTATATTACGAAAATAATATAAATACATTAGTTTATTTATTACAAGAGCTTCAGGCAAAACAAAAAACACACTTCATATTTAGTTCATCTTGCACGGTTTATGGTCAAGCAACAACAATGCCTATTACTGAAAATGCACCTGTGCAACAAGCAATGTCGCCTTATGGAAATACCAAGCAAATTGGCGAAGAAATAATAACTGATGTTGCTAAAGTAACTACTATTAATGCTATTTTGCTGCGTTATTTTAATCCGATAGGTGCTCATCCATCGGCCGAAATTGGAGAATTACCTATTGGCATTCCACAAAATTTAGTGCCTTTTATCACACAAACAGCCATTGGATTACGTAAAGAACTTTCGGTTTTTGGCGATGATTATCCAACAGCTGATGGAACAGCAATACGTGATTATATTCATGTGGTCGATTTAGCAAAAGCGCATGTAGTTGCTCTACAACGATTATTAGAAAACAAAAACACAGAAAAAGTTGAAACTTTTAATATAGGAACTGGCACTGGAAGTTCAGTATTAGAAGTTATTACCACTTTTGAAAAAGTATCTAACACAAAATTACCTTATAAAATAGTTGCAAGACGCGAAGGAGATGTTATTGAAGCCTTTGCCAATACCGACAAAGCCAATTCAGTTTTGGGCTGGAAAGCTCAATCAACATTAGAAGAAGCGTTGGCAAGTGCTTGGAAATGGGAGCAAAAAATTAGACGTTAATTATTATAGAGTAAACTCTCCTTTTTATTATAATACGAAGTTTCTATTTTATATAAATCTAAAATAGTGTGATAAACTGCATCTAGTGTAAATTGCTTTTTTTGTTTACTTTCTAAAAATTTAATCTCATTAGGATATTTCTCTTTAAAAATGTCAGAATACCAAAATAGAACTGCTGGGTTTCTAGGTCCTTTTTCATTACCCGACAAGCCGTGTAACCATTTACCATTTTCTCCTAAAAGCTCTCCATGGTCTGAAACATAGAGTATAATTGCATTTTCATTTTTACTTTTTACTTTCTCAATAAATTTGTTTAAAAAATAATCTAAAAATACAATAGTGTTGTCGTATGAATTAATCATTTCCTGCCTTGTATTTGATGGAATATTTTTACTTGTTATTGTAGGACAAAATTTTCTAAATTCTTTAGTGTATCTGTTTTCATAATACCAATGACTTCCTATAGTGTGAAATATTGAAAACACATTGCCTTTTCTATTTTGAACATTAGGCAAATATTGTAACAAAGCTAAATCAGACTTCTTATTATAGCTAAATACCGAATGCAAAGGATCTATCAATAACCTGTTTTTACAATCGTTTATAAAATTATTGTAGCTTTTTTCTGGAGTTTGATTACCAATCCAAAAGGTTTCTATTCCTGATTGGTTTAAAATGTTGATTATATTATAGTTTCGTGCATTTTTAATACTGTCATAAACCGATTTGTTACTTAATATTTGAGGTATGCTACCTGCTGTGTAAGTAAAAGAAGTGTAAGCATTTGAAAACGAAATTAAGTTTTGTTGCTGTGCAAGCAATGGGTTTGTTAATCGGCTATAGCCATTTAAACTAAAATGGTCTGCTCTAACACTTTCGCCTAAAATTAGATATACATTAAGATTTTTATTATCAGCATTAATTTTAGTGTTAATTTTTGAGTAAGAATAATCACTTTTATTAAAATAATTAACCAATTCAAAAAAAACATTAAAAGGCAGTCGACTGCTTAATGTTCTACTTCTTGTTTTATCAACTATAAATAACATAGCAATAGCGATAACAGCAAAAATTAAAAGTAGTATATTATTTTTTTTAGTTTCTAAATTACTATAAAGTTTTAAAATAAATAATACTATAACAACTGAAATTATAACAAATAAAATAAGTGGAATGCTTATTAAATCTAGAACAATATCGGGTTTTGTTTCAATTGTTGCTTGTACTATTCCATCGCTAAAACTTATATCCATAGTAAAAGCCCAAAATGAAGCTATTGATAATACTATAAAAAGTATAGGAAAACAAATTTTAAAAACAAAACGGTTTAACGATAGTATGTAAAGAAAGCCAAAGCAACAAAACTGCTGTAATAAAAAATGACAAACATATAAGATAAAATCTTTAAAACTCGAAATTGGCGTATAAATATATGATGATAGTGTAATAAAAACACCAAAAACTATATTTAGTATTAAATGAAATTGAAAAGCGCTTAATTTATTTCTTAAAACCTCCATTTAACAAAGGAAAATATTTGTTTACAAAATAAAAAACAGGGATAAGTAGTACAATTTGAAATATTGCATTGATAAAGATTTGAGTTTCATTAAAATTAAAATTTTCATATTTTAATACAAACATATAAAAAAGCTTTATTGCTGCTAAAGAAATATACTGTAATGCTAAAATAACAATCGTATATTTACCTATATAACCTAAAAATTTAAATATAGGAAACGCTTTAAAAAATAATATAAAACCAAATGAACCTAATAATGCCACTGCAACAAAAATTAAAAAATGTCCATAAGTTGATCGATACATATCAATTTTCACAAAGTTTTCTTGATACACAAAAAAATGAAGTGTAATAAAAATTAAACTTAAAAAAATTGCTGTCTTTAAATGCAAATGCTCTATTATTTTAAAGGATAAACTTCCAAAAATAATAAAAAAAGTGCTAACACATGCTACATTAACACTCCAAGGCAGGGCTACTGTTACAGAACATCCTATTAAAGCTAATATAAAACTAGCAAAAAGCCTAAAATAATCGTTCTTTACAAAACGCTGTAATAATAATACCATGCAAAACGACACAAAAATCATAGGTAAAAACCACATCGGAATTCCCCAATCCATATATTCTCTGTTACCTTGTGCATAAAAAATTCCAATAAAATTTTTGGTTATAGATAAATTAAGTTTGTTACTCTCGCCAATATCTTTTGCAATTACTACCCAAAAAATAAATAATAAAAATGCCCAAATAAAATAAGGAACAATACTAGTGTTAAATCGTTTTTTTACTGCATTTATTGAGCCTTTTTGGGAAAGAAAAAAACCAGAAACAATTAAAAATAGTGGCATATGAAAAGTATAGATATATTTTTCTGTAATAGGAAAATTATGAGCATACACCATTAAAAAAATAGCAAAACCTTTTAATTGATCTACCCAGTCTAATCTGTTCATACGCTACTTTATTTCAAATATAAAAAAAGTCGAAGTACTACCTCGACTTTTATGTTAAATATATATCAAAGTTTTACAAAGAAGCCGAAATAGTTTCCACTTCTTTGTTTATTTTATTTACTAATCCAACTAAAACCTTTCCTGGACCAACTTCGGTAAAACTTGTTGCGCCATCTGCAATCATTTGGTTAACCAATTGTGTCCATTTTACGGCTCCTGTTAATTGTGCAATTAAGTTTTTCTTAATTTCTTCAGGATTTGAAACCGCATTTGCCGTTACATTTTGATATACCGGACAACTTGGTGTTGAAAAAGTAGTTGCTTCAATAGCTGCGGCTAATTCTTCGCGGGCCGGTTCCATCATAGGCGAATGAAAAGCGCCACCTACTGGTAAAATCAAGGCGCGTTTTGCACCAGCTTCTTTCATTTTTTCGCAAGCCAATTCTACCGCTTTGTACTCTCCAGAAATTACCAATTGACCCGGACAATTGTAATTGGCAGCTACCACTACTCCATCAATCGATGCACAAACATTTTCTACGGTTTCATCGTCTAAATTCAATACAGCCGCCATTGTCGATGGTGTAATTTCGCAGGCTTTTTGCATAGCCATTGCTCGCTTTGAAACCAATTGTAACCCATCTTCAAAACTTAAAGCACCGTTTACCACCAAAGCCGAAAATTCACCCAAAGAATGCCCAGCAACCATATCGGGTTTTACGTCAAGAACTTTAGCTAAAACCACAGAATGTAAAAAAACCGCAGGTTGTGTAACCTTTGTTTCTTTTAATTCTTCGGCAGAACCTTCAAACATAATATCGGTAATTCTAAAACCTAGAATTTCGTTGGCTTTTTCAAATAATTCTTTGGCAATAGCAGAATTTTCATATAAATCTTTACCCATTCCAGTAAATTGAGCTCCTTGCCCAGGAAAAACATATGCTTTCATGTAATTTAATTTCTAATTTGTTGTAACAAAAGTACTATTTTTTTTTATCTAAATGAATTTGCTTTTAACAATTGAATTTCTTACACAATTAATTACGAAAAAATAAATTTTAAAGCTAATTTGTGTATAAAATTTTCTTTTATGTTATGAAATTGTTAGTTATAATATGGTTTATCAATTTATTTATAAAAAAAGAATAATTTTGTATAAAATTTAAAATTTTTAAAATGAAAAAAATAACTTTTTTATTTGTGTTTTGTTTAATTTTTGTGACTAACAAAAACAATGCACAACAACAAATAGCAGCATGGACATTTGATAATTTAGCTGCTTCACCTGATACCCCAACAGTTATTGCCTCAGATTTAGGAACAGGCACAATTTATGCTGACGGAACAAATGGTTCTTCTATTTGGGCTTCTTCTGCATCAAATACGCAAATAACTTCTTTTGCGGGAACTACAAATAACGACCCAAGAACACCTGCTGTTTCAGGGAAAGCGTTAGCATTAGCTAATGATACTGCAAATGGTAATGCAATTATCATTACCTTTTCAACACTAGGATTATATAATCCTATTATAAGTTTTGCTACAAGAGGGACAAGTACTGGCTTCAGTACACATATTTGGGAATGGAGTACTGATGGTAGCACATTTACTACTATTTCTGTAGCTAATACAGCTGTTAATTCTTCAACTTGGTCAGTTAAAACTATTGATTTAACAGACATTAATGCAGTTGATAATCAAACGAATGTTTATATTAGACTTACTGTGTCCGGCGCATCAAGTAGTAGTGGTAACAACCGTTTAGACAATATCGTTGTAAATGTTGATGCACCTTCTTGTTCAGTAACTCACACATGGGATGGTTCTTCATGGTCTCCAAGTGCACCAGTAGCCGATCAAAAAGCAGTTATTGCAGGTAATTATACAGGAGCAGGTTTCGAGGCTTGTAGTTTAGATGTTGCAAGCGGAACAGTTGTTTTCGACTCTGGTACGTTAGTTATTGACGGTGTTATAACTGTTGATGCTGCTGCTAGTGTAACCTTAGAAAACGATATTAATTTAGTTCAAAATCAAGATGTTGCTAACGTAGGAAACATTACCGTAAAACGCAATAGTCAGCCAATGCTTTGGTTAGATTACACATATTGGAGTTCACCAGTATCGGGTCAAAACTTAATGGCATTTTCGCCAAATACATTATGGCAACGTTTCTACAGCTATAACGAATCTGCTGGTGCATGGGCAAACGCAGATCCTGTAAACAACAGTTTTGCAGAAGGAACAGGCTACAGCATTCGTGCCGATAATACACAACAAGCTACGCCAACAGTTGCGGTTGTTCATAACGGACAGTTTACAGGAGTTCCATTTAATGGAGATGTTTCTGTACCTGTTACAGTAGGTTCAGGCGGTGGATTTAATTTATTAGGTAATCCTTACGCTTCTACAATTGACGCCGATACGTTCTTAACCGATAATGCGGCTACAGGTATTAGCACACTTTATTTCTGGACACACCAAAACCAATCGAACCAAGCTACAGGCGGAACATACGACCAAAACAACTATGCTTCTTACACCTTAGCAGGAGGCGCAGGCACTACTACTGCCGATAATAGTTCGGTTGTTCCAAATGGCGAAATTCAAATAGGTCAAGGTTTCTTTGTAGAAGCTACTACAGCAGGTAATGCGGTGTTTAACAACGCACAACGTATGAATACAAATAGCGGACAGTTCTTTAAAACAACTAATACAGTTGAACGCAACAGAATTTGGTTAAATTTTGGTAACGGCTCATTAAACCACAACCAAATGATGGTGGCTTATATGACAGGTGCTACTTTAGGTGTTGACACGGCAATAGACGGTAAATTACTATCAACAGCGGCATCTAATTTATATTCACTAATTGATAATGCTACTGCTGAGTATGTAATTCAAGGTCGTTCATTACCGTTTGATGATAACGATGAAGTAGCCTTAGGCTTTGTAGCAGCTACAGCAGGAAACTACACCATTGCTTTAGACCACGTAGATGGTTTGTTTACCGACCAAGCTATTTATTTATGGGATAAACAATTAAATGTAATTCACGATATTAAAACAAGTGCCTATACATTTACATCGGGCGAAGGTCAGTTTGATGCACGCTTTTCGCTAGTGTACAAAAACAATTTAAAAGCAGAAACAGCAGTAGTAACTGCAGATGCTATTGTGTATGTACAAAACCATCAAATAATGATTTCAACAGGTAACCAATTATTAAAATCGGTTACAGTTTACGACATTCAAGGAAGAAAATTATTTAGCCAAGCTAATATAAACACTTCTGAGTTTGCAGTAGAAAAAGTAAACGCTACTAACCAAGTAGTATTAGTTGAAATTGAAACCGAAAATGGTAAAACAACTAAAAAAGTGAAGTTGTAATAGCAACCTACTTTTAAAATAAGCTAACCGTCTCGTTACAAAACGAGACGGTTTTTTTATTAGATAAAAACTAATTAATTACCTTTGCGTAATGGAAGAATTAAGTTTGCAAGAATTGCATCAAATTGCCATGAACCATGTGGGTAAAGATTTGGAAACAAAGGGTTTTGAATTTATTGCCATTAATAGTCAATTAAAAAAACATCCGCAGTTTATTTGTGTCGATAAAAAAAACAAATTGTACTTTGTAATGGTTCAAGTGGTTACTTATCCTCAAAATCCTGCCGATTATGACGTGGTTTTTATGGAAACGTTTATTAATCATGCTAAAGAAAAAAAAGCACGCGTTCTTTTTGCAGGTGTTGGCATTGCCAATGCAGATGATTTTGAATTACCAGTTTATACAACTTCCGATTATATTATCAATTATGAAGGCTACCAAGTTTTATTGTAGTGTACTTGTTTTAATCCTATTTTCTTGTAAAAGCAAGAATGAAAACCAATTTTTTACCATTTTTGGCGAAGCACAAGGCAGCACATACAATATAAAATATATTGCAGAACAAAAACTCGTAAAAAAACAACAAATAGATTCATTATTAACCGCTTTCGATAATTCATTATCAACGTATCAATCAAACTCGTTAATTTCAAAAATTAATGCAGGCGATAGTACAGTTGTTATCGATAATTGGTTTGAAGAAACATTTAAAATTTCCAATAAAATTTATCTAGAAACTAATGGTTTATTTGATCCAACTATTGGCGTATTGGTAAATGCTTACGGCTTTGGTCCTAATCATCAACATCAAAACCTAAGCCAAAAGCAAATAGATAGTTTGCTCACTTTTGTGGGTTTTAATAAAGTAAAACTCAATGCTAATAAAACAATTAGCAAAAAACACGCAGAAACCTATTTCGATTTTAATGCCATAGCGCAAGGCTATTCTGTTGATGTAGTTGTTCAATTTTTAAAAGCAAAAGGAATAAATAACGCTATTGTAGAAATTGGAGGCGAATTATTTGCATTAGGCAAAAACACTATTAAAAACAAAAATTGGATAGTAGGTATCGATGATCCATTGCAAAATTCAAAGCAAGAACGAAAATTAATTCATACGGTAAAACTAGAAAATTTAAGTTTAGCTACATCAGGAAATTACAGAAAAGTAATTATTGATTCAATTACAGGAAAGAAATTTGTACATACTATTAACCCAAAAACGGGCAAACCACAAAAAAGTAATATTTTAAGTGTCTCGGTCTTAGCCCCAAAATGTGTGTTAGCAGACGGTTATGCTACTGCTTTTATGGTTATGAATTTAGACGAAGGAAAAATATTTGCAAAACAACATTCAGAATTATCAGTTTTGATTTTATATGTTGATGAAAACAATAACTTGCAGACTTTTACTACTAAAAATTTTGAACAGCTTATTTTAGATTAATTTTTATATACAACCGGAAGTAATTCTCCTTTTGCCAAGCAATATTTTTCAACCAATTCTGTTGAAAGTGTAGTTGTGTAATCTACTTCTTCCACTTCAAAACCAATACTCCTAAGTTTGTTAAAATAATCGCGACCATAAATGCGAACATGGTCGTATTGACCAAAAATTTTGGCACGTTCTTTAGGATTAGTTATCGAATCATCTGTAAATGTAGTATCACGAGTTAAATCTTGTGGAATTTGAAAAATGCCCCAACCGCTTGGTTTCATAACCCGAAACAATTCTTGCATTGCTTTGGTGTCATTTGGAATATGTTCCAAAACATGATTGCAAAAAATAATGTCAAACGAATTATTTTCAAAAGGTAAATTACAAATATCAGCTTTTACATCGGCCAATGGCGACAATAAATCAGTAGTGGTATAAGTTATGTTTTTTTGTTTTTTAAAACGTTTATAAAACTCTTGTTCTGGGGCAAAATGCAACACTTTTTTATTTTCTGATGAAGTAAAAAAATCGGTTTCATTTTGTAAATACAACCATAACAATCGATGTCTTTCTAAAGAAAGTGTGCTTGGCGAAAGCACATTATTCCGTTGATTACCATAGCCATACGGCAAAAACATTCGAAAACTTTTTCCATCAATAGGGTCGGTGTATTTTTTTCCTTTTAAAAAAAATGCAATAATTGGACGTATAATAATACTCAACCGAATTAATATAGGTCGAGGAATAGTATTTAATATAAATTTAAAAAGTTTCTTCATGCAGTACATATCATTTATTTCAATGCTATTTTAATAAAAATAAAAATACCAGCTATAAGCGAAAAGAAAATAAAAAATGCAATTGCTAATAACCAAAAGTACAGCGTTGAAATTAGTATTTGTTTTGTATTTAAAGCATACAGTTTTTTAAAAACGTAAATACTATAAACTATTGAAAACAGTATTTGTATATAAAACATGGTATTTGGTAAATGAAAAATATTTAAAAACACCAGCTGTAATAGCATTGAAAAATAACCAATTATTGTGTGTAAATAACAATTGAATACCAAATGTTCGGAATAATTGTTTCCTTTTTTTATAAAAGTAATATAGGTAATTAAAGCATAAAAAGGAACGGTAGCAATAACTATAAAATTATAATAATTGAACATATTTTCATAAAAAGCTTTTACATCAAAAGCAGGATTTTTTCCGCCGGTAGATTGATAGCCTTTATTAAAACCTTCTTGGAATTCGCCAATATCGTAAGGAAAAAACTTATAAAACAATACGGCAATAGTGGCATATAAAATTAAAAAGGAAAATGGTTGAAAATATTTTTTTCGTGCTCCCGAAATATAGGCTTCTAAAACATCTTTTGGGTTTTTAAATAAATCAATACAGGTACGCCAAAAATTATTATCCCAGCTAAAAAATGGACCAATAAATTCTTCCCAAGTACCTTTTAATGACAAACGGTCATGAACAATTTTTCCACCACAATTTGAGCAGAAATTTTGATTTTTGGAGATGCTATTTTTACAAGATTTGCAAATCATAATGTACTACACTAAGAATCTCAAAGTATAACTCAGAGATTCACTAAGTTTTTAAAGTATAAATCGTTTTATATTATTTTTTAGAATTTTTGAATCAAAATTAATGAGTAAGCCAAGAGGATAATTTCCCAACTTTAAATAAGTTAAAATTTGAGCAAAATGAACATCAGTAAAAGATTCAACTGTTTTTAATTCGACAACAATAGATTTTTCAACTAACAAATCAATTCTATATCCGTGGTTTAATTTTATTTCTTTATAAATTATTGGTAATGCTAGTTGTCTTTCAACTTGTAAACCTACATTTTTTAATTCAAAAAACAAACATTCTTCATAAGCAGATTCTAAAAGTCCTGGTCCAAGATGTTTGTGTACTTCAATTGCACATCCAATTATTTTATATGATAAATCATTAATTTTGTCCATCTCTTTGAGATTCTTTTTTCACTTTGTGTATCTCTGTGCTATAAAATCAATGGTTTTTGTCGTAATCCATCTTCTTCGTTAGAAGTAATCCCTAAAGCTTCATAGATATAGGCAAATGTAGAAAGTAATTCGGGTTTACCATCAACAATAGCAACATCATGTTCAAAATGTGCGCTAGGTTTACCATCTGCAGTTGTAATTGTCCAACCGTCTTTGTGTTGCTTAATGTTTTTAGTTCCCATATTAATCATCGGTTCTATGGCAATGACCATTCCATTAACTAATTTTTTTCCACGACCACGTTTTCCATAATTTGGCACTTCTGGGTCTTCGTGCATTTTTCTGCCCAAACCGTGTCCACACAACTCACGAACTACGCCATAACCATGTTTTTCGCAATATTGCTGAATGGCATAACCAATGTCTTCTACACGATTGCCAACTTTGGTTTCTTTTATGCCAATGTATAATGATTCTTTGGTAATTTGTAGTAATTTTTTAGTTTCTAGTGCTACTTCGCCAACTTCAAAAGTATAGGCATGGTCGCCATAAAAACCATTTTTTAGCGCACCACAATCTACCGAAATAATATCGCCATCTTGTAGCGGAATTTCATTAGGAATACCATGTACAACCTGTGTGTTTGGACTCATACAAAGCGAGTTTGGAAAACCATACATACCCAAAAAAGCAGGTTCCGCGCCATAATCGCGGATGAATTCTTCGGCTAATTTGTCTAAATATAAAGAAGTAACTCCGGGTTTTATTTCTTTAGCAAGCATTCCTAATGTTTTTGAAACAATTAAGGCACTTTCTCGCATTAATTCAATTTCTTCTGCTGTTTTTATAATAATCATAACGGTAATTTCTAAGGACAAAAGTACAATTTTTATTATTTTTATTTAGATTCTGACTAATATCATTTTTTTCAAAATTCATTCGAAATAAATTTGCCTAAAATTTTAGGAAATGAGTAACTATGTATCTGCTGAAGAAGCCGTAAAAATTGTAAAAAATGGCGACCGCGTTTATTTACAAGCGGCGGCTGCAACACCAACACTATTAGCAAACGCACTTACTGATAGGGCATCTGAATTAAAAAATGTAGAAATTTGTCATCTTCATACAGAAGGAGAAGCACGATATGCTAATCCAGAATTACGCGATAGCTTTCATGTGAATTCTTTTTTTATAGGTAAAAATGTTCGTCATACACTTAAAGAAGGAAATGGATCGTACACACCTGTTTTTTTAAGTGAATTGCCCCATTTGTTTAGAAAAAGAATTTTAGAACTTGATGTCGCTTTTATTCATGTTTCACCTCCCGATAGTCATGGTTATTGTTCATTAGGTGTTTCAGTTGAAGCTACTGTTGCCGCTATTGAAAATGCGAAAATTGTGGTAGCACAAGTAAATAAGCAAATGCCACGAACTTTTGGTGACGGAATTTTACACGTTTCTGAAATTGATTATTTGGTTGAAGTGAATACGCCTATTCATGCACATAATCAAGCTCCGTTTTCTTTAGAAGAAGAAAAAATTGGTGGTTTTATTGCATCGTTAATTGAAGATAAAAGTACCCTTCAAATGGGTATTGGCTCGATACCTAATGCGGCATTGAGCAAAATGAAAAATCATAAAGATTTAGGTTTACATACCGAGATGTTTTCTGATGGTGTTATCGATTTGATTGAAAAAGATGTGATTAATTGTAATTATAAAGGCACACTTCGTGGTCGTGCTCTGGCAACTTTTTTAATTGGCTCTAAAAGATTGTATGATTTTGTAAACGACAATCCGTTTATTGAAATGAAAGAATCGTCAATGGTAAATGATACGGCTCGCATTCGAAAAAACGATCGAATGGTAGCTATAAATTCGGCTATAGAAGTTGATGTTACGGGGCAAGTTTGTGCCGATTCAATTGGTGGTCGTATGTATTCGGGTGTTGGTGGTCAAATGGATTTTATTCGTGGGGCTTCGCTAAGTAAAGGCGGAAAAGCCATAATTGCGTTGCCATCAATTACAAAACGTGGCGAAAGTAGAATTGTGCCTTATTTAAAACAAGGTGCAGGAGTTGTAACTACTCGTTCTCACGTACAATATATTATTACTGAAAACGGAATTGCCGATTTATATGGTAAAACCTTGCATCAGCGTGTAAAGGAATTGGTTAAAATTGCGCATCCAACGCATCAAGAACGCATTGAACGGGAATATTTTGAAATGATTAAAAACTCTTAAAAAAAATATTTTTAAAATTTAAAGTACTGATATTTAAATCAGGATTTTTTATTCGGGTTTTCCTAACGTTTTGTACAAATTAAGAAAAGCTACTAAATAAGCATTTTCTAGAGAAATAGTAGCAAGCTGCGAACTTACTAATGAATTTTCTCTTGAATTTAATAAAAAAACCGAACTTTCGCCTACTTGAAACAAGCGTTCTTCGCCAGAAAGCATAGTAGCATAACTTGCTACTAATTTTTTATTAATGTTTAATTGTTTTTTATACGAATTAATTTCTTGCTTTTGCGCTTCAATTTTATTTTGAATATTTAATTTTTCAAATGAAAAACTAAACTCGGCATCTTGAAGCTGAATTTTAGCAAGTTTTAATTGTGCTCTTTCTTTTCTTAAAAAAAGTGGAAACGAAAAATTTATACCTATTTTATAATCGTCAAATCTATAATTATCGAAAGCACTTGGCTCGGAAAGATAGTTATAGCTAGCTTCAAGTTTGGGTAAAAGTTTATTTGCTTGCAGGCTTTTAGCTACTTTAAAAATTTCTATTTTATTTTGTAATGCGTTTAGTTTTGGTGCATTTTCAACTGAAATTTCATTACTATTTTTAATATTTAAAAGATTTGGAAGTGTTTCCTCTAAATTATCTTCCGGATGTAAATTTTCACTAATTTCTAAAGGTGTATTATCGTTCGTCCATAAAAAATTAGAAACTTCTAAACGTGCTTTAAATAATTTTAAATTAGCTTTTTCTAAACTTAGTTTTCTTGCGTTTAAGGTTATACCTACTTCAACACTATCGATAGTTGGTTTATCGCCTAGCTCAATGGCTTTTACAATTCCGTTATAACGAATTTTTGCATTTTCTAAGTATTCCGAATAAAGTTTAGCTTCTTCGAAACTTTGCTTCCAGTGCAAATAACTTATTGATGCTTGATACAAAACTTCAGTTACTAGCATTTGCTGTTCGGCTTGTGCCACATTTTGGTAGTATTTTGCTTGTTTTAATTCGGCCATTCGTTCATTTATCCATAAATTTTGGCCAATGGGCACTGTTATTCCCACCGAAGTGAGTCCATTATTAGGCAATGTGTTTTCTGGATTTACATAAATACCTTCGCTGTTATCGAAAGCTGCTTTTATTTCGATTCCGTACCAAGTTGGAATTTTAAAACTACTGTTAAACACACTATAATACTCTTTATTGTTGTATTGTTTTTCACTATAGTCTGCTTCTATTTTTGGGTCGAATGCGCCACGAGCTTTCATTAATTTAGCTTGTGCTTCGGTTATTTTTAAATTAGCTTGTTTTACAAGTGGATGGAATTTTTTAACATAGCCTATATATTCTTCATAAGTTAGTTCATTTGTTATTTCTTGGCTCCAACTAACAATGTGTACGAACAAGAAAACGAATAAAAGTTTTATTTTTTTCATGGTTTTACTTTTTTGTTTCGCTTGTTGTAGGCTTATAAAAATTTGGTGGAAAGCCGTTTAAAGTTCTCCAAATTTCGAACCAAATAGGCACCGTATCAAGTAGCGCCATAGTATGTGTTCCTGCGCCAATACTTAATTCTTTAGGCCATACTTTATCGTTTGGGTCTGGGGCAATTAAAATACGATATTTTCCGTTTTCGCTAATAAAATTTTCTTTGGCAACAATAATACCACCAAAAGTTCCGTAGGATATACCTGGCCAACCGCTAAAAACAATTGTAGGCCAACCATCGAACCAAACTCTAATTTTTTCGCCTTTATGAATTAGCGGATAATCGATAGGATTGATGTAGGTTTCAACTGCAATTTCGAAATTAGCGGGCATAATACTTACTACGGAAGTTCCTTCTTTTATAGTTTCGCCTAAACCCGATTGTAGTGCTCTATTTACATAACCATCTTGCGGTGCTGTTACATAATACAAACCGCTTCGTATTTGATAATTGGTATATTGGTTTTTAAGTTTGTTTACTTGTGCTTCGGTATCAAATTTAGAGCTTAATGCCGTTTGTTTATCGCCATTTGCTTTTGCTATTTTTTCGTTATATTCTACTTGTATTCTGTTAATTTCCATAGTTGCATTAAGCACGTCGTTTTGGCTTGCTAGCAATTTGTTTTCCTGTGTAACAAGTTTGGCTTGCATTTCTTGCCATTTTATACGCTTTTCTTCTACAGCTGTCATTGGTTTTAAGCCTTCTTTTTGCAAAGCAATGGTTCTATTGTATTGGGTTTCGGCAATTGTTAGTTGCGTTTTTACCGCTTCTAAATCGGCTGTTTCGGTTTTGACTTTTAAATGAGCTTGTTCAAGTTTGTTTTGGGCTTGTTTTAGTTTTAATTGTTTCTCGTTTTCGATAGCATTTATTTGCAAATCGAGAGTTTTTGCTTTTAATTCGTACGAATTTGCTGCATTTTCTTTTGCTTTTACTTGGCTATCAGTATTGGCAATTAAATTAGGATCTAAATAATCTTCTTTTATTTCTGATAAATACAAAATAGTATCGCCTTTTTTTACAAAATCGCCTTCTTGCACGTACCATTTTTCAATTCTACCCGGTATTGCAGTATGTATGGTTTGTGGCCGTTGATAAGGTTTTAACGTAGTTACAAAACCAGAACCACTTACGTTTTGTGTCCATGGAAGAAAAAGAAATATTAAAACAATAATACCTACAATGGCAATAATTTTTCTGATGACCAAATAGGTTTCTTTTTTGGTAAAAACCGTATTCGATTTATATTTTGATAACGATAGTAAATGATCTATTCTATTATTAGTAATATTAAGCATAATAATTATTGTATTAGTTGACCATTAATTAATTCGACATATTTAAGCTGTTTGTGGCTTAGGTGTTGATTAGAAATAAGAATAACTGTTGCTGGGTTTTCTGGACTTAACAAATAATTAAAAATTTCTGTTGCTTGGTTCGCATCAATTTTGGTTAAAGCATCTTCTAAAATTATAAGTTTCGGCTTCATTAATAAAATTCGTGCTAATACTATTTTTTGAATTGCCGAAGAATTAATTTGACTGCCATTTGTATAAAGCATTGTTTCTAAACCATTTGGCAACGATTTTATATAGTTATCTAATTTTACAATTTCTAAAACTTTTTGTATTTCGGCTTTAGTTATGGCTTTTGTGTTGTGCTTTAAATTTTCTAAAATTGTTCCTTCGAATGAACTAGTGTCTGATGCAAAATAGCCTATTTTACTTTGGTAATCTTCATTATATACACTCTTTGCGTTACTATCGTTAATAAATAAATTTCCGCTAGTTGGCTCTACTATTTTACCAATAATTCGGGCAAAAGTTGTTTTACCAGAACCGTTAGCACCTTTTAAAACTATCTTGTCGCCTTGTTTAATAGTAAACGTTACATTATTTAAAATTAAATTTTTTGCCTTAGGATATTTATATGACACATTATTTAATCTAATATTTAAATAATTTTCTTCTATGTTGTAATTATCGTTTTGTAGTGCATTATCCATTTCTAAATCGACAACACCACCTATTTTTTCTAATGAAGTTAACACATCATAAAACAATTCTAATCCGCCAAAAAGCTTTTCTATAGCCGTAATAATGGTTAGAATAATAATTTCGGCAGCAACAAATTGACCAATATTCATTTGCTGGTTAATTACTAACAAACCGCCTATTATTAATAATCCGGCTGTAATTAAGGTTTTAAAACCTATTAGTTGTATAAATTGACGGCGCAAAATGGCAAAATGCTGTTCTCTACTGGTTAAATATTTTGAAACAAAATCATCATTTTTCTGTAAAGCAAACTGAAACAGGTTTTTGTTTTTAAAACTGATGTGATTTCGAGCAATTTCCTGTATCCAATGTGCCACTTTATATTTGTATTTCGATTCTTTTAAACTGGTTTCTAACCCCGAAACATAGTTTGCTTTAAAAATTATGTATAGCATAAAGGTTAAAATTATACCAAAAGCTATAAAAAACGGATGATATAATGAAAGTAATACCAAACCAAACACTATTTGTAAAACAGCACTTGAAATATCGAGTAATAATTTTGTAATTCCTTTTTGAATAGAAATTGTATCGAAAAACCGATTGGCTAACTCTGGTAAATACTGGTTGTAAAACTGATCGAATTTAATTTTAGGAAAACGATAAGCAAACTCAAACGACGATCGAACAAATATTTTTTGTTGCAAATTTTCGGAAATTCTAAACTGCATAATTTTAAAAACACCTACCAGTATTACACCAATAACCACTACTAACACTAATATGAACCAAGAGGTAGATATTTGCCCAGCTTGAATAAGATTAACGATTGATTGAATACCTAACGGAAGCGTTAAACTAATTAATCCGCTAAAAATGGAATAAATTATAATTTGATAAAAATCTTTTTTATCTAACTGTACTAGGTTTTTTAAACGTTGTATGGGTTTCATTGTAGTGCTTTTTTAACTAAATCGGAATAAAATTCGAACAAACAATCTTTCTCAGTTAAATTGGTTATCGAGGTAAAATGTTCTTTTAAATAACGCTGATGCAAAATACCTTCAACCACAGAAGATGCCAAACTTTTAGAATAATTATAATTAGGATTTACAGCTTCTATCATTTCAATTAACCGAACAATTATCCGCTTGTAAACTACAAAATACCCTTCTTTATTTTCAGCATCTACATCTTTTGTTAAAAAAGTTTTGGTGTATTCGGCTGTAATAATTCTATGTAATATTGCTTCATCAATATACGTTGTGTTTTTATCGTTTTCTACCTTTTTGGTAATTATTTTAAGTGCTTCATTTAGCTTTTCCTCTGGATTTTTTATACCCATAGTACTAAATACTAACTGATATTCTACCCAAGACCAATACCACGTAGAAAGATAAATGAGTAATTTGTGTTTATTTTCGAAATAACGATAAATTGAACTTTCATTAGAACCTATTTGTTCGCCCAATTTTTTAAATGTAAAAGCCTCGAAACCAATTTCATCAATTAAGGTAATACTGTTTTGCAATATTTTTTTACCCAAACTAGAGGTTTCTGGATCTTTAACAAATAATTTATCGTTAATAGTAAACTGTAAATTTTGTATTATTTTATCCATAAATAAAGTATCACTATGCAAATATAAAAGTATTACTATTAATTTAAAATAGTTTAACTTTTATTTTAGAAAATACACTAAAAAAAGCTACTAAAAGTAGCTTTCTATTATAACAACGATTTACCCGTCATAGCATCTGGTTTTGGCACACCCATTATTTCTAAAATAGTAGGTGCCATATCGCCTAAAACACCGTTGTGAATTATTTTTCTATCAGGGTCTATTAAAATTAATGGGACAGGATTTGTTGTATGTGCTGTATTTGGCGAACCGTCTGGGTTAATCATGGTTTCACAATTACCGTGATCGGCAATTAAAAGTGTGGTGTAACCATTTGCTAATGCTGTTTCTACCACATCTTTTACACAAACATCTACAGCTTCGCAAGCTTTAATAGCCGCTTCCATTACACCTGTATGACCAACCATATCGCCATTTGCAAAGTTTAAACACACAAAATCGGCTTCTTGCTTGTTTAATTCTGGTAATAACGCATCGCGCAATTCGTAGGCACTCATTTCGGGTTGTAAATCGTAGGTTGCTACTTTTGGAGAATTTTTCAAAATTCGCATTTCGCCTTTAAAAGGTTCTTCGCGTCCGCCCGAAAAGAAAAAGGTTACGTGTGGATATTTTTCGGTTTCGGCAATACGAATTTGTTTTTTACCTGCTTTTTCTAAAACTTCTCCTAAAGTTTCGGTTAAATTGTCTTTATCGTAAATTACGTTAACATTGTTAAAGGTTTCATCGTAATTTGTCATGGTAACATAATACAAGTTGAGCTTGTGCATGTTTTGCTCGTGAAAATCTTTTTGCGATAAGGCTTCGGTAAGTTCACGACCTCTATCGGTTCTAAAATTGAAGAAAATAACAACATCGCCATCTTTTATCTTGGCAACAGGTTCGTTATTTTCGTTTACCATTACAATTGGTTTTACAAATTCGTCTGTAATTTCGTTTTTGTAACTTTCTAAAATAGACAAAACCGCATCTTTACTTGGCTCTCCTTCTGCATTAACCACTAAATCGTAAGCTAGTTTTATGCGTTCCCAGCGTTTATCTCTATCCATTGCATAATAGCGACCAATTACAGAAGCTAATTTTACAGGCTTATTGTAACAATAATTATTTAAATCTTCTAAGTATAATGCTCCCGATTTTGGGTCAACATCTCGACCATCGGTAAAAGCGTGTACAAATAAATCGTTTAAACCAAAATTAACCGCAACATCTAACAATCCGCGTAAATGTGACGTATGACTATGAACGCCGCCATCGGAAAGCAATCCTAAAAAATGAACAGGCTTGTTATTTCCTTTGGCATATTGTAGGGCTTCTAACAAAACTTTTTCGTTTTGCAAGGCTTTATTTTCAACCGCTAAATTAATTTTTGCTAAATCTTGGTAAACAATGCGTCCAGCACCTAAGTTCATATGTCCTACTTCCGAGTTCCCCATTTGTCCGTCGGGCAAACCCACGTTTAAACCATCGGTTCTAAGTTGGGCATTTGCATATTTTGTATATAACGAATCTATAAAAGGAGTTTGTGCATTATCGATAGCAGAAACTTTTGGATCGGGCGATTTTCCCCAACCATCAAGTATCATTAAAATAACTTTTTTGTTCATCATTTTTGGTTTTTACAAAGATAATAAAATGTTAGCCTATGCTATTTTTTACTAGTAAAAATTACGAAAACGTTTTAGTTTTTCTTAAACCAATTTTTAGCTTGATTATAATCGATATAATACCGAACGCTTATTGAAAAAACATGGTTAAGATTATCGGTTAATAATGTATTGAAATTTTTTCCAAAATCTCTGTTTATTTCTCTTGAAAAAGTATTGGCATTATTGCGGTATAAAACCGAAATTTGGCTACCTGGAGCAAACCACCACGAGTACGATAAATCTAAATTCCACGTGCTAAAATTAGAATTTTTATTGCCTGTGTAATTGGTTGCTGTTAACGTTCCGTTATCTTCAAGTGCAAAAAATGAATTGTTTTCGGCATAGGACCAATAATGACGAACTGTAAGATTAAAATTCATATTGCTATTTATAGAATATTTGCTCGAAACAGAACTCGTATAAGTATCTCTATTGCGTTTTGCAAAATAAATAGTAGCCGCATCTGAATCGATAAAACCTACATTGTCAAATTGTTTAAAAATATCGAAGTTTACTATTACATTTAATCTATTACTAAAACGGTATCTTGGACCAATGGTAATACCGTAACTGTATCTTCCGTTTTCAGAAGTTATTGTAGTATATGGATTTACGTCTATAGCAAATTTGTAATTATAATTAGAAGAAAAGTACAACCAACCATAAAAATATTCGGGCAAAATTACATAACGACCATTTTGTCGTGGTTCATAATAATCGTATTGAAGAAATGGATTATAGTTAAGACCGCCACCAAAAAAATGATTTTTCTTATTGGTTGAATTTACATTAACATTAAACTCACTCGATTGTATTCTGCCTGTAGTATTATTATATTCAAAATACGAATTTAAGTTTACCCTAAACGTATTAAACCATTTGGTTGGGTTTAAAATTCGATAATTAGCATTGCTATACCACGAAGTAAAGTTGGTTTGAAAATTGATACCTAAATCATTATTATCAAAATCTTCAGAAATATAATTAACACCTGATGAAAAGCGAATTTTACCAGATGTTTTGCCAAGAAACAACGACGTGTTGTAACCTGAAGTATTAGTAGCATCGTACACCGAACTCATTTTCATATCGCCCGAAAAATTGAATGAATTTTTTTTATTATTTAAATCGAACAAAATACCTAAAACATTAGCATCTCTAAAGCTTCCGTTTCGTGTAACATTCGTATTAATTAAGCTAACCGATGAATTTTGATTAAACCGCTGGTCTAAAACCGTTACATTATAATTAGTTAAAGGCGAAACTACTACTTCACGTTTTGTATTTGCAACACTATTATAAGCTGTAGTTGTTGTTTTTTCGGTAATGGCATTTAAAAAACCCACACCTAACCCATTTTTATCGCGTCCCGAAATTTTAAGTGCGTTTAACAAATTTATAGTCGAAGGCATTTCTGAAATGGTTTCATTTTCTTCTAAATTAATAGCCAAATTAGGAACTGCACCTATTCTTCTTGAATACAATAAATTTCCTTTACTAAAAAGTTCAATCCCTTCGGTAAAAAACGGACGGTTTTCGTTAAACTGCTGTTCAAATGGTCCTAAATTTAAAACAACATTATCAAACTTGGTTTGTCCAAAATCGGGAATTAGTATAGCATCAAGTGTAAACGCATCGTTTATACCGTATTTTACGTCTAATCCGCCTTTAAATTCGGTAGCTGTTTTTTGAGTAGATGAGGCATAAGCATAACCAGACGCATACGGAATAAGAAATAATCGCGTTGGTGTTTTTATATTTTCTATACCCGACAAAACACCTGCTTGTTGAATAATAGTTCCTAGTTGCGTGTTAATATAGTTCCAAGTAAATTTTTGTCGTTTTCGTCTAATTTCTCGCATAAAATTAATGCCCCATATTTGCTTATTTTCGTTAGAAAAACGCAATGCGGCATACGGAATTTTAACTTCGACAACCCAGCCAAAATCGGTTATTTTAACTTTGCTTAGCCAAATAGCATTCCAACTATAGTCTTCTCCCGATTGGTCTGTGGCTACACAATCGGCTTGGCCATTTGCAGCGTTTATTAAAAATCTAAAATCTTGTTGCCCATCGTTGAATCCGTTTATAAAAATTCCAAAAAAATCGGAGCTCCCAAAATCGTCTCTTTCGGTAATTTCGCGCATTATTTTCGAAGGCTCATTATCGTACATAACAGCACCTATATAAACAGCATCGTCATTGTATAAAACTTTTACTTCTGTTTTAAATTCATCAGGAATTGGCTTGCCGTTATCGGGATCAAACATTATAAAATTAGAAGCAACATCAGCATTTTGCCAGTCGTTTTCGAGTAGCTCGCCATCAATAGTTATAGTACTTGTAGTTTTGCTAGCTGCAATTTTTTTCTTTTCATTTTGGCTGAGCAATACAAACGAAACAAAAAAGAAAATAATGGAATAAAATAACTTTGTTAACATTCGGGAGCATATTTTTACAAATATACTAAAAGTGATTTTTGATTGATTAAGTAAAAACAGTATTTTACAAAATAAATACTCGATAAAAAAAAGTAACCAAAACTGTTAAAAAAGCAAGTTTTATTATTTATTTATACGAAAACAGCAATAAAAAATTTGTTTGGTAAGAAAAAATAAATATATTTGGCACTTGCAAAATAAAAAACACACTTCTAGTTACCAATGACTTACAAAATTTTATCTTTTTTACTTTTAAGTTTTTTATCATTATCAACTATTTCTATAAAAAAGGAAATACCATTAAAAACAACAGAAAACACTACTGTAATAGATAGTGTTTCGAAACCCAAACTATTAGCAAAAAAAGAAGTGGCTTCTTTTGAAGCTAACTGTAAGTTATTTTACGACAACATTGAGGCTACACAGTATTCGTTACCAAAATTTGAAAGTTTTTTAAAAGCTTTTGAAGGCTATGAGCAATTACGAAAACAAGGAAAAATAGAAAACGAAATATTAACGCTTGTTGATTTTAGTTTATCATCTAATGTAGAACGTATGTGGGTTATTGATATGAAATTGCAAAAAGTAATTATGCAAACTTTAGTAGCACACGGCAGAAACTCTGGAGAAGAATTTGCTACAAAATTTTCGAATACTTCAGAATCGTATCAAAGTAGTTTAGGGTTTTATTTAACTGGCGAATCGTATCAAGGAAAACACGGAAATTCGCTACGTTTAGATGGCTTAGAATACGGAATTAACGACAATGCTCGCCAAAGAGCAGTGGTTATTCATGGAGCCGATTATGTATCGAACACTTTTATTAAACAGAACAAACGTCTTGGCAGAAGCTATGGTTGCCCAGCTGTTTCGTATGCGGTTAGCGATAAACTGATAGAAGTAATAAAAAACAAATCGGTTTTATTTATTTATCATCCATCGAGAAGTTATGTGCAAAAATCGAAATTAGTTTCGTAGTGCTTTGTATAACTTTTCATCAAGTGCATAAATATCATCTCTAAAAATTAATTCATCTTTATTAGACCAACTCGTCCAGTACAACAAATAAACATTTATAGCGTGTTTAATTGCTACTGATTTTGTTTTCTTTTTTATCAAAATAGAATCTATTGTTGCTTTATTCCAAAATTCTTTATCTTCTTGAACTAATATTTTTTCGGCCAAATTGAACGGATTTTCGACACGAACGCAACCCGAACTTAAGGCTTTATCTTCTCTAGAAAAATAATTACGATGATTGGTATCGTGCAAATAAACCAAACGTTTATTAGGGAAATTAAATTTTACCAAACCTAACGAGTTGTTGGCACTTGGCCGCTGCACATAACGATACGATTTAGCCAACTCCGGATTCCAATTTGCGGGCGAAATAGTATCGCCAGAACGATTTATAATTACCATATTATTGCGGTTAAAATAATTGCGGTTTTTAGTGGCGGCTGGTGTTAAATCTTCTTTTATGATAGTTGGTGGAACAGTCCAAGTAGGGTTAAACACTAAATTTGAAATCTTCGAGATTAAAATAGGTGTTCTACGGCTTTTTTTACCTACAACAACTGTATGGTGTGAAACTGTATCGTTATTAATAACGTAATTTAATGAATAATCGGGTAAATTTACAATTACATATTCGTTTCCAAAATTTCTAGGAAACCATTTCCATCGTTCTAAATTAGCAATAATTTGATGTTTTCGTTCTTCTTTTGAATAGTTTAATGCTTCTATAGTACCTTTTCCTATTACCCCATCGGGTTTTAAACCATGTCGCTTTTGAAATTTTTTAATTGCTAAATACGTTATACTGTCGTAAACAGATGTATAAACACTGTCGTTTACAGTATAATCATTCCAATAGCGTAAACGTTTTTTTATAGAAATTACATCTGCAACTGTGTCATTGAGTTCTATTTTTTTAGCAATCGAAATTTTTTTAAACGTATCGTTAGGATAACTTTCTAAAAGGGCTAAACTCTTTTTTAAAGCAATGTATATAGAATGATTAGGCCGTAAATTTTTAAATGATAGTGGAATATTTTCTTTTACAATAGTGTTTATAAGCGTATCGGATAAGGCTATTCGCTTTTTGCCTAAATCCCAATCGTTATAAAGTTTGGTAGGGTTTAGCTTTCCACTATACAAATGCGTAGCTAATTTTTTATACGCAGATGTTAGCAATGTATCGTAAGCAATTAATTCATTTTCTGATAATTGATTTCTATTGGTTTCTAATAACTTAATTTTTTCATAATAATAGTCATCAGGGTTTAAACCATCTGCAAAACAGTTATTAATTTCATTAATTAAATCTTGTCTATTTTTAAATGAATTCCATAGCGGTTCGTTATTGTTTTTTTTATAATACAATTGTAAACTATCGTTTAATAGTTTTAATGTGTTTTCTGGTATTTTATAGAATTGTACTTGGCTAGAAAAAACCTTTTCCGCATCGGAAGTTTGTTGTGTTTCCTTTTTACAAGAATATATTATTACTACAACTGTAAAAATATAAAGTAGTTTTTTTAGCATATAGTTACAAAATCTTAAACAAATTAAAGCTACTCCGCTTGTAGCAAACTATGTGCCAAAGGTAGCTTATTTTAGAAATAGCTTTTGTATTATTACCCTTAAAGATACATTTTTTACTAGTATTTTTTCTTAAAAACATAAAAAAAATTGCTTTTAATAAATTGTACAGAAATATTAAAACCACAAAGTGAATAATTATGAGACAGTTACATAGAGTAGCTAAAAGATTATATTAAGAATTTGAAAAAAAATAAAAAAATTTGCATTTCAATATTCTTTTAAAGTATATTTGCACCCACAAAAGTAATTTTTGTAATGCGGGAGTAGCTCAGTTGGTAGAGCTCCAGCCTTCCAAGCTGGTTGTCGCGAGTTCGAGCCTCGTCTCCCGCTCTTAATCTTACTGGAAATAAATTTTATTGCGGGAGTAGCTCAGTTGGTAGAGCGTCAGCCTTCCAAGCTGAATGTCGCGAGTTCGAACCTCGTCTCCCGCTCTTACTAAAAAAGGCTATTTTTCAATAGCCTTTTTTTATTGTAATACTTCTTTAATTCTTTTTATTGCTTCTTTCAAGAGTTCTTCGCTAGTAGCATACGAAAGCCTAATACAATTAGGATTTCCAAAAGCTTCTCCTGTTACAGTGGCAACATTTGCTTCGGCTAATAAAAACATAGCAAAATCGTTAGCGTCTTTTATTTCTTTTCCTTTAATTGTTTTGCCAAAATAGGCCGAAACATCGGGTAAAAAATAAAAAGCACCCTCGGGTAAGGTTAGTTTAAAACCAGGAATTTCCGATAATAAATTATATACTAATTGCCTTCTATTTTTAAATGCCTCTACCATATAATTAATAACGGAAGGATCGGCTTCTACTGCAGCTTTTGTAGCCCTTTGTGCAATAGAATTTGCACCACTAGTAACTTGTCCTTGTATTTTTGTACAAGCTTTAGCAATAAATTCTGGTGCGCCTATATAGCCTATTCGCCATCCTGTCATTGCAAAAGCTTTAGAAACACCATTTACGGTAATAGTATTGTTTTCCATTCCGTCAATAGCGCCTATACTGCAATAACTATTTGTATAATTTATATGTTCATAAATTTCATCAGAAACCACATAAATGCTAGGATATTTTTTTAACACATTGGCTAACGCTTTTAGCTCTGCTTCGCTATAAACCGAACCTGATGGATTACATGGCGAGCTAAACCACATCATTTTTGTTTTAGGTGTAATTGCATTTTCTAATTGATCGGGTGTAATTTTAAAATTACTAGCTACAGAAGTAGGCACTTCAATAGGAACACCTCCAGACAGTTTTATTATTTCATAATAACTTACCCAATATGGTGCTGGCAAAATTACCTCATCGCCTTCGTTTAACATAACTTGGGCAATATTGTAAAGTGCTTGTTTAGCTCCAGTTGACACCACAATTTGAGAAGGTTTATAGTCCAAATTATTATCGCGTTTAAACTTAGCACTAATGGACTGTTTTAAATCGGCATAACCATCTACAGGTGAATATGTAGAAAAGTTATCGTCTATAGCTTGTTTTGCTGCTTCTTTAATAAAATCGGGAGTATTAAAATCGGGCTCGCCTAAACTTAAACTAATAATATCTTTTCCTTGTGCTTTAAGCTCTCTTGCTAAAGCTGCCATTGCTAAAGTTTGCGATACAGCTAAATTGTTTATTCTTTCAGATAAAACAGCGTTCATTATTGTTGTATTGTTTTTAATTATGCTAATTGAGGTTTTTTTCCAAGTTCTTTTAAGTGTTTAAAATGCGATAGAATAGCCGAACGAGTCGATTTAAATTCGTAATACGGTAAATTACATTCTTTAGCCGTTTCCTTTACAATTTTTGCAATTTTATTATAATGTATATGGCTAATATTTGGAAAAATATGATGCTCTATTTGATGGTTTAAACCACCAGTATAATAATTTATAAGCCAATTTTTAGGTGCAAAATTAGCCGTAGTAAACAATTGATGAACAGCCCAAGTATTTTCTAACTCGCCTTCTTCATTTGGCGAAGGGTTTTTAGTATCTTCAACTACGTGAGCTAATTGAAACACAATGCTTAATATTAACCCGGCAGTGTAGTGCATTACCACAAAACCGAGCAACACTTTCCACCAAACAATTCCCATAAGCATTGGCACAACTAACCAAATGGAAAAATAAATTACTTTAGTTATAACTAATGTTGTCCATTGCACAGAAGGTTTTTTAAACTCTCCGTATGAAAGTTTGCGTTTTAAGTAACGCTTCATTTGTAAAAAATCGGTAGTAATTGCCCAGTTAAACGTTAATAAACCGTATAAAAAAATAGAATAATAATGCTGAAATTTATGAAAGCGATGCCACTTTGCTTGTTTCGTAAAACGAATAATTTTTCCAGCATCTAAATCTTCATCGTGCCCGTGAATATTAGTATAAGTATGATGTAAAACATTGTGTTGTACTTGCCAGTTGTAAACATTTCCTGCTAAAATATAAATACTTCCGCCCATTATTTTGTTTACCCAACTTTTTTCTGAATACGAACCATGGTTGCCATCGTGCATTACGTTCATTCCTACTCCAGCCATACCCACTCCTATTACCACATTAAGTAGTAAATATACCCAGAAAGGCATATTCATAGAAATTAAAAAGAAATAAGGAGCTAAAAACAAAGTAAACATAACAAATGTTTTAAAGTGAAGGCGCCAGTTTCCTGTTTTCTTTAAATTGTTTTCTTTAAAATAAGTATTCACTCTTTTATTAAGAATTCTAAAAAAATTAGAAGCATCTTTTTTTGCAAAAATGGGTGTTGTTTTATTCATTTTATTTTAATTCTGTAATTATGCTTTCAAAGGTAACAATTATTCTAAAAAATGTTGTTTAAAACTGTACTTTTGTTGAAAATTTAAAATATGGAATTACTTTTAAAATATTTCCCAAATTTATCTGAAAAACAAATTAAACAATTTGAGGCATTATACCCTTTATACATTGACTGGAACGCTAAAATAAATGTAATTTCTAGAAAAGATATAGAAGAATTATACTTGCGTCATGTTTTACATTCTCTAGGAATTGCAAAAGTTATTACGTTTAACGCAAATGCTAAAGTAATGGATGTGGGAACAGGCGGAGGATTTCCAGGTATTCCACTAGCCATTTTATTTCCTGAAACACAGTTCTATTTAATAGATGTTATTGCTAAAAAAATTAAAGTGGTAAATGAAATTGCTACTGCTATAGGTTTGCAAAACCTAAAAGCCGAGCAAAAAAGAGCCGAATTAGTTACCGAAAAATTCGATTTTATTGTAAGTAGAGCTGTTACCAACATGCCCGATTTTGTAAAATGGATAAAAGGTAAAATTGCAAAAGAACAAAATCACGAGTTAGCCAACGGAATTTTATACTTAAAAGGTGGCGATTTAACCGAAGAATTGTCCATTTATAAAAAAACCACACAGTATAATTTAGCCGATTTTTTTACTGAAGATTTCTTTGAAACTAAAAAAGTAGTGCATCTTCCATTAAAGTATAAATCATAAAAAAAGGTTGGTTCTTAGAACCAACCTTTTTTTAGTTATTGTAACTATTAATTAAGAAATTATTCTTTCTTCTTTTTCTTACCAAACAAACCATTTAAAGCATCTTTAACACCATCTTTTACCTGATCTTTTACTTGATTAGTGGTAGTTGTGGTTTTTGTAGTATCGGTTTCAGTAGCGTTGGTGTTTTGTGAAGTATTTTTTCCTCCGCCCAGCAAGCCTCCTACAATATCTTTTCCTTTATCAATTAATTTGTCTTTTTGCATAGCAACTAATTGGTTCACCAAATTGGTCGTAGCCGATTTTACATCAGTTTTTATTGATGGATTTGTAAAACTTCCTGTTAAATTAGCGGTTACTGGTATATTTTGCACTTTTTGTTGATCGCTAGGCGATAACTTACTTAATAACGAATTTACTTCGGTTCCTAAATATTTTGCAGGAACATCGAACGTAACATTATAGGCCATACTTTGATCAAAACCATGTGTTCCATCTAGTGTAATACCAACATCTTGGTATTTAAGGGCCACAGGTTTTAAAGCCACTCGTCCGTCTTTAAAGGTTAATGCCGCTTTTACATCGTTTAAATTTAATTTATTTACATCAATAAATTTAACATTAGAACTTAACGAATTTAATAATTTCGAGTTACTCTCATTTATACTTGTAGCTAATAGTTGTCCGAATAAATCGCCTGAAAGTGTTTTTAAATCGGGTGTCATATCTTGTGTTAAATCACCCGAGACATTAATAGTTGAATTTAATTTTCCGTTAATTACACCTGCAATTGGTGCAATATTTTTAAGCATATCTAGAGCTGTAAACGATTGCGCTATGTTTACCGTATTTAAACCTAAATTCATATTAAATTTTGGCGTTGTTCCTTTTGTAGAAACAGTTCCGTTTAAAGCAATGCTTCCATCAAAAACGTCCATTTTTAAATTGCTTAAAGCAACCGCCTCATCTTTAATAACCAAGTTACCCGAAACATTTTTTAAGTTAAGGTTATCGTACACCACTGTTGCTGCATTTGCGGTTAAACTACAATCTAAAAACGATGGGATTTTAACAGCTTCGGTTGTTTTTTTACCTGTTTCGGCCGATGTTTTAGTAGTTGGCGCCATAAAATCGGCTACTACAAATTTAGTAGCATTTAATTTGAAGTTTCCTTTTAAAACTTGGTTTTTAAATAAAAATCCGTAAAAATTATCTAACGTTCCACTTACTTTTAAATCGCTATCGCCCGTTTTGGCATCAAAAGAATTTAAACTAATATGATTCGGATTAAATGTAATTGCTGTTTCGTTAATTTTAAAAGGTTTTGCCATTTCTTCTCCTTCATATTGAAAACCTGTTAAGCTCATTGTTCCCGAATTTTCGATATTTTGATATTGGCTTTTTTCAACCGAATTCATATCGAACTTTGTAGTAACATTGGCTTTTAAAATTCCAGTTAATGGTTTTTCCAATTTTACAGGATACGCTTTTGTAACGTTTGCAAGGTTAACTGTTCCGTTTAGCTTGGCGTTTACTAGCGCATTTTGCATAAAATTTTTGATTGTAGCACTTGCATTAAATACATCTTGATCGATAGCAAACGATAATTTATCGAGATTAACAAACGTATCGTTCATTGCGCCTGTTTCGTTTACAATATGCGTGTTGATTACAATATTTTTTACACCTTTTGGCAAATCGGGGTATTGAAATGAAGCGTTATTTGATTGTAACTGAACATTGAATTTTGGAATGGTTTTTTCTGTTAATTTACCATTAACCTTACCCGAAACAGCAAATTCGCCCGTTGTTTTTACTTGATTAATATTTCCTGCGTAAACTTCTGGCACTAATCCTAAAAAATTTTTAAAATCGGAAGTTGGCGTTTTGAATGTAAGGTTATACAACTGTCCGTCTTCTACCATTTGTAAAAAACCATTAAACTCTAAAGGTAATTGATTAACTAATGCTTTGTTTTCTTTAAATTCGAATTTCATCGCATCGAGGTCTATTCCTAAAACGGCATCAAGATTTAGTGCTACATTTTTCATGTAGTTAGTGCCACCCATATCAAAAGATAATTTGGTGTTGGTTTTGGTATCTAAATCGAGCTTTTGAGCTGCAAAATTTCCTTTTCCAGTATGATTAAATTCGTTTAAAACCAGTTTCATATCAGAACCTTCGTCTAAATATATTAGTTTTAAATTTTCTACTTCATAACTTTGAATATTTAGATTAAATGGTGTGCTTTTTGAATTATCTTCGGTTTCTTCTGTTTTTAGGGCAATATCGTAATTGGCTACACCTTCTTTATTTATATGAACGTTTACAATAGCGTTTTTGGTCGCAAAACTTTCCAAATTCATGGTTTCGCTACTGTCTTTAAAAAGTTCCTTTACACTCATTTTAAGGTTTAACTCGCCCGAATAAAACAAAGTGTCGCCTTCGAATGGCGCTGTGTTAACAATGCAAATTTTAGTAAGCGAAACATTGGCTTGAGGAAAACTCTTTAGCAAACTTAAATCGACATCGTCAACAGAAACTTTGGCATTAACATTTTCGTTTACAGCTTTTAAAACGGCTGCTTTTATTTTATCTTTAAACAAAAAAGGAGCTGCTGCTAAAGCAATTATTACAACAAGAAGCGTAATACCTGTCCATTTTAAAAATTTCTTCATTTTAACACTATTTTACTAACTATTGGGTTTTTTATTTACAAAAATACTGCCATTTTTAGTAAGTTATGTTAATTATAAATTAAAAAGCTGCTTCTAAATAGAAACAGCTTTTATACAAAAACTTAAAATAACTTATTTTATTTTTATAGTATAAGGCATTATGGCTTGTACACCCTTTAATTTATTGGCTTTTTTAATTTGTTGTAGAACCTGATAGTTTTCTTCGCCTAATTGTTCTTTAAGCAACATTTCTTCTGATTTAAACATTGCAAAACCTGTAAATTGTGCCAATAAATCGTTGAAATCTTTTTCGTATTCTGGGTAATTTTCAATTCTGTAAGAATTTGTTTTAGCTTGCTTTGCAGCATAAGTAATTGCATCGTCTAGTCCGCCTATTTCATCTACTAAACCATTTTTTAGTGCATCGGTTCCTAACCAAACTCTACCTTGGGCAATAGCATCTACTTGCTCTGGTGTCATTTTTCTGCCAGTTGCTACGCGATTAATAAAATTAGTGTAAATAGTTTCAATGCTTTCTAATGCAATTGTTTTGTACTCTTCGTTTATTGGTTCGAAAGGACTATACCCTGCTGAAAGGTTATGTGTAGTAACCTGCTCTGCATTAACGCCTATATTATCGGCTAATTCTTTAAAGTTTGGTAACATTCCAAAAACACCTATGGAGCCTGTAATGGTACTTGGTTCGGCAAAAATTCTGTTAGCATTACACGCAATGTAGTAACCGCCAGAAGCAGCTACATTACCCATAGAAACTACTACAGGTTTTACTTTTTTAGTAATTTCAATTTCTCTCCAAATTAATTCAGAGGTTAATGCGCTTCCGCCTGGACTATCGACACGTAAAACAATTGCTTTTACATCGTCGTCTTCGCGCGCTTCTTTTAATGAACGTTTTATAGAACCTTCGCCAATAATGTTTACATCCCCTTCGCCACCTTGAATTTCGCCTTGCGCATAAATTATAGCCACAATATCATCTTTAGTATAGTCTGTTGCTGTTGTAGCTACTTTTTTAGTATAATCTAAAATACTTACAGTTTCGTAATCTTCATCTTCTTTAACCGATAATTTTTTTCGAATAGCACCATGGTATTGATCTTCATACGCTATTTTATCGATTAATTTTGTAGCCAATGCCATTTCGGGTGTGCGTGCCCCTAATGTATTAGCAATAGCATTTAATGAATCTACCGAAATATTTCTACTTTTAGAAACATCGCTAACAATAGTTTGCCAAGCTTCGTTTAACAATACTGTAATTTGTTCGCGATTCTCTGGACTCATTTCTTGGGTTAAAAAAGGCTCTACAGCGCTTTTATATTTACCATGTCGTAAAACTTCCATTTTTACACCCGTTTTTTGTTGCAATTCTTTCATGTATAAAATCTCAGAAGCCAAGCCTTTAAAATCGAGTTCGCCAACAGGGTTTAAGTAAACCGAATCGGCCACCGAGTTTACATAATAATCGCTTTGCGTTAAATAATTAGAATACGCTACTACAAATTTTCCTGACGATTTAAAATCTTCTAACTTATCACGAAGTGCTTTACTTTGCGCTAAGCCTAACGTTGAGAAGTTATTTAAAATAGAAATTCCTTTTATTTTATCGTCTGTTTTTGCATAATCGATAGCGTTTATAACATCTATTAATCCATTATGATTTGATTCGAAATAATTAAAATCTTTAAAATTTACTTTCCCTGCATAGTCTAGAGAAACCTCTGACAAATCGAGTTCTATAACCGAATTATCTTTAACTTTAACCGTTTCGCTATCGCCGCCAGCAATAACGCCTAATAATAGTATGCCGAAAAAAAACAGCATACAGAAAATAAAAATTCCAACAATAGTTGCGAGTACATTTCCTAAAAATCTCATTTTATGTAATTTAAATTTTAACAATTAGTAGGTAATAGTATTTAATTGTTACATGTTCATAAAAAATTATTTTTTGATTTAGATAACAATAAAATTGTTTGTTTCTTTGCCAGTAATGAAACCTCAAAATCAAATATTAATTTCGTTTGGAAGTAATTTAGACAATCGTTTACAAATTATTGAAAACGCTATTTTAGCAATTCATCAAAACGTGGCTACTGTTGTAAAAATTTCTTCTATTTATGAAACACCCGCTTGGGGTTTTAATGGCGATGCTTTTTTAAATGGGGTTTTATTACTTCACACACCTAAAACAGCGGTTGAAATTTTAACTGAATTGTTGCGTATTGAAGAGCAATTTGGTAGAATTCGGAATCGCGTTTCGGGTTATGCTTCACGAACGTTAGACTTAGATATTATTGCTTGTAACGAGGAAATTATTACCGAAAAAAATTTAATTGTTCCGCATTCTAAAATGCACAACAGAAAATTTGTACTACAACCATTTGCCGATTTAGGTTTGCAATGGACACATCCTATTTTAAAAAAATCGGTTTCGGAATTATTAACTACTACTACTGATACTTCTGTTTGTGCTTTTTTTGCTAAAATTGAAAATCCATTGGCTAAAATTCAATTAGAAAAATTCAATTATATTGCCATTGAAGGAAATATTGGTGCTGGAAAAACCACACTTTCTAGCAAAATAGCGGAAGATTTTAATGCTAAATTGGTTTTAGAACGCTTTGCCGATAATCCGTTTTTACCGAAATTTTATAAAGACCAAGCGCGATATGCTTTTCCGCTTGAAATGTCGTTTTTGGCGGATCGCTACCAACAATTAACAGACGATTTAGCACAATTTGATTTGTTTAAAGATTTTATTGTTGCCGATTATCATATTTTTAAATCGTTAATTTTTGCTAAAGTTACACTACAAGAAGACGAATACCGCTTATACAAAACAATGTTTGACATTATTTATAAAGAAATGCCAAAACCCGATTTGTATATTTATTTGTATCAAAACACAGAACGTTTACTCGAAAATATTAAAAAACGTGGTAGAAATTACGAACAAGACATTCCTGCTGATTATTTAGAGAAAATTAATCGAGGTTATCTTGATTATATTAAAACACAACCCGATTTGAATGTTTTAATTTTAGATGTTTCGGATTTGGATTTTGTGAATAATCAGGAAGATTATGTAGCGGTTTTAGAGGAAGTTAATAAAAAGTTGAAGAATAGTGTATAACTGTTGTTTATGTAAAATATCATTTAAATATGGATAAAACAGTAAATTTAGTAGAAAAAAAATACATCAAAATAATTTCAAAAGGTCATCCAAGTTCGTGGTATAATGATTATGTTGGAGAAGAATTTGAATTATATAAAATCTACAAAAAAGGAAATTATGACAATTACATTGTCAAGTCTAAAAGAGAAAGGGACTAAAAATGGATATAAAATTCCTTTTAAAAATATCTCTCTTGGAAATGGATATGATTTAGTCCATCAATTTGCTGGAGAAATTATTACTAAAATGGAATTCATTGATGATAAAAATGACTCTATAAAATAAACAAAACCCTAACTAGACTATTACTTATTTTTCGCCAAAATTTTCTGAAACAAATCCCAAATAACAATTCCGGCACTAACCGAAATATTTAGTGAATGTTTACTGCCTAGCTGCGGAATTTCGATTACACCATCACTCAAGTCAATTGCTTCTTGCGAAACACCTTTTACTTCGTTACCAAAAATTAACGCGTAACGTTTGTTCGTTTCTACTTGAAAATTATTCAGCATAATAGCATTTTCTGTTTGTTCAATAGAAAAAACTTTTACCTGTTCGTTTTTTAACCGATGAATTACATCGAGTACATTTTCTTGATATTCCCACGTAACGGTTTCGGTTGCCCCTAAAGCTGTTTTATGAATTTCTTTATTAGGTGGCGTTGCCGTAATACCACACAAATATATTTTTTCAATTAAAAAAGCATCGCTACTTCTAAAAACCGAACCAATATTGTGCAAACTTCGTATATCGTCTAAAACCACAATTATTGGTGTTTTATCGGCTTGTTTAAATGCTTCTTTACTTATGCGGTTTAGTTCTTCGTTGGCTAATTTTCTCATGCTGCAAAAATAGAAAAAACCTAACAGGTTTTTAAAGTCTGTTAGGTTTTTTAGAATCTGAAACGAGTTCAGATTGAAAAACTTACTATTGAATTATTTTGCTAAAGCGTCAATTTTTGCTTGTACTTCTAAATCGGTTCCTTCAAAAACGTGTTCTTCTAGAATTTCTTCTCCGTTTACTTCTTTAGCAATTTGTACTGATGCTTTAACTTTTCCGTTACCTAAATCTTCTTTTTTTACTTGTACATCAATTAATGTATGCTCTTCTCCATGATTGCAATTTGGTCCGTGAACATGTTCTTTTTTATCGCCAATATATTTTCCATTTTCATCATATTGTGCTAAACATTTTGCCTTACATTCTTCTGAACAACCTTTTTCGTCGCACATTTTAGCACATTCTTCTTTTGTCATAGTGGCACAATCTGACAAATCACAACTTTTATCAGCAGCACAGTGCATTTCTTTTTTATCGTTATCGCAACAAGCGCCTTGAGATGCGGCTCCGTGTCCGTTACCTAAAATTGGGGCAATTACTAAACCAACTAAACACGTTAATTTAATCAAAATATTCATTGATGGACCAGATGTGTCTTTAAATGGATCGCCAACAGTATCTCCAGTAACTGCTGCTTTGTGAGCATCGGAACCTTTATAAGTCATTTCGCCATTAATTTCAACACCTGCTTCAAATGATTTTTTTGCGTTGTCCCAAGCACCACCAGCGTTATTTTGGAAAATAGCCCACATAACACCACTTACACATACACCTGCCATATAACCGCCAAGTGGTTCTGCACCAAATACTAATCCGATAATGATAGGCGTAATGATTGTAATTAAACCTGGTAAAAGCATTTCTTTAAGCGCTGCTTTTGTAGAAATATCAACACATTTTGCATATTCTGGCGTTCCTGTTCCTTCCATAATACCTGGAATTTCACGGAACTGACGACGCACTTCTTGTACCATTTCCATTGCCGCTTTACCTACTGATTGCATTGCCAAAGCCGAGAAAATAACAGGAATCATTCCTCCTACAAATAACATTGCTAAAACATCGGCTTTAAAAATGTTAATTCCATCGATACCTGTAAAAGTTACATAAGCCGCGAATAAAGCCAAAGCTGTTAATGCCGCAGAAGCAATTGCAAAACCTTTTCCTACAGCTGCCGTTGTATTTCCAACCGAATCTAAAATATCGGTACGTTCGCGTACTTCTGGATCTAACTCACTCATTTCGGCAACACCACCTGCGTTATCAGCAATTGGTCCAAAAGCATCAATAGCCAACTGCATAGCTGTTGTAGCCATCATTGCAGAAGCGGCTAAAGCCACGCCGTAAAATCCTGCTAAAGCATACGAGCCGTAAATAGCCGCAGCAAACAATATAACAGAAGCAAAAGTAGATTTCATACCTACAGCCAAACCAGCAATAATATTAGTTGCTGCACCTGTAGAACTATTTTTTACAATATCTAAAACTGGTTTTTTACCTAATGATGTATAATATGCCGTTACAAATGAAATTAATGCGCCAACTGCAAGACCTATACAAGCTGCAAGAAATACGTTTAATGACGAAACTTCTTTATAACCTTCGCCAAAGAACTTCATATTCATAGTTTCTGGCAACATCCAATCGATTAAGAACCAACTCGCAACTAATGTTAATAAAATAGCACCCCAGTTACCTGTGTCTAGTGCTTTTTGCACTTGTGCTTCTTTTGCATCGTTACTTGAAATTCTCACTAAAAACGTACCAATAATTGAAGCTAAAATTCCAACTCCAGCAATAGCTATAGGAAGTAAAATTGGTCCCATATTATTAAACGCATCTGTAAATGGTGCTGTAACCGACATATCTTTAATTAGATAATTACCTAATACCATTGCTGCCAAAACTGTTGCAACATAGCTGCCAAATAAATCGGCACCCATACCTGCCACATCACCTACATTGTCTCCTACGTTATCAGCAATTGTAGCTGGGTTACGCGGGTCGTCTTCAGGAATTCCTGCTTCTACTTTACCTACTAAATCGGCACCTACATCGGCAGCTTTAGTATAAATTCCCCCACCTACACGAGCAAAAAGTGCAATAGATTCAGCTCCCAGAGAGAAACCAGCAAGTGTTTCTAAGGCAATTGTCATTTCATCATAAAATGAACCTTCGCCAGTTACAAACATTTTTATAAAAATAAGGAATAATAAACTTAATCCTAAAACTGCCAAACCTGCAACACCAAGTCCCATTACTGTTCCACCACCAAACGATACTTTTAACGCTTGTGGTAAACTAGTTTTTGCTGCTTCGGCAGTACGCGCATTGGCATCGGTAGCAATACGCATACCTATATTTCCTGCTAATGCAGAAAAAATAGCACCAATAATGAACGCTGGAACAATCATCCAACTAGTTGTATCTACAATATAAGAAATTCCAAAAAGTGCTATTGATGCAATTATTACGAAAATGAGCAACAATCGATATTCTGCATTTAAAAAAGCTAAAGCGCCTTCTTTAATTGCTTTTGAAATACCTTGCATTTTTTCGCTTCCTGCTGCTTGGTTTTTTACCCAAGCCATTTTAATAAACATAAATAGTAAACCTACGATTGACAGTGCAATGGGTAAGTAAATTATCATTTTTTCCATAAAAATTAATTTTTAATAAGTCTGGCAAATATAGTGTTAATAATTGTTAATAAAAAAAATATAATTTATTGCTTTTTTTGTGGTTACAACTATTTTTAAATGTTTATTTTTGAGTAAATTAACTTATTATGAAATTTTTATACTTTTTACTATTTGTAACACTTTCGTTTTTTTCTACAGCTCAAGAAAAATTGAGTGTACGCTATAAAGATTATGTAAAAGGCGATTTGTTTTTTGCAGCGAACAGTATTGTAAACAGAGTTGATAAATCTAACGACGCCAACACTCCTTATAACGTTAAAGACGCTAGTAGCAAACTAAATGACGAGTTTGTTATGAATTATATTGATATTGATAATGATCCTTCTACTTTTAGTTCTAGCTCGGCCGATTTGTTAGTAACTATTCCCGTTAGCACTATAAAATTTGCTGGTTTATACTGGAGTGCAACGTACCCATGTAACGAAGTAGAATACATTCAAAACAAAGCAAAACAAAAATATTATTATAAACCTATTGATCAAAACAGAAACAACTTTTCTAAGGTAAAGTTAAAACTTCCTAATTCTAATAATTATATAGACATTAAAGGTAAAATTATTTTTGATGGTTCTAACAAGAAAGATTATATAACCAATAGTCCATATGTTGTTTTTGCCGATGTTACAGATTTACTATCGAAACAAAAATCGATTAATGGAACTTATACTGTTGCCAATATAAAAGCAACACAAGGAACTGTAGAAGGAGGCGTTTCTGGAGGTTGGAGTTTATTTGTAGTAGTTGAAGACGAAAATGCTACAGCAACCAAACAAGTTACTTTATTAGACGGATTTATTTCTATTTTTAAAGAACCTAATTTATTTACTATTGACGATTTTACAACGCCTAGCCAAGGAACTATAGAAACAAATATTACAATGGCTTCTTTAGAAGGCGATTATAATTTAAAAGGAGACGATGTTTCTTTACAAACCAATTTAGACGAACGTTTTTACAAACTAGTAAACCCCGCTAAAGAAAATAGTAATTTTTTTAGTAGCTCTATTACAATTGGAAACGAAGATTTTTCTGCGCGAAACCCAAATAGCTTAAACACATTAGGGTTTGATGTTATGCAGTTTCCCTATCAAAACGACTTTAGCACGCCTATTCCAAACAATGCGTCTAAAGCTACTTTAAAACTATCGAGTAAATACGATAGAACGTACTTATATTTTTTAGGATTTAGCATAAAAGCGATTCTTCCTAATGAAACCTTTGTAGCCATATTGCCTAATAACACAGATACTAAAGAAACCGATTATGCTAAAGTTGAAGAAAATGAAGAACTAACCAATAGTAGTACAACCAATGAAAGTTTAAGCAACACAAAAGAAGTAACCAAAACAGTTGATCCGGTAATTGAATCAACAGAAAAACCTATAATTAAACAAGAAGTTGTTGAAACTAAAATGGAAAACAGTAGTAAAAGTAACACTGTTGTTACAAAGAACACCGTTATTGTTACAGAAAACCAAAACACCGTAGCGCCAATTGATACCAAAGTTACTAGCACAACTATTGCTAAAAATACGAATACTGCTACAGAAAATTACACATCTGAAAATGCGCAAGAAATTAAACGTTTTATAGAAAATTATCCTGTAGAAAACACTAGAGTTGCTAACGTTAAAGCTGGCTATTATTTAGTTGTAGGTGTTTTTGGAAATGTGCTAAACGCTAATCGGTTTGTAAAAAAAATACTCGATAAAAACAATATTACCGCTAAAATGTTTTACAACGAAGCAAATCAGTATAATTATGTATATTTACATTATACTGAGAATTTAGACGAAATAATTACTTTATTTAATCAGCGATATTTTGATGAAATTTGGGTTAAAGCAGTAAATTTAAATGATAATTAAAATAAAAAAAATCGGTTCTTTTAGAACCGATTTTTTTTATTTTATACTAAATAATCCTTCTGGTTTATTTTCTAAATTTTGAAAACGATTATAACATTTTACAAAAATTTCTTTTGCCTCGTTTACATCGCCCCAACCTTCTACATCTACTTGTTTATGTTCTAAATCTTTATACACTTGAAAAAAGTGTTCAATTTCTTTTAATAAATGCGGATTAATATCGGATAAATCGTGTAGTTTGTTCCAAATAGGATCTGAAACAGGTACGCAAATTACCTTTTCATCAGGACCTTTATCATCGGCCATATGAAAAACACCAATTGGTTTTACTTCCATAACACAGCCTGGAAAAGTTGGTTCGGTTACTAAAACCAAAACATCTAGCGGGTCGCCGTCTAACGCTAAAGTTTCAGGAATAAAACCATAATCTGCAGGATACATCATAGAGGAAAACAACATACGATCGTAACGTATTTTCTTGAGTTCAAAATCGTATTCGTATTTGTTTCTACTACCTTTAGGAATTTCAATAAGCACATCAAAAGTGGTTACTTTATCTATTGTCATAGGATATAAATTTTAAAAAAAAGAGTGCAAATATAAGCTTCTTAAAAATAAAAGCCAAACGAAGCTTTAACAGCAAACTTTCGGGCATTTGGCATATCTAAATAACTACCACGCCAAGCGCAATCTATTCGCAGCACTTTAAAAATATTTCCTATTCCTGCATGATATTCCCAATAAATATCTTCTGGTGAAACATAGGTTAAACCAGAGGCATTAAGTAATTTATTTTCGTTAGATACTGTTCCATAAACTCCTTTAATTCCTATAATTTCGCGAAGATTTAATTTTCGTAAACCTGGAATTCTAGATAATAATCTTCCGTTAAAATGATGTTCAAAATGAAGTGAAGCATACTCATCGGCAACAAAATCGTAATAATCTAGCAAATTGTACGTATTTTCTATAACAAACCACGATTGATTTCCTGGAATAATACCCATAAGTCCTAAGGGAACTTTACCAAATGTTTTTCCGGCTTCAAAAGTTGTAAATAATCGCCCAAAACCACCTATTAAAGCTGGTTGTCTGTAAAACAATTGCAGTTTTTGGTAGTCAAAATCACTTTCCATTATTCCTTTAAAACCGTTGCTATAGCTAACAAAAAATCGAGGATAATTGTTATCTACTTCCAGCCTATCTACACCATAACCCACTGTTTTTCTTCCTGGAGTATATTCTACTACAAAATTAATTTCCGATTGTTTAACTTCGCTTTCTATTTGTGTTCTTGCAGCATCGGTATAATAATCTAAACTAAAAGTACTAGAGGCCGAATGCAAACGCCTGTGCGAAAGATTCAATTGGAACATTACATTTTTTAAAGGTTCTATTTCGGCACCTAGTGTAGTTAGGTTAACACTCGTTAATTTGTCGTTTATACCTGTAGAAAATAATGATGACGAGGCAAAACTTCTTCCTAAAACATCGTTTGAAGTGGTTAGGCTTACTCCTATTTGTTCTACATCTCTTCTGTTTCCTAACGATAGTATTAACCTGTTTTTAGTATTAACCATCCATTTACCAAGAAAACCATATTTAAATTTATCATCTTTAAACCCGTAAGCTGTATAACCTTGTACGCGCCATCTGTCGTTTGGCCCGAAGTAAGTTCTGCCTCCTGCTCTAAGTCGGATTCCTTCTACATCGTTATATCCAAAGGTTGAAAAAATAGGGCCATAATCAAAATTGTATTTATCCATTTCTATATAACCACTAGCCAGTATGGTTGCTAAATTGTACACTTTTTTAAACTTGGGTACTGTTTTTAAAGTGTCGAGCATTTTGTAAATACCTTCTTCGTCTTTACTTAATTTTTCAAATCGTTTGTCTTGCCAAAATTCATCAGATTGATTAAAAACTTGATTGTCGTAAAAATTAACTTCTTCTCGGTAAAACTTATCGTCTTTAGGTTCGTTAAAAATATGATTTTTTAAAATTGTTGTACGTTTTCCATAAACCCCTTTTGATTCTTCTTTTTTAGATATACTAAAATCAGACATCATATAATCGCGTTTTAGTAAAAAAACAGAATCGTTTAAAACATCAAACTCTTGTTCTATATAAATTTCTTTTACCCAGTTTATGTTAGCGCTTTTATTTGCTTCTAAATTAATTTGTTTAATAGCCCAAGTAGAATCGTTAACCCAAAAATCGCCTTTAAAGGTAAGTTCGCCTTTTCGCCTAGGGTAATATACTATATTATAACACCATTTATTATCGATAAAGGCACTATCGTTTAACACATAGTTATAAACATTAATTCCTGTTCTAGAAAGTGGACTAACAAAATCTTTATCGAAAAATTTAAGATAATTATTGTAAATATCGTAATCGGCATATAAATCTTTAATAAAAGTATTAACGCCTTCACCCTGACCAAAACCCGAGTTTTTATTTCCTTTTAAAATTTCTTTTTCTTTTTGTAAGATATTATCGCCATAAACTTCGCTTGCACTTTCGTTAATAAATATGGGTAAATAGGTTTTTCCTGTAATTTTAGAGGTGTCGATATTGTTAAAGATAAATTCCATTCCTTTAAAAACCTTGCTATTCATAAAAGCGCTATCTATTGTATTCATGTCAAATTCAACCTTTTCATACTTGTCGTATTTATATTGGTCGAACATATGCAGGCCGTTTTTACGCTTTCGAGCCCAAATTTTTCGTAAAATATCTAGTGCAGGATTATCTTTTTTTGACGTTTTACCAGAATAAATAGCAATTCCTCTTAACTCTGTTGTGCTTTCTTTTAGCACAATATTAAGTTTAGCGTTTAATCCTTTTTTTAGTGGAATTTCTTTAGTTTCGAACCCCATAAAAGAAGTTACTAAAATAGAATAGGTTTCTGGCGATTCGAAATAAAACATTCCTTTTTCGTCGGTTATAACACCTACTTTAGAGTTTTTAAAAAACACATTTACAAATGGCAAAGGTTCGCCAGATTCATCTACAACTTTTCCACCTACTTTTGTTTGCGAAAAACTAATTGTAGATACGAACAAGAAAAATATAAAGTTTCTAATCATTGTTTTTATTTAAAAAAAAACTTCATCAGCTAACTGATGAAGTTTCAAATATAAGAAAGTTAATTTTTATTTATACATAACTTTTTTTACTGCTTTTATTACATCAGCTGCATTTGGCAACCATTCTTTTAATAACTCTGGCGAATAAGGCGCAGGAGTGTCGGCAGTTGTAATTCTTTGAACTGGAGCATCTAAATAATCGAAAGCTCTTTCTTGTACAATATATGTAATTTCGGAAGCAACCGATGCAAATGGCCAAGCTTCTTCTAAAACTACCAAACGATTTGTTTTTTGTACCGAATTTAAAATCGCATCGTAATCCATAGGACGCACTGTACGTAAATCGATTACTTCGCAAGAAATACCTTCTTTAGCTAATTCTTCAGCCGCAAGTAAAGCTTCTTTAATGATTTTACCAAAAGATACAATAGTTACATCTGTTCCTTCTCTTTTAATATCGGCTACACCTAGTGGAATTGTATATTCACCTTCTGGCACTTCGCCTTTATCGCCATACATTTGTTCCGATTCCATAAAAATAACAGGATCATTATCGCGAATAGCCGATTTTAATAATCCTTTTGCATCATACGGTGTTGAAGGCACAACTACTTTTAAACCCGGACAATTTGCATACCAATTTTCAAATGCTTGCGAGTGGGTTGCTGCCAATTGACCCGCAGATGCTGTAGGACCACGAAAAACAATTGGAATGTTAAATTGTCCGCCCGACATTTGACGCATTTTTGCGGCGTTATTAATAATTTGATCAATACCAACTAATGAAAAGTTAAACGTCATAAACTCAACAATTGGTCTGTTTCCGTTCATTGCTGAACCTACTGCAATACCTGCAAAACCTAATTCTGCAATAGGAGCATCAATTACTCGTTTCGGTCCAAATTCGTCTAGCATTCCTTTCGACGCCTTGTAAGCACCATTATATTCGGCAACTTCTTCACCTATTAAATATATCGACTCATCGCGGCGCATTTCTTCACTCATTGCTTCGCAAACGGCTTCTCTAAACTGTATTGTTTTCATTATATTAAATTAAAAGGAAAGCAAAAATACTAATTTTGATTAGTAATTCTACTCTTAAAGCAGTAAAAATTACGATATCGTTATAGTAATTGCATTTTTTATTAAAAAATAGTATGCACGCATACTATTTTTACGATTAATTTTTGTAATTTCGTAGCCATCATAAACTTTATAATTTATAAATAATGAAAATATTAGTTTGTATAAGTAATGTACCCGATACTACTTCAAAAATTAATTTTGTAGATAATGATACGCATTTCGACACAAATGGCGTTCAATTTGTTATTAATCCAAATGACGAATATGGTTTAACTCGTGCCGTATGGTTTAAAGAAAAACAAGGCGCCTCTATTACAGTAGTAACAGTTGGCGAAGCTGATGTAGAAGCAACTCTAAGAAAAGCTTTAGCTATAGGTGCTGACGAAGCCATTCGTGTAAATGCTAAACCAACAGATGGCTTTTTTGTAGCGAAACAATTAACTGAAATAGTAAAAGAAGGTAATTTTGACCTAGTTATTGCTGGAACAGAATCGTTAGATTACAATGGCGGTATGGTTCCAGGAATGTTAGCTGGCTTATTAGGATACAACTTTGTAAATTCGTGTATTGGACTAGAAATTAATGGAAATGATGCAACTGCAATTCGCGAAATAGACGGCGGAAAAGAAACTTTAACAGCAACATTGCCTTTAGTAATTGCTGGAAAAAAAGGTTTAGTAGAAGAAAAAGATTTACGCATACCTAATATGCGAGGTATTATGATGGCGCGTTCTAAAGCATTAACTGTTAAAGAACCAACTGCTGACGCTGCTGCAACAAACTCAGTAAAATTTGAAAAACCAGCACCAAAATCGGCTTGTAAAATGATTAGTCCTGACAACATTGATGAATTAGTCGATTTATTACACAACGAAGCGAAAGTTATTTAATTATAATTTCGACTTTTTTAATCTTTCAATTTTTTAAATCTCAAAATCATGTCAATACTAATATATGCTGAATCAGCAGAAGGAAAATTAAAAAAAGTAGCTTTCGAAGCTGCTAGTTATGCAAAAAAAATTGCCGATTCTTTAGGCACAACTGTAACAGCAGTTGCAATAAACACAAACAATGCTGCCGAATTAGGTAATTATGGTGTAAACAAAGTTTTGAAAGTTACTAACGATAAATTAGTAAACTTTAATGCAAAAGCTTATGCCGATATTATGAAACAAGCAGCCGAAAAAGAAACTGCAAAAATAATTGTAATTCCATCTACTACCGATGGTAATTATTTAGCACCACTTGTAGCTGTAAACGTAAATGCTGGCTTTGCTTCAAATGTAGTAGCACTACCTGTAAGTACTAGTCCATTTCAAGTAAAACGTACTGCTTTTTCTAACAAAGCATTTAATATTACCGAAATTAATACTGATATAAAAGTAATAGGCTTAGCAAAAAATTCATTTGGTTTAACTGAAAACCCAACAACTACTTCAGAAGAAGATTTTACACCTAGTTTAAACGATGCCGATTTTGCAGTAAAAGTAACTCAAGTTGATAAAGCTACAGGAAAAGTAGCTATTGCTGATGCTGAAATAGTAGTATCGGCCGGTAGAGGATTAAAAGGACCCGAAAACTGGGGAATGGTTGAGGAATTAGCTTCAGTATTAGGTGCCGCAACCGCTTGTTCAAAACCCGTATCGGATATGGATTGGCGTCCGCATAGCGAACACGTAGGACAAACAGGTAAGCCTGTAGCAGCAAATCTATATATTGCTATAGGAATTTCTGGAGCTATACAACATATTGCCGGAATTAACGCTTCAAAAGTAAAAGTAGTCATTAATACCGACCCAGAAGCGCCATTTTTTAAAGTAGCCGATTATGGTATTGTAGGCGACGCCTTTGAAGTAGTACCTAAATTAATTGAAAAACTAAAAGCTTTTAAAACAAATAATGCGTAATTTTTAATTATTCATTATTAAAATAAATTGAAAATAAGAGTTATCTTTGTTTAGATGGCTCTTTTTTTTATTTTTGACACTTTGTTTCTATTAAAAGCTATCTTAAAAGAATTAAACGTATGAGTTTAGTAAAACTTACTATAAAAGGAATTTCCTATAGCCAAACCCAAAATGGTGCTTATGCACTTATTCTTAATGAAGTAGATGGCGAACGAAACTTACCTATTGTTATTGGAGCATTTGAAGCACAATCTATAGCCATTGCTCTCGAAAAAGAAATTAAACCTCCACGCCCACTTACACACGATTTATTTAAAAATTTTGCCGATAGATTTGATATTGTTGTAAAACAAGTTATTATTCACAAATTAGTAGATGGTGTTTTCTTTTCAAGTATTATTTGTGAACGCGATAAAATAGAAGAAATAATAGACGCTAGAACTTCAGATGCTATTGCTTTAGCTATCAGGTTTGAAGCGCCAATTTTTACCTATAAAAACATTTTAGACAAAGCCGGAATTTACTTAAAAATAAATCCTACCGAAGAAACTACTACAAACGAAAACACAGACGACGTATTAAGCACACCCGAAGTGTTTAAAAGCGAAACAACCAGCAATACCAAAGAAGATTACCAACAATTTTCTTTACAAGAACTATACAATAAGTTAGAACAAGCCGTTCAAAATGAAGACTACGAAAAAGCGGCTAAAATTAGAGACGAAATCTCAAAAAAAGAATCTTAATCTTTTTTAATTATGATGAAAAAAGCAATCAATTTAGTGCTGCTTTTTGCCTTTACCTTTTTGGCAAATGCACAAGAATTAGAAAAAAAATGGCAACTTACCGCTTCTAACTCCGATTATTTAGAATTAAGCGAAGAAGGAACATATCAATTACAAATAACTAATGATAGTTTACACCAAAAAGGCGACTATTTGGTGCAAGACAAATATTTATTTCTCTTCGAAAACGGTTCCGATTCTCCCACTAAACGATTTGTTATTGAAACCAAAACCGATTCTACCTTAACCCTAAAAAAAGGCAACAAAGCTTATTCTTTTTTCGCTTCTAATAAAATAAAACCCACAACCGCTACAACCGCTACATTGGTACCAAACCAAGGTCTATCAACAAGTAGTGTTTTTCGTGGTATTTTAGGAATGATTAGTTTAATTATAATTGCTTTTTTATTTAGCGCAAACCGAAAAGCCATAAACTGGAAAACAGTAGCCATTGGTCTTACGGCACAGTTGCTATTAGCAATAGGCGTATTAAAAGTATCTTTTATAAAAAAAGCATTCGAATTTGTAGGAAATATTTTTGTGCTAATTTTAGATTTTACTAAAGCTGGTAGCGAATTTCTCTTAGGAGGAATGATGAATGTAGAAAGTTTTGGTTTTATATTTTTATTTCAAGTTTTACCTACTATTATTTTCTTTTCAGCATTAACTTCCTTGTTATTTTATCTTGGAATAATTCAACTAGTAGTTAAAGGAATGGCAATGGGTCTAAGCAAATTGTTAAATATTTCGGGTGCCGAAAGTTTATCGGTTGCGGGTAATATTTTCCTTGGACAAACCGAAGCGCCACTTATGATTAAAGCCTATCTTGAAAAGATGAACAAAAGTGAAATTCTACTTGTAATGGTAGGTGGAATGGCTACCGTAGCCGGCGGTGTATTAGCGGCATATATTAGCTTTTTAGGCGGAAACGACCCTGTACTACGATTAGAATTTGCAAAACATTTATTAGCGGCTTCTGTAATGGCTGCACCAGGTGCTATTGTAGTTTCTAAAATTTTATACCCACAAACCGAAAAAATTAATACCGATGTGGAAGTTTCGCAAGACAAAATTGGTTCAAACGTACTCGATGCTATAGCTACAGGAACAACCGAAGGCTTAAAATTAGCAGCTAACGTAGCAGCAATGCTTTTAGTTTTTATCGCTTTTATTGCTATGATTAATCATATATTAAGTACAATTGGCGGTTGGACAGGAATAAATAGTTTTTTAGCAAACAATGACGCCATTCCTTATAAAGAATTTACTTTAGAAACTATTTTAGGAACTATTTTTTCGCCTTTAATGTGGCTAATTGGTGTAGCAAAAGAAGATATGATGCTAATGGGGCAATTGCTTGGAATTAAACTAGCCGCTTCAGAATTTGTAGGCTATGTACAACTTGCCGAATTAAAAAATGCTGCGAACAATATTCATTTTACTTATGAAAAATCGGTAATTATGGCAACTTATATGCTTTGTGGTTTTGCTAATTTTGCTTCTATTGGCATTCAAATTGGAGGCATTGGTTCACTTGCTCCAAACCAACGTAAAACCTTATCAGAATTTGGCTTAAAAGCAGTTATTGGTGGTAGTTTAGCTTCACTGTTATCGGCTACAATTGCGGGGATGATTATTGGATAGTTATGAGTTATGAATTTTGAATTTTGAGTTATAAGCAATTAGCAAATGAAGGAATTTTAAATAGATATAAACTAACTTGAAACCTAATACTCCCGACATTCGACTTTCGACTTTTAACTTTCAACTTTAAAAACATGAAACAATACCACGACTTAGTAAAACACGTTTTAGAAAACGGAAACCAAAAAGGCGATAGAACAGGAACGGGAACTATTAGTGTTTTTGGCTACCAAATGCGTTTCGATTTAAGCGAAGGTTTTCCTATGGTTACTACAAAAAAACTACACTTAAAATCGATTATACATGAATTGTTGTGGTTTTTAAAGGGCGAAACAAATATTGCCTATTTACAAGAAAACGGCGTTAAAATTTGGGACGATTGGGCCGATGAAAATGGCGATTTAGGTCCGGTTTATGGGCACCAATGGCGCAATTGGAATAGCGAAGAAATTGACCAAATTACCGAATTAATTGAAACATTAAAAACTAATCCAAATAGTAGAAGAATGTTAGTTTCTGCTTGGAATCCATCGGTTTTACCTGACACTTCTGTTTCATTTGCAGAAAATGTAGCGAATGGAAAAGCGGCACTTCCGCCTTGTCATGCTTTTTTTCAGTTTTATGTTGCCCATGGAAAATTGAGCTGTCAATTGTACCAACGTAGTGCCGATATTTTCTTAGGTGTTCCTTTTAATATTGCTTCGTATGCGCTATTAACAATGATGATAGCACAAGTTTGTAATTTACAAGTGGGCGATTTTGTTCACACTTTTGGTGATGCGCATATTTATAACAATCATATTGAACAATTAAAATTGCAACTTTCTAGAGAATGTCGCCCATTGCCAACAATGAAATTAAACCCAGACGTAAAAAATATTTTTGATTTCACTTTTGACGATTTCACTTTAGAAGGTTATGATCCGCATCCTCATATTAAAGGACAAGTTTCTGTTTAAACCGAATTTTATGAAAAAAATAATTTTAGTATTTCTTTTATTTACAATTAATAATACTTTTTGTCAGGAAAAAGGAACAACACTTGATACAAATGAAGAAATTCCTGTGGCTTTTATTGACCAAATTCCGCTATTTCCAAACTGTGAAGATATAGATAAAACAAAGCAAACTACTTGTTTTCAAAAAAAACTCGACCAACATGTTGCTATAAACTTTAATACTCCAAAAAAATTAAAAAAAGGTTATAAAGCCAGATTAATTGTATATTTTATTATTGACCAAAACGGTAATGTAGATGAAATTGAAGTTACTGGAGGAAATTCTGCCTTAAGAAAAGAAGCTGTTAGGGTTTTTAAAAAATTACCGCAATTAACTCCAGGCTTGCAAAGAAAAAAACCTGTTAGATGTAAGTTTACTTATCCAATATCAATAAAAATAACGTAATATTGAATTAAACTGTAATCTCCACCACATACCCTTCATAACTACGCACATTAAAAACAGTATTATCTTCAAAAATAAGGTATTGCCCTTTTATACCTATTAACTTTCCAGTAAATGTTGGCGTTTTATCTAAATTCAAGCTTTTCACTTTTTTAGGATAGTGTAAAACTGGATATTCTAAATTAATTACTTGGGGTTCATTCACAAAATAAGGTTTTGCTTCTGCTGGTAAAACCGATTCAATTTTTAAGCGTTCGGCTAATAAATCGGCATGGGAAACTTCATTTTTTAGCATTTTTTGCCAACTTGTTTTATCTGTAAAATAATCTTTTAAAGCTACTTCGGTTATTCCTGCCAAATAACGATTAGGCACCTCAACAATAGTAACCGCTTGTATTGCGCCTTGATCTATCCAGCGGGTTGGCACTTGCGTTTTTCGAGTAACCCCTACTTTTACTTCGCTAGAAAGTGCTAAATATGTAATATGCGGTTGCAATTGCACTTTTTTTTCGTACGCTAAATCTCTATCTTCAATTTCGAGATGTGCCGTGCTCAACTCGGGTTTCATAATCCAATCGCCAACTGCCGCACTACTTATAAAACAATCGTAACAAAATCCTTGTCTGAATATTTTTTTAGGTTGCCCACAATTTAAACATTGGTAACCTTTAAATTCAATAGAAATTTTGGTATTTAAAAGCTGATTAAAATGTATAAAATTATCATTAAACACTAAATAATACTGAATAGGATTAGCCTGTTCTGTTTGCATTTTTTGAAGTGTAGCCGTATAAGTCATTTTGAATTTTGTAAGATTTCGTTTTAAAAATAAAAAAAAATAGTATTTTTGGTAAAGTTATCATTCTTGTTACGATAATCATAATTTCGATTTAAAAAATGCCATTAACCATAATAAATTCGATAGCTTCTTGGTTTTTAAAAAAACGAATTCATCAAATTGAATTGTTTTTAAAATATCCGCACGAAGTGCAAAATGAGCTATTATTGAATTTATTAAAACAAGCCGAAAATACGGAAATTGGCAAAAAATACGATTTTTCGAGTATAAAAAATTATGATACATTTGCGCAACGAATTCCTATTTTTACCTATGAAGAGTTTGAACCGTTAATTGAAAAAACACGAAAAGGAAACCAAAATGTTTTTTGGAACTCTTCTATAAAATGGTTTGCAAAATCTAGCGGTACAACAAATGCAAAAAGCAAGTTTATACCTGTAAGTAACGAAGCTTTAGAAAATTGCCATTACAAAGCCAGTAAAGATTTACTTTGCCTCTATTTGAACAACAACGAAAACTCGCAACTTTTTGTAGGGAAAAGTTTACGGCTTGGAGGCAGCAAACAGCTTTACGAAAACAACAACACTTTTTTTGGCGATTTATCGGCTATATTAATCGAAAATATGCCACTGTGGGCAGAGTTTAGTTCTACACCAAGTAATAAAGTATCGCTTATGGGCGATTGGGAAACCAAATTGCCTGCCATAATAAACGAAACCATACAAGAAAATGTAACCAGTTTAGCGGGTGTTCCAAGCTGGATGATGGTTTTGCTTAACAACATTTTAGAAACAACGGGTAAAAATAATTTACTCGAAATTTGGCCAAATGCTGAAGTTTATTTTCACGGCGGCGTAAGTTTTGAACCCTATCGTGAACAATACAAAAAATTATTTCCAAAAGATAATTTTTGCTATTACGAAATTTACAATGCTTCGGAAGGCTTTTTTGCCATTCAAGACCAAAACAATTCTAACGAATTATTATTAATGCTTGATTATGGCATTTTTTACGAATTTATTCCAATGGAAAATTTTGGTTCTGCTAATCAAAAAATTGTTCCATTAAACGAAGTAGAAATCAATAAAAACTACGCTGTTATGATTACTACTAATTCGGGATTGTGGCGCTATTTAATAGGTGATACTATTCGGTTTACATCTATAAATCCGTATCGAATTGTAGTAAGCGGACGAACAAAACACCATATAAACGTTTTTGGCGAAGAATTAATGGTTGAAAACACCGATAAAGCTTTAGCAAAAACCTGTAGCGAGTTAGCCTGCGAAGTATTAGAATATACTGTTGCGCCTATTTTTATGGAGGGAAAACAAAAAGGAGCACACGAATGGGTAATCGAATTTAAAACCTTTCCGCATTGTACGGCTTCTTTTTCGGCATTGCTCGATAAAAATTTACAAGCTATAAATTCTGATTATGAAGCCAAACGTTATAATAATATGACATTAAATCCGTTAAAAATTAATGTAGCTCGAACCAATTTGTTTTACGATTGGTTAAAAGAAAATGGAAAATTAGGCGGACAAAATAAAATTCCGCGCTTGTCTAACGACCGTTTATATTTAGAACAGCTTTTAAAAATGCAAACACTTCAAGTATGAAAAAGATAATAATAATTGCTCTAATTTTTAGTTTTGGTTTTACTTCTTGTGGCCCAAGACGATACAAATGCGGACCGTATAGAAAATGCGAAATTAAAGAAACACCTACGAAACAAAACGCTGTTCAAAAACGTACTATTTATACTTCTGAAACATAAAAAAGCTATCTTAAAATTTTAAGATAGCTTTTTTACTCGTATTCTTTTTACAAATTATACTTTAAACTTAAAATTAAATAACGAGGCTGTACAATGTAGCTCGAAAAACTACTGGTTCCACCAAGTTGATTAAAGCTGTTAGTATTTAATGCTTTTGTATTTAATAAATTGGTTCCCGCTAGTTTCCATTCCCATTTGCTATCTTTCTTTTGGTACAATAAAGATGCCGATAAGAAATCGTATTCGGTATCGATTGTTTTAGCTTTGTTTTGATTATGATAAAAACTATACTCCGAAACAAATGAAAACGCATCTAAAAAGTAGTATTCTAATTCTATTGATGGATTATCGGTATAAAAAATATCGCTAGAATTATCGTTTATAGTATAAGCATATTTTAAACTAAGATTAGGCAATTCTTTAAAATTTGTCGAAAAACTTATGTTGTAGCTTTGCGTAAACGATTTAGTTGTTTGAATTTCATCTCCTGTATTGTAAACACGAATGTTGTTAAATTTACTCCAGTTCAAATTTAATCCGCCAGATGCCTTGTAATAACGGGCAAACGAACGGCCATAATTACCCATTGCGGTAAAGGTTTCGTCTGCAAAATCGGAATTAATATTAACCGCTGTTGAAACTTGATTAATACCTGTTAAAAAAGCTCTATTTTTTATAGCCTCTACTTGTTTTGTGTAGTTTAATGCTGCAAAAATGTTTTCAAAATTAAACATACTATATTTAAAATAACGCAAGCTATGCGATTGTGCCAAAGCATTTTCTAAATAACGATTTCCTGCAAACAAACTACTATAATTAGAAAAAACATAGCCTTGTGCAAGTTTTACGATATCGGTAAAATTATTAGTTATGGCAAAATCGTAGGTTAAACTTTCCGATTTTTTAAGTTGCCATTTGGCATAAAAATCGGGTAAAAATCTATTAAAATTTTGTGTGTTTTCGGTTGCCAATTGCTCATCTTTTGTAGCATAATTATGTACACTAAAACCTGGATTAAGAGTAAATTTTCCTAATAAAATTTTATAATGCAAACCTAAAAAGGTATCGTTAAACGAATAATTTACATCGTTATTTGCTTCGGCAGAATTAATATCGTTTTTAGTTCCGTTATTTAATATTTGAAAAATATGCGAATTAAAATTTTGCTGCGAATACGTGTTTCCTAAAGTTACATTAATATTACTTTTTGGGGTAACCATATAGTAATAATCGAATTTTGCATCTAATTTATTTGTTTTTACAAATTTTTCCTGAGTAATATCGTCTCGTTGCCCTGCTGCACTTACATAATCGGGTTGTAAAATAGGTGCGAAAGGCAACGTTTGAAGATTGGCATTGTAAAACGGATCTTCTTCTTGGTACAAATGTTGGGTTTCAAAAGCAAAAACATTTTTATCGTTTAACGTATAATAATAGTTTAGGTTTTGATTGATACTAAAAGGTTGTTGATTTTTATTGGTAAAAATAGAACCCGCTTCCGATGAATTAACTATTTGATTTTCCTTTTGATTGGAAAACTTAGTAAACACATCATAATCGAAATGTACTTTTGCAGATGGTATATAACTAGAGCTTAATTTAAAAATACCTAGGTTACTGTGCTGCTCTGAAACATCGCTACGGATTTCTTTTGTATTTGTAGAGGCGCCTTTGGGTAAATCGTTTACCGAATTCGTTACTACATTGGTTTTATTTCCTAAGAAAATACCAAAACCACTTAACGTCCATGCTTTTGATGGATTATAACTAAAGTTAGCTGCGCCAAATTTTGTATCGATATTTTCTGCTTGGTTGTTTCGTAGTCCTAAAATTCCCAAATCGTTCGATGAAATATTAAATGACGAACCACCTTTTCGCATCATATTTCGAAATCCGCCTGTAAATTTAAAATAATCGCGCATTGTAAGCGGTAATTCGCCTATGTTGTTTAAATTACCTATTACGTTTATGCTGTATTTAGGATTGTAGTAAAACAATTTAGGATTAACAATAAAGCGATCTTCTTTATGACCCGCGCCTACTCCAGCAGTAATATCGCCAAACCAGAAATTCTTTTTTCCTTCCTTTAGTTTAATGTTTAACGCAATATTATCGTCGTTGTTTTCTAATCCTTTTAAATTGGAAACTTCGTTATAATTGCGTAAAACCTGAATTTTATCTAAAGCATCGGCTGGAATATTTTTTGTAGCAATTTTAGAATCGCCATCGAAAAAATCTTTTCCTTCTACCATTACTTTTTGAACGGTTTTACCTTCTACTTGAATTTCGCCATCTTTATTAACTTCAACTCCGGGCAATTTTTTAAGTACGTCTTCTAATTTACGTTCGGTTCCGTTAGTAAAAGAATCGGCGTTGTACACAATAGTATCGCCTTTTATGGTAACAGGCATTTCATAAACTAGTTCTAAATCGTCTAAAGTTACGCCTTGTTTTAATTTAACATTATAGGTTGTTGTTTCGGTTGTTGTGGTAACTTCGCCTTCAAACGTGTCGAAACCCATATAACTAGCTTTTATAGTATAAGTAGCATTTGCCTTTAAGGTTAAATAATAAGCACCTTTATCGTTTGTAATGGCATAGGCATCCATATTTTTGGTTTGCTTATTAACTGCCATTATGTTTGCCATTTCTAGAGCATTTCCTATCGAATCGGTAACTTTACCTTCTATTCGTACATTTTGAGAAATGGCACTTAAAGAAAGTGCCATTGTAATACTAAAAATTAATTTTTTCATATTATATATTAATGAGGTCCTCTGCCTCTATTACCACCTCTACTTTGCCACATTTCACGCATTTCATCCATTTTTTTCTTTAAAATTTCATTGTACTCTTTTTGCGTTACTTCTTTCCCTTTTGTTGGTGCTTTAATTTCTACTTTATCTTTAGTGTTTAATACAATTTTAGAGCACAATATAGTAGTTTTATCATCGCTAACTTCAAGAATTAAACCTGGCAAACCCCAATAATCATCTGGTCCTTGGTTAATAGGTATTTCAGGAGAATACCAAGCTGTAATTACTTTTTCTTTTGGCATTTCTAACTGATCCATTAAATTTGTGTTTGTTTTTGTAGAATCTTTTTTGGTTTCGTTTTCTCTGTTTCTTCTAAAACGAAAGTTTCTAAAATCTGAAGAATCAATAGCAATTGTTGCTGTAGCTTTAAAACAAGTATAATTACCTATTTTTTTGGTTTCCGAGCTCATTTCCCACTTATAAACAGGTAACGAATCTATAATTAAAAATTCTTTACCAAACATTTCTTTATCTACACTATATTGTTTTTCTTTTACGTTTTTATAATACGTGCCGCCGCCGCCCATCATACTTGCCATCATTCTACCGCCACCGCCTTGCCCTGGTGCTTCTAATTTTTCTTCTTCTTTATATACCGATGCCGTTCTGTTAAAATGCAATACAAACGTTTTTTCAAACATTTTTCGCATACGTTCTTCAAATGTTTTTCGCATTTCGGGCGTAATTTCACGACTTTGAGGTATGTTCTTCATCATTTCTTCGGTACTCGTTTTTGACTCGTAAACTGCCATACCTTGAAAATCTTGAGCCATTAACATTGACCCTACTAAAAAAGATAAAATACACAGTGCTTTTTTCATATTATATTTTTTATAAATAGACTTACTTTTTGTTATTTTGTTACAAATTTTAATAAATAAAGATAAAACATACTTATATTAGATTACTATTTTTATGAAAGGTTTAACGAATTAAATGAAAAAAGTACCTACTCTATTATTTTTTTGCTTTTTGTGCGCTACTGCTGTTGTTGCACAATACAATAGTGAAACCATTTCGTTTAAAGCCGATTCGCTTTTAGCAAAAGATAATTATGGTTATTTTTATTTTTTAAAAAACAATTCGCTACTAAAAACCAATTTTGTTACACCGCAAGAATATCAAAATACGGTTTTAGGAAAACCTACTGCTTTAGACGTGCAAAATCCGCTTCAATTAGTTGTGTTCTATAAAAAATTTAACACTGTGGTATTGTTAGACAATCAACTAAATGAAACGGTAACTATTAATGGAAATTTATACAATTTAGTTTTTGAAACTGTTGGGTTAGCACGACAAAACAATATTTGGTTTTACGATTCGGTTTCGCAAAAGTTTGGCTTGTTTAACTTTAAAGAAAATACTGTTAATTTTATTTCTACTAGTTATGTTACAAGTTTTAAAACTTCGTTTTGTAACTATAATAATTTTTATTGGATTACTACTGATTATGTAATGTTTACCCTTTCTTTTTACGGGAAAATATCTATGGTAAAACAAATACCTTCTTTTGAAGCAGCTTGTTTTGTATCGGAAAAAAAATATGTTCTAAAAAGCAATGAAAATATTACGTATTATAATGAAGGAACCGTTATAAATTTAAATTTGTTAGTAAATTCATCTTCTAATTTTTGTTTTAACAACAGTATTTTATCTATTTTTACAGACAATTCTGTTACTAACTATAAAATAAATTTACCCTAATGCATATTGCAGTTGCTGGAAACATTGGTGCTGGAAAAACAACTTTAACACGTTTATTAGCCAAACATTTTAAATGGGAAGCTCATTTTGAAGATGTGGTTGACAATCCTTATTTAGACGATTTTTACACCCAAATGGAACGTTGGAGTTTTAATCTTCAAATCTACTTTTTAAACAGTCGTTTTCGTCAAGTTTTACAAATTCGCGAAACAGGCAAAACAACAATTCAAGATAGAACCATTTACGAAGACGCCCATATTTTTGCTCCCAATTTGCACACCATGGGATTAATGACTAATCGCGATTTTAACAACTACAAATCGCTTTTTGAATTGATGGAAAATTTAGTAGGCGCTCCCGATTTGTTAATTTATTTAAGAAGTTCTATTCCTAATTTAGTTAGCCAAATACACAAACGTGGTCGCGATTACGAAAACAGTATTTCTATTGATTATCTAAGTCGATTAAACGAACGTTACGAAGCGTGGATTCAAACGTACGATAAAGGAAAACTAGTTATTATAGACGTTGACAATATAAATTTTGTAGATAATCCAGAAGATTTAGGCGAAATCATTAATAAAATTGATGCCGAAATAAACGGTTTATTCTAGTATTATGCTTATTTTAATTGCCGCCGCCGCCGAAAACAACGCTTTAGGGAAAAACAACAATTTGCTATGGCACTTGCCTAACGATTTTAAACACTTTAAAGCACTAACATCTGGACACTACATTATAATGGGTAGAAAAACGTTTGAGAGTTTTCCAAAACCCTTACCAAACAGAACACATATTATTATTACCAGACAAAAAAATTATACGGTTCCTAATGATTGCATTGTGGTAAATTCACTTGAAAAAGCAATTGAAATTTGCCCAAAAAATGAAGATATTTATATCATTGGCGGTGGCGAAATTTACAAACAGGCTATTGATTTAGCCGATAAAGTTGAACTTACTCGAGTTCACACTGAAATTGATGCGGACACCTTTTTTCCAGAAATTAATACCCCAAAATGGAAACTCGTACGAGAAGCATATCATCCTAAAGACGAAAAACATCAATACGATTTTAGTTTTTTAACCTATTTAAAAAAGTAACGGTAAAACACTGAAAATTAAATTATACTTGGTATTTTTGCAATCCAAAAAAAGAAAAATGTCTAAAAATATTACGCCATATAAAGATTCTAATTTAGGAAAAAAAGAGCAAGTGGCTCAAATGTTTAATACTATTTCTGGAAATTACGACGATTTAAATCGTGTTATTTCTTTTGGTATAGATGTAAAATGGCGTAAAAAAGTAGTGCAATTAGTAAACGAAACTAAACCCGAAAAAGTTTTAGACATTGCAACAGGAACTGGCGATTTAGCAATTTTAATGACGCAAACTTCGGCAACAGAAATTATTGGGTTAGATATTTCGGAAGGAATGCTCGAAGTAGGACGAAAAAAAATAAAAACCAAAAATCTTGATGGTAAAATTGAAATGGTTTTGGGCGACAGCGAGCACATTCCTTTTCCCGATAATTATTTCGACGCTATTACCGTTGCTTTTGGCGTTCGTAATTTTGAAACACTCGAAAAAGGATTAGCCGAAATTTTGAGAGTTTTAAAACCAAACGGACGATTTGTTATTCTAGAAACATCGGTTCCTACAAAATTTCCATACAAACAAGGCTATAGTTTTTATACCAAATTTATTTTACCTACTATTGGAAAATTATTTTCTAAAGACAAAGTTGCCTATAAATATTTATCGGATTCTGCAAATGAATTTCCTTTTGGCGAAGCGTTAAACAATATTTTGCGAAAAATTGGGTTTATAGAAGTAACCGACTTACCCCAAACATTTGGAGTAGCCTCTATTTATTACGCTTCAAAAAAATAGTATGAAAAAAATAATATTTTTATTAATATCGACTTCTACATTTGCCCAATTTGGAATATTTGGTAAAGACCCAATTATTAATAAAGAAAACTTCGATAAACAACGAGTTCATTGGGGATATTATTTAGGCGCAAGCGTACTCGATTTTAAAGTAGATTATTTAGGTTTAAAACAAGAAGAAATTAATGTTGAAAGCACAACAGGTTTTAACGTAGGGTTAATTTCTAATCTTCGTATTACCGAGCATTTAGATTTACGCTTTGAACCTGGTTTATACATTACACAACGCAATCTTACGTTTCCAAACATAATTGAACAAAAAGATCGTTTGCGCGAGGTTAAATCTACCTATATTTATTTTCCGCTATTAGCTAAATTTTCGGCAACGCGAACAGGTAATATTAAACCCTATTTAATTGGCGGTTATGCTACTGCGCTAAACTTAAGTAGTAACGAAACCGCACCTGTTGACAATTATGAAGGGCGATTTAGAATGACAAAATGGAATAATTTTATTGAAATTGGTTTTGGAATCGATTTGTATTTTGAATATTTTAAATTTTCGCCTTCCATTCGTGGCGTATTTGGTTTAAACGACGAACTTATACGCGACAACAACCCTAGTAGTCCATGGACTAGCGATGTACAGCAAATGAAGACACGAGGTATCTTTATTAACTTTGCATTTCATTAATTTCAATTTCGCTTAAACTCGCTTAATATAATAGCTGTTGCCGTTGCAACATTTAAACTTTCGGTTTGTTGTAGTTTTCCAAAACGTGGAATTGCAATTTTTGTCGTAATTAGCGCTTCAATTTCTTTAGAAATACCATTAGCTTCATTACCCATAACAATAATACCCTTTTTAGGCAATTTCTCTTGGTAAATATTTTTACCTTCCATAAAAGTTCCAAAAACAGGCAGTTTCGTGTTTTTTAAGTAATCTTCTAAATTAGTGTAGCAAACATTTACCCTGCTTATAGAACCCATTGTAGCTTGTATTACTTTTGGGTTATAAACATCTACGGTTTCTTCCGAACAAACCAAAGTTTCAATACCAAACCAATCGCATAATCTAATGATTGTTCCTAAATTACCCGGATCGCGCACATTATCTAACGCTAAAATTAATCCGTTTTGTAAGGGTAGTGTAGCATTTGGTATCTTAAAAACTGCCAAACAATTATTTGGCGTTGCTAAAGCGGTTATTTTTTTTAGCTCTATCTCGGAAATAATAGTTGCAGTAACGCTTGTGGCAAAGTTTTGTGGGCTTGTACTAAAAAGTGCTACGAGTTCAACATTAGTCTGTAGCAGTTCTGCTATTACTTTTTTACCTTCGGCAACAAACATTTGATGCTGTTTTCGGTATTTTTTTTGATGTAAACTATTTATAAGTTTAATTTGGCTTTTACTAACCATAAAAAAATGTATTTTTGAAAAACTTTAGCGTACTACTTTGAAAAACTTTTTGTCAAAAATACTATTATTATTTGTAACTGGAACACTTATGTATTCGTGTTCTACTACTAAAAAAGTGCCTATTGGCAAGAGTTTATTAGTTAAAAATGAAATTATTGAGAATGATACTGTTATAAACGACGAAATTGTTGCCTCGTTATTGTATCAAAAACCAAATAGCGGTATTGGCAAATTTCCTATTGGGTTGTATATGTACAATTGGGCAAAAGATAATCCAGATTCTTTGTATTACAATTGGTTAAACCGAAAACCAAATCGCAGGGAAAATTTGGCGAAAATTATTTCTAACAAACAAGTAGATCGATTAAGCCAATCGTTTTTAGTATCGGGCCTTAGTAATTTTTTAAAAAAAACAGGGCAAGCACCAGTTATAATTGATTCAAAAAAAGTAGAACGATCTGTAAACCGATTAAAAAGTTATTATACCAATAGAGGTTATTTTGATGTTTCGGTTAAAGCCCAAATAGACTCTATTGCTGCAAAAAAAGGAAAAGTAACTTATGCTATTGCTACTGGAAAAGCTTATACTATTGATACATTAGAACATCAAATTGAAACTCCAGAATTAGATTCAATATATAAACAAATTCAAGATAAATCGCTATTAAAAAGAAACGCTATTTACGATGTAGATAATTTAAGTGCCGAACGAGAACGAATTACAAAATATTTTAGAAACAATGGTGTGTATCATTTTCAAGTAAATAATATTAGTTACGAAGTTATAGACACCGCAAACCCGTACAAAAACTATAAATTAAACGTAATAACTAATATTGAAAACCGATATATTAAAAACAACCGAAACTTAGACACTATTACGCGCGAACCTTTTAAAATTTTTAAAATTAGTGGTGTAAATATTTTTACCGATAGAACTTCAAAAAACAAAACACTATCTATAGACAGTACTACTTACAATAATTATAATATTTATAGCAATGGTAAACTAAACTACAAACCCAAAGCTTTAACTAATGCTATATTTATAGAAAAAAACGATTTATTTAGCGATGATAAAAAAGCACTAACCGCTAGAGCTTTATCAAATTTACGCATATTTAATCCGCCGACTATTGAATATGTAGAAGACACCATAGCCAATAAAAATGGCTTAATTGCTAACATTTATTTAGTACCTAGAAAAAAATTTAGTTGGGTTCCTTCTTTCGATATTATTACTTCAAACATTCAAGAATTTGGCATAACAGGAAGTATGGCTGTTTCGTTTAGAAATTTATTTAAAGGAGCCGAAATATTAGAAATATCGGGGCGTGGTAACATTGGCTCATCGCAAGACTTAGCAAATCCTAATAATTTATTTTTTAATATTTCAGAATACGGAGGCGATGCTAAACTTACCTTTCCTCGAATATTTTTTCCAATTAATACGCAATCGTTTATTAAAAAAGAAATGTTTCCGACTACGCAGTTTAATTTGGGTTTTTACAACCAGCAAAATATTGGCTTAGACAAGCAAAGTTTATCTGGCGGATTAAATTATAATTGGACAACCAACAGCTCGCGCAATAATTATAAATTTGAATTAATTGCTGTTAATTATGTTCAAAACTTAAATGTTAGCAATTATTTTAACGTATATAAAAATTCGTATAACACTTTAAATAGTATTGCACAAAATTACAATACAGACCCTAATCTTGTAAACGAAAATGGAAATTTAACGCAAGAAGGTGCTTTAGCTTTTATGCAAAATGTACTTACAGGACAAACTAGTTTAACACCTCAAAACGAAGATTATAAAGCTACTTTAAGCATTTCGGAACGATACAATCGTTTAACCGAAGACAACTTAATTGTTTCCTCTAGCTTTCAATTTAGTCGTTCTACAAGCAGGGGCATAAAAGATAAAAATTATTATAATTTTAGAGCAAAACTAGAATCGGCAGGAAATTTATTATCGCTTTTAAGTAAAAACAACACGGCAAGTTCTAACAATACAAAAAAAGTTTTTGGATTAGACTTTTCACAATACATAAAAGGCGAAGTAGAATTTGTTAAACTATGGGAAGTAAATTCGAAAAGCAGTATAGCTTTTCGATCTTTCGGAGGCTTAGCCGTTCCTTATGGAAACGGAACTTCAATACCTTTTTCTAGAAGTTATTTTGCTGGAGGTTCAAACGATAACAGAGGTTGGCAAGCCTATAGTTTAGGCCCAGGAAGTAGCAAAAGTATTTTCGATTTTAACGAAGCCAATATGAAGATTGCGCTAAATGCCGAATACCGTTTTAATTTTTTTGGCGCACTCGATGGAGCTCTTTTTACCGATGCGGGGAACATTTGGAATATTTTCGACAATGTTGAAAATAACGATTTAACCTTTAACGGTTTTTCTTCGCTTCAAGACTTAGCCGTAGGTTCTGGTTTAGGTTTTCGATACGATTTTTCATATTTTCTTTTCCGTTTAGATTTTGGCTATAAAACCTACAACCCAGCGCGTGAAAGAGGAAACCGATGGCTAAAAGATGTTAATTTCGGTAAAACTGTTTTAAATTTTGGTATAAACTACCCGTTCTAATTTTTTAAATTACTATTTTTGTTTTTCAATAAATATTTTTCAAAATGAGTCATAACATAAAACCAGGAGTTGCTACTGGCAATCAAGTTCAAGAAATTTTTAATTATGCTAAAGAAAAAGGATTTGCACTACCCGCTGTAAACGTTGTAGGTTCAAGTACTTTAAATGGTGTTATGGAAACAGCTGCAAAACTAAATGCACCAGTTATTATTCAATTTTCTAATGGTGGCGCTGCTTTTAACGCAGGAAAAGGATTAGCTAACGATAACCAACAAGCAGCAATTTTAGGTGCTATTGCCGGAGCTAAACATGTACATACACTAGCAGAAGCCTACGGGGCAACAGTAATTCTTCATACCGACCATTGCGCTAAAAAATTATTGCCTTGGATAGACGGTTTATTAGATGCTTCTGAAAAACACTTTGCCGAAACGGGTAAACCCTTATTTAGCTCGCACATGATAGATTTGTCGGAAGAACCTATTGAAGAAAATTTAGAAATTTCTAAAAAATATTTAGAAAGAATGAGCAAAATGGGTATGACACTGGAAATTGAATTAGGTATTACTGGAGGCGAAGAAGACGGAGTAGATAATTCTGATGTTGATAGCTCAAAATTATATACACAACCCGAAGAAGTAGCCTATGCTTATGAAGAGTTAATGAAAATTAGCCCTCGATTTACTATAGCAGCCGCTTTCGGAAATGTACACGGTGTTTACAAACCCGGAAACGTAAAGCTAACCCCAAAAATTTTGAAAAATTCGCAAGAATATATTCAAAAAAACTACAATACCGCTAGCAATCCTATCGATTTTGTATTTCACGGCGGCTCGGGTTCTACATTAGAAGAAATTCGTGAAGCAATCTCCTATGGTGTAATAAAAATGAATATTGACACCGATTTACAATTTGCATTTACCGAAGGAATACGCGATTATATGGTAGATAATGTAGCTTATTTACGCACACAAATAGGCAACCCAGACGGTGCAGATAATCCAAATAAAAAGTTTTACGACCCGCGTGTTTGGGTTAGAAAAGGTGAAATAACTTTTAACGAACGATTAGCGCAAGCATTTGCCGATTTAAACAACGTAAACACTTTATAAAATACGAATTACAGAATTTTAATAATTCATAATTCATAATTTGTAATTCATAATTATAAACTATGGCTTGGTTTAAAAGAAAAGAAAAAGGAATAACAACTCCTACTCAAGAAAAAAAAGACGTACCAAAAGGACTTTGGTACAAATCGCCAACTGGTAAAATTATTGATACCGAAGAACTAGCTAAAAACCTTTGGGTTAGCCCAGAAGACGATTTTCATGTTAGAATAGGCAGTAACGAATATTTTCAAATTTTATTTGACGATAATCAATTTAAAGAATTAAACGAAAATATTACCTCTAAAGATCCTTTAAAATTTGAAGACACTAAAAAATACAAAGATCGCTTAAAGGAAGTAACGGCAAAAACAAAACTAAAAGATGCCATACGCACTGCAGTAGGGAAATCGAAAGGTAAAGATTTGGTTGTGGCTTGTATGGATTTTGCTTTTATTGGTGGTTCAATGGGCGCCGTGGTGGGCGAAAAAATTTCTCGTGCTATTGATTATTCTATCAAAAAGAAAATTCCGTTTGTTATGATTTCGAAATCGGGTGGTGCTCGTATGATGGAAGCTGCTTATTCGCTTATGCAATTAGCAAAAACATCGGCAAAATTAGCACAATTAGCAGAAGCTAAAATTCCTTACATTTCGCTTTGTACCGATCCTACAACAGGAGGAACAACCGCTTCGTATGCTATGCTGGGCGATATTAACATAGGCGAGCCTGGTGCTTTAATTGGCTTTGCTGGTCCTCGTGTAGTACGCGATACAACAGGTAAAGATTTACCAGAAGGTTTTCAAACTTCTGAATTTGTTTTAGAACACGGTTTTTTAGATTTTATTGTACACAGAAAAGACTTAAAAAACAAAATTAATTTGTATATTGATTTAATAGAAAATAAAGACATTAGATAGTAAAAAAGCAACCATAAGGTTGCTTTTTTGTTATATAAAATTATGTTATACAATTACATTCCTGTTCTAATAGCCTCAACAGGATCGAGTTTAGAAGCCGATATTGCAGGAATTATTCCTGAGATTAAACCAATAAAAGCCGAAACGCCCGCACCTAAAATAATATTTTGAACGCTAAGAATAAATTCGAAATCGAGTGCCGCACTTAAGCCCAATGCACATAGCCAAACGAGCAGCATTCCTACAATTCCACCAATTACAGAAAGAATTACGGCTTCAAACAAAAATTGAAATAAAATAAATCGATTTTTTGCGCCTAACGCCTTTTGAATACCTATTAAATTAGTGCGTTCTTTTACCGATACAAACATAATATTGGCAATACCAAAACCACCCACTAAAAGCGAAAAACCACTAATTATCCAACCAATCATATTCATTTGCCCAATAATATTATCAATAAAATCGGTAAAACCAGTTAAAACATTTAAGAAAAAATTGTTTATTTCGCCAGGTTTAACACCTCTATAGTTTCTTAATTTATAGGTAACTTCTGCATTAAATTCATCGGTATCAACTCCTTTTTGTGGTTTAATGTTAATAATAGGTGTAAACATATTGTTGTTGTCGCCATACATTCTTCTTACGAAATTTACAGGAATATAAACCGAAACATCGGCACTTGGCCCAAACATAGAATCGCCTTGCTTTTTTAAAACACCTATAACGGTAAATTTTTGTCCGTATAATCGAATTTGTTTTCCAATAGCATCGGTTTCGCCAAATAAACCTGTTGCGACTTCGCTACCAATAACAATTACACCACTTCCAGAGTTCGATTCCGATTCGTTAAAAAAACGTCCTTTTTCTATTTTTATAGGGTCAATATCAACTAACTCATCGGTTGTAGGATTAATACTGATAGAACTTACTGTATTACTTTCGTACTTTAAATTTTCGCGTTTGGTAAACAAACTAAATGTAATTTTATCTAAGTTTTTTACATTGCGTTTTAAAAATTCATATTCATCGTAAGTAACATCTGGAAATTGTTCGCGTTTCCATCGCGGCACATCATTTGGCCCAAAAGAATATCGGAACAAATAAATTGTATTCATATCCATTCCGCTTAAATTATCTTTTATTTTTCTATCCATAGAATCTACTGCAGCCAAAACCGCTATAATAGAAAAAATACCAATGGTAACACCAAGTAACGAAAGCAAGGTTCGCAATTTATTATTACGAAGGGCGTTTAGCGCAAAAGTTAAACTTTCTTTAAGTAGTCTAAAATATAAAAGCATAGAAAATGATTACTGTATATAAGTAGAAAGAACCTAAAATTTGTTACAAAAAAAATGAAAAATCCTGCACCAATTCGTTTGACTGTTAAAAGAAGTATAACTACTTTTGCTACCAAAACAAAAACAACACAATGAACACAACAAAAACCATTAAATCGGCACTAATTTCGGTATTCGATAAAACAGGATTAGAGCCAATTGTAAAAGCATTACACCAAAACAACGTTACTATTTACTCCACAGGTGGCACCGAAACTTTTATTCAAAATTTAAACATTCCTGTTGTTCCAGTAGAATCGGTTACCAATTATCCGTCTATTTTAGGTGGTCGTGTAAAAACCTTACATCCTAAAATTTTTGGAGGCATTTTAAACCGACAAGACAACGAAAGCGATGTGGAACAAATGGAAGAATATAATATTCCACAACTCGATTTGGTTATTGTAGATTTATATCCGTTTGAAAAAACAGTAGCTTCTGGAGCAAACGAAGCCGATAGTATTGAAAAAATCGACATCGGTGGTATTTCTTTAATACGTGCTGCTGCTAAAAACTTTAAAGATACAACCATTGTAGCTTCAGTTGACGAGTACTCGTTGTTTTTAAATTTTTACCTTCAAAATAATGGTGCAATTTCATTAGAACAACGACGTTTTTTGGCCACTAAAGCTTTCCACGTTTCATCAAATTACGATACCGCTATTTTTAACTATTTCAATACTGATGATTCGAGCATTAACGAATTGGATAAACAAAACTATTATAAAGCTAGTTTCGCCAATGGACAAACATTGCGTTATGGCGAAAATCCACATCAAAAAGGGTTTTTCTTTGGCGATTTTGATGCTATATTTACTAAATTAAACGGGAAAGAATTGTCGTACAATAATTTGCTCGATGTTGATGCTGCTGTTAATTTAATAAACGAATTTAAAAACGATGACCCTACATTTGCTATTTTAAAACATAACAACGCTTGCGGATTAGCTACTCGTAAAACAATGCAACAAGCGTATATTGATGCCTTAGCTGGCGATCCAACATCTGCTTTTGGTGGTGTTTTAATTGCGAATGGAAAAATAGATTTAGCAACTGCTTCAGAAATTCATAGTCTTTTTTGTGAAGTAATTATTGCACCTTCTTTTGATGCTGCTGCAATACAGTTACTTTCGGAAAAGAAAAACCGAATTCTATTAGTTTTAAACAATATTGAGCTGCCAACACAACAAGTACGCACTTGCTTAAATGGTATTTTAGTTCAAGATAAAGATGGCATAACCGATACGATTGAACATTTAACAACCGTTACAGAAAGCACACCTACAACAAAGGAAATTGACGATTTATTATTTGCGTCAAGAATATGCAAACACACAAAATCGAACACAATTGTACTAGCAAAAAACAAGCAATTATGTGCTTCGGGAACAGGACAAACCTCTAGAGTTGATGCGCTACAACAAGCAATTGAAAAAGCAAAAAATTTCAATTTTAATTTAAACGGAGCTGTTATGGCTAGCGATGCTTTTTTTCCATTTCCAGATTGTGTTGAAATAGCAAACAATGCCGGAATAAAATCGGTAATTCAACCTGGTGGTTCTATTAAAGATGAATTAAGCATTACGTATTGTAACAATCATAAAATGAGTATGGTTTTTACAGGAATTCGTCATTTTAAACATTAAAAAAAATGTCTGCAATCTTTACCCAAAGAATTTGCTTAGCTATACTTTTTTTATGTACTTTTGTGGGTTAGTACAAATAACCTCAATTTATAAGCATACAATATGGGATTTTTCGACTTTATGACCGAGGATATCGCAATAGACCTTGGAACTGCAAATACCTTAATTATTCATAACGACAAAGTGGTTATTGATAGCCCGTCTATAGTAGCCCGAGATAGGATTTCGGGAAAAATAATTGCAGTAGGTAAAGAAGCCAATATGATGCAAGGGAAAACCCACGAAAACATAAAAACGATTCGCCCATTAAAAGATGGTGTAATTGCCGATTTTGATGCGTCGGAAAAAATGCTTCAATTATTTATAAAAAGTATTCCAGCATTAAAGAAAAAACTTTTTACACCTGCTTTACGCTTGGTTATTTGTATTCCATCGGGTATTACCGAAGTAGAAATGCGTGCTGTAAAAGAATCGGCAGAACGTGTAAACGGAAAAGAAGTATATTTAATTCACGAACCTATGGCAGCCGCTATAGGTATTGGTGTAGATATTATGCAACCTAAAGGAAACATGATTGTGGATATAGGTGGTGGTACAACCGAAATTGCCGTTATAGCACTTGGTGGTATTGTATGCGATAAATCGGTAAAAATTGCAGGCGATGTGTTTACTAATGATATTATTTATTATATGCGAACGCAACACAATTTATTTGTTGGAGAAACTACTGCCGAGAAAATAAAAATTCAAATAGGAGCCGCTTTAGAAGATTTAGACAACATTCCTGAAGAAATGGCTGTTCAAGGTAGAGATTTGTTAACTGGAAAACCAAAACAAGTAGATATTTCACATAGAGAAATTGCAAAAGCATTAGACAAATCTATTCAGCGCGTTGAAGATGCAATAATGGAAACATTATCGCAAACACCTCCAGAACTAGCTGCCGATATTTACAATACTGGTATTTATTTAGCAGGTGGTGGTTCAATGCTAAGAGGTTTAGACAAACGTATTTCGTTAAAAACAGATTTACCTGTTTATATTGCAGAAGATCCGTTAAGAGCCGTAGTAAGAGGCACTGGTATTGCCCTTAAAAACTTAAGTAAATATAAAGCTATCTTAATAAAATAAGCTAATTATTCATGCAGCAAATTATTCTTTTTTTTATAAAAAACAGCTATCGTTTGCTGTTTTTGCTGCTTATAGGAATAAGCTTTTCTCTTATTTTAAAATCGCATTCTTTTCATAGAAGCCAGTATATAAATTCGGCTAACGCCGTTTCGGGTTCTGTATATGAAACCGTAAATGAAGCCAATCAATATTTAAGCTTAAAAGAAAAAAATTTACAATTAGCTAACGAAAATGCACGTTTAAAAGAATTGCTTTTTAACAAACCCGATACTTTAATAAAAAAAACAAGTGAATTTGAAAACCACAAAGAACAGTTTAGCGTTATAAAAGCAAAGGTTATTAAAAACGAGTTTAACACCTTAGAAAATTACTTAACATTAAATATTGGCACTTCAGACAGCATTAAACCCGATATGGGCGTTTTTAACGATTTAGGAATAGTGGGTATTGTAGAAAAAACTTCAAAAAATTATGCAACCGTTCAAAGTGTTTTAAATATTAAATCTAAAATTAATGCTAAAATTAAAAATAGCAACCACTTTGGCACGCTTATTTGGGACGGAGAAAACGTTGGTTACGCACAACTTATTGATGTTCCTAGACTAGCCGAATTACGAAAAGGTGACTCTATAGTAACAGGTGCCGATTCAGAAATTTTTCCTGAAAATTTACCCATTGGCAAAATTGATAAAGTGTATTTAAACACCAAAACAAATTATTATACTATAAATGTTCGTTTGTTTAGCGACATGACATCGCTTGGCTATGTATATATAGTAAACAATAAACTAAAGAAAGAAAAACAAAACCTAGAAAACGAAGCAGAAAACCATTAATGAGCACTACCGTATTATTAAATATAACTCGATTTTTAGTACTGCTTTTTGCACAAGTATTAGTGTTTAATAACATTAATATATTAGGCTATATAAACCCTTATCCTTATATTTTGTTTATTTTGTTATTTCCTATAAATGGCAACAAATTTTTACTGCTTTTAAGCAGTTTTCTACTAGGACTATTAATTGATATGTTTAGTAATTCGGCTGGAATTCACGCTTTTGCTTCAACTTTTTTAGCGTATATTCGCCCTAATCTTTTTCGTTTTTCGTTTGGTTTTAGCTACCAGCATCAAACTATTAAATTATCCGATAAACTTTCAACAGAAAGAATTACATTATTAATCATAGCAATAGTACTACATCACTTTTTATTGTTTGGATTAGAATATTTCCGCATAAGCTTGTTTGTCGAAATTATTACAAAAACACTTTTAACTTCGTTAGCTACATTTTTAGTTAGTTTACTTATTATTTTCCTAATAAAGTCAAGTAAAAGATGAGAAAATTATTACTACCTATAATAATTATTAGCATTTCTTTAATTTTACTTGTAAAGTTATTCTATTTACAAGTGGTAGATGATTCTTTAAAATTAAAAGCCGAAAATAATGCTATTAAAAAGGTGTATGAATTTCCCGAAAGAGGCTATGTTTACGACAGAAACAATACGTTACTCGTAGCCAATCAACCCTCATACGATATTATGGTAGTACCTCGAGAAATAAAAAACATTGACACCATAGAATTTTGCAACTTACTAGGCATCAATAAAATAGAATTTATAAACAAAATAGAAAAAGCTCAAAAATACAGCCCCATTTTACCTTCGGTATTTATTTCGCAATTAAACAAAAAAGAATATGCCGCTTTTCAAGAAAAAGAACGAAAATTTGAAGGATTTTACACCCAAAAACGAGCATTACGAGACTACTTAGTAGATTATGGTGCTAATATATTTGGTTTTATTGCGCAAGCAAGTTATAGCGAAATTCAAGAAAACTCATATTACAACAATGGCGACTTAATAGGCAAACAAGGAATTGAAAAGCAATACGAAGAAGTTTTAAGAGGCATTAAAGGTGTTAAATACCTTTTACGAGACAAACACAATAAAGTTATTGGGTCGTATAAAGAAGGAAAATACGATACTATAGCACAAAATGGTAAAGATTTAGTTTTAACTATTGATGCCGAATTGCAAAAATACGGAACCGAATTAATGATTAACAAGCGCGGCGGAATAGTAGCCATAGAGCCGAAAACAGGCGAAATTTTAGCATTGGTTTCTGCTCCTACTTACGACCCTGCCTTACTAGTAGGAAGGCAACGATCTGGCAATTATACCAAACTATATCACGATTCAATTGCAAAACCATTATACGACAGAGGATTACAGGCGCAATATCCGCCAGGTTCTCCATTTAAAATTATTACTGGCTTAATTGGTCTAGATGAAGAAGTAATAGATGAACAAACGGGCTTTGTTTGCCACCACGGTTTTTATTACGGCAGAGGTGCGTTTATGAAATGCCACGACGCTGGTGTTTCCCGATTAAACAACGGAATTTATTTGTCGTGCAATACTTATTTTGCCAATGTTTTTAAACGTACAATAGACAAATACGAAACATCGGCCACTAGTGTTAACAAATGGGCAGAAAAAGTAAAAAGCTTTGGACTAGGGCAGTTTTTAGGTACCGATATGCCTATAGGCGCAAGAGGGTTAGTGCCTACCGCTAAAACCTACAACCACTACTATCCAAATGGTAGGTGGAATGGCAATACCATTATTTCAAACTCCATTGGCCAAGGTGAAATTTTAACCACACCTATACAATTAGCTAATATGATGGCGGCAGTTGCAAACAGAGGATATTACTACACACCGCACATTGTTAAAAGTATTAAAGGCGACACTATTGATAAAAAATTTGTTACTAAAAATAAAGTATTAATTAACGAAAAGTATTTCGATCCTGTAATTGAAGGATTAGCCGATGTGTATAACAGAGGAACAGCATCATCTTTAAAAGTTGATAGCTTACAAATATGCGGAAAAACAGGAACTGCCGAAAACAAAATACGCGTTGCTGGAAAAACCTATCAACTAAAAGATCATTCTATTTTTGTGGCTTTTGCACCTAAAGATAATCCTAAAATTGCCATTGCAGTTTTTGTTGAAAACGGATATTGGGGAAATAGATGGGCTGGCCCCATTGCTACTTTAATGGTAGAAAAATATCTTAAAGGAAAAATTACTCGAAAAGATTTAGAGAAAAAAATGTTAAATGGAAGTTTAGAAGACGAGTATAAAAAAATTGAAAACATTATTTACCAGCGTTTTCCAGAACCAAAAAAAATTATAGATAGTATTCCACAAATAAAATTATAATAAAAAGCAATGCGAACCCGTAGTGTAAATAAAGGAATTGATTGGATAGTTGTACTGCTATACATTGCATTAGTAGCAATAGGGTGGTCAACCATATATTCTACAACTATGGTTTCGGAAAGTGCTTCTATTTTTGATATTAACCAAAACTACGGACGACAGCTTCTTTTTATTGCGCTTTGCTTTCCTCTAGTGTTTTTTATGCTGTTACTCGATGCGAAAATTTTCGAACGTCTTTCTTTTGTTTTTTATGCTATCGGTATTTTACTTTTATTAGGGCTTTTTGTATTTGGGCACACTGTAAAAGGACAAACTAACTGGTATAATTTTGGTGGGTTTAGTTTTCAACCTTCAGAATTTGTAAAAACTGTAACCGCTTTGTTATTAGCAAAATACTTGAGTTTTTCGCAAGTAGATTTAAAAAACACCAAGCAACAATTAATTGCATTTGCCATAATAGGATTACCTGTTTTTTTAATTTTATTACAACCCGATATGGGAAGTGCCATGATTTTCTTTTCCTTAATTTTTGTTTTAAATCGTGAGGGTTTGCCTAGTTGGTACATCATTTCGGCTTTTGTTGCTGTTGGCATATTTATTTTAGCACTTATTATTAATCCTATTTATATTGTTATTGGTTTTGCTCTTATAGCATTTTTACACTTTATAAACAATCGAAAAATTTCTAGAAACCCATTTTTGTATATTGGTTTAGTACTAATTATTTCAATTTTTTCATATTCTATAAATTACATTTATAACAATGTGTTAGAAGCGCATCAAAAAGATAGAATTGATGTATTGTTAGGCAAAAATGTTAACTTAAAAAAAGAAGGTTATAATCTTCATCAATCTATGATTGCTATAGGTTCTGGCGGGTTAACCGGTAAAGGCTATTTAGAAGGCACACAAACCAAAGGCGGCTTTGTTCCAGAGCAACACACCGATTATATTTTTACTACAATTGGCGAAGAATGGGGCTTTTTAGGCTCTGTTACCGTAATTGTACTCTTTACATTACTATTTTTACGCATTTTATATTTGGCCGAACACCAAAAAACAGACTTTAGTAGAATATACGGTTACTGTGTAGCCACTTATTTATTTACGCATTTTGCTGTAAATATTGCTATGTTAATTAAATTATTCCCAACCATTGGTGTACCGCTACCCTTTTTCTCTTACGGCGGGTCAAGCTTATGGGCGTTTACTATAATGCTGTTTATTTTTGTAAAGTTAGATGCTAACAAAATAAACGAATGGTAATAAACTTAAAAACTCCAGCCTTTATAATCTGAGGCAGCTTCTAACCTATTTTCTAAGGCATCATCTAATTCTGGAAAAAAATCAATTCCTGTTAGCTTTTCGATAGTATCCACAGGAACTACAAAATTATAAAGCGGCTTGTTAGAGTCTTTATGAGGTATTAAAAAGCCTATCATTCGCTTTTTATCTTTAGTAAGCAATACTTTATAAAAATAATTAGGCACTGCAACATTCTCATATCCAATAGTAGGCAAATCTGGGGTTAATACTCCTGCAGTAACCACATACAAACCGTCATATTTTGTTGCCCAGTATCTTACTTTTTGCTCTAATCTATTCCACACACCACTATTAAACTCATAAGTTTGCGGTGCTATATTTGAAGTTAAAAAAGTTTCTTCATACAAATTGAAATTCTTTTTTCTATCGCCCGCTGGACATAAATGTCCTTTATTATAACCCGATTTTTTATAATTGCGCCAATGTGCTGCTCCAGTTTTTACCATTTCATCAACCTCAAAATAAGGTCTATTATAATTTACATTTTTTAAATCGGAGTCATTTAATTCGTAAGCAACCCACTCTGCTTGTTCAAAATTTTCGGCATACGAAAGCGTATATCCAGTATGCTCATAAACTGCATGTGTAGTAGATTCTGGCAAATAATTAAAAACACCAGTTGTTGTAGTAGCATTATCAAATGTATTATCTTTTACAACTTCCTTACAAGCAACTAATTGTAGAAAAAAAACTACAGCTATTAGTATTCTAAATTTCATTTTTGGCGTATTATTTGTTGTATTTTTGTAAAAGTAATTAATTCAATTAAAATGAAAACAAAATTTATAACATTATTAGCATTAATTAGTACTAGTATTACTATAGCACAAGAGCAAGAAAACGCAACTTCAACAAAAGAAAACACAGTACTAACTGCCGAAATGATTAAGCGTAACGATTCTATAAAAGCGGTAAAAATAGCACAATTAGAAGTCGAAAAAAAACAGGCGTTACAAGAAAAAGAAGAAGCACTTAAAGCAAAAGAAAGAGCAGAAAAAGAAAAGGAAAAAGCCTTAAAGCAAGAGGAAAAAGAACGTAAAGAAATTGAAAAACAAAAAAAGGAAGAAGAAAAAGACCGTAAAGCTGCTTTAAAAAACGCAGAAAAAGAACGAAAAGCCGCCGACAAAGAAAGAAAAGCTGCAGAAAAAGAACGAAAAGCCGCTGAAAAAGCTCGAAAAAAAGCGGAAAAAGAACAAAAGAAAGCCGAAAAATTACAATCGAAAATAGAAAAAGCTGACGATAAAGTTGAAAAAGTTCACGATAAAATAGATAAAAAAACAAAAGATTTAGCCGAAACTAAAAGCAAAATGGAAAAGTTAGATAGAAAAGGAAAGCTTTCGCCTAACGATAAAGCAAAATGGCTCGATAAAATTGCTAAAAAAGAGCAACAACTTAACGATTTAAACGCCGATTTAAACAAAGCACAACGAAATTTAGAACGATTAAAATAAATTTAAAGGGACTTTTAAAAGTCCCTTTTTTATTTTTAAAAAAACAATATAATAGCCAACATAAAACAGAAGTACAAGCTATATTTTTAACTTCAAATTTTTATATTTGTACAAAACTTAGTTTATGGTATCAATAAATCCAAAAGAAGTTTCTGCGGCAAAATTACAAGGCTATTTGCAAAGTGCTATAGCACCGCGTCCTATTGCCTTTGCCAGTACCATTAGCGAAAACGGCTTACCTAACCTATCGCCTTTTAGCTTTTTTAACGTATTTAGCTCAAACCCGCCAATTTTAGTTTTTTCGCCAGCTCGTAGAGTGCGAAACAATACTACGAAACACACTTTAATCAACTGCCAAAAAACACAAGAAGTAGTCATTAATGTGGTTAATTACGACATAGTAGAACAAATGTCGTTGTCGAGTACCGAATATCCAGATGGCGTAAACGAATTTGAAAAATCGGGTTTAACCATGTTACAATCTGATTTTGTAAAACCCTTTCGTGTTGCCGAAAGCCCTGTTCAGTTCGAATGTAAAGTAAACGATATTATTGCACTTGGCGATCAAGGTGGCGCTGGTAACTTAATCATTTGCGAAGTGGTTAAAATTCATCTTGACGAAGCTATTTTAGACGAAAACGGCGTTATTGATCCTTACAAAATAGACTTAGTAGCACGTTGCGGTGGAAACTGGTACACCCGAGCAAAAGAAGGCTTTTTCGAAATTGAAAAACCACTAGCAACTTTAGGAATTGGGGTTGATAATGTGCCCGATTTTGTAAAAGAAAATCCTACTTTTAACGGAAACGATTTAGGGAAATTAGGCAATATTGAAACCATTCCTACCGAAGAAGAAGTTGCACAATTTGTAAAAGAAAACTTTTCAATAAAAGCCGTTTTAAGTTCAGATGATTTTAAAAATCAAATGGAATTAGCCAAAAAATATTTAGATAACAACGAAGTGTTAAACGCTTGGAAAACACTATTAGCAAAACAATAAAAACAAAAGAAGATGGAAGTTTCAGGAAGAATTAAAATGATTGGCGATGTACAAAATATTACCGCATCGTTTAAAAAAAGAGAATTAGTAGTTACTACAGAAGAACAATATCCACAACATTTAATGATTGAGTTTACGCAAGACAAAACCGACTTGTTAAACCAATATAATGTAGGCGAACAGGTTAAAGTTTCTATAAATTTAAGAGGTAGAGAATGGACAAACCCACAAGGCGAAACCAAATATTTTAACTCGATTCAAGGCTGGCGAATAGAAAAAATGCAAACCGATGCGCCTGCAACACAAGTGCCGCCAATGCCAGCAGCCGATGCTTTTGAACCCGCAACCAATTTTAACGAAGAAGAGCACGACGATTTACCTTTTTAATTTAGAAAAAAGAGAATAGAATAACAATTGCCATTTTATAGTTTTACTACTAAATGGCTTTTTGTATTTAAAATATTCTATTTTCTGAGTTCTATTCTCTATTATCTGAAAAAATGTATTTTCTTACCAAAGAACTCTATTTTCCTCCAGCAGAAGAAACCTCGCCCGAAGGCATTTTAGCTATTGGTGGCGATTTATCGCCTGAACGCTTACTACTAGCCTACCAAAACGGAATTTTTCCTTGGTTTAACGACGATGAACCTATTTTGTGGTGGTGTCCGCCAGAACGAATGGTATTGTTTTTTGAAGATTTAAAAATTTCGAAAAGCATGCGAAACGTACTCAACCAAAATAAATTTAAGGTTACGTTTAACACCGCTTTTAAAGACGTAATTACCCAATGCAAAAAAATTAACCGCAACGACCAAACCGATACTTGGATAACCAACGAAATGCTCGAAGCCTATTGCAACCTCAACAAATTAGGCATTGCTAAAAGCGTTGAAGTTTGGCAAAACGGAGAACTAGTTGGCGGTTTATACGGCGTAGATTTAGGTCGTATTTTTTGTGGCGAAAGTATGTTTTCTAAAATTTCAAACGCTAGTAAAGTAGCGTTTATTTATTTGGCAAAACAGCTTGAAAAAGCCAACTACAAATTATTAGACTGCCAAGTGTATAACGACCATTTAGCAAGTTTAGGCTGTGTAGAAATTGATAGAGACGATTTTTTGGCAATTTTGAAAGGGTAATTTTTAAAAAGTTTGTTATATTTACTTTAATAATTTTTGGATAAATAATCGTAATACGATTATTTATTAGTTAGCAAAAATTATAGGGGACATTGCAAAGTCAAGAAACAAATCAATAAAAAATTAAGAATATGAAAATTTCAATTAAAACTTTAGGATTTATTTTTACAATCATTATGTTATCAAGTTGTAACGGTAATGGACAACCTGACAATTTTGATTATGGGCATGTAGAAAATGGGATCTATCAAAATGATTATTTTGACTTTAAGATTAAATTGCCAGTTGATTGGATTGTACAATCAAAAGAACAGACTGAAAATATCGCAAATACTGGAAAAAAACTAATAGCAGGAGATGACGAAAATATGCAAGCAGTAATTAAAGCATCTGAGATAAATACAGCGAATTTATTAGCTGTGTTTCAATATGAATTAGGTTCAGCAGTTGAGTATAATCCAAATATCATGATTGTTGCTGAGAGTATGAAAAATGCGCCAGGAATAAAAAATGGAAGTGATTATTTATTTCAAGCAAGAAGAATGATGCAACAAGGACAATTTAAATATGATTATCTATCAGAAAAATTTGAGAAAGAAAAGATAAATGAGTCTGATTTTTATAAAATGGATGCTCGTTTGAACTATATGGGTCTTGAAATTAAGCAGACGTATTATTCGACCGTATTAAAAGGATTTAGTTTCAATGTGATGGTATCATATATTTCTGATGAACAAAAGGAAATTCTTTTAGAATCAATAAATTCCATGATTTTCAAAAAATAACTTTTGCTAACACGCGGTCATAAAACATTGGGGTAGAAGTGGTTATTCGAGCCTCGGTTCTCGCATCAAAGTTCGTTTTACCTTGATAGTGAAGTTGCTCCAAAATCCCCAACGTTTCATACCGCCAACCGTTAGAACACATTACACTAACTACTCTCTCGTCCAGCAATCCATTACATGATCGTTAACCATACCTGTGGCTTGCATGTGTGCGTACACAACCGTTGAGCCTACAAATTTAAAACCGCGTTTTTTTAAATCGTTACTCAGTTTGTCGGAAATTTCGGTTGTAGCAGGTACATCAGCTAGCGTTTTGGGTTGGTTATCTATAGGTTTTCCCCCTACAAAACCCCAAATGTATTTCGAAAAACTGCCAAACTCTTCTTGCACTTTCATAAAAGCTTGTGCATTGGTTACCGTAGCTTTTATTTTTAGTTTATTGCGAATAATTCCAGCGTCTTCGCAAAGCGTTGCTATTTTTGTATCGGAATACTGAGCAATTTTTTTACAATCAAAGTTGTCGAAAGCTTTTCTAAAGTTTTCACGTTTTGCTAAAACCGTGTACCAACTTAAACCTGCTTGAAAGGTTTCGAGCACTAAAAACTCGAAAATAGTTTCATCGTCATACACGGGTTTTCCCCATTCGTTATCGTGGTAATTGCGATATAAATCGTCTTTTTCGCACCAAGCACAGCGCTTTTTTTCGTTTTTAGTAATCGTCATAATAATCGTAAACAGGTGGCAATTTGGTTTCGTTTTTGTTTACAAAACTAGCTCGCTGTCTGTTTTGGTTAGTGTTAGTTTCTATAATTTGTTTGTAAATTTCGGGTAGTTTTTCCTCGTCATCGTATAGGTCTTCGCCAAAATAATTGTACGCATTTATGTTTAGAGTATTATTTTTGGTATAAATAAACGCTAAACTGGCTAACGAATTTTCGTAGTTTTTTGGTTCTTTTTCGGCTATTTTAAAAAAGAAGAATTTTACTTTTTTATCGTTTTTAAAAACCGTTTCGGTATGCAAAAGACTTATACTATCGTTTGCTTTTTTACTGTAAAAATTATGCAAGGCTAGTGTAGCTATTTGTTCATCGGTTTTAGCAAATGTGTTGTTTTGCAACAACATCCACAAAAATGCAGTTTTAGGATTGTTTACATAACGGTTCGAATCTTCTTCCGAAAAACGATTGTGTACACTTGCTAAACGCATCATTTCTATTGCTAACGATGGTGCTTCGGTTTGCTGTATTTGTTTAAAAAATGATTCCGATTTATTTTTTTTGGCGTCTTTATACAGAATATTCATATACGACAAAACGGCTTCATCGGGTAAATACTCAAATTGGTCGTACTCTTCGTCTTCTTCTTCGGCATACGATTGGTTGGTATCAATCCAACTAACCATTCGTTTTAATTCTAATTTTGCATTTGCCAAAAACATTTTTTGGTACGATTTTATTTTATTAGCATATGCCGGATACGCTTCTGTAACTGCCGAACAAAAGCTAACTATAGGCTTATTGTATTCGGGAATACTATAAAATGCCATAATTTTTGGCAATAAAAATTTACTGTTTTCTAGGTCTTCTTCAAAATATTCAAACAAGCTAGTTACTTCATATTCGTTTGCCGAAAGTGGCAAATCGTATTCTAAAAGTTCTAAAATTTTATCGTAAGCTTTCTTAGTTTTTTGAGACGATAGGTAGCGTAATATTAAAAATTTATCTTCGTTTGATGTGGCACTATTTCTATAATACGCATCGAGAAACGGCATTATTTCTTCGCTTTCTATGCTGGCTATTTTGTACAATAAATTACTTTTAGAATTGGCTTCGTTTGGTTTAAAAGTAAACTCTTTTAAGAATTTAATAGCACTTGTTACATTTTCTTTTTCGATGGTTAAATAATAAGTAGAGTTTAATGCCGAGTAGCGAATACTGTCGTTATTGCTATTGGCATCGTTTACAAAAGTTTGCCATTTGTTTGTAAAAAGTGAGTTACCCGATTGGTTTTGTAATTGTATTGAAGCTAAAACATTGTTTGCAAATGTATTGCTTTTAAAATCGTTTTTATCGACTAATGCGTTTGCAGAAACACTGGCGTCGTTTTTAAAAATTACTTCGGTTTTAATAGCTTGTAAACACTCGTCACAACTAACTAAATACGAAAATTTGTGTTCGCCTGTTTCGTTGTTGTACGATTGGTTTTCGGCTAACATTTTGTATTCGTATTTTTCTTTTGGGTTAAAATTATACAAAGTTTCAATCCATTTAGAACTTTGAAATCCTTTTTTTGAACTCAGTTCGCCTAAAATACAACCCGATGGATACGTTTCGTAGCTATAATCGCTAGTTCTTGTTAATGGTGTATAACGATAAAGTGCTTTTTGCCTGTAATCGTTATACATACTGTCTATGTTTTTTTTGTATTCGTAACGATGGTATTTTGTATAGTAAACATCAACTTTTTGTCCGGTTTTACTTTTAATTTGATAGTATTTTGTTTTTTGAGAAAACTGGTTTTTTTCTTTTACTCTATTTTTATCCATATTGTAGAAATACACTTTGTTTTCTTTATACGGAATTGTCATACTAATAGTGTTTTCGGTATCGGTATAATCTCTAAAATCTTCCGAAAAATTAAAAGGTTGAAATGCAAATGAGTTAAAAAACTTGTTTTTAAAATCTTCGGAAGTATTTACACAACCTAAAAGATAATATTTTGCACCTTTAACTTTGGTTACTAGTGCAATGGTATTGCCATTTTTTAGGGTAGCTGTTCCTATTTGTTCGTTATTTATCGTTGTAAACTTAGGTTCTACAGCGTATTGCAATAAAAATTCGGTTTGAATTTGTTGTTTTTCGTATTCTATATCTTCTAAATATTCGGAATCGGGCAATGTTTTTTCTATTACAAAATAATAACTATTCTGCGAGGCGTCGAATGCTTGAAGCGAAATATTTTGAAAATCATCGTCGGTATGGGTTACGTAATATTCGGGTAACTCTACTGAAAAACCACCGTTTTCGGGCTTATAATTTATCCATTTATCAGATGTTGTTTTCATTTTAAGTACATCGAAATAATTAGATTTATATAGTGCTGCATAATTTTTTGGTCCAATAAGCGTAATTGAAATCACTTCTAATGGTGTTATATAAAAATTATATTGCTGATGGTTTCCTGTTTTTGTTTTACTAGAAATGGCATATTGTTTAATAAAATCAGTTTCCGTAAAATCTTTAGATAATGTTGTGCCAGGAATATTTTCAAAAAACAAGCTATCGATTGTTTGGGCAGTAATAGGATTTTTTTCTTTTAAAAAGTTATGGTGCAAAATTCTATTTATCTTAAAATTGGCGCCACTAGTATAATCGGGCGAGCTTATGGTATTATTATCGGTAAATGTAATGGCGTTTGCGTTAAACTGTATAAATCCGTCGTTTGTTTGATTTTTTTCTAATACTGGTTCTGGCAAAAGCGATTCAAATTTGTTTTTTAAATTAGTACCTACATCGGTTAAAGAAGCAAAAACAGGTTTTACGGTATATCCTTTTTCTATTAACAATTGTATCATGCCTTTATTACCTGCTAAATGTGCCGCGCCAACAGCTGCAAACAAGGTTTTGTTTTGCATAATTTTATCCATTGCATTAGCCATATCTATATTTCGATTTACAATAACGGCGTCGTGTGCTTTTTTAGAAACCGATAATTTGTATAGCGAATCTAGTTTTTGAATATTTTTATCGCGATACAAGTCTTTTAACGCTTCATTAAAGGTTTTATCTTTCAAAAATTTAAGTAAAAGAGCACGCTTTTCTTCTTCGGGCATGGCTTCTTCGTTATTCAATTTATAAATAGGCGTGTACGATGTTATTACATCTTCTAAACCTGTGTTTGTTTTTCCTAATTTATTGCCCGTTTGAAAAATAAACATATCTAAAACGGTGTCTTCTTGGTAATCGGAACTAGAAGCATTATTGCCCGAAAGCATATTTTGCAGAAACGAAGAATTGGCTTTAAACAACTCGAGTAAATTATTTTTTTTAGGCGATAACAAGTAAAATTGCGAATAGAAACTATTGTAATTATAGCTGTTATTGGCATAAAACAAATCGTACAAATCGTGCCATGTTCTTGGATCGCTTTCGTTAGCTACAACTTCTACATTTTGTAAAGCTTCGAAAAACCGATCGTTTAAATGGTACGAAATTTTATCATTAACGTGCATGGTACCATATAAATACGATTTTTTTGAATTCTCATTTTTTGTTATTTCCCACAATAAAGTGTTTTCGTTTTGTGCTGCCATACAAGTTGACAAAACGATAAATGCAAATAGTAGTATATTTTTCAAACTTTTATTTTTTAGATTTTTAAAAGTATCTAAAAAGTATGAAATATAAAAATTGTTGTTGCAGTTTATTTTATAAAAAAACAGCTTACGTGTGGTAAGCTGTTTTTTAGCGTTGTTTTTTTGAAATTATTTATTTTTTGCGTACTGCTCAAAATCTTGAAATAGTTCTAATAAACTCATAGTTGCTTTTATTAAATCGTTTGTTTCTAATAATAAACCAAAATAAAGTTTACTGTTTTTAGGACTGTTTTCTGTAGTTCTAATTCGTTCAATTTGTTTTTGAATTAATTCTGATATAGCATTTAACAATTCTTCTTTTTCTTTAAGAATTTCAGAAAGATTATGCAATTCATTGTTTTCAAAACTTTCTTGAACTCTTTTAAACAATTGGCTTACTTGTAAATCTACTTGTTTTAAATCTTTTATTTGATTAAATTTTAAGCCTTTATGGTTGTTGTTAACATGCGAGTAACTGTTTGTTGTAATAAAACCTATAGATTGAACAATATCTTGCAAATAGCCCAAAATTAGAATGTAAAACTTGCTTCCTTCAACCGAAGTTTCTTCTAGATTTTTAATAAAATAATAAACATTTCCTTTTAAATCGTCAACTTGTTTTTCTAGTTTTTTAAGTTTCTTTTTGTTATCTTTTAGTTTGCTTAAATCTTGTAATCCTAAATTATTAACCACATCTGTATAAAGTGAGTTTACTTTACCTATTACTTTTGCAATTTGGGTTGAACTTTCAAAAATTACTTCTTTTATAGTAGCAATATCTTCGCGCTTTAGTTTTTCTTCATCTTCTTTTTCTTTTTGTTTTGCCAAGTAATTTTTTCCACTTTTATATAAGGTTATTCCTACTATAATCATTAGTGCAACAAAGGCAAATACTTTTCCTATTTTTAATAAAAATGCTAAAATCATAGTGGTTGTAAAAGCTGCAAATGCGGTAACAAACCACCCGCCTATTACGTTAAAAACACCTGCTACACGGTAAACAGCACTTTCTCTATCCCAAGCTCTATCGGCAAACGATGTACCCATTGCCACCATAAAGGTTACATAAGTAGTTGATAACGGTAATTTTAACGATGTTCCTATTGCAATTAATATACTAGCTACCATTAAATTTACCGATGCACGAACCATATCGAAAGCGGGTTGCTCTTCTTTCTTTTTATATTTGCGTTGGTCAAACTGTTTGTCTATTTTTATTTCTAATGCTTTTGGCATTATGTAGTTGAATATTTGACCTATGTAGATGCTTCCTCGTACTATTATTCGCGATAAATTATTGGCATCAAACTTTTCTGAACCTTCGCTTTGACGCGATAAATCTACACCTGTTTTAATTACTTCTTTTGCTTTTTTAGATGTCCATAACGTATAAACCATAATAGCGCCACCTAATAAAAGGAGCCAAAAATTAGCTTTTAATTCGGTCGATGCTAATTGCCCCATTAACATGGTAGCGTCTTTTCCTCCTGCCACATATATATCGTGCGATTGAAGCGCAGCAATTGGTACACCAATAAAGTTTACCAAATCGTTACCTGCAAAGGCTAATGCTAGCGCAAAAGTTCCTACAACTATTATAATTTTAAAAATATTTTGTTTTAGCGCAATTAATATTTGAGAAACAATAGTCCACAAAATAAAATTTCCTAATACTATATAAACCTGATTGGTCTTCATTATTTCCTTTAATTCATCAGTCATAAAAGAAGAGCCTTTTATTCCTTTAAATAGAATGAAATACGAAATGAAAGTAATGGCTAATCCTCCAAAAATAGCTCCAAAATATTTTGTTCTTTTTTCAAAATGAAACGAAAAAACAATACGCGACAAATACATTACTAATGCACCTATAGTAAATGAAATGATTACTGAAAGTAATATACTGGTAACAATTTCGGAAGCTTTTGCCGTGTTAATATAAGAAGACAGCAATGCTGTATCGCCATCGTTAGTTACTATTTTATACAATGCTAAGCTTACCGCACCACCAAGCAACGAAAAGATTATAGAAACCGTTGTAGAAGTGGGAAAACCTAACGAATTAAAGATGTCTAACAATAAAATATCGGTAACCATTACGGCCAAAAATATTATCATTACATCATCAAAAGTAAACATAGCTGGCACAAAAATTCCACTTCTCGCAATTTCCATCATACCGCTAGAAAACAAAGCTCCTAAGGCAACACCTATACTCGCTACTATCATTAACGTTTTATACGGAACTGCTTTTGAGCCTATTCCTGCATTTAGAAAATTAACAGCATCGTTCGCCACACCAACCATTAAATCGATAGCTGCTAAAACACCTAATGCAATTAGCATTACAATATAAATTTGTTCCATTTTGTGGTATTTAAATTTTGTGCAAAATTCTTAATTAATTATAAAACAAGTGTTAATTTATTGTTACCAAATTAAGCAAAGAACCTATTCTAATTTTGATATGTTTTTAATTCTTCTTATCTTGGGTTTTTATTGAAGTATTAATAATTAAAAAACAAAAAATGGCAGTATTAAAAGTTATTGAAGTATTAGCTAACTCAGAAAAAAGCTGGGAAGATGCTACAAGAAAAGCTGTGGCACAAGCAGCAAAATCGCTAAAAAACATTCGTTCGGTTTATGTTCAAGAACAAAGTGCATCTGTAAAAGATGGCAATGTTTCTGAATTTAGAGTAAATGTAAAAATTACATTTGAAATAGATTAAACATATTTTTGTATGCGTATTAAAAACCTGTTTAAATACAGGTTTTTTTGTGTAAAACAGATAATGTATCTTTGCAAAAAGTTAAAAATTAATATATGGACATTGAAAAATTAACCTCAAAAGGAATTGACATTGCTGTAGAATATGGCATAAAAGTATTGGGCGCCATTGTTATTTATATAATTGGTAGCTGGATTATTAAAAAAATACTTAAAGCTGCTCAAAAAATAATGACTAAAAAAGAATTAGAAGTTAGTTTACAAAAATTTTTATTAAACCTTTTAAACTGGACACTTAAAATACTTTTAGTTTTAGCTATTTTAGCAAAATTAGGTGTAGAAACCACTTCTTTTGCAGCTATTCTTGCCGCTGCTGGTTTAGCTGTTGGTATGGCATTACAAGGTTCGCTAGGGAATTTTGCGGGTGGCGTTTTAATTATGATTTTTAAACCTTTTAAAGTAAACGACTTGATTGAAGCGCAAGGCGAAATAGGCGTTGTAAAAGAAATTGATATTTTTACCACAAAACTTGTAGGTGTAACTAACCGAGAAATTATTCTTCCTAACGGAGCTTTATCGAACGGAAATATTGTTAATTACAGTACCGAAGGAACACGTAGAGTAGATTTAGTTTTTGGAGTAAGTTATGATGCCGATATTAAACAAACTAAAGACGTTTTAATGAACGTTCTTACCTCAAATACAAAAGTTTTAAAAAATCCGGCGCCAGCTGTTACAGTAACAGAACTGGCAGATAGTTCGGTTAATTTTGCTGTTCGTCCTTGGTGCAAAAGCGAAGACTATTGGGATGTTTACTTTGAAGTTACCGAAAATGTTAAATTAGCTCTCGATGCGGCTAATATAGAAATTCCGTACCCACACCAAGTAGAAATACAGAAAAAAGGGTAACATTAACCGTTTAAAATAAAATCTTTTAAATAAAAAGGTTCAAAATAAGCGACATCTTCAAAGTCGCTTTTTTTGTACTTATCAAATGCTAATGCAACCATTTCTTTAGATGACGGATAAACAATTTCTGGATAAAAATTAAACTTTTTATCTGTTAAAACGT
>NZ_JAWKMX010000007.1:0-87625 GCF_041392005.1 Flavobacterium sp.
CGTTTTCAACAGCGATATCAATTTTTAATGTGCGTTTGTCAACCTTAAAATTACTTACTGATGGTGTAATTAATTCAATTTGTTTATTTTGAAGTAATTTTGCTGCTCTTATATCTCGTGCTACACCAAAATGACTCATGGCATCGGCACGATTTGGCGTTAAACCAATTTCGAAAACTTCATCGGTTTCTATATTAAAAATTTGAGCCGCTGGTGTGCCAGGAATTAATTCAGCATCAAGAATCATAATGCCATCATGACTTTGCCCTAAACCTAATTCGTCTTCAGCACAGATCATACCGTGACTTTCTTCGCCACGAATTTTTCCTTTTTTTATTTCGAATGAATTTCCATCTTTATCAAATAATTGTGTTCCTATGGTGGCAACGGGTACTTTTTGTCCGGCAGCTACATTGGGTGCACCGCATACAATTTGAACAGGTTTTTCGCCATTACCCAAATCGACTGTAGTGATTTTTAGTTTATCGGCATTAGGGTGTGGTACACAAGTAAGTACATGACCCACAACTACACCTTTTAAACCACCTTTTAAGCTTTCGAAATTGTCAATTCCTTCTACTTCAAGACCTAAATCGGTTAATATTTCAGCTATTTCAGTTGCTGCTAAATCAGATTTTATAAATTTTTGTAACCAATTGTATGATATACGCATTTTGTATTGAATTTTAAAGCCGTAAAGATACGCTTTAATTCATGATTTGAAAATTTGAAAATTTGAAATTTTGCAAAAAAGCTATGATTTACCGTATAACCCCGATGGTAGTAAGCTACCGTGTAGCACGAACAGCGGGAATAAGGTTAGCATAGAAGCTTGATGATTCGTTTTTTATAAAATTTCTTCGACGTGTTTTTTGATATTAGCAGCTAATTTTGCTGTGGGTAAATCGTTGGCATCGTTACCAAATGGATCTTCGATTTCTTCGGCAATGAGTTCTAAACTAGCCAATACATACAAAATTAATATGACAACTGGAATGGTGTAATAGCCTAAACTGAACACGTAACCAAAGGGTAAAGTCATGATGTAAAAGAAAATAAATTTTTTGATAAATGAGCTGTACGAGTAGGGAATTGGTGTGTTTTTGATGCGTTCGCAAGCGCCACAAATATCGGTAAACGATTGTAATTCGGCATTGATTACGATGAGTTGATCACCTGTAATTTTATTTGAAACGTATAAATCGTTTGCTTTTTGAAAGAGCATTTTTGCAATTTGGTTGGGCTTGTGTTTGTGGTGGTCGAGTTCTAAATCTAACCCTTCGATGAGCATTAAGGCTGTTTCTTCGTCGGCTAAATGTTTTTGAAGAAAATGAGCATAACTAGGAATGAGTATTTCAAAATATTTTCTATCGTGTTCATCTTTTAGATAAGCTGCGAGTTTTAGAGCTAAGTTTCGACTATTATTAACCAATGCACCCCAATGTTTTCGGCCTTCCCACCAGCGGTCATAAGCCGTGTTAGTACGAAAAACTAAAAGTAATGAAATAACAAAACTTAAGGTACCGTGCATAATGGGTAAGTTTTTTAAAAAATGATTGTCGCTAAGTTTCCAATGTTCAATTTCGAGATAAGCTACGCCATATGTATAAAAACCAATAAAAAGCATAATGGGAATGAGCTTACGAAAGGTATCGGATTTATGAAAAATAAAAATAAATTGAATCCAGTCTTTTGGGTTGTATTGTATCATTTTTTAAGTTTTAAAGTCTAAAGTCTAAAGTCTAAAGTCAAAAGATAATTAATATTTTATAATTATTTTTTTGTTTCAAGTTTCAGCTAATCGAAATTCATTTTCAAATTTTCAAATTGCCTCATTTTCAAATTAACTAATATAATTCCAGATGTTCTTTTTTTTGCTGATTTCTAAAAAAACTTCTTTCATTTTTTGGTTATCGGGTTGCGTCATGTTAGGATCTTCTTTTAATATACGAATGGCTATATGACGCGCCAATTGCAAAATATCACGATCTTTAACCAAATCGGCAATTTGAAGGTTGAGTACACCACTTTGTTGTGTTCCCATAATATCGCCAGGACCACGTAATTTTAAATCGACTTCGGCAATTTCAGAAAATATCGTTGGTAGCACACATGGAACGTTCGTATCTCTTACTGTCGTTACTCAATTTGTGCATCGGTCATTAAATACAATAACTTTGTTCGGCACCACGCCCAACACGTCCTCGTAATTGATGCAATTGCGAAAGTCCAAATCCGCTCGGCACTTTCAATAATCATTACCGATGCGTTGGGTACATTACACCTACTTCTATTACTGTAGTTGCTACCATAATATTGGTTTTTCCAGCTACAAAACGGCGCATTCTTCTTCCTTATCGGCTTGAGTTTCAATTTTGCCATGTACAATTGAGGTGAATACTGTGGTAGCGGAAAATCACGAGAAATACTTTCATAACGCCATCCATTAAATCTTTATAATCTAATGGCTTCCGATTCTTGAATGAGTGGATATACAATATATGTTGTCTTCCTTTTTGCAATTTCATCTTTTAAAAATTTCCAAACTTTTAATCGATTGTTGTCACATAACGATGCACTGTTTGAATAGGTTTTCTTCCAGAGGTAATTCATCAATAACTGAAATATCTAAATCGCCATACAAAAGCTCATTGCCAATTGTCATTAGGTGGTGTTGCCGTCATGACTAAAATATGGGGCGGAAGAGCCCCACCAACCTCCCCAGAGAGGAGGATTTCCAAGTTTGACTTATTTTTGTAAAAGTTTTTTCTGTTTCATTTATGCTTCATTGTCAAACAGACACATGAAAGCCAATTTCATTTTAATATTTTGAGTTCTTAATATGTCTAATTCTTGTTGATTGGGAATGTTATGATAGTCGCCATCAACTTCAATAATTAATTTTTTTTCAATACAAATAAAATCAGCAATAAATACATCGATTATGTGTTGTCGTCTAAATTTATAGCCTAGTTTTTTATTACGTAATTCTTGCCGTATTTCTTCACGACTTTTGTTTGTTTGTTTTTATTTTGGGCTTTAAGTTCTTTTGTAGGTGTGTAAATTGATGGTCGAGCCGTCATGTGCACAATTTTAGTCACTATTCCTTTGGAAAGATTGAGGAAGGCTTCTTTTTCAGTTTACTTCTTTGTTCTACGCCAAAACGATGTTGTTCGTCTATAATAGCTAAACCTAAATTTTGAAATTGTGCTTTATCTTCTAAAACAGCATGCGTACCAATCAAAATATCTAAACTACCATTTTCTATTATCATGAATAACTTTACGTTCGGAAGTTTTAGTTGAACCAGTGAGTAGTTTTATGTTGACATTTTAGGCTTTTAGCTAATTCAGTCAATCCGTTGAAATGTTAGATAACTAATATTTCTGTTGGCTTGCCATTAAACAACTTTGAGAAACCCATTATCTTTAGCAATTAACATAGATAATAGGCTTACAATTGTTTTACCCGAACCCACGTCGCCTTGCAATAAACGATTCATTTGGGCATTGCTTCCCAAATCATTTCGTATTTCTTTTTATTACCTTTTTTTGGGCATTAGTCAATTCAAAAGGTAAATGATTATTGTAAAGTTATTAAAATTTTCTCAATTATTTCAAATGGATGCCCTTATTTATGTTTTCGAATTAAATTTTTGGTAATTAATTGTAATTGTATAAAAATAATTCTTCAAATTTTAATCGAAATTGAGCTTTGGCGAGTAATTCTTGATTTGCACGAATGAATATTGAATAATGCAGTGTTTTAGGTACTAATTGTAATTCTTGAATAATACTTTGGGGCAAAGTTTCTGTAAATAAAGCTTGAGTTTCAACAAAAAGTTGTTGCATCATTTTATTGATGACTTTATTATTAATGTTTTTAGCTAATTTTTTCAGTACTCGGATAAACGGGTTCATGGCACTTCGCAAACTTGCTTTGTGATCATCTAATAGCTCCATTTCGGGATGTGCCATATTGAACATACTGTTAAAAGCGGTTACTTTACAAATGTAAAGATATGTTATTTTTAAACCTTCTTTTATCCATTTTATGTCCTTGAAACCAAACCAGTTCCATTTCGCGGTATCATCAACAAAAGTGGCAACTAATCGCTTGCCTCGTTTTGTTCAGCCGTTTTTATATGTATGATTTTGCCAACAATTTGAACTTCGAATTACTATTTATTAATTGATTTATTTTTGTAATAACGCGTTCCTATCGATATATCGGTTCGGTATAAATTCAATAAATCACCATATTTGTGAATATTCAATTCTTTGCGCTAACAAACTCGCCTCGTTGTGGACCAACGCCTTTGAGATATTCTATGGGTGTTTCGAGTAGGTTCAATTTTAATGGCAATTACAAGTTCAAAAGTCAATTACAATTTCAAAAACCAAGTAATAAAAAAGCTAATCGCTAATTACTAAATTTGTAAAGCGAAGATAGTTTTTAATTTAAAAAAATTTACGAAAATTTATGCTAATTTGAAAATGATTATATTCGTGTAAAATTCAAAAAATCATTTCAATGTTACGATATTTCTTTCTGTTTTTTAGTTTTTTTAGCTTTTTTCCCAACAATACTTAAAAGTGTTGATTTTATTAGATGTTATGCCTATATTCTAATCAAATTTTGAAGAAAAATCAATTTCTGGAAAACTTAATTATGAATTTTTTGTATTGAAAGATATAGATACAATTACTATTGATGCGGTTGCAATGGAGATTTCAAATGTTTTAATAAATAATAAAAAAGTTCCCTTTGTAAATGATGGAAAGCATTTGAAAATTTATAAAGGATTTAAGAAAAAATAACCATTTATCTTTTACATATTCTGCTAAACCAAAGCAGACTATGTATTTTTGTTGGTGATGAAAAATTTCAAATTTGGACACAGGGGCAAGGAAAAAATACCAGCCATTGGTTACCCAGTTTGATGATGTAAATGAGAAAGTTATTTTAATCCCAATATTGAGTTTGATTATGATGTTTTTGGATTAAATTCAATTATTTCTAATGGTAAATTAGATAATATTGAAGTTTTCCTCCGTTGTCAGCATTTTCTGATGTTTGGTCATTCAAAATGCAAAAACCAATGTCTTCTTATTTAGTTATGTTGGCTATTGGTGATTTTGTAAAGAAAACAGAAACCACTACATCTGGAACCATATTAGAGTACTATTTAGACCGAAAAGACAGCTTAAAATTTGAACCAACCTATCGACATTCAAAACAAATATTTGAGTTTTTAGAACAAGAAATCGGAATAGAATATCCTTGGGAAGTGTATCGCCAAGTGCCGGTTCGCGATTTTTTGTATGCAGGAATGGAAAATACAACAGCTACAATTTTTTCTCAAGATTTTGTAGTTGATGCAGTTGGATACAATGATAAAAACTATGAAAATGTAAATGCACACGAATTGGCACATCAATGGTTTGGCGATTTGGTTACCGCAAAAGAAAGTAAACACCATTGGTTACAAGAAGGTTTTGCAACTTATTATGCTTTATTAGCAGAACAATCCGTTTTTGGAGACGATTATTTTTACCATCAGTTATGGCAAATGGCTAATCAACTTAACGAAGCTCAAGCATACGATACGGAACCTATTTTAAGTGAAAAAGCAAGTTCGTTAACCTTTTACAAAAAAGGAGCTTGGGCTTTACATATTTTGCGAGAAGAAATTGGTGCTTCAAACTTTAAAAAAGCAGTAAAAAATTATTTAAAAAAATACCAGTATAAAAATGTTGATACTGATGAATTTTTAGCCGAAATAAAATGTGTTTCAAAAGATTTTGATATTAAATCTTACAAAAAGAATTGGTTAGAAACTCCAGCGTTTGATTTTCAAAGCGTACAAAAATATTTATCAAAAGCTTCTTTCTTGCCGCTACTTTACGAAGTAATTAGTAATGCCGAAATTCCTTATGAAAGCAAAAAACAACGTTTTGAAGCTATTATGCAGTCTAACGTTTATTTTCCTGTAAAAAAGGAAATTTTGTACCAATGTGAAGTTGTTCCTTTTGAAGAAAAGAAAGAGTTAATAGAATTAGCTTTGGCTACAAATAATCTTGAAGTTCGGCAAGCTGTAGCACAAACAATACATGAAATTCCAGAAGATTTTAAAACGCAATTTGAAAGTTTGCTTAGCGATAAATCATACATAACACAAGAAATTGCTTTATTTAAATTGTGGAATAATTTTAAAAGCAGCCAGCTCACGTATGTGCAACTAAGTAATAATTGGAAAGGCTTGAATTATAACTTAAAAATTGCTAACTTAACACTTAAATTGGTTACCAAACAAATTACAGCTTTAGAAAAGAAAAATGCTATTGATGAGCTAGAAAAAATGACACAATTACCATATGAATCGGGTGTTAGGCAAGCAGCAATGGAAACGTTATTTTCACTAGGTTTACCATCAGAACAATTGTTAATTAGCGTTTTAGAAGCAACGTTGCACCATCGTTGGCAGTTTGTAAAATTTGGCAAAGAAAAAATTAGAATGTTACTTTCTGATGATGAAACGAGAAAAGCGTATTTACGTTTACAACCACAATTATCGGAAAAATTACAAAACCGATTGCAAACTTTTTTAGATGAAACGAAATAAATGAGAGCATTAATAATATCGGGTGGCGGAAGCAAAGGTGCTTTTGCAGGCGGCGTAGCACAATATCTTATTGAAGATTTACACAAACAATACGATTTGTTTCTAGGTACTTCAACAGGTAGTTTATTGGTTTCGCATTTGGCGTTAAATAAAGTAGCTAAAATAAAAGAAGCTTATACTTCGGTTACTCCAAAAAGTATTTTTAGCAATTGCCCCTTTAAAATAAAAAAGCGTTTTGGCGAAGAAATTATTGGTTTTCATCATTTTAATATTGTTAAAAATTTTATTAGAGGAAAAAATACTTTTGGCGAAAGTCATAATTTACGAAAATTGATTCGCGATTTTTTTTCAAAAGAAGAATTTGAAAAATTAAAAGAAAGTCCAAAAGATATAGTGGTAACTGTTTCAAATTTATCGCTTAATACAGTTGAATATAAGTCGATTAACGATTTTGAATACGACGATTTTTGCGATTGGATTTGGATTTCGTGTAATTATATCCCGTTTATGTCGTTAGTGCGTAAAAACGGCTGCGACTATGCCGATGGCGGTTTTGCAGCTCAAGTTCCTATAGAAGAAGCCATAAAGCGTGGTGCAACACATGTAGATGCCATTATTTTAGAAACCGAAAATAATTTGTACAACCGTTTACCTGCAAGAGGTGCTTTTTCGGCATTAACTAATTTATTTGCTTTTATGATGGATCGAATTGAATATCAGAATATTAAAATAGGTAAATATGAGGCAACGTTAAAAAATGCAACCATCAATTTTTATTATACGCCCACGCTTTTAACTACTAATTCGCTTATTTTTAAAAAAGAACAAATGAAAAAATGGTGGCAAAGTGGTTACGAATATGCTAAAACAAAAGATGTTGATAGCCAAGAAATTCTTCCCGAAGAATAATTTAAAAAACCTGTTTTAATTCTTGTTTTAAAAAAGCAATAGCAATATCCGACGCGACTTCTTCGGTTGAAACCTCTTCTAAAATTGCTTTACGCATTTCTTCGGCAGTAGTAATACCTTCGGTAATCGATTTGTTTCGAATTAAGGTAATAATGCTATTTCGCGCCTTTAAAACAGCTTCCCAGCCTTCATTAGATATATAAATTTGCTGGGTAATATTGTGTTCGTATTCGGTTTGTATAGTGTGTGCTAAAAGCGTAGCATAGCTCTGCGGATCGAGTCCATTTGGTTGCACTCGCAATAGTAGCTGCACCGGATTTATGCGTTCTAAAAACAAAACAATTCTTTCGTAGGCTTGTAAGCGAATAGGTAGTGCTTGTTTTTGATTTTCTTTAATTAATTCGTAACGACGTCTTTTATCTTCATTAATAAAAAAACGATTAATTACTATATAGGCAACACCGCCTGTTATAATGGCTGGAAGCGTATAAGCAGCTATTTCAAATATTTGTGTACTATTCATATTAATCTTCTAAAATAATTTCAAAGGTTTTATCCCAATTTTTCCCTGTAAGAAAAACGGTTTTTGTTTTTGGGTTATAGGCAATTCCGTTTAACACATCAATATCGGGGTGCTGGGTTACGTGTTTGCGCAAATCGCTAAAATCGATAATACTTTCTACTTCGCCTTTTGTATTAATAATGGCAATAGCATCTCTACCGTAAACATTTGCCCAAATTTTACCATCAATCCATTCTAATTCGTTTAATGCTTCAATTTTAGCGTGTTGTGTGTAAACATTTATATAATCAACTTCTCTTAATGTTTCTGGATCAAGAATATAAATTTTTTCGGTACCATCACTCATATATAAATTTTTACCATCATTGGTTAAGCCCCAACCTTCCATATTTTTAAAATATTTAAAGGTTTTTAGTTTTTCAAAAGTATCGGCATTATAAACATAACCTTCATTATTTTGCCAAGTTAATTGGTATAATTTATTGTTTAAAATAGTAATTCCTTCGCCAAAATATTCGGATGCTAATGTTGTTTTTTTGTAAATTTCTCCTGTTTTGTAATTGGTCTTTCGCAAACTCGATATATCGCGTGTTCCTGTTCCTGCACCAGCGCCGTTTCCAGTTCCTTCAAAAAGCGTATCGCGATAAAATTCAAAACCTTGTGTGTAGGCTTTTATATCGTGCGGATAGGTGTTTACTATTTTGTATTTTCTCAATTTTGGTTCTATTGTAGAAGCCATAGTAAAATGAGTTTCTACTTCGCCGTTATTACCTTCCGAATACACAGTAGCTGTTAGTTTCTGATAGCCTAATTTTAAGCCATTCATAGTAAAAGAAACAACATTGTTTTGTAGAGCCGTTCCAATTCTTTTATCATTTATACGATACACAACCGAATCAATAGTATTGTTTTTTTCGTTTTTTAGTTGCAATTGTAGTGTTTCGGGAGTTGTATAAACTTGTTTAATTGATGAGGTATCAATAGAAAAATTATCAGAAATATTTTTTTTATCATTATTGCAAGCATTAATGCTAATACCTAACGATATGATTGCTAATATTTTATGTTTTAACATATGTTTTAAATTTTACGAGTACAATATACAATGTTTTTTTAAAGGAACAATTGCCTTGCAAAAATACAAAATGTTTGTATATTTGCAGCGGCAAGTCCTACACGACCAGCTCCTGCAGAATCCCCCAGGGTGGGAACGCAGCAAGGGTAAGCGGTTGTAGCGGTGCGATGTAGGTAGCTTGCCATTTTTTATGCCCTTTTTGGGCTTTTTTTATGTCTTTTTGTTACCTTCGTAAAAATTAATGGTATGTCTCAAGTTGTTTTTATTACAGGTGCTTCTTCGGGAATAGGAAAATCTATTGGAGAATTTTTGCTTCAAAAAGGATTTGTAGTTTATGGTACAAGTCGAAATCCTGAAAATTATACCGAATCGAAAATTAATTTGGTGGCATTAGATGTGCGAAATTCGGATAGTATAAAGAACGCAATTACTGAAGTTTTACAAAAAGCTGGTAAAATAGATGTTTTAATAAATAACGCTGGAGTAGGAATAACGGGTCCACTAGAAGAAATTCCACTAGAAGAAATAAAAAATAATTTTGAAACCAATTTATTTGGTCCAATTGAAGTAATGAAAACCGTTTTACCTTCAATGCGCAAGCAAAAATCGGGTTTAATTATTAACATTACATCAATAGCAGGTTATATGGGTTTGCCTTTTCGCAGTGTCTATTCGGCATCAAAAGGTGCATTAGAGCTTATTACCGAAGCCATAAGAATGGAAGTAAAACAATTTGGAATTTCCGTTACAAATGTAGCTCCGGGAGATTTCGCTACTAATATTGCTGCGGGGCGTTATCATGCACCGTTAGTAAAAAATTCTGCTTATGAAAATACTTACGGAAAAACATTGGAAACAATGAATCAGCATGTAGATAGTGGTAGCAACCCAAATGAAATGGCACAAGCTATTTATAAAATTATAAAAACTTCAAAACCTAAAATTCATTATAAAGTAGGTGCTTTTATGCAAAAATTTTCTATTATTTTAAAACGAATTTTACCCGATAACGTGTACGAAAAATTACTAATGAATCATTATAAATTATAATATGAAAAAGCTTTTATTATTGTTTTTGCTATCAAATATAGCAACATTTTCACAGGAAAAAATAGAAACAAAAAAGAATAATATGTTAATTGATTTATCGGGAGGTTTCTCTTATAGACTAGGAAAAACAGAAGATACAGGTAATTACTTAATGGATAATTATATAAAGAATTTAAAGAAAGGAGTAGGTTTAGATGCTTCTATTTATGTTCAGTTTAAAAAAGAATCTAATCATTATATAGGGTTTAAATATAATTCGTTTTTAAAAAATAGTGGAATAAATGGAGTATACATAGACGCACCAAATGGCTCAAGTGGACAAGGAGGTGTTGAAGATAAAATTAGAATATCATTTTATGGGTTGATGTATATGTATTCAAAACACATAAATAATGATGCTCTTAGTGTTGAAGCTGGTTTAGGGTATATTCATTATAAAGATAAAGCTGATTATTTGGATCAATATATTATTACAGGAGGAAGTGTTGGTTTAAATACAAGTATAAGTTATTTAATATCTTTAGGTAATGGTTTTTATATTGGACCCAAACTAGGTTTACAAGTCGGAACTTTAAATAAAGTTACAGTAGATGGACCTGGTAATTATTATGAAAAAGTAGATTTAGATGATGAGTCAGAGAGTTTATCAAAAATAGATTTAGGATTATTATTAAGAATAAAACTTTAATGGTATTTTTGCAATTCAAATTTAACAACACAAAATAAATAAGTATGAAGTTTTTTATTGATACTGCAAATTTAGAACAAATTAGAGAAGCCCAAGCACTTGGCGTGTTAGATGGCGTTACTACAAATCCATCGTTAATGGCTAAAGAAGGCATAACTGGAAAAAACAATATTTTAAAACACTATGTCGACATTTGTACTATTGTAGATGGCGATGTTTCTGCCGAAGTTATTGCTACCGACTACGAGGGAATGATTAAAGAAGGCGAAGAATTAGCCGATTTACACGAGCAAATTGTTGTAAAAATTCCTATGACAAAAGACGGAATTAAAGCTTGTAAATACTTTTCAGATAAAGGTATAAAAACCAATGTTACTTTAGTTTTTTCGGCAGGGCAAGCACTTTTAGCAGCAAAAGCAGGAGCAACCTACGTGTCACCATTTTTAGGACGATTAGATGACATTTCTACTGATGGTTTAAATTTAATTGATGAAATTCGATTAATTTATGATAATTATGCTTTCGAAACTCAAATTTTAGCAGCTTCGGTTCGCCATACTATGCATGTGGTAAATTGTGCTAAAATTGGCGCCGATGTTATGACAGGTCCACTATCATCTATTTTAGGATTGTTAAAACATCCACTAACCGATATTGGTTTAGAACAATTTTTAGCCGATTATGCTAAAGGCAATAAATAAAAAAAGGAAGCTTTTAAGCTTCCTTTTTTTATTACCATTTGTAGCGTATTCCTAACGCAATATCTGGACCAAAATTATCATCGCGCCAATCATCAGAATTTAAATATATTTCGGGTCTAAAATCTAATGATAGTTGCAAAGGAAAGTCAAAATTATATTCAATTCCTAAATCGCCAGCAAACAAAAAGTACATACCGCTATCGCTATATCCTTTTTCGTCGTAACTCCAAGAGCCTAAACCCGCACCAGCACCAGCGTACCAATTAAAACCACCTTCAATATTCCAAACCCATTGGTATAAACCTACAAGTTTAAAAGCATCTACGTGTTTACTGTTACGCCAACCCAAGTCAAATTCGAGTCTGTTGTTTGATTGTAATCCTCTTTGGTACGAGATTTCTCCTCCAAAACCATCGTTGTCTCCTAAACGCAGTCCTAAAGCGTTTTTAGAAATATCTTGCGCATAACCGCTAAAAATAAATCCAAGAGCACAAGCTAAAATAAAAATGTTTTTTTTCATAAATAATTGTTTTTGTTGGTTTAAATTTTGTGTGAATTTTATTTTATGAATTCTTAATCAACATTATAAGTGTCTAAAAATTCTTCTTGATTTTGTGTTGTAGTAGCTGGAATGCCAAGCCCATCTGCAATAGTTGGATCTATCGAATAACTAAAAGTGGTTTGTGTAGCAATTACTCCTATGTTATTGGCTAAATATTGTGTAGAACGCAACACTTCTTGGTTGTTTATAATAGTTCCTAAAATTGTTGAAACAGTTAAATTTAATGTTACTACAGTCGATTTTACATCTGCATAGGTTTCTCCATTAGATGTATAATTAGCAAAATTTTCGCCCGAAGTAGTTTTTAAAGTGTAATTAAAAGTTAGGGTTAAGCCATTATATTGTTGTGAAAAAGTACCGTTAAAAGTATCTAAAGTGCTAGCGTTAGAAGCATTACCATCAAAAATAACAAAATCGACAAGGTCTATAGCAATGTCTGTAGGTAAACCTTGTGCTGTACCTATAGCTAGCGAACCTGTTAAAAGTAATTTATTTCCATCTTTTCTAACGCCGTTGTTGTTTAAACTAGAAGCATAAAAACCTACAGGAAGATTTTTAGTTTTAAATTTTTTGTAAGTATTTCCTCCTATAAGGGTATCGTTAGAAATGTATAACGAATCTCTTGCAGCACCATTTTGACTTTCAATGTTATATGTCCAATAACTTCCAATGCTTAAAGGAACAGTAAACGAAGTATTATTATTGTTAGAAGAATTATCGTTATCAGAAGAGCAAGAAATTGCTATAAAACTAACAACAAAAAGAGAGCACAACCATTTAAAATTTTTCATAAAACTTATTTTTAATAGGCAATTTACTTGTTTTTATGTTACAAACCAATTTTTTTAAATATAAATAGCTACGAGTAAGTAGTTGCTTAAAATGAATTTACTATAAATACTTCATTAAAAACCGTTAAATTTGTTCAAATTTAATATTATGTCGGGTAATACTTTTGGAAAAATAATAAAATTAACCACTTTTGGCGAATCGCACGGCGAAGCTATAGGCGGAATTTTAGATGGATGCCCTGCGGGTATAGAAATCAATTTTGATGCTATTCGCAATGAAATGCAACGTAGAAAACCAGGACAATCTGCTATAACCACACAACGAAAAGAAGAAGATGAAGTTCAGTTTTTATCGGGTATTTTTGATGGAAAAACAACAGGAACGCCTATAGGTTTTCTAATTCCGAATACGAATCAAAAATCGCAAGACTATTCGCATATAAAAGATGTTTTTAGACCCAGCCATGCCGATTATGTGTACGAACAAAAATATGGAATTAGAGATTATCGTGGCGGCGGAAGAAGTTCTGCCAGAGAAACAGCAAGTAGAGTAGTAGCAGGTGCTATTGCCAAGCAAATTATTCCAACTGTAAAAATTACAGCATTTGTTTCGTCTGTTGGCAATATTTTTATTGATAAACCGTATCAAGAACTCGATTTTTCAAAAATTGAAACTAATTTAGTGCGTTGTCCAGATGAAGCTATTGCTATGAAAATGGAAAATTATATTAAAACAATAAAAAAACAGGGCGATACCGTTGGCGGAACTATAACATGCGTTATTCAAAATGTGCCAATTGGTTTGGGTGAACCTGTTTTCGATAAATTACATGCAGCATTAGGCAAAGCTATGCTTTCTATAAATGCGGTAAAAGGTTTTGAATATGGTAGTGGCTTTTGTGGTGCCAAAATGAAAGGTAGTGCGCATAACGATTTATATAACGAAGACGGCACTACAAAAACTAATTTTTCGGGTGGCATACAAGGCGGAATAAGCAACGGAATGGATATTTATTTTAGAGTTGCCTTTAAACCTGTGGCTACTTTGTTGCAAAAACAAGATTTTCTTACAAAAAATGAAACAATTACAACCATACAAGGAAAAGGTAGGCACGATGCCTGTGTTGTGCCAAGAGCTGTTCCTATTGTAGAAGCTATGGCTGCTTTGGTTATAGCCGATTATTTTTTGTTAAATAAATAGTTAAAGTAATAAATAATTAATAATTTTATAACAATTTAATTTTAAAATTTTATAGTATGAAGAAAAAATTACTTTTAATTGTAACAATTGCTTTGTTTTCTTTTATAGATATGAAAGCTCAAAACGATTGTAATACGGCAGTTTCTGCAGTGGCAGGTATTAATACCGCAGGAACTATAGTAGGATCGTTACAAGACGTTTGTGGAACAGCAGATGCATCTACTGTTGCAACTTGGTTCGAGTATTATGCCGCTAATGATGGAATAGTTACTGTTTCTGCTAATCTTCCTCAAAATGATGGAACAACAAACAGCGATGATACTTTTATTAACGTTTACTCGGGTTCGTGCGGCGCTTTAGTTTGTGTGGCTAGTAATGATGATGTAGATGTAGCTGGAGGAAACTATTTATCAGAAGTTACTTTTATTGTAGCTTCGGGTTCTACATATTATTTTGAATGGACAGACCAGTGGAATGATAGTGGCTTTGATTTTGAATTAACAGAAACTGTAGTTACTTGCCCAGGAACTGTTACAGCTCCTTTTGTTGAAGAATTTTCAGACGCTAATCAAATTTATGTATGTTGGGATTTTATCGATAGCGATGGCGATGGTAATAATTGGTACATTGCAGACTATGATTTAGATCAAGACAATAACCCAGATGGAAACCCTTGTTTAGTTTCCGCATCTTATGATAATGATACTGGAATTTTAAATCCTGATAACTGGATTATTTCATACCCAATAGATTTATCAGCATTTGATGCTAATTATGATATAACTTTAGAGTGGTTAGCAAGAGGAATTGACCCTGGTTATGCTGATGAAAATTATACGGTTTATGTAGCTACAGGAAATCAAGATACCGATTTTTTAGCATCGTCAACTAATTTTACAGAAATAATTGGACAAAATGGAGGTGCAGGGCAAGTGTTTGTATCAAGAAGTTTAGACATTTCATCGTTCTACGGACAAACTATTTACGTGGCTTTTAGACACTATAATTCTTCAGATGAATTTCAATTAAATATTGATGATGTTGCCGTAACAGCAACATTAAGTGCTACTAATTTTAGTTTAAACAATTTTAATTATAGTTACGATAAAGCAACTAAAAATTTAACGATTTCTTCTGAAAAAGAAAATTTAAAATCTATAGAAATCTATAATTTAGTTGGACAAAAAGTTATTACTACAACAGCAACTTCGGAAAATAGTAAAGCAATTAATTTATCAAATTTAAATGATGGTGTTTATGTTGTAAATGTTTTAGATGCTACAAATAATTTTAAAAGTTTTAAATTCATAAAAAATTAATATCTTTTTATAGCATACTATGTAAACGACTAAACAAAGTTTAGTCGTTTTCTTTTTTCTTTTTGTCGGTATTCATTAAAAAGAAAATAGCACCAACTAAACCTAAACAAACCAAAGCAAAAACTACAGTTATAATAAAGGTTCCATTTGTAAAAGCTAAACTTGTCATAATTTTATGTTTTATTTTTCAAAATTAGAATAAACTATTTTGATTTTTTCTGATATTTATCACGTTACTGTAAAAATTTTGCTTTTAATTCTGGTGTAGGAATCATACAAGCTTCTTTTTTGCCATACCATTTGTACCGATTTTTGGCAATAAAATCGTAAATACTATTTTTTAACCAATTCGGAATAAAATTAAAATAATACAAAACAGTATGCCAACTTTTAAGCTCTTTGGCAATGCGTAAAGCAGCTTCGGCTTTAAAATAATAAGCAACTTTGGGTTCATATAAAATAATAGAATCGGTTTTTGAGATATCAATTTTGAGATAATTTATAATTTGTTGGCCTAATTCTGATTGTATTGCTACAAATCGAAACACGTCGTTCTTGTCATTTTTTATAATAAACTGCACCGAAGCATCGCACAAATTGCAAACACCATCAAACAGTATAATTTTTTTATTTTCTGGTAAATTAATCATAATTAACAATTACGAATTTTAAATTACGAATTCCATTTTCAAATTAGATAGGTTGAATATACTCCAATTGATCTAAACTTACTTTAGAAGTAAAAATGCCATAATTTACGGTTGCTTTTGTTTTTTCAATTTTATCAATAGTTCCTATAGCTTTTCCATCAATCATACGCACTCTGTCGCCAACTTTCAGAACAACTTTAGGTTTTGTGTCCTCAATTTCTTTTTTCTTTATTCTCGCTTCTTTCTTTTGTTCGCGAATTTCTTCTACTTTAACTTTTACTTCGGCTTTTACTTGGCGTTCTACTTTTTCTTTTTCTTGCTTTTCTTTTTTGGTTATTTTTTTACGTTTCGAATTTTCGATTTCAACCATTTTTAAAAATTCACCAATTAGTTTCTTTTTATCTTTAGTATTGAAATAACTTTCCGAAATATCATCAATTTTTTGTCCCATATAAATCAGCCGTTGGTTAGCATCGTACAATTCTTGATAGCGTTCTAATTTTTCTTGAATTTTAGCATTAATCTGCTCCATTTTCATACTTTCTTCTCGCGCTTTGCTTTCTTCTTCTTTTAAAGTTTGCGATGTTTTTTCGAGCTTAGAACGTTCTTTTTGTAGTGTTGCAATGGTTTTATCGAAACGAACTTTACCTTTTTCAATTTTCTTTTTAGCTCGATTAATTAATCCAAACGGAATACCATTTTTTTGCGCTACTTCGAAGGTAAACGAACTTCCAGCTTGTCCTAAATGCAGTTTATACATCGGTTCTAACGATTTCTCATCGAAAAGCATATTGGCATTGGTTGCAAATGGTAATTCATTCGCCAATATTTTTAAATTGGTATAATGCGTAGTAATAATACCAAAAGCTTCACGATGATAAAATTCTTCCAAAAATGTTTCGGCTAATGCGCCACCCAATTCGGGGTCAGAACCTGTACCAAATTCATCAATTAAAAACAGCGTTTTAGCATTGCATTTCTTTAAGAAATAATTCATATTTTTTAAGCGATAACTATACGTACTTAAATGATTTTCAATAGATTGATTGTCGCCAATATCGGTTAAAATTCTATCGAATAAAAAGGTTTCGCTTCGTTCGTGAACTGGAATTAAAATACCACTTTGCAGCATCAACTGTAATAAACCTATGGTTTTTAACGTAATACTTTTTCCACCAGCATTGGGTCCAGAAATTACAATTATACGGTTGTCTTGAGTAAGTTCAATAGTTTGCGGATAAATTACTTCTTTCTTGGCTTTGTTAGTTAACCATAAAATAGGGTGAAAGGCATCGCGAAAAAACAAGCGCTTTTCGGTAGTTATATTGGGTAAAATTCCGTTTATTTTAACGGCATATTTCGCTTTTGCAGCAATAACATCAATATCGCTAAGAAATAGTTGATATTCGGCTAAAAGTTCCTTAAACGGACGAATTTCATTCGTTAATTGTTTTAAAATACGTACAATTTCTTCGCGTTCGTCTTGTAATAAATCGGCTAATTCACGAGAAAAACGAAGCGTTGTTTCGGGTTCGATATACACAATGCTTCCGGTTTTAGAACTGCCCATAACCGAACCTTTTACTTTTTTTCGATACATCGCTAAAACTGCTAAAACTCTTCGATTTTCTACAATCGTTTCTTTAATATCGTCTAAATATCCAGCCGAATTGTATTGTGAAAGTGCAAGACCAAAACTCTGATTGATTTTTCCGCGAACGATTTGTATACTTTTACGGATATGAACCAAATCTGGCGAAGCATTGTTTTTAATTTCGCCGTATTTATCAAAAACAGTTTCTATTGCAAGTGTAATACTTTTTTCTAGTGCAATTTCGGTTGCTTTTTTATGCAATTCAGGATAATAATCGCTAAATTTTTTAAAGTATTTTACTAAAACAGTCGTGGTTTCTGTAATATGTCCAATTTTTTTAAAACTATTAGCTTCTAAAAAACTATTTTCGATTCCTAAAAATTGTAATTCACTAAAAATAGTTTCAAATCCGTGATTTGGAATAGCATTATTATTGGTAAAAGAAGCTTGGTATTCTGACGTTTGCTGTAAATTAGCTAATAATTCGTTTTTGTTTTTAAAGGGTAAAATAGCCAATACTTTTTCTTTACCCATTTCGGTATTGCAATAGGCAGAAATAGTTTGTAAAATAGTGTCGAATTCTAAATCTTGTACTGTTTTTTTAGTAATTGAAATCATTTTCAAAGTTTAAAGTGCAAAGTTACGAAGTTTGAAAGGTTTTACTTTTAAAAATAGTATTTTTGAGAAAATTTTAAAGTATGTTCGCAAAAATTAATTTGTCTTGGCAAAAACACTTACAACCAGAGTTTGAAAAACCGTATTTTTACGACTTGCAACAAAGGCTAGAAGAAGAATATGCACTACATACTTGTTTTCCGCCAAAAGAATTAATTTTTAATGCGTTTAATTTATGTTCTTTTGATGCTGTAAAAGTGGTTATTTTAGGTCAAGATCCGTATCATGGCGAAGGCGAAGCAAATGGTTTAGCATTTTCGGTAAATGATGCTGTGAAAATTCCACCTTCTTTACAGAATATTTATAAAGAAATTAATCTTGATTTTGAACGCATTTTAGACCAATCTGAACAAACATCTGGAAATTTAGAACGCTGGGCAAAACAAGGTATTTTGTTATTAAACGCTACATTAACTGTGAGAAAAGATTTGCCAAATAGCCATAAACATTTACATTGGCAACATTTTACCGATGCGGTAATAGAAACCATTTCTAACGAAAAAGAAAATGTAGTGTTTTTATTATGGGGCAGTTTTGCGCAAAAAAAAGCAAACTTGATTGATACTACAAAACATTATGTGCTAACCTCTGGACATCCGTCTTTTGCTGGTGTTCATAAAAAGTGGTTTAATAACCATCATTTTACCAGAACAAATGCTTTTTTGGAAAGTGTAGGTAAAAAGAAAATTGACTGGTAAATTTAGAAAATAGTACAGATTTTAAACTTGTGTTAACAATTTCGTTTCAAAATAACGCATCAAAACTTTATATTGTATTGTAAATTGGCAATAAAACTTCTTGTTAAACCATCTGGTCTGGCATCTCTAGTAATAAATGGCATTCCGATGTTTAATTGAATACTATTTTTAGTATTGAGTTCGTAGTCTAAATACGCATTTCCGTTTAAGGTAAGCCCTTGTGAACCTTTAATTTCTATTTTGTTGTTCAATTCATTTGTATATTTATCATTAGTTAAGTGATAAATGGGTAAAACGCTTGGCGTTATTTTAAATTTTGCTGCTATAGTAATAGGGTAGGATACTCGTAATAAAAAGTCGCCACTCCTTTCAAATTTATTGGTAGATTGAAAGTTTCTTAATTTAGAATTTATAGGGTAACTTGAAGCAAAAAATTCATTTTCATTTTGTGTTAAAGGTTGTTGTATTGCCGCTACAAGTTGAATGTTTTTTATAGTGTATCCAACGCCAATTATTAAATCGAAAGTTCCTAAACTAGATTGATAATCCATAGGAAGTGGAAGATTGTTTTCTTTTTTATTTGCGTTAGCTAAAGGTAGTTTTGTGCCTAATGTAAAATTTACTTTTTCAGTAGCTTTGTAAGTAGCGTTTAAAAAAATATCGGAAAGACCAAATGTTGTTATTCCGTTTCCATTTTGAGCAAGTGTTGTTAGTTTAGCATCAAAAGCCCATTTTTCATTTAATTGTCGGTTATACTCTAAATAATTGCCATAAACGCTTATGTTTCTATCGGCACTACCATAAAAAGCACCAATTTTAAATTGATTGTTTAAAACACCGGTACTATTTTCGGTATTGGGTTTAAAACTATTTACCGTACAAAAGCCCGCATCGCTACAACCTTGGCTTAATAAAATATTGATGTTTAAAAAGCACATTATTGTAATTAATAGAAAAGTTTTAGTATTTTTCATAGCCGTTTTTTTGGGTAATTAAAGCAAATATAAATAAAGTATTTTGGTTAGAAAAATAATTTGGTTTAGCAGTTCGTTAGAACACATTTCCAAAGGTGCGGGAGTGCGAAGCACGTAGCAACTTTGGTCAGCTTTAGCTGAATGTGTTCTAACGGTCTCGGCTATGAGTATTTGCGTGGGTTAGCACTTGATTTTGCAAGTACACACCAAACTGAAAATCCCTGAGGATTTTCAGAAGTAGGCGAGAACAAGCAATTACTTATAGCCATTGTTGTAAAACGTATTTATTTATTCATAAGTTGAGTTGCTTCCCAAACATATTCTTTTCCAAATTCTCCAAAATAACTAATATAGTTTCCTTCTTTTGAAATCACAACAAAACTGCTACAAGGATAATGATATTCAAAAAATAGCCTTTCAATGGTTCCTTCGGGGTCTTTATGCCAAGTCAAAATTCCATCGTATTTTTTTAAGCCATCATTATCTTTATAAATATAAATTGGTTTAGTTTGTGCTATTTGATTGATTCCATCTTCTAATTGTCCGAACCAATTTCTTCTTGATTCCTTTGTAGCTGAACCACTTGAATTACAAGGGTCTTTTCCTGGATAGTAAATTATAACTATTGGTTTAGTAGAATCTAATTCTTGATTTATTTCTTTCTCAAGTAAAGCTTCTAATAAGGCTCTGTTTGTTATTTTTCCACGTTTTTCTCTTAAAGTCAATTTTTTATGATTTGTAGAATCTCCCTGAATATCTAATAATTTATTTGTTGAACGGATTCTGTCGAACTTTGATTTACTAATTTCCACATTATTTTCATCGAAGTATCTTGTCGTGTCTTTTCCAGTTTTTGTAGCTGAACAAGAGTAAATTAAAATTCCGATTATTGTTATTTGTAAGATTTTTTTCATATGTTTTACAACGAACTGCTAAACGTAGTTCTGCTTTTTTTGAGTAAATATAAGAAATTTGTTAAAACAATTGACAAATAAACAGCTTCCGCTTTCAATTTGTCAATTGGTTGTCAAATAGTAAACGTAGTTTACGTAATTTGTACAAATTTCGCTTATTGGGAACAAAAAAAGCAGAGCCAAATTACTTTTAGCTTATGTTAGTACACGTTTTCCCTCGATGGGCAGCTAAAGCTGTCGTTTACAGGTATGTAAAAAAGTAATTTGGTTTAGCAGTTCGTTAGAACACATTTCCAAAGGGGCGGGAGTGCGAAGCACGTAGCAACTTTGGTCAGCTTTAGCTGAATGTGTTCTAACGTTTTACAGCTACCCAAAGGTGGCGATTTCGAAGCACTTTACTGTCAACCAAGCACAAACTTTGATAGATTCACAAAGCTTGATTTAACCACTGAACCGCCACTTTTGGGTAGGTGCTGTTATCGCTTCGGTGTTCTATTCATCGTTTGATTTGATTTCATTAAGTTCTCTTTCTTCAAATGCAAAAAGTCTTAAAAGAGAGTCAACCATTACATAATTTCTTGATTCAATAGATTCTTCTGTCCACTCTTTTATCTTACTTAAGTTCGTTGTTTTGCCTTTGTACACAAATTCAATATTATTCAGAGATAAACCATTTTTATACCCGATATTGATTTTATAACCTAGGAATTTTTTGTTTTGATGTAGGTCTTGTTTAGTGTCAAAACTGGCATTTGATAATTGAGAATTATAACCACTAAGTGTCAAATTGCCTAAACAATGAACCCAATTTTCTTGAATTTCTTGTGCTTTGTTTTTATCACCATCTGCTATCATATCAATCCAATGTTTGGGAATGTTGTTGCCTTGTGGAAAAATGTGCTCAACAGTCCAAACTAAAAGCCCTTTTTCGTTTCTCGCCCATAAGTCAGGCTTGTATTCTCTTGAATGAGTTACTTCATCAAGTTTTGCTAATACATATCTAGCCATACCTGAATTATAATAAAATAAGTTGTCTTCCAAACCTTCTTTTAATTTTTCTATAGAGGCAGGTTTTCCCTTTCCTTTGATTAAGAAGTCAATAATCGTTTTGCCACTTAGCTTTTTATTGTCATCTAGTTGTTTTTGGCAATTTTCAATCACTTCGATATTGATAGCATCAAGGTCTCGTGTATTTGGAAAGTCTGTTATATTTCTTCGGATGTAGTACTTTACAAGAAAGGAAAGCACATCGTCTAAACTTTTTTCTTTGTCATTAAAAGCTTTGTTTTCCAAACTGAATAAATACAACAGTAGTAAATATGATGGGGCTGACCCAATCCTTTTTAGGTCAATTAAAGATTTTGTTTGGTTGTCTTCATCATAATTTTCAGGTTGAATGAAGTAATTGTATGTTTCGGCTTTTTCAATTAAATCATCAAAAAGTTGTTTAGCGTTCTTTTTAATGAACAGTTCAAATATCTTTATAAGATTACTTTTTGTGGCTCTAGTATATTTTTCAATTTTTATGTCTGGATACACTTTAAATGCATTGTAATAATGTCTTAAAAATCTTTCTTGTTCTTGGTATTCAGGTAAAAATTCAAGTAAACTTTGCCATTCGTCATAAGCATCATCAATATTCATTTTATGTTGCTTTTCCAAATTGGCAAGCATTTTATTTTTGATTATATCCATTACTGAAAGTGGAACGCCACGATTGTTTAAAGATTCAAACAATGTGAATGCATCTGAAGATGAAGAAACAGCGATATGTATAAACTTTAAACTGTTAATTTTATGCAGTAATTCGTTCAGTCCTTCTAAGGTTTCGGGCAAATGGTCATAAAAGAAATTAAAAGCTTTATAGATTCTACGTATGCCGCAAAATTTAGAGTTAAAATTACCTTTGATTAAGCCCAATTCAGCCAATATATGCAGATAGTCATTATAATTTGCTCTTTGCGTTGAAGGTTGAACTCTCAAAAAACAGAATTTGTCTTTCTCTTTGAAGTATCCTGTTTCAGCTTTGTTTATACTATTCTTTTTATGAATTAATTGTTTCCTTATGTTGCTTAACGTGAGTTTGTAATCTTCAATTTCTTCTTCGTCATCTTCTTCGGTTAATTCTTCTTCCCATTCAAGATAGGCTCGATAAATAGCCATTAACAATAGTGATAAGGTTGTCAATCTTTGTTGACCGTCAACAACTTCATATACTCTAGACTCTCCTGGACCTAACTCGTGATTGTCGTCAATACAAATAATGCTACCCATAAAGTAGCCCGCGTCATTCTCTTCTATGTCTTCTAAAAGTTGTTCCCATTCAGTTTTTCCCCAAGTGTACTCTCTTTGATATTTCGGTACGTGATAATGTTCTAAATTCCCTTGTGTTTGAAGGATGTTAGCTAAAGACGGGTCTGTTGCGTTCATTTATATTCTTTTAATTTTGTTCTTGTCTGTCGGTTTTTTTACACTGAGCGATAACTTACTTATATCCTAACCTTTATTCAGCATAGAGAATTATTTTAAAGAATTCACTGTAAAAGGTTTCTTTTATCAAAGCTACTAAATTTGTTTTTTAGTTGAAAAAGAAGTTATTAACAGGTAAACAAAAAAATCCCTCTATTTGCAAGAAGGATTTTTAGGTATAATTGTGTTTTGTATTAGCTTTTTTGTTCCTTATTAAAATAGACCAAGTAGTAATACATTTGTTTTTCTTCGTCCCAACCTTTTTCTACAAATTTTTCGGCACTTTCGGTGTTTACAAAATCGAGTTTAATTTGTATGTTGGTGTCTAAATTAATGATGTTTTTAATTTTTTTACGCGCATCGGTTACTGCTGGGTTCGAAATAGGGAAAGACGAAACGTCTTCAATACTGTATTTTGCGCCTTTATCTACTTTATAGTTTTTAAATTCTGGAATAAACTCGGGGTTTTCCATTACTTCATTTAAAAAATTGGTTTCTTCAAAATCGTCGTTTTTAGCAAAATGGTTTATGGCACGATTCATAAACAGTACTTCTTGCTGTTTGTCTTCGGCTGGTAAAACCACATCTTTGGCAAAATCTTTACAAAATTGAAGGTATTTTTTAGTCATAAAATTTTCATCTTGAAACACATCAACCGACAAAAAGTTTTCTAACCAATAACGTGCATCGTAGCGGTTACTATCAACCGAAAGTATTTTGTAGCCTTCTTCTTTTTTATAGTTAAAAATGATGCAACCTTTATCAAGTTTATTTAAGTTGATGCCTTGTTGTAATAGTAGTTCTAGGTTTTGGTTGTTTTCTTCAAATTGAAGGAAATCGGTTTTAATTTCGCTTTTAAATATGCCAATGGCGTCAACCGTTTGGTTATCGATACCTACGTGGCTTAAATAGGTAACATATACTTCGCCACTTTTTATATGCGGATGATTAGACTGCTCGTATAAATGCTGTGTAATTTTTTTTGAAACGTTATGAATTTCACTTGGATTGTTAAAAGCTTCGTTTGCCAAGTTGTACATTTCGTTGTATTCTAAATCTACTTCGTGAGCAAATTGGTAGTAATTTTCTTCTTTATCGCGAAAGGGTTTAAAGAAAAATTCTTTTAAAAGCGGCATTATTTCATCGGTTAAATTATAAGGTTTTTCCGATAAAAACAATGGTTCGGCTTTACTTTTATTTCCTACACTGTGTAGCGATAGGTTTTCTATATGGGTGTTGTATAAGTTTATCATGTTTATTTAGATAATAGATAAAAGAAGAAAGAAAAAAGATTTCTTCAGTTACTCTTTATAAATGAATCTTTTATTTTTTTGTTTTGGCTCTTGGTTCTTGTATCTTGCTTCTTAAATTAGTTCCAATTTTCATCGAAGCCAAAGTCTTCGAAGCTGTCATCGCCATCAAACATATCGAAATCGTCACCATCATTAAAATCGGCATCAAAATTTTCAGATTCAAATTCTTTTTCGGGTGCTTCGCTAGGCAATTGTCCGTGCGAAAATAATAAAGCCGGATAGCTTTGTCCTTCTTCTTTTTCTTCGATAGCGCCAAGCTCTACTAAAAATGTCCACATATTAAAAAAGTCGTACACATAAATAATTTTAGTTTGCTCTTCGTACAAAATATCTTCTAAAACAAAATCGGTCATTATGCGCATTTCGCCTGGCACGTCGCCGGTATCGAACAATGGAATTTCATCTTCCTGATTCCACTCATCGTCGCAAGTGTAAAAAGAAGCCATTTCGCTACCATCGAACCCAAAAGCGTTTACAATAGCGTTGTGTAAATCTTCTAAAGTAGTTTCTTTTTCTATGGCAATATCTCTAAAAATATCGTCATCGGCATCTAAAATAACCCGAAATTTATAAATCATAATCAGTATTTTTTTGGAAAGACAAAAGTAAACATTAATTAAAAAACAGTAGGTATAAAATTTTCGATTGTTGATAAAAAGATTTTTATTGCGGTTAGGTGTTAAAAATATGATATTTGATACTAATTTACAGTTCAGGTAGTAAAATCGACAGTTCGGTAGTTTCTTTTTTTAAATGAAATAAATCCATAGCATCTTTGTGGTGTAAAACAATTAAAACTATTTATTATGACACGAATTATTACCTTTTTAGTACTGATGATACTAGGACAATTATCGGCACAAAACACAGTTGAAACGCAATTAAAAGATGCACTTTTAACTTGGAATTCAAATGATAAAGAAAAAGCATTGCCATTATTTGATGAAGTGGCTGAAAAATATGCCGACAATTGGTTAGCGAACTATTACGTTGCTTATGCTAATGTTGTTACCGCTTTTTCATATAAAGAACAACCCGAAACATTAAAAGTTTATTTAGACAAAGCACAAACGGCTCAAGATAAGGTAAATTTACTTGAACCTAATAATGCCGAAGTTTTAGTGGTGCAAGCTTTAATAAATACGGGTTATATTATTTATAATCCTATGCAAAATGGTAGAACGTATTCAGAATTTGTACAAAAACTGTATAAAAGAGCTTTGTTGTTAGCGCCCGAAAACCCGCGTGTATTGCTTTGTAAAACCGAATTTGAAGTAGGAATGACACGTTATATGGGTGGCGATGTAAAACCGTTTTGCAATCAGTTTTTAAAGGCAAAAGAACTTTTTAGTACCTTTAAACCAGAAAGCGATTTGCACCCAAACTGGGGAACAGAAAAATTAGAAAACGATTTACTTACTTGTAATTAAAATCAAATGAATTATACAAAAGAATTAGCAAAGGCAACAATAATTGGAGTTGTGATTTTTTTTAGTATTCAATTAATCAACTTCAGTTATAATCAAGTTTTGCCTAGTGTAACTACGTTACAATGGAATTTTATATTTACGTTGTTGTATAGTGTGGTATTGTATTTTGCCAATGCTTTTGTGTTTATTTGGGTTTATAAAAATTTTAAATCGAGTGGTGTTTCGGTAAAACGTTTGTTACTAGGGTTTGTTGCTTCCTTTTTTATTAGTACTATATCTATTTTTATTTTACGAGTTTTTGAAGAAGTTATAGTAGAAAATGTTTCAATAGCTGATTTTTTTAAACAAGAAAAAATTGGAAATTATGTTATATCATTGGTAATCACACTAATTGTTTCGTTGGTTATTCATTTAATTTATTTTTATAAAAATTACCAAGAAAATAGAGTAAAAAAAGAGAAAATTATTGCAGGAAATGCTTCGGCACAATTTGAAAGTTTAAAAAATCAACTCGATCCTCATTTTTTATTTAATAGTTTAAATGTGTTGCGTGCATTAATTGAAGAAAACCCAGATAATGCACAAAAATTTACCACTTCGTTGTCAAAAGTTTATCGTTATGTTTTAGAGCAACGCGATAAAGAATTGGTAACCATTGAAGAAGAACTCAACTTTGCTCGAATTTACATGAATTTAATACTAATGCGATTCGAAAACAGTATTTCTTTTGAATTACCAAATATTGAAAACACTGAAATTGCTGATGGTAAAGTTGTTCCGTTATCGTTGCAATTACTTTTAGAAAATTGTATTAAGCATAATAGCGTAAGTCAGCAAAAACCACTTCATATTAAAATTTATGTAGAAAACAACGAATTAATAATCGAAAATAATTTACAAAAAAAGGAAGTTTTTAACGAAAGAAAAGGTGTAGGCTTGCAAAATATTGTTAGTCGCTATGCAATTTTAACCGATAGAAAAATTCGGATTTTAGAATCAGATGCAATCTTTAAAGTAACACTTCCTATATTAACCAAACAAATTGAAAATAATATGAATACAGCAACATATAATGAAGAATTAGCTTACACAAAGGCTAAAAATAGAGTAAAAGAAATACGCGAATTTTATAACAACTTAATTACTTACATTGTTGTAATTCCTTTTTTAATACTAGTAAATTATAAAACTTCAAATTTCCAATGGTTTTGGTTTCCACTTTTTGGTTGGGGTTTTGGTATTGTTATGCAAGCCATACAAGTTTTCGGATTAACGAAAAACTGGGAAGAACGCAAAATAAATGAAATTTTGAATAAAGATAACAACGAAAGAAAATATCAATAAAAAACAAAACAATGGAAAATTACAAATCAGAATACGAACGCTACGAAGCTGCAAGAAAACGAGTAAAAGAAATAAAAGGATTTTATGTTCACTTTGCCATTTATATTGCAGTAAATTGTTTTTTACTGGGCATTAATTTATACTTTACACCACAACATTTATGGTTTTTTTGGTGTACAATTGGCTGGGGAATAGGCGTGTTTTTTCATGCTATGGGTGTATTTGACTTGTTACCTTTTTTTGGTAAAAAATGGGAAGAAAATAAAATTGATGAATTAATGAATAAAGAAAATAAATCAAAATGGGAATAAATCACAACACAATGAACGTAGACGAAATAAAATATTTAGAAGCAAAAAAACGCGTAAAACGAATTAAAGGTTTTTATACTCATGCAACCATATTTGTATTGGTAAACATTATGGTATTTATAGTAAATGCTCGTGAAATTCCAGCAGGCGAATCGCTATTTCAATGGCGTACACTATCAACTCCATTTTTTTGGGGAATCGGACTTTTAGCGCATGGCTTATCGGTTTTTTTACCTAATTTTATTTTAGGTAAAAATTGGGAAGAACGAAAAATTAAAGAATTTATGGATGAAGAAAAACGTAAATTTCAATAATAATTTAGTTAAATAATGACGATTTTAATTATAGAAGACGAAAAACCAGCTGCGCGAATGTTGCAACGAAAAATTGAAAAATTAGGATTTCAAGTCAATCAATTATTACATTCTGTTGAAGAATCAATTCATTGGCTAAAAAATAATCCACATCCCGATTTACTTTTTCTCGATATTCAACTTTCTGATGGCTTATCGTTTGAAATATTTGATAATATAAACTTGCAAAGTGCAATTATTTTTACAACGGCTTATGATGAATATGCACTAAAAGCTTTTAAACTAAATAGTGTGGATTATTTGTTAAAACCAATTGATGACGAAGAATTGGAATCGGCAATTTCAAAATTTCAAAATCAATTTCAAAAAAACTCAATTTCGGGTATAAATTTCGACGCTATAAAACAAATGTTAACCAACCCGATTGAAAAAACATATAAAACCCGATATTCATTTAAAATTGGCAATCAAATAAAGATAATTTCAATCGATCAAATTGCTTGTTTTTACAGTGAAAATAAAGGCACTTATATTCATACATACGACAATCGCGATTATTTAATAGATGAAACACTCGATGAAGTAGTAGTTGAGCTTAATCCAACCGATTTTTTTAGAATTAATCGTCAAGTAATCGTAGCTTTTAAGGCAATTTCAGAAATTCAAGTACATACCAATTCTCGTTTAAAATTACATTTACAGTCCTATACAAAAGATGATTTAATTGTTGCCCGTGAACGCGTAAACGATTTTAAAAATTGGATTAGTTAAGTATTTTGTTGTTTTCATTTCGTAATTTTGCTATTCAAATTTTAAAAAGTAAATGAATATACCGCAATGTAGTTTTCCTCGTTTAGTGATTATTGGTGGTGGATTTGCCGGAATTTCGTTAGCCAAAAAACTTAAAAATAAAAACCTTCAAGTTGTTTTACTTGATAAACACAATTATCACAATTTTCAACCGTTGATGTATCAAGTGGCAACTGGCGGTTTAGAACCCGATTCTATTGCGTATCCCATTCGTAAAGTGGTGCAAAATTTTGAAGATTTTTATTTTCGTTTAGCCGATGTAACTGAAGTAGATACAAAAAATAAAAAAGTTATTGCCGATATTGGCGAACTAAAATATGATTATTTAGTTATAGCAACGGGCTCAAAAACCAATTTTTTTGGCAATAAAGAAATGGAACGCAATGCGATGGCAATGAAAACCATTCCGCAATCTTTAAATATTCGTAGTTTAATTTTAGAAAATTTTGAACAAGCTTTATTGACGAACGATATTAACGAACGTCATAGTTTAATGAATTTCGTTTTAGTTGGCGGAGGACCAACAGGTGTTGAACTCGCTGGCGCATTAGCCGAAATGAAAAAAGCCATTTTACCAAAAGATTATCCCGATTTGGATATTCGTAAAATGGAAATCAATCTCATTCAAAGTAGTGATCGAATATTGAATACAATGAGTGAAAATGCTTCTGAAAAAGCAGAAAAATTCTTAATTGATTTAGGAGTTGAGGTATGGAAAAATGTTCGTGTAACCAGTTACGATGGTAAAATAGTTACCACAAATTCCGATTTAAGTTTTGAAGCTGCTACCGTTGTATGGACTGCAGGCGTGCAAGGCGCATTAATCAACGGGTTAGATGCAAATTCATTGGTAGAACGTGCCGACAGAATTAAAGTAAACGCTTATAATCAAGTTATTGGTTATGACACTATTTTTGCTATTGGTGATATTGCAGTAATGACTTCAGAAGATTATCTACAAGGTCATCCTATGATGGCGCAACCGGCAATGCAACAAGGGCGTCATTTAGCAGATAATATTATTCGATTAATAAATAAAAAAGAAATGAAACCTTTTGTTTATAAAGATAAAGGTTCTATGGCAACCATTGGAAGAAATAAAGCTGTTGTTGATTTACCAAAATTTCAGTTTAGTGGTGTTTTTGCTTGGTTTGTTTGGATGTTTGTACATTTGTTTTCACTTATTGGGTTTAAAAACAAAGCGGTTGTTTTCTTAAATTGGGTATATAATTATGTTCGTTTCGATAGAGAAGCCCGATTAATTATTCGTCCGTATAAGAAAAAACAAATTGAAAGTTTTGTTTCTGATGAAGTTTAGTTTAGTGAAAAGTGAAAAGTGAAAAGTGAAAAGTGAAAAGCTCTTTACTAATTACTTTTTACTTTTTACTAATTTTCTCAAACCCAATCGCTAATCCCACAAAACGACTATAACTAATAATTCCTTCTTGTTGGTTGGCTTTTAAAAAGTTGTCGTAAAAAAACTCAAAAAAAGTATCAATAGGCGTATGGTAACTATTCCAAAATGCTTCATTTTCTTTAAAATTTTTAATAACACCTACATTCAATTTTGATAAAAATGCTTTCCCTTTTCCTTCTTCAATGCGTTCTAAATTACCTAAACAATAGTTGGTTATAAAACTGTAGGCTGAATATTGAAAATACAAATCATCATGATTCGAAGCAGCTATAAATCCAATAAAATTACATTCACTTTCGCTACCAATGCCTACTTGATGACCCATTTCGTGGCAAGTGGTCATCGGTAAAGTGAAATTTGGTTTTAAGGTATTGACTTGCGCTTCATTCGTAAACGGATTTATATAGCCACCAAATCCCATATAACTTAAAAGATAACGAAGTAGTGAAGGCTTAATACTTTCATTCGCGTAGTGAAACTCTTGTAACGATTTGGGAAGTTTAGCATAACCGTTTTGTGCCATGGCAAATACTTCTTCATCCGAATACGGCACTTTCACAGCTGTAGAATCATTTCCAGTAATTTGTAATTGCAAAGCATTGGTTTTAGCAATCATTTTCTCAGTAAAAACTAGTAATTCTTCTTCGGTATATTCTTTTTCAATGTTTAGTTTTTCATGTAATGGAACACGATAATAATTCATTCCCCATAAAATATGAAACAAAAAATAAAAAACCGAAAACCAACTTAAAATAGTTAATCCGTTACTTTTCCAATTCTTGAAAAATCCTTTTCTAGTTTTCCAAATCCAACGAATCAATAAAATAATCAAAAGGCTGTAAATAACGTCGCCAAACGAAAACGGAATGTTACCAAAAACCGTTCGGTTGCACCAAGCTATTTTTTTATATAAACCATGGCTGTAATTTTTTTCAATAAATGATGGAAATTGTCCAAGTATTTTTACAACAACAATTTGAATAATAAGAAATGAAGAAAGCAGGTATTTTGATTTTATTTTATTCATTAACTTTGATTTAAACTCCGGTAGCGTTTGATTCTATAAATATAAAAAGTCTTCTTATATTTGTAGTATGAAATTGAAAAAATCTCAAATAGCTAAAATTATAGATTATTTTAAAACAAAACCTGTTTTAAAAGCCTATTTATTTGGTTCGTATGTAACAAATACAGCAAATGAAAATAGCGATATTGATGTTTTGGTTGAGTTAGATTATTCGCAACGAATAGGTTTTCAATTTGTTCAGATGAAATTAGATTTAGAAAAACTGTTAGGTAAGAAAGTGGATTTGGTTTCTTCAAATGCAGTTTCTAAATACATTAAACCTCATATTGAAAGCGAAAAAATAGAGATTTATGCAAAATAATTTTAAAGACAAAATTAGATTGCAACACATTTTTGATGCTATTTCTGAAATAGAAACCTATAATTTATCTAAAAATTTTGATGATTTTACTGAAGATTCTATGCTTCAAAATGCTTCAATTCGTTTGTTAGAAGTTATTGGCGAAGCTTCAAATCATCTTTCAAAAGAAATTATAGAAAAATACAATACGATTGAGTGGGCGCAAATTATTGGATTACGAAATTTCTTAATTCATGAATACTTTGGAGTTGATTTACATATTGTATGGAATATTATTCGGTATGAATTACCCGATTTTAAAAATCAAATACAATTAATAATTGAAGATTTAGAAATAAAATAATAATGAGTCAAGAAGTAAGAAACTTAGAGCCAAAAGCGCTTTGGAATAAATTTGCCGATTTAAATGCAGTACCACGTCCATCTAAAAAAGAAGAAAGAGTAATTGCATTTATGATGGATTTTGGAAAAAAATTAGGTTTAGAAACCATCAAAGATGAAGTTGGCAATGTTATCATCAAAAAACCAGCTACAGCAGGAATGGAAAACCGTAAAACCATTGTGATGCAATCGCATTTGGATATGGTGCACCAAAAAAATAACGATACCAATTTCGATTTTAACACGCAAGGCATTGAAATGTATGTTGATGGCGACTGGGTACGTGCAAAAGGAACAACTTTGGGTGCCGATAACGGAATTGGTGTAGCAACTATAATGGCAATTTTGGAAAGTACTGATATTCCGCATCCTGCCATTGAAGCTTTATTTACCATTGATGAAGAAACTGGAATGACAGGCGCCATGGGTTTAAAAGGCGGATTGTTGGAAGGAAAAATACTTTTAAATTTAGATACTGAAGAAGACGATGAAATCGACATAGGATGTGCTGGTGGTGTAGATGTAACGGCAGTTGCCGAATATGACGAAGAAGACGCACCTGAAGGTTCGGTTGGGTATAAAATTACCGTAAAAGGCTTGAATGGTGGTCACTCGGGTATGCAAATACATGAAGGTTTGGGTAATGCCAACAAAATAATGAATCGTTTGTTGTATAGCGGTTACGAAGATTTTGGTTTACAAATTACTACTATAAATGGCGGAAGTTTGCGCAATGCTATTCCTCGTGAGAGTGTTGCCGAAGTAATTATTGCCGAAATGTATGACGAAGCGTTTGAGTTCGATATGCAAGAAATTATCAATGAGATTAAGGCCGAATTCAAAACGACAGAACCAAACTTACAAATTGTAATTGAAAAATTAGATACAGTTCCTGCAAAAGTGTTGCCTTCAATGGCGCAGTTTTATTTGGTTCGAGCTTTATACACCGCACATAATGGTGTGTATCGCATGAGTGCCGATTTTGATAATTTGGTAGAAACTTCCAACAATATTGCCAAAGTAACGGTTGGTAACGGACAAGTAAAAATTGAATGTTTAACCCGTTCTTCAGTAGAAAGTTCAAAATTTGATTTGGCTAATGCCTTACGTTCTGCATTTGAATTGATGGGTTGCAAAGTAACTTTTTCAGGAAGTTATCCGGGTTGGACGCCCAATCCTAACTCTGAAATTTTAGATGTGTTAACCGCAATTTACGAAAAACAAAACGGAAGCAAAGCCAATGTTGTAGCTTGCCATGCTGGGTTAGAATGTGGTATATTAGGCCAAAACTACCCAGGAATGGATATGATTTCGTTTGGACCAACGATTAAAGGCGCACACAGCCCAGATGAAAGAGCAAGCATTTCTTCTGCACAAAAATATTGGAAATTTGTGTTGGAAATTTTAGCGAATATACCAGCTAAGTAATTAGAGATTCGAAATTAGTTGATAGTAAAACTCCCAAGCGAAGCTTGGGAGTTTTAATCATTTGTATTCATAATTTCTGGTCTCAAATCTTTTTCAATTGTTTTTAAAATTAGATCTTTAAAACTATGATGGATTTTATGAAAATTAGAATTATATTTTTTCGAAATTAAAAAACAATAAGAAGGAATTAATTTTAATACTATTTTAATTATTTCATTAACTTTTACTTTAGAATATTTAGGAAAGAAATCCAAAGAATTGATGTTTGCCATATTTACTTCTTCAGCAGTATGGACATCTTTGCATAAAATTTTATAAATATTATGTAAATTTCTAAATTCAGATTTATTTGGTTCATTTTTGAAAAAATCTATAGTTTTAATTTTATCAAACAGTTCATATACACTCTTTTCTTTATCTATATTTGGTAAAAAGCTTAAAGAAAAACCTTTTAAAAAACATTCAATAGAACTTCTTAATATTAACTTACTTGATTTATAATTTCCAGTTGTTAAATGAAACAAACAAGTAATTAAATCTGAATTTGATTCTTTAAGATACAAATACTCATTTTTAGGAATTGAATTTTCTAATTCTGTAATTAAAGCGAAATAGCTATAATATTTCTTATGATAAATAGAAATAAAAATTGTAAAACCATCTTCCTTTAAAAGCGATTTTAAATTAAAATTTTCTATGTATTTTAAAATTTCATCAAAATCCTTTTTTATAACTCTTGACATTTTTACAAATTTCTAATTATTTTATTCCAAGTAAAACCAACTTCTTTTTTAGCTTTTTTGATTTTAGCAATTCTAACATCATCAGAGAAAATTTCTTTTAAATATTTATAAAGTGTGTCCAAATTCTCATTATTAGTATTTGAAACTTCACAAACTATCCAACCTATATATTCAATTCTTGATCTTTTTGCAGCTCTACTTGGTTTTAATAAAAGTACTTCTTCTGCAAAATCTAACATTTCAGAATTACTCTTAAAAAGTTCTGTATCTTGCAGAATTTTTGGGAGTACCCCTACTAAATATGTTTTACCTTCATTATTAATTGCAAAGTCAAGTTTGTTATGAAAAACAATATTTCTTTCGTTTGATAAATTACGAATAAGTATAGAAATCTCTTTTAAGGAAATATTTTTTCCACTTTCAAGAAGCCAAGATAGTTCCTCAATAAAATTTGCCGTTTGAATTAATTTATTTTTATCCATTTAATCTATCTTTTAATTCTTTTATTATACTTGATAAAGCAGATTTTGTTATAGTATCATCACTATCTAATATAAATCTTTTTTCAAGTTGCAATTTAGCAATTTCTGTCCTTTTAGGTAAGTATTTATTATATAATAATTTTTTCCATTTTTTGTCTTGAAGTACATTTTGTAGAGCATTTTGATAAATAATGGAATCGCTTCTTTCAACCATAGTGAAAATTAAACCAATACATTTGATGTTTAAATTGTAAGCATCTTTCTTTTGTTCTACTATATTTTCTAACAAATCAATACCTACAAATGAAATTGGGTCAGGTTTTACTGGAATTAAATAATAATTACAGGCAATTAAAGCACTAGTCATCCAAACTGAAGGTGTTGGAGGAGTATCAATTAAAACATAGTCGTATTTTTCTATTTTTGAAATTTCTTCTATATATTGTTTAAGCTTATTTTCTTTACCAGAACCTGAAGCCATTTCAAGTTTAAATAATTCTAAATTTCCAGGGAGTATATGAAGATAATCAGAAATTTTATGTGGTGTAATGTCTTTTAGTTCTGTTTCAACACAAGATGGTCCACTGACAGTACTAATTTTTCTTTTAACATTATCATCAAAAATTTTCAATATTGTATCATGTTCTTTTGATAAATATTCGACATATTCTTCACCTGTAAAAAAACATTGCGTTGTATTAAATTGTGGATCAATATCAATTAAAAGTACTTTGTTTTTTTCTCTTCTAGATAGAAAATCAGCTAAATTAACAGTGAGTGTTGTTTTACCAACTCCACCTTTCATGTTGATTAAACATATTGTATGCATACGTAACTATTTATAACTTTCTATGTAAAAATAGAAAAAAAACATACAACTTCACCAAGATACCTTTTCGTTTTACAATATTTTTATAATCATATTGTATCGTAATGGCTTTTTGTAGCCAGCGTTTAGTTTTATAGTGAAGACTTCATTATTTACTTCTTTATAAGCTTATCAAAAATTCCGCTTATTTGTATTTTTTCATTTAAACTAAGTGGTTGACTAAAATCTAAGAAAACTTTATCGATTTGTGGTTTTATTTCGGCAATAACTTTTTCGCCTAACTCCGTAATCTTTATGCGTTTTGCCCTTTTGTCTTCATCATCTATAAATTCGCTTACCAATTTATTTTTAATCAAACGCTTTATAATTTCAATTCCTGTTGGAGCTTCAAGATTATGCAGTTCAATAATTTCCATTTTTCTAAACGTAGATTGAAAATTAAGATGCAATAAAAAACTATACTCATCTATAGAGGAAAGTAAAGAGTTAGCCAAAATGGGTTTGGTTTGTTTTTTTAGCTCTTTGTTTAAGTGCATTAATTTAAAAGAAATCGCTAATTCTTCATGCTGATTGATTGCTTCGTTTGTATTTGTAGTATTACTAAAAAGCTGATTGTTTAACCAAATAACAAAATCATTTAGTTCGCCAGAGTTATTCTTTTCTTCAAATTCTTCAACATACTGTATTAAAGATGTAAGTAACGAATAGTTCATTTAATTGTGTTTTTGAACAAAAATAATAAAATAATTGTTTTATTGAAATAAATTAATACATTTGCAATGTAAACATAGTAATAAATATAAAATACAATTAAAATGAATAAATTTTTAGTTTTAGCAGTAATCACTGTTTTAGTTTCATGTACAACCAAAAAAGAAGAAAACAAAATGGAAACAACATTTCAAGAACCGCAGTACACTTTTATGTCTATTTCTACAGCAAAAGAGGGAAAATTAGACGATTTAATTAGAATTGCAAGTAAGCCAAGCGAACTGATGGACGAAAAAATAGAGGGACTAATCGCCCGACAAGTTAGTGTAGATAGAGAAAGAAATTCGGTTGTGGTTTGGGTTGCTTTCGATTCTAAAGAAACGTTGTACAACTATTTAAAAACCGATGAAGGTAAAAATGATCATGGCGATCAAGAAGAAATGGATGCTATTATCGATACATTCGTGATGTATGATTTAGAACCAAAATCGCAGCGATTTGCTCCAAAACAATAAGCAAACAAAAATCCCAACTTCTAGAAGTTGGGATTTTTAACTTTAAAAAACTAACAAGAAAATGATAGGGAAAAGCATTCCGATTAGCGTTAATTTCCAACCGTAGCGCTTAAAGGTGTGTTTTCCATGTTTTACCATCATGGCACCTGTAATGGCTATTATGATTAATGAGATACCAAAAATATCAGAAAAATAAATCCACCAATTTGAAGTGTTTTTGTGCAATTTCATGGCTTGACTAATTACAGGAGTTTTTACAAACGTTATTATTTCGCCTTTACCCGTTTTTACATCAACTTCAACTTCAGTGTTTTCAAACATCATTTTGAATTTTCCTTTGCGAATCATGTGACGTTTTACATTATCTTTAATTTGTAATTCTTTGGCTAAATTTTCAGCAAATTCATCTGTAATTTCATTGGGTTTCGGTAAATTTACTGTAATTTCTTTGGCTTCGATGGTAAATTTTTCGGGATGCCAATGCTCGCGATGATTCATTAATATTCCTGAAAAAGCAAACGTTATAATCAATCCTAAATAAAAATAGCCTAAATCGCGATGTAAATTTCTGATTTTTTGAGCTTTCATTTATTAGAAATTATAGGTTAATGCAACCGAATAATTACGAGGCGCAATTGGGTTTAAACTATTGTCATCGTGAGCATTGTAGTTCAATTCGTTAAACAAATTACTCAACTTGGTTCGTAAAGTAAAGTTTTTGTACGCATAGCTTAAGGTTGCATCTGTTTGTAAATAATCGCTTAAATAAATGAGTTGGCGTTCATCGTTTGTAATTTGAACTCGTGTAGAACGACCAGCGTAGCGTGTACCAAAATAAGTATTAATTAACCCGAAGTTTAATCCTTTTAAAGAACCCTCTAAAAACTCGTAGTTGAAACTTAAATTAGCAGTATTTTTTGGGTTGTAGCGCAATAAACTTCCTTCTACATAATAATCGCTATCTAGAAATTTAGTTTCGTTAAAACTATATCCAGCTATTATTGAAAAACCATCAAATGCTTCATAATTAATATCAATTTCTACACCTTTGCTTTGCACTGTTCCAGCTAAAACTTTTATATACGAATAGGTGTTTCCATTAGCCAATGATTGTTGGTAATTTTTATGATTTGTAATTTGATAGGCAATAACGTTTAAACCTAGTTTTTGGTTGAAAAATTTATTTTTAATACCAATTTCATATTGATCGATAATAGAAGGTTCTAATGCCTTTCCATTTAAATCTAACCCTGAATTTGTTTCAAATGAATTAGAGTAAGTAGTAAATAAAGTATGATTTTCGGTAGGTTGATAAATTAATCCAATTCGGGGCGAAAAGGCGTCATCATATTGGTTAGAAGTTTCGGTGGTAGAAGTGCTATAGGTAAACACATTACTTTCGGTGTCTTGATAACTATAGCGAATACCTGCTAAAACTTTCCATTTTTCGGTTAATGTTACTAAATCTTGAACATAAATTCCAAAACGACTTACGGGCGCAGTGGTTACACTTGTTTTTGTCATAGTTGGTATTTCGGCTTCCTTTAAAGGCTCATATTCTTCAAAAATATTTATAGTGTCATAATTTACATTGTTATAACGGGTAGCACTATTTTTAAAATTTTCTACATCGGCACCTACTAAAAAGTTATGGCTAACATTTCCTGTGGCAAAAATTCCATTTAAATTAGCTTGTTGTGTAAAATAATTGTCTTTGCTTTCGGCTTTTTGAATTCTTCTGTTCCAAGTGCCATCTTCGTTTATTAAGCCACCAGTATTAGGTCGTGTATTCGAAAACAAATCGGTTTTATAATACCGAATACCATTACTAAAATTAACTCTCCAATTGGTATTAATTTTATGCGTTAGTGTTATTGTATTCGAAAACTGCTCACTATCGTAATAACCCCATGTTACGCCAAGAAAACGGTTACGAGGTAAATCGATTACTTCATAATTAATTACACCAGCACCAAAATCGGGTGTTCGGGTATCGTTTATATAATCTGTTTCTACTAATAATTCAGTGTTTTCGGATAGTTTTATTTCAAATGAAGGATTAAAATAATAGCGTTCGGCAGTAACATAATTTCTAAAACTTTCGCCATTTGTATAACTTCCGTTAATTCTAAAAGCTGCTTTTTGGTTTTTTCCAATGCTGTTGTACACATCAAAAGTAGGTTTGTAGGTTGCAAAACTACTCTGTGCAAAACCAACTTCGCCACCAAAGGTGTATTTTGGTTTTTTAGTAATTAAATTCATAATACCACCAGGCGCCACATTGCCATATAACATAGCAGTACTACCTTTTAAAAACTCTACTTTTTCTAAACCAGAAGTTTCTATAAGCATACCGTTAAAGTAACGAATACCGTTTTTAAACGTATTGTTACTACCCAAGTTAAATCCGCGCGAAGCAATTTCTTCCTGATAACCGCCAGTAGTTCCCATAATGTAAACGCCATTTGCGTTTTTAAGTATTTCGGTTAAATTATTTACTTGTTGCTTTTTTAAATTTTCTTCTGTAATAACAGCACTTGCTTGTGGCAAATCCATTTCTTTAATGGTTGCTTTTGCACTTAATAATTTTTTATTTTTTACTTCTAAAACGAGTTCGTCTAATTGGTATTTTTTTACCGTATCGTTGTCGTTTATTGTTGTAAAATTAGTATTTAAATGTTCTTCTTGCTTATAACTTTCTTGGCAAAAACTAAGTTGAAATAGAACTAAAAAGACAATTGTGGTTACGTATAACTTCATTTTATTTAGATTTAATTAAAATAACGATGCAAAAATAAAATCCTAAATCGAATCAGCAAAATTTATTTAGATTAATTTTAAATAAAATTTTTATTATCTTGATTTGCAATGTTATTATTGGATGTAATGTTGTGTGAAATGAAGCAAAATTTTCTGTAAATTTGCAATTCGAAAAATAAAACAGACAAATGTTAGAAAGATTACAGTATGTAAAACAACGCTTCGACGAAATATCAGATTTAATTATTCAGCCTGATATTATTGCCGATCAAAAGCGTTATGTGCAATTGAATAAAGAATATAAAGACTTAAAAGCTTTAGTAGAGAAACGCGAAGAATATATAAATGTAACAGGTAATATTGCCGAAGCTAAAGAAATTATTGCCGATGGTTCTGATGCCGAAATGGTGGAAATGGCAAAAATGCAGTTAGATGAAGCGCAAGAACGTTTGCCACAGCTCGAAGAGGAAATTAAATTTATGTTAATTCCTAAAGATCCAGAAGATGCGAAAAACGTAATGGTAGAAATTCGTGCAGGTACAGGTGGCGATGAAGCGTCTATTTTTGCAGGCGATTTATTTAGAATGTACACCAAATATTGCGAAAGTAAAGGTTGGCGCACATCAGTTGTCGATTTGAACGAAGGAACATCGGGTGGCTATAAAGAGGTTATTTTTGAAGTAACAGGCGAAGACGTTTACGGCACATTAAAATTTGAAGCAGGCGTGCATCGCGTACAACGTGTTCCTCAAACTGAAACACAAGGACGTGTGCATACATCGGCAGCAACAGTAATGGTTTTGCCCGAAGCCGAAGAATTTGATGTACAAATAGATATGAACGATGTTCGTATCGATTTATTCTGTTCATCGGGTCCGGGTGGTCAGTCGGTAAATACAACTAAGTCAGCCGTTCGTATGACGCATATTCCTACAGGATTAGTAGCGCAATGTCAAGATGAAAAATCGCAACATAAAAATAAGGATAAAGCCTTACAAGTTCTGCGTTCGCGTTTATACGAAATGGAATTAGCCAAGAAACAAGAAGAAGATGCTAAAAAACGTAATTCGCAAGTTAGCAGCGGCGATCGTTCGGCAAAAATTAGAACCTATAATTATCCGCAAGGGCGTGTTACCGATCATAGAATTGGTTTAACTTTATACGATTTAGATGGCGTAATGAACGGAAACCTTCAAAAAGTAATTGACGAATTACAATTAGTAGCTAATACTGAAAAATTAAAAGAAACCGAAGTATATTAATTTAAGAAAATAGAATATAGAAAACAGATAATAGATAAATGTCGAGCATTAAAAGTTCGACATTTTTTTTTAAGAACTTGTTAGTTTTTTTTATAAAATAAGGTTTAACTTTACAACATTTCAACTTTATAACAACAATGACAACACAACAACTCGTTAATCAAATTCACCAAAAAAAATCGTTTCTCTGTATAGGTTTAGATGTCGATTTAAACAAAATTCCACAGCATTTATTAGAAAAAGAAGATCCTATTTTCGAATTTAATAAAGCAATTATCGATGCTACTCACAATTTATGTGTGTCGTATAAACCCAATACTGCTTTTTACGAAGCCTATGGCATAAAAGGTTGGCAATCGCTACACAAAACAATTCAATATATTAACGATAATTATCCCGAAATTTTTACTATTGCCGATGCAAAACGTGGCGATATAGGCAACACGTCATCTATGTACGCCAAAGCATTTTTTAGCGATTTACAATTCGATAGTGTTACCGTTGCGCCTTATATGGGTAAAGATTCGGTAGAACCATTTTTAGCTTTTGAAAACAAACATACAATTCTATTAGCTTTAACTTCAAATGAAGGTGCTTTCGATTTTCAAACCAAGAAAGTTGATGATAAAGAATTGTACAAGCAAGTTTTAGAAACATCAAAAACTTGGAAAAATTCTGAAAACCTAATGTATGTAGTAGGTGCTACAAAAGCAGAATATTTTGCTGAAATTCGCAAAATTATTCCTAATAGTTTTTTACTTGTTCCAGGTGTTGGCGCACAAGGTGGAAGTTTAGCTGAAGTTTGCAAATATGGTTTAGCCGAAAACGTTGGATTATTAATAAATTCTTCTCGCGGCATCATTTATGCTTCAAATGGAAAAGATTTTTCCGAAAAGGCAAAAGAAGAAGCATTAAAACTGCAAACTGAAATGTGTGAAATTTTAGATAAAAAACTATGACAAAACGAGATTTTTTTAGATTAGTAATTAAATTAATTGCTTTTAATGCTTTAATTACAACTATTTTGGTTCTGCCTACACAATTTTTTAATCTTCATTTAGCATCAGATCAAATTTTACAAATTATAGGAATTGCACTTATAGGAATAACTGTAATGGTTGCTTTAATTTATACTCTAATAAATAATATCGATAAAATCATCGACTTTTTTAAATTAGATAAAGGTTATGATTCCGATAAAATTGAAATAAACACAATTTCCTTTACCCAAATTATTAAATTGTTAATTATTTTTATTTCAGGAACTTTAATAATAGATAATTTAGCTTACATATTTGTTGAACTAATCAATATTTTTAAATACAATGCTTATGGCGATTTTATTTTAGATGAAAAGCCTCAATATTATTGGTTTTATGTTCGTTTAATTTCTGTTTCAATGGGTTTTATATTGCTTTTTAATAGTACTAAAATAGCTGAATATATAAATAAAAAATAACCTAAACCATGAAACAAGTTTTCATTGATCAAGTAGGCAACAATCACACTTTTGATGCTGTTCCAAAACGAATAGTTTCTTTAGTTCCTTCGCAAACCGAATTGTTGTACGATTTAGGTTTAGAAGATAGCATAGTAGGTATTACCAAGTTTTGTGTACACCCTTTTCATTTAAAATCGACTAAAACTATTGTAGGCGGAACTAAAAACATAAAATTTGACAAAATAAAAACACTTCAGCCCGATATTATTATTTGTAATAAAGAGGAAAATACAAAAGAAATAGTCGAAGAATTACAAAAAATTTGCCCTGTTTGGGTTACCAATATTTATACAATTGAAGACAATGCTAAAATGATTCTCGATTTTGGCAACATTTTTAACAAAAGAGTAGAAGCCCAAAAATGGATAGATAAGATTAATTTTGCATACCATAATTTTGAACGCTTTATAAAAGAGAAACAGCACCATAAAGTTGCTTACTTTATTTGGGCAAACCCTTATATGGTAGCAGGTAAGCATACTTTTATTAATTCACTTTTAAAACTTGCAAAATTTAAAAATGTTTACGAAGACGAAAGTTCTCGATATCCAGAAATTGAATTAGAAAAAATAAAGATAAAGTATAACCCCGACTATATTTTACTATCGTCAGAACCTTTTCCGTTTAAAGAAGAACACGTTTTAGAAATGAGCAACTACACAGAAACAATTCCTTTTATTTTTGTTGATGGAGAAATGTTTTCGTGGTACGGTAGCAGGTTATTAAAGGCTTTTGAGTACTTTAAATTTGTTCGAGAAAAAATGAAATAAAAAAAAATCTCGCTATATAAACGAGATTTTTCTAAACTAACCCTAACCAAATATGATAATTTTATCACTTTTATTATGTGGTACAAATATCCGATGTTTTTTTGGAAGGTTATGTTAATTATTTGTTATTTATATGTTATTGATTCTTAATATTTTAAAAAAATATTGATTTGTTAATCTTGTAAGGCAAAAACCTTCTGTAACAGCGTAGTAGTTCGTGCCGAAATATTATTTCGAATATCTTTTTCTTCAACGGCAATCATTTTAAAAACACCGTCCATTGCTTTGTTTGTTGTGTAATCAGTTAAATTAGGGTTTACATCGGTTGTAAGTGGCAACGAATTGTATTTTGTAATAATTTGATTCCAAATTTTATCGGCACCTACTTTTGCAAACGATTTTTGAATTACAGGATTGAATTTTGCATATAAAGCCGTAGAAGTTGTGTTTTGTAAATATTGAGTTGCAGCATTATCGCTACCCAAAAGTATGTTTTTAGCGTCGTTAAAACTCATTTGTTTCACAGCATCAACAAAAATAGGGGTAGCTTCTTTTACGGCATCTTCTGCAGCTCGGTTTAAAACCTTCAAACCTTCATCGGCTAAGCTAGATAATCCTACACTTCGCAATGTTTTATCTACTTTTTGTAATTCATCTGGAAGTAAAATTTTTACTAAATTATTTTTATAAAAACCATCGGTTGCGGTTAACTTAGAAACCTGTTGCGAAATGCCTTTATCTAAAGCTTCTTTTAAACCATTTCCTATTTCTAACTGGCTAAGTCCACCTGTTTGTTGCGGTAATTGTTCTAGTACTTGTTGCATTTCGGCACAACTTTGTAGCATAAAGACTGTTAAAACTAAACAAATTGTTTTTTTCATACTCATTTTAATTTTAAATTTGGAATAGTAATTGCGAATATACATTTTATGAAACGATATTTAGTCCTATTTTTTATTTTTTGTAACTTTTATTCTTTTGGTCAAGTTATAGAAGTAAGCCAAATTATACAAGAAAATAAAATTGTAAAATTTGATAAACAAAAATTAATACTGTTAGATTTTTGGGCAACTTGGTGTGCACCGTGTATTCCAGCAACAGAACAATTACAAGTGTTACAAAAAAAGAATACAAATAAAGTTTTTGTACTTTCTATAACCGATGAGCAAGTTGAAAAAGTAACTAAATTTCTTGTAAGAAAACCTTTTAATTTAATGGTAGCAAACGATATAGGTGGTCAAATTTTTAAAAAATATAATGTTTCAAAACGACCATATGCTGTTTTATTAAATCTTAATGGCGATGTTTTGTGGCAAGGTCATCCAAGCAATTTAACGCAAAGAAGTTTAGACTATTTTGCCAATAAAAATGCTAGAATAATAACTAAAAGCTTTAAAGAAGTGGTAAAAACTAGTGTTATAAAAATGGAAGATGTAGTAGATAAATACGAAATCTCATTAGCTAAAAATGAGACTTTTGAAGATTTTTACAATCAAGATGAAACTACAACAAAGTTTAGAGGTAGTTTTAAAAATTTATTGGCAAAATTATTAGGAACTTCAAAATTAAATATTACTTCTAATGTAGAAGATTTTATAGTTGATTTTAAAGCAAATAATCAATTTTTAGAAAACAATAAAAAGCGGGTTATAAATGAACTTTGTTCCGATTTTAAATTGCAATTAAAAAGTAGCGAAGAAAATGCGAATAGTAATGAAATTATAATAGAAGATTCTTCTAAACTTTGGCAAGCTGACACGTTTAACTGGTCTGAAGAAAATAAAATGGCTTCTAATTTTATTATTGGCGAAGAAAGTATTCAAGCCGATAATATAACCATTTCACAATTAGCCGATTTATTGTCAGATGTAAAAGGAGAACTTTATATTTACAAAGGAAATGATACCAATAAATACGATTGGGATTTAATTTATAAGTTTGAAGATTTGTTTACAACAGGGCTTCAAGATAATTTTGGAATAAAAATTAAAACAAATACAACTTTAGTACCAAAATATACAGTAACGAATTATTAGAAAAATACGATATAAAAAAAAAGAGTAGCGGTAAGCTACTCTTTTTAATTTTATTAGAATTCTAATTATTGAATAATTCTAAATTCAGTTCTTCTGTTTACTTGGTGCTCAGCTTCGCTACAATCAACACCGTTAGCACATCTATTTTTTAAGCGAGTTTCACCATAACCTTTAGCTACTAAACGGTTTCTTGAAATTCCGTTTGCTACTAAATAGTTTACAACCGATTGCGCTCTTTGTTGCGATAAACTCATATTGTAAGCATCATCACCACGAGAGTCAGTGTGCGACATAATTTCGATGCTTAAATTTGGTTTTTCTTTCATGAATTTCAACAAATGCTCATCGATAATTCTTTTTGATTCAGGTGTAATACGGGCACTATTCAACTCATACAAAATTGGTAAAATATTAGCACCAGAAGCAATTTTACAATCAACTTCTTCCCAAACAGTCATACCACCTTTTTTAACCAATTCTGTTCTTGTAACAGTTTCAGTTACTTCAGGTACAATTTCTTCAATTACTTGTGCCGGTTGGTCAACCACTTGTCTTTTTATAGTAGCATATTCAGCAGGAATTTCAATCTCGTCCATTCTTGCAGGTGTTTTAACTACTTGCTTTTTGTACGTTTTACTACTACCAGGTACAGGTACTTGTCTTGTAGTTGCATCAGTAGCTAATGTTTTAAAAGCAACAGTTGTGTTTTGAGCAGGATATTCTACAAAACAAGCTGTCATACATCCTTCTTTGTTAGCAGAAGGACAATCGTCTAATACTTTATATTCCCATCTTCCTACTTTAGGATAGGTTTCAATAGTTTTAGAATCGTTGTTAAAAGTTGCCGCAACAGGTTCTAAAGTAGTAGCAGCAGCTTTTCCTTCGTAAGAAACATCTATCGTTTCATAAACAGCCGGAACATAAACATATTTTTTTGAAGCTTCTTTTACTAAAACTTTTTCTTCAACTGTTTTAAAAGTTGCAGGGGTAGTTTTAATTTTTTTGTAACTCGGAGAAACCACCATAGTTTCAGTTACTTCTCTAAATTCATCCGGAGTAATACATTTAATGTAGCATTTTCCCGGATCGGCGTTTGCAGGCAACTCTTGACCTTTTACCAAGGTAGCAAAAGGAAGCACCATTAAAACAGATAAAATTCTTTTCATTTTTTATGTAAAATTTATAAGTTTCTATATTGCAAACATACTGCTTTTTAACAAATTATTAGGGAATAATTTGTAGAAATTTTTCTAAAATGATGTTTTTGTAATTTATAAAAGCATTGAAATATTTGTATTTTCTTGTTAAGAATAATTATAACAAACTGACAATCAATCATTAATGTAAATTATTCTGTTTTATTTTTGTAATAGAAGGTGTTTCTGTTTTCAATACAATAAAATATATTAAATTCGTAAATTGCGCTCAAAATTATAAGTGAATTTTTAATATGAAAGAACAAACACCTTATATTCCTAAAAATAAAGTACGAATTGTAACTGCTGCTTCACTCTTTGATGGGCACGATGCAGCTATAAATATTATGCGTAGAATTATTCAAGCAACAGGCTGCGAAGTAATTCACTTAGGTCATGATAGAAGTGTAGAAGAAGTTGTAAATACTGCTATACAAGAAGATGCTAATGCTATTGCAATGACATCTTATCAAGGTGGTCATAATGAATATTTTAAATATATGTATGATTTATTGAAAGAAAAAGGTGCCGAACATATTAAAATATTTGGTGGCGGTGGCGGTGTCATTTTACCTTCTGAAATAGAAGAATTACACAATTATGGTATTACCCGAATCTATTCTCCAGACGATGGGCGTGAATTAGGATTACAAGGAATGATAAACGATTTGGTTCAAAAAGCCGATTTCCCAACTGGAAATGTTTTGTCAAATGAACTTTCGGAACTTGAAAACAAAAATCCTATGGCAATTGCTCGAATTATTTCGGCTGCCGAAAATTTCCCAGATGTTGCAAAAGACACATTAGATAAAATTCATAATTTAAATCAAACATCAAAAATTCCTGTTTTAGGAATAACAGGTACTGGTGGTGCTGGAAAATCGTCGTTAGTTGATGAAATTGTGCGTCGCTTTTTAATCGATTTCCCAACTAAAACTATTGGATTAATTTCTGTTGATCCTTCAAAACGCAAAACGGGTGGTGCATTGTTGGGCGATAGAATTCGAATGAATGCAATTAACAATTCGCGTGTATATATGCGTTCGTTGGCTACACGACAATCTAATTTGGCGTTATCAAAATATGTACAAGAAGCAATTGAAGTGCTTAAAGCGGCACAATACGATTTAATTATTCTTGAAACTTCTGGAATTGGACAAAGTGATACCGAAATTCTTGATCATTCCAACGTTTCATTATATGTAATGACACCCGAATTTGGCGCGGCTACGCAATTAGAAAAAATTGACATGCTCGATTTTGCCGATTTGGTTGCACTTAATAAATTCGACAAACGTGGTGCGCTTGATGCTATAAGAGATGTAAAAAAACAATACCAACGCAATCATAATTTATGGGATAAAAATCCAGAGGATATGCCTGTTTTTGGAACAATTGCTTCGCAGTTTAACGATCCGGGAATGAATTCATTATACAAAGCGATAATGGATAAATTGGTTGAAAAAACGAATACTGAATTACACTCAACATTTGAAATTACCAAAGAAATGAGTGAAAAAGTATTTGTAATTCCACCAAACAGAACCCGCTATTTATCTGAAATTGCGGAAAATAATAGAAGTTACGATACTACAGCAACAAATCAAGTTGAAGTAGCCCAAAAATTGTATGGTATTTTTAAAACCATTTGTTCAGTTGCTGTCATTTCGAACGAAAGTGAGAAATCGCATATCATAAAATCAGGTTTAGACCAAGAAGCGATTCTAAAACTAGTTCAAAATGACAATAAAGAATTTTTAAACTTATTATTTAAAGAATTCGACCGCGTTAAAATGAACCTCGATCCGTACAATTGGGAAATAATTCAAAATTGGGACGAAAAAGTAAATCGTTATAAAAACCCAATTTATTCTTTTAAAGTTCGAGATAAAATTATTGAAATAAAAACACATACTGAATCGCTTTCGCATACACAAATTCCTAAAGTTGCCTTGCCAAAGTATCAAGCTTGGGGCGATATTTTACGTTGGAGTTTACAAGAAAACGTTCCAGGGGAATTTCCTTTTACTTCAGGATTGTATCCATTTAAGCGCGAGGGCGAAGATCCAACGCGTATGTTTGCTGGCGAAGGCGGACCAGAACGTACCAATCGTCGTTTTCATTACGTATCATTAGGAATGCCTGCAAAACGACTTTCTACAGCGTTTGATTCGGTTACATTATATGGTAATGATCCCGATTTGCGCCCAGATATTTACGGAAAAATTGGAAATGCGGGTGTTTCAATTTGTTGTTTAGACGATGCTAAAAAATTATATTCTGGATTCGATTTAAGTCATTCGGCTACATCGGTTTCTATGACAATAAATGGACCAGCGCCTATGTTGTTAGGCTTTTTTATGAATGCAGCCATTGATCAAAATTGTGAAAAATACATTATTGAAAATGGTTTGGAAGCTGAAGTTGAGAAAAAGAAGATAGAACTTTACGATGCAAAAGGCCTAACAAGACCTGCGTATAACGGCGATTTGCCAGAAGGAAATAATGGTTTAGGATTGCTTTTATTAGGTTTAACAGGCGACCAAGTTTTACCTGCTGATGTATATGCAAAAATTAAAGCAGAAACACTTTCGCAAGTTCGTGGAACCGTTCAAGCCGATATATTAAAAGAAGATCAAGCACAAAATACGTGTATCTTTTCTACCGAATTTGCCTTGCGATTGATGGGCGATGTGCAAGACTATTTTATTCAAAAAAATGTGCGTAATTTTTATTCGGTTTCCATTTCGGGCTATCATATTGCTGAGGCTGGAGCCAATCCCATTTCGCAATTAGCCTTTACATTGGCAAACGGATTCACTTATGTAGAATATTATTTGAGTCGTGGAATGGATATTAATGCTTTTGGGCCAAATTTATCTTTCTTTTTCTCAAATGGAATCGATCCAGAATATGCCGTAATTGGTCGTGTGGCGCGTAGAATTTGGGCAAAAGCTTTAAAAAATAAATACGGTGCCAACGAAAGAGCGCAAATGTTGAAATATCATATTCAAACTTCTGGTCGTTCGTTACACGCACAAGAAATAGACTTTAATGATATTCGTACCACTTTGCAAGCTTTGTACGCTATTTATGATAACTGTAACTCGCTGCATACCAATGCCTATGACGAAGCCATTACGACGCCAACAGAAGAATCGGTACGTCGTGCCATGGCAATTCAGTTGATTATTAATAAAGAATTAGGTTTGGCTAAAAACGAAAATCCTATTCAAGGTTCGTTTATTATTGAAGAATTAACCGATTTAGTTGAAGAAGCTGTTTTAGCCGAATTTGATAGAATTACAGAACGCGGCGGTGTGTTGGGCGCTATGGAAACCATGTACCAACGCAGTAAAATTCAAGAAGAAAGTTTGTATTATGAAACGTTGAAACACACAGGCGAATTTCCGATTATTGGCGTTAATACTTTCTTAAGCAGTAAAGGTTCGCCTACGGTAATTCCTGCCGAAGTAATTCGTGCTACTGAAGAAGAAAAGCAATATCAAATCAATACGCTTAAAAATCTTCATCAAGCAAAAGAAAATGAAGTTAAAAAACAAATAGACAGTATTCAAAACGCCGCTATTCAAAATCAAAACATTTTTGAACATTTAATGGAAGCTACCAAAGTGTGTTCACTTGGTCAAATTACTTCCGCTTTATTTGAAGTAGGCGGTCAGTATAGACGCAATATGTAATTTTATAAAAAATAATATAGTAAAAACAGACTTTATTTAAGGTCTGTTTTTTTAGTTTGGCACGACCTTTGAAATTAGAAAAACATACACAATATAAAAACGAATAGTTATGAGAAAATTTACTTTATTTTTAGCGCTTATCGGGATGATTTCGTTAAATAGTTGTACAGTTGAAGAAAATAATATTATAGACGATGCAAATGACCAAGATACCATAAGTGAAGTTTGGGAATATTCATTAAACTTTGGACCGGGTAACAGTTATAGTAATTTAATTACTTTTCCGCACTCTATTTATACTTCCGATATGGTTTTAGTATATCATTTATATGGAGTAGATAATGGAACTGATATTTGGCGATTATTACCGCAAACCTATTATTTTTCTGGCGGTGGCGAATTGGATTATAATTTTGATTTTACCGCTTACGATGCTCAAATTTTTATGGATGCTAATTTCGATATGAATACATTAGATCCAAGTTGGACAAATAATCAAGTTTTTAGAATTCTAGTTATTCCTGCTTATTTTGGAAATAAAATGGCTAACTCGCCAGTAGATTTTAACGATTATGAAGCTGTTATTGATTATTATAATTTGAACAACAAAAAAATAACTAAAATAGCAAAGTAAGATTACATATTAAACTCTAAAAAGCCGAAAAATTTAATTTTTCGGCTTTTTTTATTATTTTTAATAGGGGTTGATGTTTTTAAAATTGTTATTTTTTAAATTTAACCCTAAATTAAATAGGGGTTAATTTGTTTTTGTTTTAAAATTTATATATTTGCAGTAAAAATTAATAGGGTATAACAAAAAAAACAACTTTATGGCAACTATTCGCTTCCGTGCACTTGCTGAAACTGCTAATCGCAAACCAGCAGCAGTTGAAAAATTAGATCGTAAGTCGCAAATTTTTGGAACAAACGTTTTTAACGACAAAACCATGCGTCAGTTTTTAACACCAGACGCTTACAAAGCCGTACAAAATGCTGTGCAGCACGGAACAAAAATTGATAGAAACATTGCCGAATATGTGGCAATGGGTATGAAAGAATGGGCGTTATCAAAAGGAGTGACGCATTATACACACTGGTTTCAACCATTAACAGGAACAACTGCTGAAAAACACGATGCTTTTTTTGAAACGTCGTTTGATGGTTCAGATCCTGTTGAAAAATTTGGAGGTAGTCAATTAGTACAACAAGAACCCGATGCTTCTTCATTTCCAAATGGTGGTATTCGCAATACTTTTGAAGCGCGTGGTTATACCGCTTGGGATCCAACATCGCCAGCATTTATTTATGGTACTACATTGTGTATTCCAACTGTATTTGTATCGTATACTGGTGAAGCTTTAGATTATAAAACACCTTTGCTACGTGCTTTACATTCAGTGGATGAAGCAGCAACTGCAGTGGCAAAATATTTCGATAAAAATGTAAAAAAAGTTACACCAACATTAGGTTGGGAACAAGAATATTTCTTAGTAGATAAAGCTTTAGCTAATGCTAGACCAGATATTTCTTTAACAGGAAGAACGCTTTTAGGACACACTTCTGCTAAAGGGCAACAATTGGAAGATCATTATTTTGGTTCAATTCCAAGTCGTGTGCTAAACTATATGCGCGATTTAGAAAATGAATGTATGTTGTTGGGCATTCCAGTAAAAACACGTCATAATGAAGTGGCACCTAATCAATTTGAATTAGCACCTATTTTTGAAGAAACCAATTTAGCCGTAGATCATAATTCATTGTTGATGGATGTGATGCAAAAAGTAGCCGAACGCCATGATTTTAAAGTATTGTTGCATGAAAAACCTTTTAAGGGTGTAAATGGTTCAGGAAAACACAATAACTGGTCTATGGCGACTGATACAGGTGTAAATTTGTTAAGTCCTGGAAAAACGCCAATGAGCAATTTACAGTTTTTAACCTTTTTTATCAATACCATAAAAGCTGTTTATTCTTACGAAGAATTGTTACGTGCGTCAATTGCATCGGCTAGTAATGATCATCGTTTGGGAGCTAATGAAGCGCCTCCAGCAATTATTTCGATTTTTATTGGGCAACAATTATCTGCTGTTTTAGATGAATTAGAAGGTGTTTCAAACGGAAAATTATCGCCAGAAGAAAAAACCGATTTAAAACTAAATGTAGTTGGAAAATTACCAGATGTTTTATTAGATAATACTGATAGAAACCGTACATCGCCATTTGCTTTTACCGGAAATAAATTCGAGTTTAGAGCAGTAGGTTCAACGGCAAACTGTGCCAATCCAATGACAACATTAAACGCAATTGTAGCCAAACAGTTAATGGATTTTAAAGTAGAAGTTGATGCTTTAATCGGAAAAGGATTGAAGAAAGATGAAGCTATTTTTAATGTATTAAGAGAATACATCAAGCAAACGAAAAATATTCTATTTGAAGGAGATGGTTATAGCGATGCTTGGGAAAAAGAAGCTAAAAAAAGAGGGTTAAGTAATTATAAAACTACACCTGAAGCCTTAAAAGCAAAAGTTTCTAAAAAAGCAATTCAATTGTTTGAAGAATTGGGCATTATGAACCATGTAGAAGTAGAGGCGCGTTATGAGATTGAAGTAGAAGAATATGTAAAACGCATTCAAATTGAAAGTCGTGTATTGGGCGATATTGCTCGTAATCACGTAATTCCAACAGCAATTAAATACCAAAATACATTAATTGACAATGTAAAAGGATTGAAAGAAATTTTTGGAAAAGATTTTGAAAAATTAGCCAAAGAGCAAATGTCTTTAATCAAAGAAATTTCGGAACATATTGAAGGTATCAATTCAAAAGTGGAAGCCATGATTGAGGAACGTAAAAAAGCTAATAATTCAACCAATGTTGAAAAAATGGCAGAAGCGTATTGTAATAAAGTGAAACCATATTTTGAAGAAATTCGTTATCATACCGATAAACTTGAATTATTAGTTGACGATGAAATGTGGACTTTAGTGAAATATAGAGAATTACTATTTGTTCGCTAATTTAATTCGAATAAAAGACTACAAATAAATTACTTGCTATTAATTGAGCCTAACAGATTTTATTTTGTTAGGCTTTTTTATGCAATTAAAGATTTAAAGAAAAGCTGAAAAGTAATATTATTGATTTAATTCTAGAAATACATTATTTTGCTTTTCGCAACAAAAAATAAGTTTTTATTTCGATTTTAATGAAAGTGAATTAAATACAACCGAGCAACAAAAAATAACATTGTGGATGACGGAATATCCTAATGCGGTTGTTTTAAAAATGGAAAGTTTTTGCGATTGGGTAGGAAATAATCCTTATAATAATACGCTTTCGGATAGACGAATACAAACCATTAAGAATATATTACTCAATAAAATTCAATTTGATAAAAATGCTGAATTAAATTCCTATGGCAAACGTTTTTTGCAAAACAAAAAACAAAGCGAAAACCGTAGAGTAGATGTGTATTATACATATCCTATTGATGATTATACAGCTGTTGTAGCACCAAAAAAAACATTGAATGAAAACGTTCTAGACGCTGAAATTGGAGAAATATTACGATTAGAAAAACTATATTTTTATAATAATTCAGGAGATTTCAAACCAGAGTCAAAACCTGTTTTAGAGCAATTGTTACAAACCATGAAGCAACATCCTACGGTAAAAATCGAAATTCAAGGACATATTTGTTGTATGAAAGAAGTCGATAAACTTGATATTGCAAAAGTTCGAGCTTTAGCGGTTTATAATTATTTGGTAGAAAACGGAATTAACAAAAATCGTTTGCAATATAAAAGTTTTGGTAGCTCAAAACCAATTTATGCTATTCCTGAAAAAAACGATACAGAACGCGATGCAAACCGACGTGTTGAAATTTTAATTCTAGAAAAATAAAGAATAAAATTTCCTTTTTGGCAAAAAAGTTGTTACTTCGTAATATATTATGAAAAAATTTAGTTACAGTTTAATCGTATTTTTATCGTGTCTTTTTGCAAATGCTCAAGATACGATTTCCTTTTATTTTGAATCGGGAAAATATGAATTATTAGCCAAAGAAAAATTGAGATTGAACGAATGGATTGTTGCCAATTCAACATCAAAAATATTAGCCATTCATGGTTTTACCGATGAAGTAGGCACTTCAGCTTCAAATGATACGCTATCTAAAAATCGTGTACACTACATTTATAATCAAATAAATGGAAAAGTAGCCATTCGCAATGATTTTAAAACCATCAGTTTTGGCGAAAATTTTAAACGAGATCAAGAGCAAGCAAAAAACAGAAGAGCTTCTATTTTTTATTTACAAGAAAAAGATTTAGCAAAAGAAAATGAAATTTTAGGAATTGAAATTGAAAAAAAAGAACCTATAATTATTCCCGATAGCTTACCGTTTCACGAGAAAATAAAATTAGCCCAAGTAGGTACTAAAATTACACTTAAAAATATCAATTTTTATCAAAACACATTTCAAACCACACAAGATTCGCAAGCTTCACTTTACGATTTGTTGTTTGTTATGCAAAATAATCCAAATTTAAAAATACAAATACAAGGTCATATTTGTTGTGTCGATAAAGATAGACGCAATTTGTCGTTAGAAAGAGCCAAACAAATTCGTCGTTTTTTACAATGGAAAGGCATTCCGCAAGGTAGAGTAAGTGTTACAGGTTTTGGCACAACCCAGCCCATTTATCCAATACCAGAAGCAAATGAAGAACAAGCGGCAGCAAATCGTAGGGTAGAAATAGAAATTTTGAGCAAGTAATTTTATTATTTTTGTGCTACCTTTATTGAAAATTAAATAAAAAATAATGAAAAAATATACCATTTATTTATTAGCAATAATTACTTTATTTGCCGTAAGTTGTAATAACGATTGCTCTGAAAATGTTGATGCACCCGAGTCGCCTTCAATTTTTGTAAACTTTATCGATTCAAGTTCTAACCATAATGTTTTTACCGATTCTATTTACTTTGCAGGCGAAACTACTGTAAAAAATTATCTCGAAAAAGATATTTCCTTCTCTATACTAGATTCTTTAAATGTAATGCACGTTGTTTTAGAAAATGAAGTAATATTAAATGACACCATTTTTGTTACTTTAAACAATAGTGAACTGGCTACTACTAAAGAAATTAAAATTTTATACGCAACCGAAAAAAAAGAAGAAGAATGTTATACACTTTATAAAACAACAAACGTTGCGGTTCTTGATTACGAAAACGAATTGCTTAACGATATTTACCAAATAAAAGTAGATTAAACACACCTTTTATTTGTATAAACATTTCCTTAACATGAAAAAGATTGTTTTATTCTGTTTATTGTTATTTCAGTTTGCTGGTTGTGAAAATATAGAAGATTGCCCCGATGTAGGCATTCCTCCTTATGCTAGGTTTTACGTTCAGTTTTTAGACGTAAATACTCAAGAAGATGTTTTTGAAAGCGGTAGATTTCTTTCAGAAGAAATAGAAATTTTAAAAAACAACAGTAACCAAGAAGTTAGTTTTCATTTTTTTACAGAACAAAATCATCTTGAAATTATAGTAGATGATACAAGTACTGATGGACAAGCTTATACAATTTTATTAAAAAACTCACAATCTGGTGAAATAAAAGAAATTGTTGTTTATTTCGATGTAAAAACAGTAGAAAAAAGATGTTATACTAATTATTATGTAGAAAATGTAGATTTTCCTAACTACCAATATGAAAATGAAAGTTATAGTTTTAAAGTAAAAATTTAAAATCATATTTTTTCCGAATTCTGACTTCTAAATTCTAAATTTTAAAAGTATCTTTGCGCCACACAACAACACAACACAAAAAAATGAGTTCAGATACTAGTAAAAGGTATAATCTACGGGGTGTTTCCGCTTCTAAAGAAGATGTGCATCAAGCCATAAAAAATATCGACAAAGGACTTTTTCCTAAAGCATTTTGTAAAATTATTCCCGATTATTTAACCAATGACAACGCCTATTGCATCATTATGCACGCAGATGGTGCCGGTACAAAATCTTCATTAGCCTATTTATATTGGAAAGAAACTGGTGATTTATCGGTTTGGAAAGGCATTGCGCAAGATGCACTTATTATGAATATTGACGACTTACTTTGTGTAGGCGCTACCGATAATATCTTGTTGTCGTCAACTATTGGACGAAATAAAAATCTCATTCCTGCCGAAGTTATTTCTGCTATAATTAATGGTACTGAAGAGCTTATTGAAGAATTGAAACAATTTGGAATTACCATTCATTCTACAGGTGGCGAAACTGCCGATGTGGGCGATTTAGTGCGTACAATAATTGTTGATTCTACCGTGACTGCCCGATTGAAACGTAGCCGTGTGATAGATAATGCTAATATTCAAGCAGGCGATGTTATTGTTGGTTTGGCTTCATTTGGTCAAGCAACTTATGAAAAAGAGTACAACGGTGGCATGGGCAGTAACGGATTAACATCGGCACGTCATGATGTGTTTGCAAATTATTTAGCTCAAAAATATCCAGAAAGTTTTGATGCAGCTGTACCAAATGATTTGGTTTACTCTGGTAAAATTAATTTAACCGATGCCGTAGAAAATTCGCCTATTGATGCTGGTAAATTAGTGCTTTCGCCTACTCGTACTTATGCACCGGTTATCAAAAAAGTTTTAGAAAAATATAATTCTAAAGATATACATGGTATGGTGCATTGTAGTGGTGGTGCACAAACTAAAGTGTTACATTTTGTTGATAATCTTCATATTATCAAAAATAATATGTTTTCTGTTCCACCGTTATTTAAGTTAATTCAACAACAATCTAAAACCGATTGGAAAGAAATGTATCAGGTTTTTAATTGTGGACATCGAATGGAATTGTATGTTAATGAGGCTATTACTCAAGATATTATTTCTATTTCGAAATCATTTAATATTGAAGCTCAAATTGTAGGTAGAGTAGAAGCTGCTTCTACAAAAAAACTAACTATTTCTTCAGAATACGGAAAATTTGAATATTAAAACAGTGTTTCTAGATTCAAGTATTTTATTTTGAATAAAAAATTTATAAACTTGAAACTTGAAACAAATAAAAACAACAACAAACAACAACAATGCAACACAACGTATTAATTTTAGATTTTGGTTCGCAATACACGCAATTAATTGCCCGTAGAGTAAGAGAACTAAATATTTTCTGCGAAATTTATCCCTACAACAATCCACCATCAGATTTATCAACTTTCAAGGCAGTAATCTTATCGGGTAGTCCTTTTTCAGTAAGAGCTCAAGATGCTCCTCATCCCGATTTATCACAAATTAGAGGTAAATTGCCTTTACTTGCTGTATGTTATGGTGCGCAATATTTAGCCCATTTTTCTGGTGGCGAAGTTGCTCCATCAAATATACGTGAATACGGAAGAGCCAATTTGTCATTTATTAAAAATGATGATATTTTCTTCGAAAAAATTTCAGCTGGAAGTCAGGTTTGGATGAGCCATTCCGATACAATAAAAACATTACCAACAAATGGAATTCGATTGGCAAGCACCAAAGATGTTGAAAATGCAGCCTATCGAATTGATGGCGAAACAACTTATGCTATTCAATTTCATCCAGAAGTATATCATTCAACAGATGGTAAGCAAATGTTAGAAAACTTTTTGGTGAAAATAGCAGAAGTGCCACAAAACTTTACGCCAAATGCTTTTGTTGAAGATATTGTTTCCGAATTACAAGGAAAACTAGGCAATGATAAAGTGGTTTTAGGACTTTCGGGCGGAGTAGATTCAACCGTTGCGGCAGTATTATTGAATAAAGCGATTGGAAAAAATTTATATTGTATTTTCGTAAATAATGGCTTATTACGCAAAAATGAATTCGAAAATGTTTTGCATCAATACAAAGATATGGGCTTAAATGTAAAAGGCGTTGATGCTTCGGCACGCTTTTTGAACGCTCTTGCAGGAATTGATGAGCCTGAAGCAAAACGTAAGGCAATTGGTAGGGTTTTTATTGAAGTTTTTGATGATGAAGCCCACTTGATAGAAGATGTGAAATGGTTGGCGCAAGGTACAATTTATCCTGATGTTATTGAATCCGTTTCAGCCACTGGTGGACCTTCGGCAACAATTAAGTCACATCATAATGTAGGTGGTTTGCCCGATTTTATGAAATTAAAAGTGGTTGAACCATTGCGTATGTTGTTTAAAGATGAAGTAAGACGCGTAGGTAAAACATTAGGAATAGATGAAGAATTATTGGGTCGTCATCCCTTTCCAGGGCCAGGTTTAGCCATTCGAATTTTAGGTGATATTACGCCAGAAAAAGTCCGTATATTGCAAGAAGTTGACGCTATATTTATAAACGGATTAAAAGCAAATGGATTGTACAACCGGGTATGGCAAGCAGGAGCAATTTTACTGCCTGTTAATAGTGTGGGTGTAATGGGCGATGAACGTACTTACGAAAAAGTTGTAGCTTTGCGTGCTGTTGAATCCACAGATGGTATGACGGCAGATTGGGTACATTTGCCTTATGAGTTTTTGATGAAAGTGTCAAACGAAATAATAAATAAAGTAAAAGGTGTAAATAGAGTAGTGTACGACATTAGCTCAAAACCACCCGCTACTATTGAATGGGAATAATATTTTAATTGTATGAAAATTTTTAGAATTGTTTTTTTAGTAGTTTTATTTCAGTCGTGTTTTGCTAAAACATTTCAGCAAGAACCGTATTTAAAACACACGGTTAGTAAAGGCGAAACGGTTTTTTCGCTAGCGAAACAGTTTCAGGTAACACCTTTCGATATTTATCGTTTAAATCCAGATGCAAAAGAAGGATTAAAAGAAAACACAGTTTTATTAATTCCTACAAAAAAAACAATTAATTCGGTTTCCGAAAATTCATCTCAACCAATAACGCACAAAGTTTTAGCAAAAGAAACTCTTTTTAGTTTAGCCAAACAATACAATGTTTCCGTAGCCGATTTAGAAGAATGGAACCCAACTGTAAAAGAGAAAGGCTTACAAGAAGGACAAGAAATTGTTGTTTCCAAAAAAGAAACTTCAAATTCGGTGTTAAAAGATGTAGAAGCAGTTACCGAGGTAAAAACCACTACTTCAACTTATACACATATTGTACAACCACAGGAAACTTTGTACGGATTAACACGACAATATAATATTTCCGAAAAAGATCTTCTAGATGCAAACCCGCAATTAAAAGAAGGTTTAAAAGTGGGCGATACTATAAAAATTAAACAAATTTTAACCACAACAACTTCCGAAGTAAACGGAACAGAAAATACGTATATAGTTAAACCGCAGGAAACCATATATGGTATTTCTAAACAATTTTCTATTTCCGAAGAAGAATTAATCCGTTTAAATCCAGCATTAAAAGATGGTCTAAAAGACGGAATGGTATTAATATTGCCAAAAGCCTACACATCTGATTTTAAATTTAAACCAAAAGCAAATTTGGTGCAATCGTTAGATTTAAATACCAAAAAAGAAGTTGTACTATTATTACCTTTTAATTTATCCAAAATTGCAACCGATTCTACTAATTCTAAACGCGATTACTTAAAAAAAAGTAAGCTGTTGAATGTAGCGTTAGATTTTTATTCTGGAGCAAAAATTGCCATCGACTCGGCTCGAAAAATAGGATTACCCGTTGCTGTAAAAATAATTAATGTAGAAAGTGGCAAAAACAGCTCTAATATTGCCGAAATAATTAGAAATCATAATTTTTCTAATACATCTGCAGTTATTGGTCCGTTTATGAATTCTCATGTAGAAACTACCGCTTTACTTTTAAAAGAGCAAAATATACCAGTAATTTCGCCATTGTCTAAAGAATTAAGCAAACCTATAAGCAACTTGTATAACGCTGTTCCTACAGAAGATAATTTAATTTCTGGATTTATAAACTACATGAACAGTAAAAATGGTAATATAGTTGCCATAATAAGTGCTAAAAAAGAATCATCAAGAGCAAAGCTTCAAAAATTTCCAGAAGTGAAGTTTGTACAACCCAATGAAAAAGGATATTACAATACAGAAGCTATTAAAGCGCAATTAGTAAAAGGTAAAAAGAATTTTGTAATACTTGAATCCGAAAGAGCTTCACAAATTATGAGTACCGTTTCTAGTTTAATGGGCTTAAAAGCTACATACGATATTCAATTGGCTACATTAGAAGTAAACGAAACTTACAATTTTGAAGAAATTAAAATGCAAAACTTAACCAAATTACAATTGTTATATCCTTCTATTACACGCGAACCCACAACAATGGCAGAAAAAGTAGTAATTAGAAAACTACGAGATGAAAACGAAGCATCACCTAATAACTATGTTTTAAAAGGTTTCGATGTTACTTTTGATACACTTTTAAGGGTTTGCCAACCCGAAGGTTTTGCAACTACTACACAAGAGTTTGCAACCGAAGGTGCAGTAAACGGCTTTCACTATGTTATTCAAGATGGAGTTACTATAAATAATCAAATTTATATTCAATATTTCGATACCGATTATACCATAAAAACAGCAGAATAATGGCAACATCTAAAGTAACTTATTTAGGAAATCTACGCACAAGTGCTGTACACTTAAAATCGAATTCCGAAATTATAACCGATGCTCCGCTTGATAATAATGGAAAAGGAGAAGCCTTTTCGCCAACCGATACCGTTGCCACAGCACTAGCAAGTTGTATGTTTACCATTATGGGAATTAAAGCGCGCGATATGGAAGTTGATATTACAAATGCAACTGCAGCAGTAACCAAAATTATGGGAACAGAACCACGTAGCATTACCGAAATTCATATTGTTTTTACAATGAACAAAACAGTTGACGACAAAACTAAAACCATATTAGAACGAGCCGCATTAACGTGCCCTGTTTGGTTTAGTCTTCATCCCGATATCAAAAAAAAGGTTCAGTTTGTTTGGTAGTGATAAAAAAACCGAATTTAAAATCTGATATGTAAATTATTTTTGATGTTTCGTTTGTCATAGAATTTTCTTATTTAAAAACGAATAAACTAATAAAGAAAAAGGGATAAAAAACACATATTTTACTACTAATTTATAAACATATATGTATTTAATAGAACTATGAAAACATTAATATATACAATAGAAATAAAAGCAAATAAAGATAAGGTTTGGCAATCGCTTTGGGAAAAAGAAAACTATACCATTTGGACAGCGCCTTTTACACCTGGTTGCTATTACGAAACAACATCTTTTTCCGAAGGGAATGAAATACGATTTCTTGCTTCAAACGGCGATGGAATGATAAGCAAAATTGTAAAATTACAACCTCAAGAACATATTGCTTTTGAGCATCTTTCAATGTTAGAAAATGGCACAATAAGTTCTTTGAACACAAATGAAGATTCACATGTTTATATCGAATCTTATACGCTACAAGAAAACGAAAACTCAGTAACCTTAATAGTAAAGGTTGATACTCTAGAGCCGTGGGAAGAAACAATGAATAATTCGTTTCCAAAAGCATTACAAATAGTAAAAGAATTGTCGGAATAAAAATTTAAGTAAAAATCGTGTCATAAAAACGCTATAATAATCAGATATGATAATTAAGTTAATAATAAATCAATACGTTTCTTATAGTTAAATGATTAATTTAATTGCGATGATGTTTTAAAATGAACACCTCACAACAAGAACTTATAAAACTAGCCCATACCAAAATGCCTTTCGGAAAATACGAAGGGCGTTTTCTTATCGACTTACCCGAACATTACTTAGTTTGGTACAAGCAAAAAGGATTTCCTAAAGGAAAATTAGGCGAACAACTACAACTAATTTACGAACTAAAATTAAACGGATTAGAAGATTTACTTAGAAACATTAGAAAGTTTTAAACCACTATTTACGTGTAAAAGTTTTTAATTTTAAATCTTAAAATTGGTACATTTTCAAATTGGCACATTAACTAATTAATCCTATCTTTGCCAAGTTTTTTAGACAACAACAACACAACACAACAACAAAATGAACCAAACCAAGTACATATTTGTAACCGGAGGTGTAACCTCGTCTTTAGGTAAAGGAATTATAGCCGCATCGTTAGCAAAATTGTTGCAAGCACGAGGCTATCGTACTACAATTCAAAAATTTGACCCTTATATCAATGTCGATCCTGGAACATTAAATCCATACGAACACGGCGAATGTTACGTAACAGACGATGGCGCCGAAACCGATTTAGACTTAGGTCATTACGAACGTTTTTTAAATGTACCAACTTCGCAAGCAAATAATGTAACCACAGGTCGTGTTTATTTATCGGTAATTGAAAAAGAAAGAAGAGGCGAATTTTTAGGTAAAACGGTTCAGGTTGTACCTCATATTACAAACGAAATTAAAGAACGTATGCAATTGCTCGGTCAATCGGGCGATTACGATATTGTAATTACCGAAATTGGCGGCACCGTAGGCGATATAGAATCGTTACCTTACATAGAATCGGTGCGTCAATTACTTTGGGAATTAGGCGATGAAAACGGAATTGTAATTCATCTTACTTTAGTGCCGTATTTAGCTGCCGCAGGCGAATTAAAAACAAAACCAACACAACATTCGGTTAAAACCTTAATGGAAAGCGGTATAAAAGCCGATATTTTAGTTTGTAGAACCGAACATGAACTATCAGACGAGTTACGCCAAAAGCTAGCCTTGTTTTGCAATGTTAAAAAAGAAGCCGTAATACAATCTATAGATGCTTCTACCATTTACGATGTACCTAATTTAATGCTCGAGGAAGGACTAGATAAAGTAGCTCTTCAAAAATTAGGTTTATCTGAAAAACAAAATCCCGATTTGGTGCAGTGGAATGAGTTTTTACATAAACTAAAAAATCCAAAGCATGAAGTAAATATTGGTTTGGTAGGAAAGTATGTAGAATTGCAAGATTCGTATAAATCTATATTAGAAGCATTTATTCATGCTGGTGCTGCCAACGAAACAAAAGTAAATGTCATTTCAGTCCATTCAGAATACTTAGATGACAATTCGGCAGAAAAACAACTCAAAGCGTTAGATGGCATACTTGTTGCCCCTGGATTTGGAAGTCGAGGTATAGAAGGTAAAATAGCAACTATTAAATATGCTCGCGAACAGAATATTCCGTTTTTAGGAATTTGTTTAGGAATGCAAATGGCAGTTATCGAATTTGCTCGAAATGTTCTCGGTTATAAAAATGCCAATTCTACCGAAATGGACGAAACCACACCTTATCCTGTTATCAATTTAATGGAAGAGCAAAAAAATATCGAAAACAAAGGTGGAACAATGCGTTTAGGCGCGTGGAAATGTCATTTACACGAAAATACATTGGCGCAAAAAATATACGGAAAATCCCATATTTTAGAACGGCATCGTCATCGTTATGAATTTAATGGTAAATATTTAAACGAATTAGAAACCGCAGGTTTAAAAGCATCGGGTAATAATCCTGATACAGGTTTAGTAGAAGTGGTAGAAATTGAAAACCATCCGTTTTTTATAGGTGTTCAATACCATCCCGAATATAAAAGTACAGTAGCCAACCCACACCCACTTTTTGTAAGTTTGGTTAATGCAGCTGTAAAACATAAAAATAAATAAATTGTTTTGTTGAGTTTTAAAATTAACGTTTAAACATTCAACTCTTAAACATTTAACGCAAACATAAATGGAAGAAAAAAAAGTAGATTTTAAATCAATTATCGGATTTGTATTAATTTCAGGTGTTTTAATGTGGATGATGTATTCGAATCAACCCACAAAAGAAGAATTAGAAGCACAACAAAAAGCCAAACAAGAACAAGTTGAACAAACAAAACAACAAAACAATGTAACCACAAATGAAAATGTAGTTGTAGCTTCAACAAACGATTCCTTAAGTCAATTAAAAGCACAGCAAGCACTAGGCGCTTTTGCATATTCAACAACTTTACCATCGGCAAAAAACGATATTACCGAAATTAAAAACGAAGTTTTGTCGCTTAAAGTATCTAATAAAGGCGGCTATATTACCGAGGCTACAGTTTTAGGTTTTGAACGATTTGAAAAAAACTCTGGGCAATTGGTACAACTTATTAAAGATAATAATGCCAATTTCGACATTACACTAAATACTACAGATAATAGAACCTTACACACAAAAGATTTGTTTTTTGAACCTACAGTAACCAAAGAAGGCGATAATCAAGTAGTAACAATGCGTTTAAAAGCTGGGCAAAACCAATTTTTAGAGTATCGTTATGTGTTAAAACCAAACGAATATATGCTCGATTTTGCTATTCGTTCGCAAGGTTTAGAAAATGTAGTAAACACTTCGCAACCGTTAAATTTAGAATGGCAATTAAAAACCTACAGAAACGAAAAAAGTATTTCGTACGAAAACCGTTACACCGAGCTATTATTTGAATACGAAGATGGAAAAGACGACTATCTTAATGCTCAAAAGAAAGAAGCCGAAACAACAGCCGAAAGCGTTACTTGGGTAGCTTTTAAACAACATCATTTTACATCAATTTTATTAACCGATACACCGTTTAAAGAAGCAAAATTAAAATCGGAAAATTTAGTAGATAATGAAGATATAGATACTGTTTATACTAAAAATTTTACTGCAAACTTGCCTTTAGCCTTTAAAAATGGTGCTGTAAATTATGATATGAACTGGTATTATGGACCAGCTAAGTATGAAATTTTAAACGATTATAAAAGAAATTTAGATGAAGTAATGCCACTAGGTTGGGGAATTTTCGGTTGGATTAACCGTTACTTATTTATCCCTATTTTCGGGTTTATTTCAAGTTTTATGCCATATGGTATTGCTATTATTGTGTTTACTATTTTGGTTCGCATTGCCATGTCGCCAATTACTTATAAGTCGTACTTATCGCAAGCGAAAATGAAAGTTATTCGCCCAGAAATTCAAGAAATTAACGAAAAGTACAAAGATAATGCTATGAAAAAACAACAAGAAACTATGAAGTTGTATTCTAAAGCAGGTGTAAACCCAATGGCAGGTTGTATTCCGGCGCTTATGCAAATTCCTATTTTCTATGCGTTGTTTCAGTTCTTCCCATCAATGTTCGATTTACGCCAAAAAAGTTTCCTTTGGGCAGACGACTTATCGTCATACGATGCTATATTTCAATTACCATTTAGAATTCCATTTTATGGCGATCACGTAAGCTTGTTTCCAATATTAGCTTCGGTCGCTATTTTCTTCTATATGAGAATGACAACTGGCGACCAACAAATGGCACAACCACCACAAGACGGAATGCCCGATATGGGTAAAATAATGAAAGCAATGCTTTATATTTCACCTATAATGATGTTGTTTTTCTTCAATAATTATGCTTCTGGTTTATCGTTATATTATTTTGTTTCCAATTTAATTACCATCGGAATTATGTATGTAATTAAATACAGAATTATAGACAACGACAAGCTTCATGCTCAAATTCAAGAAAATAAAACAAAAGAAAAAAAAGAAAGTAAATTTCAACGAAAAATGCGCGAAATGATGGAACAAGCCGAAGCGCAGCAAAAAAACAAAAAGTAAATTGTGCTCTTGTTTTAAACGGGGTTTAAAATCTTAAGATACTCTAATTAACAATTCTAATCTATTTTAGGCAAGATTTTTGCCACAATAGCGTTATTAGAAAAACTTTAATATGAAAGCAATAGTTATTTTTTTCTTCTGCTCTTGGAGTCTTTTAGCTCAAGAAATTAACCAAGTAGATGCTAATGGACACCGCCATGGTTTATGGAAAGGTTATTATAAAGAATCGAAAAGATTGCGTTATGAAGGCAATTTTAATCACGGTGTAGAAACAGGTGTTTTTAAATATTACGACGATACAAAAGCGAGTACTATTATTGCCACACGCGATTTTTCGGTTGGAAATGGTATGTGTTATACCGTTTTTTTCGACCAAAAAAAGTTTAAAGTAAGCGAAGGTAATTTGGTTAACAAAATGCCAGAAGGAACTTGGAAATACTATCATTATCAAAGTACGAATATCATGTCGATAGAAAACTATAAAAACGGCATACTCGATGGCGAAAAAATAGTATATTATAAAAACGGACAAATCGCCGAAAAAACATTTTATAAAAACGGATTACGTAACGGAAAATACTATCGCTTTGGCGAAAACGGAAATCCTATAGAAGAATCAGAATATAAAAATGGCGAATTAAACGGTGCAATTACTTATTACGATAAAGAAGGAAAGGTTTTAATAAAAGGAACCTATAAAAACGATATAAAAATAGGCATGTGGGAAACCTACGAAAACGGGAAATTACTAAAAACCGAAAGTGCCGAAGTGTTTTCTGGAAAATCATTTACGCTAGATAATCCGAACGAATTGCGATATATAGAAGATAAATCAAAAAAATGAAACGAGTTGTAGTAGGACTTTCTGGTGGTGTAGATTCTAGTGTTGCTGCCTATTTATTAAAAGAGCAAGGTTACGAAGTAATTGGTCTTTTTATGAAAAATTGGCACGACGATTCGGTAACCATTTCCGACGAATGCCCGTGGTTAGAAGATAGTAACGATGCGCTTTTAGTTGCCGAAAAGCTTGGTATTCCTTTTCAAACTGTCGATTTATCAGAACAATACAAAGAACGTATTGTTGACTATATGTTCAACGAATACGAACAAGGTCGCACGCCAAACCCAGACGTGTTGTGCAATCGCGAAATTAAGTTCGATGTTTTTATGAAAATTGCCTTATCGCTAGGTGCCGATTTTGTAGCAACGGGTCATTATTGCCGAAAAGGAACCATTGAAAAAAGTGAAAAAGAAATTTATCAATTATTAGCAGGAAAAGATGGTAATAAAGACCAATCGTATTTTTTATGCCAATTATCGCAGGAGCAATTAGCAAAAGCACTTTTCCCTATTGGCGAATTAACCAAACCCGAAGTTCGAGAAATTGCCGCAAAACTCAATTTAATTACCGCCGAAAAAAAAGATTCGCAAGGTTTGTGTTTTATTGGCAAAGTACGTTTACCCGATTTTTTACAGCAAAAATTGCAACCCAAAGAAGGCATTATTATTGATATTCCTGCAAATGCTAAAGTTTTTAACGAAACAACACCCGATTTTTCTTCTAAAGAAGAAGCGTTAGCTTATTTTTCGCAACGTAAAAATTATACCGAAACAACAGGTAGAGTAGTAGGCAAACACCAAGGCGCACATTATTTTACAAAAGGACAACGTAAAGGTTTAAACGTAGGTGGTACAAAAGAAGGTTTGTATGTTATTGAAACCGATGTGGATAAAAACATTATTTACACAGGAGAAGGCAATATGCACCCAGGCTTGTTTAAAAAAGTATTGTTTGTAAAACAGGATGAAGTACACTGGATTCGTGAAGATTTAACCTTACAACCTGGCGAAACTTTAGATGTAATGGCGCGTATTCGCTACCGGCAACCTTTACAAAAAGCAACTTTACACCAAGTTAAAAATGGTTTATATGTAGAATTCGAAGAGCCACAATCGGCCATAACCGAAGGGCAATTTGTGGCTTGGCACATTGGTAATGAAGTGTTAGGAAGTGGAGTTATTTCTTAAAAATACTTGAAGTTTATATAAAAATACATTGAAATCAATACTCAAATAAAGTCAATCCTAAATTAGTAGTTCTGTGATGTTTTTTAGTACTGTTTTTATCAAGGTTTAAATAATGGTCGATATCAACCATTTCGGCTTTATTATCAAAAAAATATTTAATATAGGTTTCAGATTTAAAGTATTCATTTTCAACACCTGTCATACTTGGTCGTAGATATAGTTTTTGATTGTCATCCAATAATTTACTATCTTTTTCAAATCCTATAATTTCAAAACCAATAACAATTCCTTTTTTATTAATAGTTACTTGATTCTCTTCGGGTAGTTTATGTTCTACTAAAAACCACTTTCCGCGCTGTATTTTTATTGGTTCACTCGTATATACACAATTTAAATTAGCATTGTCTTGAATTTCAAAAATATTAATACGTATAATTCCTACTATAGTCTTATCTAATTTGTCTCCAAATGCTTTATCAAATGGAAGTTTTATTTTTTCTAAAGTAAACTTTTTCTCTTTATCTTTTGGGGTTAAAAATGTCAGTAAATAACTACTTGGAGATATAGGAAACGAACTAAAATCTTTTGTTTTTTTTGAAGGAGACGGTTTTATAGTAATAGTATCTTTTTTATTTGAAATAACTATTTCTTCTAAAAAGGTTGTTTTAGGAGTAAGGAAAATAGTATCATTTTCTATTTTTTTTAGAGTTTTTGTGTTATAGCTTAAATGAAAAATTTCAATACTATCAAAAACTTCGTTTGGTAAAGTAAACGTACCATTACTCTCTGTATAAAATCCAGTTGAATTGTATTTTATCCCAACATATGGAATGGGTTCTTTGGTTAAAGAATCAACTACAATTTTAGTTTGAGAGTAACAAACAGAGGTTATAATGCAAATAAAAAAAATGATTAATCTCATAATTGTTTTAAAAATAGTAATTAAAAATAATTTTAAAAGTTAAAGATTGTTAAAAATAAGCTACAGTTTAAATAACGTTTAAAAATTCCTTGAAATTGAAAATTTACGAACTCATTACGGAAAATAAAACTTGTGCATAAAAAGTTTCCTTTCTTTTGATTTGTTTCTTTTGACAAGCAAAGACTCGAGGCAATAACGAACATAGCGAAGCTAAAATGAATAATAAAAATAAAGTGTAAAGTACTGAAAATGAAAAATACACTTTTAAATATTGAGTAAAATTATATCGAACTCACGTTATTTAACAATTAATTGATTTTTACAATATAAATCTCTTTTTTGTATATTTGAAATAAAAAACTATGCGTTTATCTTTACTTATACTATGTTTTGTTTTGTCGGTGGCAAATGTATACTCTCAAGAAGATGCTTGGGTATATTTTACCGATAAACCTGATGCTGCTTACTATTTGGCTAATCCATTGCAAATGCTTACACAACGTGCATTAGATAGAAGAACAGCCCAAGGAATTGCTTTAAACGACACCGATGTTCCTGTTTCAACTTCGTATATCAGTCAAGTTGCCGCTGCAACGGGTATTACCATTATGGCAAAATCAAAATGGATGAATTGTGTACACGTTCGTGGCAGCCAAACCGATATACAGGCTTTAACAAACTTATCGTTTGTGCAAAGTATTACCTTTGCAAATCATTCGTTAAATGCGAGAATGGCAGGAACACAATCGACAACTAAAAACCAATTTTTAACGAATAAGTTCGATGTTGAAGTAAATTATAATTACGGAAATTCGGCAAATCAAATTGAAATGCTAAACGGGCATCTATTACATCAGCAAGATTATACCGGACAAGGAAAAATTATCGCTGTGCTCGATTCGGGTTTTATAGGTGTTGATACGGCAACTCCGTTTCAAAATTTACAAACTAACAATCAAATATTAGGAGGTTACAATTTCCCAGATAACAACACAAATTATTACACACGACATAACCACGGAACTATGGTGCTTTCGACTATGGGTGGTTTTGCTGATGGTCAATTAATAGGTACAGCGCCCAATGCACACTATTATTTGTTTATAACGGAAGATGTTAATTCTGAAAATCCTGTAGAAGAAAGTTATTGGGTAGCAGGCGCAGAACTTGCCGATTATTATGGGGTTGATGTAATTAATTCCTCTTTAGGTTACGGTGAGTACGATAATCCTACTTATTCTTACACTTATGCTATGCGAAACGGCCAAATAGGTTTTGCTTCTCGTGGCGCATCAATGGCATTTGAAAAAGGAATTGTTTGTGTTATAAGTGCTGGGAACGAAGGGAATTCAAGCGAACCGCACATAGGAATTCCTGCCGATGCCGAAAATATTTTAACAGTTGGTGCGGTAAATAGTACCGAAGCAATTGCCTCATTTAGTTCGATAGGTAATACAGCCGATGGTAGAGTTAAACCCGATGTTTGCGCTAAAGGGGTTTCGGCAACGGTAAGCACTACAACAGGTACAATTGCAACTGCAAGTGGTACTTCATTTTCAAGCCCAATTTTAGCTGGAATGGTAACCAGTTTCTGGTCGGCTGTACCAAACTTAACTGCAGCACAAGTCATACAATACATTAAACAATCTGCAGATCAATTCTCAAATCCAGATATATACAAAGGCTACGGTGTGCCCGATTTTCAGGCAGCTCTTGTACTAAGTGGTAAACAATTTGAAAACAGTACTTTTTCCGCTTATCCTAATCCCGTAGCTGATAAATTATTTTTTACTATTGACAAAAAAACTAAAGGCAATATTACTTTTTATAACCAATTAGGACAAAGTGTTTTACAACGTGCTATTTCATTTGATAATAATTCAGTTGATGTTTCTGCACTTCAATCGGGTGTTTATTTTTATGATTTTTCTTCGAATAGTAGTAACTTGCAAGGAAAATTTATGAAGCAATAAATGAATAAAATAACACAACTTTTCAGTATTAAATATCCAATTATTCAAGGTGGAATGATTTGGAATAGTGGTTACAAATTAGCAAGTGCTGTTAGCAACGCTGGTGGATTAGGGCTAATAGGCGCTGGTTCTATGTATCCAGAAGTATTTCGCGAACATATTCAAAAATGTAAAAAAGCAACCGATAAACCTTTTGGTGTAAATGTTCCAATGCTGTATCCTAATATTGAAGAATTAATGCAGATTATTGTAGAAGAAGATGTGAAGATTGTGTTTACTTCTGCTGGAAATCCAAAAACTTGGACATCTTTTCTAAAAGAAAAAGGCATTACAGTTGTACACGTTGTAAGCAGTACAAAATTTGCATTGAAAGCACAAGAAGCTGGCGTTGATGCCATTGTTGCTGAAGGTTTTGAAGCTGGCGGTCATAATGGTCGCGATGAAACTACAACCTTGACATTAATTCCAATGGTAAAAGAAAAAATTACAATTCCGATTATTGCTGCAGGTGGTATTGCAACAGGAAGAGGAATGTTAGCCGCATTGACTTTAGGTGCTGATGGTGTACAAATGGGCAGTCGTTTTGCAGCCACTTTCGAGTCGAGTGCACATGAAAATTTTAAACAAACCATTGTAAATACAGCCGAAGGCGATACGATGCTTACTTTAAAAGAATTAGCTCCGGTACGCTTAATTAAAAATAAATTTTATAACGATGTGCAACAAGTTTATGCTAATTGTGGCACGGTTGATGATTTAAAAAATGTATTAGGCAGAGCTCGCGCTAAAAAAGGTATGTTTGAAGGCGATTTAGAAGAAGGTGAATTAGAAATTGGTCAGGTAGCAGGTTTAATTTATGAAATTATTTCTGTTAATACTGTTTTTCAAAATATTCTAGCCGAATTTCAAACTGCCAAAAAAGAAGTTACTACTTTTGAATTTTAATTTATTAAAATGAAACGTATAAAATTATTTATAGCATTATTTTTCCTAATTTCTATAGGAATTCAAGCACAATCTTTTAAGTTTAAAACTACTTCGCTTACAGTTTTAGAACGTGAAGGAAAATATAACAAATGGGGAAAATGGTCTGAACCGCTAAACACACAACTGTATGTAAATTTAGATTTTGATAAAAATAAAATTGTTGTGTATTCTAGAGAAATTCAACACTATCGCATTTTAGAAATTTTACCTAAACAAGTAACCAAAACAGATGAAATTAACTCGTATATCTGTAAGAATCAATTTGGAGAAGCTTGTAGAGTTTCATTTATGGTAAGAAAAAATGAAAAAAATAAAACACAGGTTTATATTTACTTTAAAGACATTGTGTTTTGCTACGATATTGAAGAAGTAACAGAGTAATTATTTAGTATGAAAAACCTTTTTTTTTCGTTATTAGCGCTTCCTTTTTTTATAAATGCTCAAAATAAACCAAAATTAGTTGTTGGTATTGTAGTCGATCAAATGAAAATGGAATATCTATACCGATTTTCTGATGATTTTTCTAACAACGGTTTTAAACGATTGATGGATAATGGCTACACCTTTCATAATACGCATTACAATTACATGCCTACTTTTACAGCTCCTGGTCATGCCTCTATTTTTACAGGAACAACGCCTGCTCTACATGGTATTGTAGGTAATGAGTGGTATAATAAAGCTACAGGTAAAGAAATGTATTGTACTGATGATGATGCAGTTTTTACATTGGGTAATGGTACTGAAAATGAAGGAAAAATGTCGCCGCGAAACCTTCAAAGTTCAACCATAACAGATGAGCTAAAATTGGCTACTAATTTTAAAGGTAAAGTTATCGGGATTAGCATTAAAGATCGTGGTGCAATATTACCAGCAGGACATTTTGCTGATTGGGCATTTTGGTATAGCAAAACGGGAAGTTTTATTTCAAGTACATATTATGGTGAAAATTTACCCAATTGGGCACAACAATTTAACGATGAAAAACATTACGAAAAATATGCTAATCAAACTTGGAATTTATTAAAATCGAAAGAAACATATAATGAAAGTTTAAACGATAATAATCCGTATGAAAGTAAAATGTTTAAAAAACAGCCTTTCTTTCCTTACAATTTAAAAGAAGCTTACGAAAATAACGATGCTGGAATATTACGAGTAACGCCTTTTGGTAATAATTTAGTGGCTGATTTTGCAAAAACTGCGATTGATAATGAACAATTAGGAGCTGATGACATAACCGATTTTTTAACCGTAAGTTTTTCTTCAACAGATTATATCGGTCATGCTCTCGGTCCACGTTCAATCGAATTGCAAGACACGTATTTGCGTTTAGATGAAACATTGGCTGATTTATTAATTTATTTAGATAAAAAAGTAGGTAAAGGTAATTATTTGGTTTTTTTAACAGCCGATCATGCTGGTGCTGAAAATGTTACCTATTTAAAAGACAATAAATATGATGTTGATAATATTATTGGAAAAAATTTCGACAACAGTTTACGTCAGTTTTCAGAAGCTAAATTTGGCGTTGATGTAGTAGTAAATAATTCTAATTTTAATTTGTTTTTAGATAAACAAAAAATTGCTGAAAATAATTTGAATTACGATGCTGTTATTTCAGAATTTAAAACTTTTTTATACAGCCAAAAATTCATTAAACGGGTATATTCTGAAAAAGAAATAATTGAAAATGCTAATGCCGATTTTTATTTAAAATATATTTCTCATGGATATGATCCGGTGCAAAATGGTGATTTAGTTTATATTTATAAACCAGGTTATATTGAATATTCAGCTACCGGAACTTCACACGGAACACCATATACTTACGATACTCATGTGCCATTATTATGGTACGGATGGAAAATTCCTAAAGGTGAAAATCATGAAAAACATTATATCACATCAATTGCGCCTACTTTAGCTCAAAAATTAAAAATAACATTTCCGAATAGTACCGAAGCCGAAGTGTTAACTGAAATATTAAAGTAAGGCATTATATTCACGTTTTAAAATTCCATATTTTACGGTATCGGTAAATTCATTATTATAAAAAAAATCTTCAACAAAATGGGCTTCTTTACGGAAGCCATTTTTTTGCAATACTCTTTCAGAAGCTAGATGTCGCGCATCAATAACTGCTTCGATAGAATGAAATTGTAAGGTGTTAAAAGCGTAATTAAGTAAAGTTTTTACAGCTTCAGTTACAAATCCTTTACCCCAATATTCTGGCAAAATCATATAACCCAATTCGGTTCTATAATTTTCAGGTTGCGAACGATAAAAACCCATAATTCCAATACATTTATCACTTTCTTTCAAAGTTACTGCCCAATTAATATCACTATTTTCATCTATTTTATCATTAATTATTTTAATATGCGCTAAAGCATCTTCGATTGATGTAGCCAATGGACGAGGAATGAATTTCATAGTTTCAGAATCACCGCGTAATTTTAAAATTTCAGGAGCATCATTATCGTTCAATTTTCTAAAATTTAATCTTTCTGATGTTAAATTTGGAAACGGAGAAAAGTTTAATTGCAACATATTCTTAATTTACATTTCAAATATAAAAAAAACACCCGATATTTTAATAATACCGAGTGCTTTCGAACTAATCAACTTAATTTATGAAAAAACTATTCCTTACTTTTTATCTTGATTTCTAAATACCAATTTACCATCAAAACTATCGAGTAAAATAATACTATCGGTTGTTATTTTTCCTGATAAAATTTCTTTCGATAATTCATTTAAAACCTCACGTTGTACTACACGTTTTACAGGTCGTGCACCAAATTCTGGATCGTAACCTTTTTTAGCTAAATAATCTATAGCTTCTGGTGTGGCATCAAGCGTAATGTGTTGGGCGCTTAACATTTTGCTTACACTTTTTAATTGTAATTTTACAATTTGGCTAATATTATCTTGTGTTAAAGGCGTAAACATTACAATTTCATCAATACGATTGATAAACTCTGGGCGAACGGTTTGTTTCAACATTGCTAAAACTTCCACTTTAGCCGCTTCTGATGCCGCATCAACACTTCCTTTTAAATTTTCAAATTTTTCTTGAATGATATGACTACCCATATTTGATGTCATAATAATAATAGTATTCTTAAAATCAGCCAAACGACCTTTGTTATCAGTCAATCGACCTTCGTCTAACACTTGTAACAAGATATTAAATGTGTCGGGGTGTGCTTTTTCAATTTCATCGAGCAATACTACTGAATAGGGTTTTCTTCTCACGGCTTCAGTTAGTTGTCCGCCTTCATCATACCCAACATATCCTGGAGGTGCACCTACTAATCGGCTCACGCTATGACGTTCTTGATATTCACTCATATCAATACGTGTAATGGCATTATCATCATCAAAAAGATATTCGGCCAAGGCTTTTGCTAACTCAGTTTTTCCAACTCCTGTAGTTCCCAAGAATAAAAACGAACCAATAGGTTTTTTAGCATCTTGTAAACCCGCACGACTACGGCGTACGGCATCACTTATGGCTACAATAGCTTCTTCTTGACCCACTACACGTTTGTGTAATTCGGCTTCTAAGTTTAATAACTTTTCACGTTCGCTTTGTAACATTTTTGTAACTGGAATTCCCGTCCATTTGGCTACAACTTCAGCAATGTCATCATGTGTAACTTCTTCTTTTATTAAAGAATGACCGTGTTGATTTTCTTGTAATTCTTTTTGTAAAGCCTCTAATTTTTCCTGCGCCTCCTTAATTTTACCATAACGCAATTCGGCTACTTTTCCATAATCGCCTTCACGTTCGGCACGTTCGGCTTCGAGTTTAAAATCTTCAATGTTTTGTTTTACATTTTGAATGTTTTCAACCACATCTTTTTCCGATTTCCATTGGGCAAAAATTTCAGCACGTTCTTCTTTTAAATTCGCTAAATCTAAATTCAACGATTTTAATTTTGTTTCGTCTTGTTCACGTTTTATAGCTTCAATTTCAATTTCCAACTGCATTATTTTTCTATCCAAAACATCTAATTCTTCTGGCTTTGAATTAATTTCCATACGCAATTTTGAAGCTGCCTCATCCATTAAATCAATTGCCTTATCGGGAAGAAAACGATTCGTAATATAGCGTTGCGACAATTCTACCGCTGCAATAATTGCATCGTCTTTAATGCGTACTTTATGGTGCGTTTCGTATTTTTCTTTAATACCACGTAAAATTGAAATAGCGCTTTCGGTATCAGGCTCATCTACCATTACTTTTTGAAAACGACGTTCTAAAGCTTTATCTTTTTCAAAATATTTTTGATATTCATCAAGTGTTGTTGCGCCAATTGCTCTTAATTCGCCGCGAGCCAAAGCTGGTTTAAGTATATTGGCAGCGTCCATAGCACCTTCGCCGCCACCAGCGCCTACAAGCGTGTGAATTTCGTCAATAAATAGCACTACTTCGCCATTGCCTGAAGTAACTTCTTTTACTACCGATTTTAAGCGTTCTTCAAATTCCCCTTTGTATTTAGCACCCGCAATAAGTGCACCCATATCTAACGAATAAATAATTTTATCTTTCAAGTTTTCAGGAACATCGCCTGCAATTATACGATGGGCTAAACCTTCGGCAATGGCTGTTTTACCCACACCGGGTTCACCTATTAACATGGGATTATTTTTAGTTCTACGGGTTAAAATTTGTAAAACCCTACGTATTTCTTCATCGCGACCAATTACAGGATCTAACTTTCCGTTTGCTGCTAAATCGTTTAAATTTTTAGCATATTTATTCAACGCATTGTACGTTTCTTCTGCCGATGCTGAGGTTACACGTTCGCCTTTGCGTAATTCTTGAATAGCACTTTCTAAAGCTTTTTCGGTAACACCTTGATCTTTTAAGATTTGTGCAACTTTTGATTTTGACTTAAATATAGCCAATAAAAAATGCTCAATTGAAACAAATTCATCGTTCATTTTTTTAGCAATTGTACTGGCTTCGTTTAATGTATTCCCCGTATCTCGAGATAACATAACATCGCCACCCGAAACTTTTGGAAAACTTTGTAAAGTACTGTCGAGTATTTGTTTAAATAAATCGACATTTACATTCAATTTCTTTAAAAGAAACGGTGTAACATTTTCATCAACTTCTAAAATTCCTTTAAATAAATGTTCATTTTCAATTTGTTGATGGCCTAAAACTTGCGCAATTTGTTGCGCTTGCTGTAGGGCTTCTTGCGATTTGATGGTATAATTTTTAAAATTCATATCTATAATTCTCTTTTCGTGTTGTTTTATTATTTTTGTGTTAGGTATAAGTCAAATTATATTCCAATACTAAAAACCAGACAAAATGACTGATTTTAAGTATTTTAAAATGGTTTAATCAGTCAAATTGTCGTAATTAATAACAAAATGAGTTTTTTGAAATCACTATTTGGAGAAGGAAACAATGACGAATCGTCAAAAATGAATTGGATTGCATTGGCATCTTTACAGCAATTAGATGAAATTATCGAGCAATCAACCAGTAAGGCTATTGTTATATTTAAACATAGTACACGTTGTGGTGTTAGTCGAATGGTACTTAATCAATTTGAAAAAGAATATCTTTCAGAAGATAAAGTAGATTTATATTTTCTAGATTTATTAAATCATCGCGACATTTCAAACGAAATTGCTAATCGATTTGAGGTTGTTCATCAATCGCCTCAATTGCTATTAATTAAAAATGGAGTAGTGGTTTACGATGCTTCGCATAATGATATAAATGCAATGGAATTGGAAAATTTTATATAAAAAAAGCAACTCAATTAAGTTGCTTTTTTTGTTACCGCCTAAATTTATTATTAATAATTATGTTTTTAAGTTTTGCCTTTAAATCTTCGCCAGTATCATAAATCATTTGTTCGTTTGTAGGAAAAGGAACAGCTCGTTTATCGAAATAGTGATAATAGCTTTCTTCACAAGCTCTTTTATCGCCGTTGTAGGTAGCATAAATGTAATCGAAAATAAATTCGCTGCTTATAGGAAACGCATCAATTAATTGATTGTTTTTGAAGTCGATATAATCAACCTTTGCGGTAATTTGGCACGATTTATTTTGCGTAAATTCATAAATATCGATACGGATATCCTTCATTTTATCTACTTTAATAGGATTTCCCAAACTATCTTTAACTACATTTCCATTAGTATCTAATAGCGTAGTGGTGCCGTCTTTTATTTGTTTTTCTTTAATAAATTGCTTTTCGCGAATTTGTTCGGGCGAAATATTAATTTGGCGGAAATTAACAATCATACCATAATCGTAAGCAATATTTTTTTGTTTGTTGCTGTTGTAAACCGTCCAAGTATCGTTTAAGCCATACGTACTAAAATCGAGTAAATCGTTTTGTAAACGTTCAGGTATAACCATTCCGGTTTCGTTTTTGGTATAAACATATACATAATCAGTTCCTTTTGCTAGCGCTTGGTCAAGTAAAGTAGTAGCATTTTCATAATTTCCATTGAGCTCAAGCAAATATTGCAAATCGTCGTAAGCTTTTCTAAAATCCATTTTATTGTTCGATTTTAGTAAACTTTGCGCATTGTTATATAGGTAATTAGAAAGTTCTTTTTTTGATAAAATTAATTTTTCATTATAATCGACCAAATTAAATTTTGCGATTCTATTTTCTTTAATAAAAGATAAAGGTAGTAATGGTTTAATTTTTTCTTGACGATTTTTTAATTGGTTATAAATAGTAAAAATTTGCTCGTAATTAGCAGGATTGTTTTCTTTTTTCAACAAATTAATTCGGTCTAAATCGCGTTCGTTTGCTTTTGCAAAGGCTTCTTCAAGTATGTAAATATAGTCTTGCTTGCCTTTTGCTGTTTTATTTTTTTGAAGTGCTTCTACAGCTCTATTTATAGCAACATCGTAGTTGCCCGAGTTTAAAAACGTTTGCGTTTGTTTTAAGCTACAACTTATTGTTAAAATACTCAAAAAGAGTAAGGTAATTTTTTTCATATTTAATAATCCACAAAAAATTTAAAAACAATATATTTTAAAATATGTTACTTAATTGGTGGTGCTGGTAATAGTTTGCTAGAACATTCGCCAAAACCAATTCGAACCTTTTCGTTTTTACAATAGCCACGAATAATTACTGTATCGTTATCATTTATAAATTTTCGTTCGCTACCGTCTTTCATTTTTATTGGATTTTTTCCACCCCATGTTAACTCAAGCATAGAGCCAAAACTATCTTCGGTAGGACCAGATATTGTTCCACTTCCCATCATGTCTCCAGAATTAACACGACAACCATTTACAGTATGATGTGCTAGTTGTTGCGACATTGACCAATACATATATTTAAAATTCGATTTTGAGACTATAGTTTCTTCTACATTTTCGGGTTGTATAGCAACTTCTAAATGAATATCGAAAGCATGTTCTCCTGTTTGTTGTAAATAGGGCAGTGGCTTTGGGTTTTGCTCTGGCCCTTTTACTCTAAAAGGAAGTAAAGCGTCCATAGTTACAATCCATGGCGAAATAGACGAAGCAAAATTTTTGGCTAAAAATGGGCCAAGTGGTACATATTCCCATTTTTGAATGTCGCGAGCACTCCAATCGTTAAATAAAACCATTCCAAAAATATATTCTTCGGCTTCTTCAATAGGAATAGGTTCGCCCATTAAGTTAGCATCGGTTGTAATAAAAGCAGTTTCTAATTCAAAATCTACTCGTTGAGACGGACCAAAAATAGGTTGGGTTTCGCCCAAAGGCAACGTTTGCCCATTTGGTCGTTTTACAGGAACACCGCTTGGTACAATGGTAGAACTTCTTCCGTGATAACCTACAGGAATATGCAACCAGTTTGGTAACAATGCGTTTTCTGGATCGCGAAACATTTTTCCTACATTGGTAGCATGCTCTTTACTGCTATAAAAGTCGGTATAATCGCCTATTTGCACAGGAAGTAACATTTCAATTTCTGAAACATCAAACAAAATAATTTCGCAATGTTTTTCATTATCACGAAGTTTAGGGTTTTTCGCATCAAAAAGTTCAGCTAAACGATTTCGAACTAAACGCCATGTTTTTTTTCCATCCGAAATAAAATCATTTAGCGTATCTTGCATAAACATATCGTCTGTAAGTTCAATACCTTCAAAATACCCTAAGCGTTGTAAAGCGCCCATATCAATGGCGGTATTTCCAATTCGCGAACCTATGGTAATATCATTATTTTTAGTTATAAAAACTCCAAACGGAATATTTTGAATGGGGAAATCACTATTTTCTGGAACTAAAATCCAAGATTTTCGAGTGGGGTCGTTGGCTATATTTGGCATATTATAAGTTGATTTGTTGTTTATAAATTATGAACCAAATATAAACTTTACTGTGAATTTAACAAACCTTTTTCGTAATTTTGACCAAATTTTAACGAATACAACAAAAAAATGCAACGCGACGAACAAATTTTTGATCTTATTCTTGACGAGCAAGACAGACAACAACACGGAATAGAGTTAATTGCTTCTGAAAACTTTGTTAGCGACCAAGTAATGGAAGCTGCAGGTTCGGTTTTAACAAATAAATATGCCGAAGGTTATCCAGGCAAACGTTATTATGGAGGCTGTGAAGTAGTTGATATTGTAGAACAAATTGCAATAGATAGAGCTAAAGCACTTTTTGGAGCAGCTTATGCAAATGTTCAACCACATTCGGGTTCACAAGCAAATACTGCTGTTTTTGCTGCTTGTTTACAACCAGGTGATAAAATTTTAGGTTTCGATTTATCGCACGGAGGACATTTAACACACGGTTCGCCAGTAAATTTTTCGGGAAAATTGTACAATCCAGTTTTTTATGGTGTAGATAAAGAGACTGGACGTTTAAATTACGATAAAATTCAGGAAATTGCTTTAGCAGAAAAACCAAAATTAATTATTGCAGGAGCTTCTGCGTACTCTCGTGATATGGATTTTAAGCGATTTAGAGCGATTGCAGATAGTGTTGGAGCCTTATTGTTAGCCGATATTTCACATCCTGCGGGTTTAATAGCAAAAGGCTTGTTAAGTGATCCTATACCGCATTGCCATATTGTAACAACAACAACACATAAAACACTTCGTGGGCCTCGTGGAGGCATGATTTTAATGGGGAAAGATTTTGAAAACCCTTGGGGTTTAAAAACGCCAAAAGGCGATATTAGAATGATGAGTCACGTACTTGATATGGCGGTTTTTCCAGGAAATCAAGGCGGACCACTAATGCACATAATTGCAGCTAAAGCAGTTGCTTTTGGCGAGGCACTAACCGATGCGTTTTTTCGTTATACGTTACAAGTTCAAAAAAATGCAAAAGCTATGGCAGCCGCTTTTGTTGCAAGAGGATATAATATAATTTCGGAAGGAACCGATAATCATATGATGTTAATTGATTTACGCAATAAGAACATTACAGGTAAAGAAGCTGAAAATGCTTTGGTAAAAGCCGAAATTACCGTTAATAAAAATATGGTACCGTTTGATGATAAATCTCCATTTGTAACTTCGGGAATAAGGGTAGGAACACCAGCTATTACTACACGTGGATTAGTTGAAGCGGATATGGAAACTATAGTTGCCTTTATGGATAAAGTAATCACTAATTATCAAGATGAAGCGATATTAGAGCAAGTTGCCGAAGAAGTAAACGATTTTATGGCAGATAAGCCAATGTTTGTTTTTTAATTGAAAGTTCATTTTAAGATGTTAAATAAAAAATCCGAGTTATATGGCTCGGATTTTTTATTTATAATTTGTGTTTTTTAATTACTTTCCATCTCTATCAACCTTAATTTTTTCGGCTCTATTAGCTAATTCCCACGCTAAAGCAAAAGCCAATTGTGTTCGTTTTGTTAAGGCATCGTATTCAATTTTATCAGGTGTATCTGTAGGTAAGTGATAATCTTCATGTGTACCGTTAAAAAAGAATATAGCAGGAACACCGTGTTTTGCAAAATTGTAATGGTCAGAACGGTAATAAATACGTTCAGGATCGTTACGATCGTTGTATTTATAATCTAGGTTTAATTGGGTATATTTTGCATTCATTTCTTCGTTTATTTGATGCAATTCGCTACTCAATCTATCGGAACCAATTACATATACATAATTGTTAGACTCGCTATGTGATTTATCGCGTCGTCCAATCATATCAATATTAATATCTGCAACAGTTTTTTCTAATGGATAAAGTGGATTTTCAGAATAATAGCGCGAACCGTGTAAACCGTGTTCTTCGCCAGTAACGTGTAAAAACAAAATAGAACGTTTTGGTCTATATCCATCTTTTACCGCTTTATTAAATGCTTTTGCAATTTCTAGCACAGCTACTGTACCAGAACCGTCGTCATCGGCTCCGTTATAAATTTCGCCATTCTTCATTCCTACATGGTCGTAATGAGCCGATATTACAACTACTTCGTCTTTTTTGTCTGTCCCTTCTATATAAGCCCAAATATTTTCGGAATCAGGAAGTTTAGGAGCAAATCCTTTTGCCATAAACGCTGATGGTACTTTTTGATACCAACCATCAGCTGCAGGTGGATAACTAATTCCATTTTTTTCGTATTGAGAAATTAGATAATTCCCAGCTCTTTTTTGTCCTTCAGAGCCTGTGTCTCTACCTTGGTTTTCATCGGAAGCAATAACGTAAAGATTTGTTTTTAAATCGTTTGTTGAAATGGCTTGTAAATATTGGTTTACAGTAGCTTTTTTAGTTGTATTTTTAGATGTTGAACAACTTGTAGCTAAAGCAACAAGAACAAAAAAACATATTTTCTTAGTCATTTTTTTAAGCATTAATTTTTATCAAATATAGTATTTTTTTTACAGGTAAAATTTTTTATTTGACAATAAAATAAAAAAGTCTGCTGGTTAGAGCAGACCTTAGAATTAAATAAAAACCCAATTAACTAAAAAATATGTTGGTATAATTGTATAGCTTTTGGAAACAAAATATTGTTTTCAAGATGAATATGTTTGTGTAAGTCTTCTTGAAACTCGTTAAGCATTTGAAATGTAACTTTATAAGTGTTGCAAGCATCTGCTGGAGGCGTGTAAGTATTACTTAATGTAGAAATTTTTTCGAATCTTTCGCCTTCATTTTCATGTTCGTGTTTCATCATGTTAATGGGGTTCTCTATATTTCCAAAAGCTACTTTGTTTATAAGAGTGTTAGTTGAAGAAGCGTGAATCATTTTTTTAATAAAGGGAAATAATAATAGTTCTTCTTTTTTCATGTGTTGCGTTAACTCGGCTACACTTGTTTTAAATAAGGTGTTAATTTCAAAAAGCTCAGGATGTTTTTCGCCATGAACTTTTGTTAATTTATTTAAAAACGTTAGAATTATAGCTGATTTTTCTTCAACATAACGATGATGTGTTTTTTCGATATAATCTGTTAATATATCTATTGTCCACGAGTTATAATCATTATTTTCTGAAGTTGTGCTACCATTTACAATTAAATTTAATAAATAATCTTCTTTTATATTTTTGTTCTCGCATACTTCACTAATGGTTCGGTTGCCTTTACAGCAAAAATCTATTCCTAATTTAGAAAATACACTAGCTGTTTTATAGTTTTGCGCAACTATTTCGCCTATTGTTGTTGTTTTATTTATTGTCATGGTTTGTAATTTATAGGCAAAATTATGGTATACTTAATTTTTATTTTATGATTATAATCACAATACATTTTTTTGCTATTTTGATAAAGTATCTTCTTTTTTATCGTAAAATTGTTTGTCAGATAGCATTTTTATTAATCAATATTAATAAAAACAACTAAATTGTAAGATGGGTAAATTTTTAAACTAGTTTATTAAATTTAAGTCTAAAATTTAGAAATTTTAGATTAGATTTTAATTTAAAAGTAGGAATAAAATATAAATAAAAAACCCTAACTAATTGATAATCAATTGATAGGGTTTTAATTCCGCGGAGAAAGAGGGATTCGAACCCCCGGACCTGTTACAGTCAACAGTTTTCAAGACTGCCGCATTCGACCACTCTGCCATTTCTCCAATAAAAGTACACATTTCTGCGTTGCGAGTGCAAATATAGAAACCTTTTTTTTTCTAAAAAAGGAAATTGACAAAAAAATTATTTTTTTTTCAAAACATTGTTATAAGTGTTTGATTTTCAAAAATAATAGAATGGCGAAAATAATTTATAGGTGCTTCGTTTACCTATTTTATTTAATATATTTGCGCGGTAAATTATAAGAATGGATTTTGAATTACAATATTTACTACTTATTCCTATTGGTTTTGTGGCTGGTTTTTTAAATACGGTAGCAGGAGGAGGAACTTTATTAACACTACCAGCTTTATTATTTTTAGGACTTCCTGCTCCATTAGCAAATGGAACGAATAGAATTGCAATTTTAATTCAAACCTTTACAGCTGTAAAAGGTTTTAAAAGTAAAGGAGTTTCTACTTACCCGTTTAGTTTATATCTAGGCATTGCTGCTTTTATGGGGGCAATTATTGGAGCTAATTTAGCTTTAAATATTGATGGCGTTTTATTTAATCGTATTTTAGCCTTGATTATGATAGGGGTTCTGCTAGCAATCCTTTTTAATACCAAGCAAAATTATCTAAATTTAGCAGCACGTACTACTGGTAAATATTTGTATATAGCAATTGTTGTTTTTTTCTTTTTAGGAATTTATGGTGGTTTTATAAATGCTGGAATAGGTTTTTTAATGTTAGTTATTTTGCCACGTTTAAATAAACTTTCATTATTGCAATCGAATGTAACAAAAGTATATGTGGTAGCAATTTATACCATTGCAGCAGTTATTATTTTTGCGTTAAACGATAAAATTAATTATGTATTAGCTTTTATTCTTACAATAGGAAACGCCACTGGTGCATGGGTTGGTAGTAGGTGGAGTGTAAAAAAGAACGATAAAATTATACGCTATTTTTTAATCGTTACAATAATGGCTTTAGCTATTAAATTGTGGTTTTTTGGCTAGTAGTTTACATATTCTACAATTTCTAATCCATAACCAATCATTCCAACTCGTTTTGTGTTTGCTGTACTGTTAGAAAGTAATCGGAGTTTAGAAATATCTAAATCGTGTAATATTTGAGCTCCAATGCCGAAATCTTTGGCATCCATTTTAATTTTTGGAGCTTTAAGTTCGCCTTGTTCTTGTAACTGTTTTAATTCGGTTAAACGCGATAATAATTCTAACGAACGAATTTCTTGATTAATAAAGATAACAGCGCCTTTTTCTTCTTCGTTAATGCGTTTAAACATATCGTCTAACTTTTGGTCAACATTGTTGGTTAATGTTCCTAAAATATCGTTATTAACTTGTGTAGAGTTAATTCGGGTTAAAATTTTTTCGCCAGCACTCCACGTTCCTTTTGTTAGCGCAATATGAACTTGTTTGTTTGTAGTTTGAAGATAAGCACGTAGTCTAAAATTACCAAATCGGGTTTGTATAGTAAAATCTTCTTTTCGTTCTATTAGACTGTCGTGTTGCATTCTATAAGCAACTAAATCTTCGATAGAAACCAATTTTAAATCGAATTTTTTTGCCACTTTAACCAGTTGAGGCAAGCGTGCCATAGTGCCATCTTCGTTCATGATTTCTACAATAACGCCAGCAGGTTTAAAACCTGCTAAACGAGCAAAATCGATAGCGGCTTCGGTATGACCTGTGCGACGTAAAACGCCACCTTGTTTAGCAATTAAAGGAAAAATATGCCCAGGACGAGCTAAATCGTAAGGTTTAGTGTTTGGGTCGAGTAGTGCAGTTATGGTTTTGGCTCTATCGGCAGCAGAAATACCAGTGGTAACACCATTGCCTTTTAAATCTACAGAAACAGTAAAAGCAGTTTCCATATGATCGGTATTGTTGCGAACCATAGTGTGTAAATCGAGTTGTTTGCATCGGCTTTCGGTAAGCGGAGCACAAATTAAACCACGACCGTGTGTTGCCATAAAATTAATCATTTCGGGGGTTACTTTTTCGGCAGCAGCTAAAAAATCGCCTTCATTTTCACGGTTTTCGTCATCTACTACAATAATAACTTTTCCTTGACGAATATCTTCAATGGCTTCTTCTATAGTGTTGAGTTGTATGTTGGTTGACATTTATGTAGTGGTTTGTTTTGTGTTGGTTATTTTATAAAATAGTTTTTTAAAAGGTTCTGTAATCCAATCAAAGTTAAGCATAACTCCTATATCATTAGTAGCTCTGTAGGTTAAAAATATAGCTAAAGGGGTTAATGTTAACGATGAGAGCCAAACACCTAGAGCAGGGTCTAAAGCATCTTCTTGAGCTAATTTTTTTCCAAATAAGTTTAAAAAGTGATAAGCAATAAAAATAATAATAGCAAAAACCATTGGTAAGCCTAAACCACCTTTTCTAATAATAGCGCCAAGTGGTGCGCCAATAAAAAACATTAACAAACAAGAATAGGCAACCATAAACTTTTCATGATAAACGATCCAATGGGCATTAATGTTTTTCTTTTTATTTTCTAAATTGGATCTTGCCATTGTTATAGACGAAATTGTGCTAGTAACGTTGTTTTTGGCTAGTTCTAAAATTTGCTTTTTTTCGCTAGTAGTTGTAGCATAATCGAGTATAGTGTTCGATTGTATTGCGGTTGTTTTGGTAGTAGTTTTTTCAGTATTTTTAGTATCAGAAGTTTCATCTTCACTTAGTAGAAGTTGAGTTTTTTTAGGACTGCGCTGTGCTGCGCTTACATAACGTATTACGGCATTTTCACTATAGGATACTACATCTTTAGAAAAGTTGTTTTGAAGCGAATCTAAGGCGTAATTTAATTGGCTAATATTTAGCATTTTTTCTGTAGTAATATTGCCATCGTCTTTTTTATCGTTTTGGTTTAGTTTCGCCAAATCGATATTTACAATATACTTTTGAAAACTACTTTTAGCAAAAGGTAACTTTTTACCTTCGTTATAATTTTTTGGAATTATATTTTCATAATAATTTCCATCTAATAGTTCTAATTGAAGCACATTTGGTTGCACATCGCCTTTTAAAATCCCTTTTTTTGCTTTTATAACGGTATTTGCACCAGCACCTGTTTTTTGGTTTTTGATGTGCATGGTAACATTGGTTAAAAATTGACCGTTATCGCCAGATTTATCTTCTACTTTAATATTAATATTACCAATTGTATTAAATTGTCCTTTTGCTATTGCCATTGCGGGTTTTAGCTGTAAAATTTCTTTGCGCAAATTTAAAAAGCGATATTGCGATTCTGGAATTACGTTGTTGGCAAAGAAAAATGTAATAAAACTTAATAGCAAAATGGCAAACGATAGCATTTTCATAGCGCGCTGTAGCGAAATTCCAGACGATTTCATAGCGGCAAATTCATAATTTTCGGCAAAACTACCAAAAGTCATAATTCCTGCTAATAAAACCGATAGTGGTAAAACCAAAGGAACTACAGTGGGTGCATAAAACGATAAAAATTTTATTATGGTAAAAGTGTCTAAATCTTTACCGGCTAAATCGGCAATAAACAGCCAAATACCTTGTAAAATGAATATAAAAAATAAGATTACAAATACCGAAATAAATGTAATCATATATTGTTTAATGATGTATTTATCTAAAATTTTCACCCAACTATTTTAATCCAACCTATTAATGTAATAGTCTTTATATTTTGATTCGGTAAAGGTAAAATGATTTTTTGATAATGGCTGGTTTGTTTTAAAAGAATTAACAGTTAAAGTTGTTTTTGTGCCATTTTTTCCAACTTCTATTAGGTTGTAAATGTTTTTTGTTTGTTGGTCTATACCAATTAGTATTTCTTTTCGTTGGTCTTTAGAACTAATCGGTATTAATTTTACATACTGAATTTTGCGTCCTTTTACGTTTTGTAAAATATCCCAACTGTATTTAAAACCAGAGTTAAAAAAAGTTAACATTCTATTAGGTGTAATAGCATCTTTATCGTTTTCATCAAATTTAGAAATGGTTATTTCTTCATCTTCAGGAACTATTGTGTAAACTTTTTTACCA